>NZ_JCALDL010000020.1:0-1991 GCF_059812855.1 Mycobacterium sp. NGS35
AGTGCAGCTGACCGTCGGGAGCCCAGCGCACCAAGTCCCCGCTGCGATACATGCGTGCGCCGGGAGGACCGAACGGGCAAGCCACAAAACGGGAAGCGCTCAAACCGGGTCGGCGCAGATACCCGAGCCCAACACCCCGGCCCGCGACATACAACTCGCCGATCACGCCCGGCGGTACCGGGCGCAACCAGGTGTCGAGCACGAACAGGGCGGCCCCGGGCACCGGCGAGCCGATCGCCACCGCCGCGCCGGGGACCAGCGGGGCGCTCACACTCGCATACACCGTGGTTTCGGTCGGCCCGTAGACGTTGACCATCACCCGCCCCGGCGCCCAGCGCTCCACCACCTCGGGTGGGCACGGCTCGGCGCCGATCATCAACGCTGTTGCGTCGAGGCCCGTCGGTGTCAGCGCGGCAACCGCCGACGGCGTTTGGCTGAGCATGGTGACGTTCTCGGCGACCAGCAGAGCGTGCATGTCTTCGGGTGAGGCGGTGACACGCTCCGGCACGACGACCAGGCGCCCGCCGTGCAGCAGCGCGCCCCAGATCTCCCACACCGAGAAGTCGAAGGCCAACGAGTGGCTCTGGGTCCAGACCTGTGTTGGCCCCATCGCGACACCGACGTCGAGTCCCTGGAACAGTCGAGTGACGTTGTGATGGGTGACCGCAACACCTTTCGGGATACCGGTGGTGCCGGAGGTATAGATGACGTGGGCGACGTCGTCGGGTGCCGGAGCCGGCAACGGTGTCGCGGGATAGGTCGGAATGCGCGGGTCGTCGACGTCGACGATCACGAGGTCGCCGCAGCCGCCGAGCCGCTCCGTGAGATTCGCGGTCGTCAGCGCGGCGACCGGCGCGGAGTCCTCGAGCATGAAGCCGATCCGCGCGTCAGGATGCGCCACATCGATCGGGACGTACGCCGCACCGGTCTTGAGCACTCCGACGATCGCTACGACCGCGTCGATTGACCGGGGCAGCAGCAGGGCGACGCATTCGCCCGGTCCGGCTCCGCAGGCAACGAGCAAATGCGCCAAGCGATTAGACGCCTCGTCCAATTCCCGGTAGGTCATCGAGCGGCCGTCGCATCGCAGCGCCACCGCCTGCGGGGTGCGTGTCACCTGGTCGGCGAACAGCACCGGAATCGACACCGGCGCCCCCGGCTGTGTCAACACCGCGCGGTGACCGAACTCGTCCAGCCTGACATGCTCGGCAGCATCGAGCAGATCCGTCGACGACAACCGCGTCGACGGATCGGTAACCATGAGCTGCAAAACTTTACGCAACCGCTCGACGAGTGCGTCGATGCTGTCGGCGGCGAATAGGTCGGTGTCGTATTCGAGGCGCAGGCTCAACTGTTGGCCGGGCTGGGCCTGCAGAGTCAGCGGATAGTCGTTGCGTTCACGAGTCGTCACGTCTGTGACCGTGAGCCCGTCGTAGCCGAACAACGCTGCCGCATCCACCGGATAGTTCTCGAAGACGAACAGCGTGTCGAACAGCTGATCCACGCCGGTGACGCGGTGGATCTCGGGCAATGCCAGATGCTGATGTTCGAGAGTCTCGTTGTGGGCACGCTGTAGGTGCTCCAGTAGATCCGAAGTCGTCGTCGCCTCATCGGTGTTCGCGCGCACCGGCACGGTGTTGATCAGCAACCCGACCATGGAATCGGCGCCAGGAACTTCGGTCGGGCGTCCCGACACCGCCGTACCGAAGGCGACGTCATGCTGGCCGGTCAACCACATCAGCAGCTGGGCCCAGGCGGCCTGCAACACCGTGTTGACCGTCGTGTGGTGCGAGCGGGCCAGCTCGCGCAGGGCCCCCGTGGTTTCGGCCGACAACCGGAATGATTCGATGCCCCGCGCTCCGGGACGCACTCGATTCGGCGGACCCACCAGGGTCGGCATGTCGAAGCCGTCGAGTATGTCGCGCCAAACCGCTTGAGCCGCAACGCGATCGTGATTGACGAGCCAGCTGACGAAGCTGCGGTACGAGCCC
>NZ_JCALDL010000021.1:0-1739 GCF_059812855.1 Mycobacterium sp. NGS35
CACGAACCGCGCTCACATCGACGTCGCCCGTGACGTAGCCGACCAGCCGCTTATCGCCGGGACGATCCTCCCGCACAACAACCACCGCCTGCCCGACACCATCGACATCACCCAGCACGCACTGGATCTCCCCCAACTCGACGCGATAGCCACGGATCTTGACCTGCTCATCAACCCGACCCAAAAACCGCAACTGCCCATCAACACCCCACCGCACAAGATCCCCAGTGCGATACATCCGCGCACCAAAACCCCCAAACGGACACGCCACAAACCGCGACCCCGTCAAACCCCCCCGCCCCACATAACCAACCCCCACCCCACAACCCGCCACATACAACTCACCCGCCACCCCCAGTGGAACGTGATGCAACGACTCGTCAAGCACAAACAACGCGGCTCCGGGCACGGGGCTACCAATCGGCACTCCGGCACCTGCGGTCAGCGGCGCGCTGATCGCCACGCACATCGTGGTTTCGGTGGGGCCGTAGGCGTTGATCACCACCCGCCCCGACGCCCACTGGTCCACCACCTCGGCGGGGCAGGCCTCCCCGACGACCACCAGGGCGACGGAGTCCAAGCCTTCTGGTGACAGAGCCGATACCGCTGATGGGGTTTGAGTGAGGACGTCGACGTGCTCGCTGACCAACAGGGCGTGGAGGTCTTGCGGTGAACTCGTTACCTCTTCGGGCACGACGACAACTCGACCGCCGCGCAGAAGTGCGCCGAAGATTTCCCACACCGAGACGTCGAACGCCAACGTGTGGCACTGCGGCCACACACCGGTTCGCGGCAGACCGGAGTCCAGCGAACCCAGAAGTTGCGTGACGTTGTGATGGCTTACCGCAACGCCTTTGGGCGTGCCTGTGGTTCCGGAGGTGTAGATGACGTAGGCGATGCCGTCCGGCGCTGCCGCCGCCAACGGCTTCCCCGGCTGCGTGCCGATCGCGGCGTCGTCGACGACGACGATCGTCGCCTCGTAACCCTCCAGCCGTGAGCGCAAGCCGGTGGAGGTCACCGCGGCGACGGGCGAGGCGTCGTCGAGCACGAACGCCAGTCGCGCATCCGGCAGCGACGGGTCAATGGGCAGATACGCGGCGCCGGTCTTGAGCACCGCCAGAATTGCCACAATCGCATCGGCCGATCGATTGAACAGCAGCGCGACGCACTTGCCCGCCGTGGCGCCGACGTCAACGAGCACGTTTCCCAGACGATTTGACGCTTCGTCGAGCTCTTGGTAGGTCATCGTGCGGCCACCGAAGCTGATGGCGACTGCGTCTGGCGTCTGCGCGACGTGCTGGGCGAAGAGCGCCGTAATCGAGATCGTCTTGCGCGCAGACCTTTCCAGCACTGCGCGGTTCCCGAGCGCGTCAAGGCGCGCATGCTCGACCGCATCAACGATGTCGATCGACGAGATCCGCGCCGTCGGGTCGGCCGTCATCGCCTCCAGCACCCGCCGCAGCCGCTCGACCAGTGTTGCAACACTGGCCGCGTCGAACACGTCGGTGCGGAACTCCACCGCACCACCGATCCCGGCCGGTTGATCAGCCGTCGAGAACTTCTCGGAGAGCGAGAACACCAAATCCATTCGAGCGGTGTGGGTATCAACAGGCAGTTGCGTGACGTCGAGATCATCGAGCGCCATGCCGACCGCAGCATCGGTGAAGTCGTAGCCGCTGGAGTTCTGCCACGCCAACGCCACCTGCACCAGTGGGTGATGGGCCAAGCTCCGGGTGGGG
>NZ_JCALDL010000022.1:0-1368 GCF_059812855.1 Mycobacterium sp. NGS35
ATTCGAGGCGCCCACCGCCGCCGAGCTGGCACTTCGTTTGGGTGAACACGACGCAGGTTTTGCACCGTTGGCAGCTGCGGAGCGGCCGGCGGTGGTGCCGTTGTCGTTTGCGCAGAGCCGGTTGTGGTTCCTCGAACAGTTGCAGGGGCCGTCGCCGGTCTACAACATGCCGGTGGCGCTGCAGCTGCGGGGCGCGCTGGATGTCGAGGCGTTGGGGGCAGCGCTGGCTGATGTCGTGGCCCGCCACGAGGCGCTGCGCACGGTGTTCGTCGCCGCTGAGGGTGTGCCTCAGCAGGTGGTCCTGCCCGCCGAGCAGGCCGATTTTGGTTGGCGCGTGGTCGATGCGGTCGGTTGGCCGGCCGAGCGGCTGGAGGAAGCCATCGGTGAGGTGGTCCGCTACACGTTTGACCTGGCCGCCGAGATTCCTTTGCGGGCAACGCTTTTCAGGGTCGGCGACGAGGATTATGTGCTGGTGGCGGTGGTGCACCATATCGCCGCCGATGGCTCGTCTATGCGTCCGTTCATCACCGACATCGCCGAGGCGTATCTGGCCCGCCATGAAGGAAGGGCACCGGGGTGGGCGCCGTTGCCGGTGCAGTACATCGATTACACGCTGTGGCAGCGTGCGCAGTTGGGCGATTTGGATGATCCGGATAGTCGGATCAACGCCCAGGTCGCCTATTGGCAGGATGCGTTGGCCGGGTTGCCGGAGCGGTTGGCGTTGCCCACGGATCGGCCGTATCCCGCGGTGGCGGATTACCGCGGGGCCAGTGTGGCGGTGGACTGGCCGGCCGAATTACAGCAGCAGGTGCATGATTTGGCTCGCCAGCAGAATGCCACCAGCTTCATGGTGGTGCAGGCCGCGTTAGCGGTGCTGTTGTCCAAGATCTGCGCCACTTCCGATGTAGCCGTTGGTTTTTCGATCGCCGGACGCCGTGACCCGGCTTTGGAAGACTTGATCGGGTTTTTCGTCAACACGTTGGTGCTGCGGGTTGAGGTCGATGGTGATCCGAGCGTTGCGGAGGTGCTCGAGCTGGTGCGCCAGCGCAGCTTGGCGGCTTTTGAGCATCAAGACGTGCCGTTTGAGGTGCTGGTTGAGCGGCTCAATCCGACACGGTCGTTGAGCCATTCTCCGTTGGTTCAGGTGGTGTTGGCCTGGCAGAACTTCATCGGTCAGGGCAACGCCGCGATGCCTGACTTGGCGTTGGGTGATGTGCAGGTCACGCCGGTGCCGGCGGAAACCGGGGTGGCCCGGATGGACTTGTCGTTCTTCATCGCCGAGCGCTGGAGCGAGGCTGGTGACCCGGCGGGCATCGGCGGACATGTGGAGTTCCGCACCGATGTGTTCGACGCGCCCAGCATCGAGGC
>NZ_JCALDL010000023.1:0-1321 GCF_059812855.1 Mycobacterium sp. NGS35
TGTGATGAGTCGGGTCATGGTTTACACATGAGTCGCGTGATCGGTTACGGGTCCTGGCCAGCGGCCGGGGCTTTTTTGTTGGTTGCGCCAGTAGTTGTGGTCGGGGTCGATGTGGTGGCTGGCGATGAGTTGGTGGGTGGCGGTGGCCACGACGCTGACGGTGGTGGCTGTGACGATGATGAGGACTTTGGTGCCGGCGTGGGTGCGGCCGATGCCGAGGTGGTGTAGGCGACTGGCGTGGCGCAGGGTGAGTTTGCCGTATTGGTCGACGGTGTCGTGGCGGATGCGGTAGTGCTCGGTGGGTGGGTGCCCGGCTGGGCTGGTTTTGGGTAGGGCGGTGTAGGCCTGTGCGGGGGTGGTGTGTGCGGGCAGGGCGCGGTGGGTGCGGTGGTTGTTGTAGATGTCGCGGAAGGTGTCGAGCAGGGTTTGCAGGGCGGCGAGGTCGGCGGGCGGGGGGCGTTTGGCCAGCCAGCGTTTGAGGGTTTGGTGGAAGCGTTCGACTTTTCCTTGGGTTTGGGGGTGGCTTGGCCGGCCGTTTTTCTGGGTGACGCCCAGGGTTGCCAGGAGTAGTTCGAATTCGTTGTGGCCGTGGGTGAATCGTGCGGTGTAGACCGCGCCGTTGTCGGTCAATGTGGAGGCGGGCAGTCCGTGGCTGTTGACGGTGTGGGTGAAGCTGGTCACCACGTCTGGGCCCGCCGACGCGGCGGTGTGCGGTGCAGGCCAGCAGGTATCGGGAGTGGTCATCGAGCCAGTTGAGGATTTCGGCGTCGGTGCCGTCGGCCAAGTGCCAATGGGTGAAGTCAGATTGCCAACACTCGTTGGGTTGGGTGGCCGCGAAGCGGTGATAGGAGCTGCGTGGGCGTTTGCGGGGTTGCGGGGTGATCTTGCCGTGGTGGTGCAGGATGCGCCGGATGGTGGAGGTGGAGGGCACATGAAGTCCTCTGCGGGCCAGGTGGTCTTGCAGGCTCAGCGGTCCGGCATCGAGTCCGTCGTCGACCAGCTGTTCGCGTAGGTGCACGATCGCGGCGATCACCTCGTCGCTGACCGCCTTGGGGTTGCTGTGCGGGCGCCGCGAGCGCGCATCGACGGCTGGCAGGCCGCCCTGGCGGTATCGAGTGAGCAGCTGATGGACCCACTGGCGGGAAACGCCGAACCGCGCGGCGGCCTGGCTGACGGTGAGTTCCTCGGAGATGACGGACAAGACGATCACACGGGGTTTCGACACTCACGCAGCGTCAACGATGACCCGACTCACCGTGTCAACTATCACTGTCAACGATGACCCGACTCATCTGTCAACGATGTCGTGAACCCACACACC
>NZ_JCALDL010000024.1:0-1310 GCF_059812855.1 Mycobacterium sp. NGS35
GTGGATGAGTCGTTTTTCGATTTGGGCGGCGACAGCATTTTGTCGATGCAGGTGGTGGCGCGGGCGCGGGCGGCGGGTTTGATGTGTCGGCCGCGTGATGTGTTTGTCGAGCAGAGCGTGGCGCGGTTGGCGCGGGTGGTGGGGGTCGTCGAGGCGGTCGGTGCGGGCGATGAGGGTGTGGGCCCGGTGCGGCTGACGCCGATCATGGCGTGGCTGGGTGAGGTTGCGGGCCCGGTGGATGAGTTCAACCAGACGATGGTGTTGCAGGCCCCGCCCGAAGTCACGCGAGCCGATGTGGTGGTGGTGGTGCAGGCGCTGGTGGATCGGCATCCGATGTTGCGGTTGTGCGCTACCCGTGTCGGCGGGGGGTGGGTGTTGGCGGTGCCCGAGGTGGGGTCGGTGGATGCCGCGGGGTGTGTGCACACCGTTGAGGTGTTCTCGGATGCGGCGTTGGTGGCGGCGCGTGCGCGGTTGAATCCCGCTGCGGGGCGGATGGTTTCGGTGTTGTGGGTCAGCGCCAGCCATCAGGTGGTGGTGGTGATTCATCATTTGGCTGTTGATGCGGTGTCGTGGCGGATTGTGGTGGAAGACCTCAACATTGCCTGGGCGCAGCATCGGCGTGGTCAGCCGGTGGTGTTGGCGGGGGAGGCGACGTCGTTTGCGCGGTGGTCGGCGGTGTTGGCCGAGTACGCCGGTGATCCGCAGGTGTTGGCCCAGGCTGCGGTGTGGCGCCAGGCTGTGGTCGCCCCGGTGTTGGCGGCGCCGCGGCCTGACACCGATACCTATGCCAGCGCGGGATCGCTGTCGGTGTCGTTGGATGTCGAGCGCACCCGGGCGTTGGTGGGGCCGGTGCCCGCGGCGTTTCACGCCGGGGTGCACGAGGTTTTGCTGATTGCGTTGGGGTTGGCCTGCGCGCAGTTTGTGGGTGACCGGTCGCCGATCGGTATCGATGTGGAAGGCCACGGCCGTATCGAGCAGTTGGCAGCCGAGATCGATCTGTCCCGCACCGTGGGCTGGTTCACCACCAAACACCCCGTCGCGCTTCGCCCGGGCGCCTTGTCGTGGACCCATGTCAGCGCCGGCGACGCTGCCTTGGGTGCGCTGATCAAAGACCTCAAAGAACAACTACGCGCCCTGCCCGAGCCCGTGACCTACGGGCTGCTGCGCTACCTCAACACCGACGCCGACCTGACCACCCCCGACCCCACCATCGGATTCAACTACCTCGGACGATCGGGCGCGGCGGCCGCCGACATGTCGGAGGAGCTGTGGCGGGTCAGCGCCGACGGCTTGCCGATCACGGTCGCCGC
>NZ_JCALDL010000025.1:0-1282 GCF_059812855.1 Mycobacterium sp. NGS35
GATCGCCACATCGGATTCGCCGCTCAGCCGCGACAGCAACAGCGCCAACGCGGCCTCGATCACCATGAAAGTGGTCGCATTGTGCTCAGCGGCGATCTGACGCAGCTGGTTCTGCAACTCGGCCGGCCAGCCGAATTCCACACTGTCGCCGCGCATGTCGGCCACCGGTGGGTAGGGTCGATCGGTCGGCAGCTGGAGGCGCTCAGGCAGGTCCGCCAAAGCCTGCTCCCAGTAAGCCAACTGCACGGCGATGCGACTCTGCGGGTCGGCAAGCTCGCCGAACTGGGCCCGCTGCCACAGCGTGTAGTCGGCGTATTGCACCGGCAGCGGCGCCCAGTCGGGGGCGTGCCCCGCGCAGCGGCTGGCATATGCCTGATTCAGATGACTCAGCAGCGGCGACACCGACCAGCCGTCGGCGGCAATATGGTGCACCAGGCCGACCAGCACATGCTCGTCATCGCGGATGTGGAAAAGCGTGATACGCAACGGGATTTCGGTGGCGAGGTCGAAGGCATGGCGCGTCACGGCTGCCACCGCCTCCTGTAGGTGATCAGTCGGCCAGCCGCTGGCGTCGATCACCTCCCAACCGAATTCGGCGGTGTCAGCCGGCACCACCAACTGCTGCGGTACACCGTCGTGTGCCACGAACAGCGTGCGCAAGCTCTCGTGGCGGGCCACCACGTCACCCAGTGCCGCCCGCACCGCATCCACGTCAAGATGCCCGCACAGCCACAACGCCACCGCCATGTTGTAGACCGGCGACGGCCCCTGCAACTGGTCGAGGAACCACAGCCGAGTCTGCGCGAACGACAGTGGCAGCACCTCCGGGCGCTCACCCGCCACTAATGGCTCGAACCCAGCCGATTCCCTACCGAGCCGGGGTGCCAACTGCGCGATCGTCGGCGCGTCGAATACGGTCCGCACCCCGATTTGAACTTCCAACGCTGCATTGATGGCAGCGGCCAGCCGCATCGCCGAGATGCTGTCGCCTCCGAGATCGAAGAACGAGTCGTCCACACCGACGCGCCCGACTCCCAGTACTTGCGTGAAGATGCCGGCGAGAACTTCCTCGACCATCGTCGACGGAGGACGAAACGTTTCGCCCCCAACGTATTCCGGCGCAGGCAGCGCGCGAACGTCGAGTTTGCCGTTGACGGTCAGCGGCAGCGCGTCGATCGGCACCACCGCAGTCGGCACCATGTAAGCCGGCAACCGGTGACTCAACGCCGCCCGCGCCTCCGCCGGGTCGAGCTCGCCGACGACGTAACCCACCAACCGTTTG
>NZ_JCALDL010000026.1:0-1180 GCF_059812855.1 Mycobacterium sp. NGS35
CGTCATTGTCAATTGGTGAGTGCAACATCTAGGCGGCGGCTTTCTCGAGTAGTGCGGCCAACCGCTGGGCGGGCGTATTTAGATCAAGGGTTGGTCTGGGTCGACGGTTGAGGAGGTCTTGTACGCGTTTGAGATCGGTTTTGGTGTAGCCGCTGAGGTCGGTGCCTTTTTCGAACCAGAACCGCAGCAGCCGGTTGGTGTTCTCGTTGGTGCCCCGTTGCCAGGGCGAGTGCGGATTGCAGAAATACACCGGGGTCTTGAGCTGCATGTGGATGTCGCGCCAGTTGGCCATCTCACTGCCGCGGTCCCAGGTGATCGACCGGCGCAGATCCTCGGGCAACTCACGCATCGCCTCGATCATTGCGGTGGCCACGGTCTCGGCGGTGTGATCGCCGGGCAGGTGCAACAACAAGGTGAAGCGGGTGCTGCGCTCCACCAAGGTCCCGATGGCGCTAGCTCCGCCAGGGCCAAGGATCAGATCGCCTTCCCAGTGCCCGGGCACCGCACGGTCGGCGGCCTCGGCCGGGCGGTCGCTGATCTTGAACTCCTCGCCGCTGCTATAGGCCCCACGCCGGTTATCGGTGCGCCCCCGCGGTTTTCGCTTGGTTCGCTTGGTCGATAGCCGTTGCGACAGATCCGCGCGCAAACTGCCGCGAGCCTGCACAAACAGACAGTTGTAGATGGTCTCGTGGCTCACCCTTTTCAGCCTGTCATCGGGATAATCGCGGGCCAACACCTCAGCGATCAACCTGGGGCTCCACCCCTGATCCATCCAAGCCTCAATATCGGCGCACAACGGATTGTCCTTGAGCTTGAACGCCTTGGGCCGGCACGCCCGTTCGGCCGCCCGAGCATGGGCCATCAACGCGTGATAATCCCCGTCCGGGTTGCTGTTACGAGCGATCTCACGGCACACCGTCGACCGATGCCTGCCGATCCGGCGCGCGATCTCCGCGTGGTGCAGACCCGCGTCGCGCAACCGCATGATCTCCACCCGCTCGGAATCATTGAGCCGATTTCCGTGTCCGCCCGGCAACGCGAAATTCCCCGGATTAAGCAGCCCGCGGCGGCCTCGGCCCCCGACTACAAGCGTCATGGCCCCAGCATCACGCCACCACACCCACGCAGCCGTACGGAACACGCCCACTTCCTGGGCCGCCTGCGTCAGCGCCATACCCCC
>NZ_JCALDL010000027.1:0-1085 GCF_059812855.1 Mycobacterium sp. NGS35
ACTGGTGGAGCGGTTGCGGCGGGTGTTGGCGGCGATCACCGCTGATCCGGCGCGGCGGTTGTCGACGATCGATGTGCTCGATGAGCAGGAATATGCCCGGCTGGATGAGCTGGGTAACCGGGGGGTGCTGACGCGGCCGGCGCCGGCTGCGGCGACGATCACCGAGTTGTTCGCCGCTCAGGTCGCCCGTGTTCCGGAGGCGACCGCGGTCACGTGTGGCGGCCGGTCGTTGACGTATCGCGAGTTGGATGAGGCGTCGAATCGGTTGGCGCACATGCTCATTGGGTACGGCGCGGCCCCGGGCGAGTGCGTGGCACTGCTGTTGCCGCGGTCAGCTGAGGCGATCGTGTCGATTATGGCGGTGCTCAAGACCGGCGCGGCGTATCTGCCGATCGACCCCGCCCATCCGGATGCACGCATCGAATTCATGCTTACTGACGCCGCGCCAGTCGCTGCAGTCACGACAGCCGGTCTGCGGTCGCGGCTGAGCGGGTGCGATGCGGCGGTGGTTGATATCGACGACGGAAGCATTGCAAGTCAACCGAACACCCTGTTGTCCGTGCCAACGTTCGATGACATCGCTTATCGGATTTACACCTCCGGCACCACGGGTGCGCCGAAAGGCGTGGCCGTTGCGCACCGTAACGTCACGCAGTTGTTGCAGTCCGCGGATCGGCGTTTGGTGGCGCCGGGACAGGTGTGGACGCAGTGGCATTCATATGCGTTCGACTTCTCGGTGTGGGAAATTTTTGGTGCGTTGCTTAGTGGGTCGCGGCTTGTGGTGGTGCCCGAGGAGGTGGCCGGCTCGCCGGAAGAGTTCCGCGCCTTGCTGATTGGCGAACACGTCAGCGTCTTGAGTCAGACGCCGTCCGCGTTGGGAGTTCTTGCACTCGAGGGCTTGGAGTCGGTGCAAGGGTTGTTGGTCGGTGGTGAGGCGTGCCCCGTCGAGTTGGTGGATCGGTGGGCGCCTGGGCGGGTGATGATCAACGCTTACGGCCCGACGGAGACCACGGTGTGGGTGACGATGAGTGCGCCGCTTTCGCCGGGGTCTGGTGTGGTGCCGATCGGTGCGCCGCTCGCTGGGT
>NZ_JCALDL010000028.1:0-901 GCF_059812855.1 Mycobacterium sp. NGS35
CGGCCGGCGCCGGCCGCGGCGACGATCACCGAGTTGTTCGCGGCTCAGGTCGCCCGCGTCGGCGACGCGACCGCGGTCACGTGTGGCGACCGGTCGCTGACGTATCGCGAGTTGGATGAGGCGTCGAATCGCTTGGCGCACACGCTCGTTGAATTGGGTGCGCGGCCCGGAAAATCTGTGGCGCTGTTGTTGCCGCGCTCGGCGCAGGCGGTGGTGTCGATTATGGCGGTGCTCAAGACCGGGGCGGCGTATCTGCCGATCGACTCGGCGGTGCCCCAGGCGCGCATCGCGGTGATAGTCGCCGATGCCGGCCCGGTCGCTGTCATCACCACCGCTGATTTGGCGCAACGGGTTGATGGCGATGTGGTGGTCGTCGATGTGGACGATCCGCGCATCGAGAGCTATCCGGGCACGGCACTGGCGGGTCCGGTCGCCGATGACATCGCCTACATCATCTACACCTCCGGCACCACCGGAGTGCCCAAGGGTGTGGCGATCACTCATCACAACGCCACGCGGTTTGTGGAGTCGGTGGCTTCGCGGTTGCCGCGTGATGGGGTGTGGACGCAGTGGCATTCGTTGGCCTTCGACGTGTCGGTGTGGGACATCTTCGGTGCGTTGCTCGGTGGCGGGCGGCTTGTGGTGGTGCCCGAGGAGGTGGCCGCCTCGCCGGAAGAGTTCCGCGCCTTGCTGATTCGCGAACGCGTCGATGTGCTCAGTGAGACTCCCTCGGCCGTCGGGGTGCTCTCGGCGGAGGGCTTGGAGTCCACGGCGTTGGTGGTGGCCGGGGAGGCGTGCCCCGTCGAGTTGGTGGATCGCTGGGCGGCCGACGGGCGGGTGATGATCAACGCTTACGGCCCGACGGAGGCCACGGTGTATGCGGCGATGAGTGCGCCGCTTT
>NZ_JCALDL010000029.1:0-718 GCF_059812855.1 Mycobacterium sp. NGS35
CGGCGTTGTTCGTGCTGGATCAGTGGTTGCATCCGGTGCCGACGGGTGTGGTGGGTGAGTTGTATGTGGCCGGGCACGGTGTGGGTGTGGGTTATGTGCGCCGTGCCGGGTTGACCGCGGGACGGTTTGTGGCGTGCCCGTTCGGGGCGCCCGGCCAACGGATGTATCGGACCGGGGATCTGGTGCGCTGGGGTGCTGATGGGCAGCTGCAGTATTTGGGCCGCGTCGACGAGCAGGTCAAGATTCGCGGCTATCGCATCGAGCTCGGCGACGTGCAGGCCGCCCTGGCCGAGGCCGACGGAGTGGAGCAAGCCGTCGTCGTCGCGCGCGAAGACCACCCGGGCGACAAGCGGCTGGTCGGCTACATCACCGGCACCGCAGATCCCGCCGCGGTGCGCGCCCAGTTGGGCGAGCGGCTGCCGGCCTACATGGTGCCCGCGGCGGTCGTCGTCTTGGAGAAGCTGCCGCTGACCCTCAACGGCAAACTCGACAAGCGGGCGTTGCCCGCCCCGGAATACCACGATGGCGCCAGCGCCTACCGCGCCCCGAGCACGCCCACCGAGGAAATCCTGGTCGAGCTCTACGCCCAAGTGCTCGGTGTCGAACGCGTCGGGGTGGATGACTCGTTCTTCGACCTCGGCGGAAACTCACTGTCGGCCATGCGCTTGATCGCCGCAATCAACAAAACCCTCGGCGCCCACGTCGCCGTCCGCACCCT
>NZ_JCALDL010000003.1:0-307683 GCF_059812855.1 Mycobacterium sp. NGS35
GCGCCAGACCTATTCGATCTCGACGACGAGGACTACGCGGTGGTGAAGAAGGATCCGGTGCCGGCCGACGAGGAGAACCTGGCCGAGCAGGCGATCGCCGAATGCCCCCGCGCCGCGTTGTTGCGGAAGGACTAGAGGTATTCATAACTTGAGCGCATCTGAGGGGCATGAGGCTGGCCGTCAGGCCGATCAGTTGACCGATCTGTCCGGTCGCGTCGCGGTGATCACCGGTGCCGCGGCCGGCCTGGGTCGGGCCGAAGCGATCGGGCTGGCCCACGCAGGCGCAACCGTGATCGTCAACGACCTGGCCGCGGCGCTGGACGCATCTGATGTGTTCGACGAAATCAAGGCTGCGGGCAGCAAGGGTGTCGCGGTGGCCGGCGATGTCGCCGAACGGTCGACCGCCGACGAGATGGTGTCCGCCGCTGAGCGTGAAGGCGGCCTCGACATCGTCGTCAACAATGCCGGGATCACTCGCGACCGGATGCTGTTCAACATGACCGACGAGGACTGGGACCTCGTCATCAGGATTCATCTGCGTGGGCATTTCCTGCTGACCCGCAACGCCGCCGCGTATTGGCGGGCGCGCGCCAAAGAGGCGGGCGGGCAGACCTGGGGCCGGCTCATCAACACCTCGTCGGAAGCCGGCCTGTCCGGCCCGGCCGGACAGGCCAATTACGGAGCCGCCAAGGCCGGCATCACCGCGCTGACGCTGTCCGCGGCCAGGGCGCTGCGCCGCTACGGTGTGTGTGCCAACGCGATCTGCCCGCGGGCCCGCACCGCCATGACTGCCGACGTGTTCGGCGAGGCACCCGCGGACGCCGACATCGACCCGCTGTCGCCTGACCATGTGGTCACGCTGGTGCGTTTCTTGGCCTCACCGGCTGCCGAAGCGGTCAACGGGCAACTGTTCATTGTCTACGGGCCGTCGATCACGCTGGTCGCTGCGCCCACCGCCGAGCAGCGGTTCACCGCCGATGGCCCAGCCTGGGCAGCGGACGAACTCAGCGCCACCTTGCAGAAATACTTTGCTGACCGGGATCCTGAGCTGACGTTCGCGGCGACCCAGCTGATGGGAGGCCGATAATGACGCCACCGTCAACCGACGGCACCTTGACACCTAGAACACGTTCTAGAGATCTAGCTCACAGCAAGCTTCGAACAGGAAGAGTATGGAGCTACGGTTACTTTCTCCCATCTTTGACTCCCCGAACTTGTTCTAGTTAGTATGATCCGGCTCACACAGCCTCGCGTCCTGTCGGGGGGTGGGAAAAGCGCCGCGCCAGCCAATTCACCGGCTTCGCCCGTGAGCAGTGATCTTGCCCGCACGCCCGGGAAAGGGGGCCGAGTGAAGGATCAGCTCGCGGTTCCGGCTCGGGCCGTGGGCGGCTTCTTCGAAATGTCTGGCGCCACGCTGCGGGCGGCTTTCCGCCGGCCGTTTCAGTTCCGCGAGTTCCTCGAGCAGATGTGGATGATTGCCCGCGTGTCACTGGTGCCGACGCTGCTGGTGGCGATCCCATTCACGGTGCTGGTCGCCTTTACACTCAACATCCTGCTGCGTGAGATCGGTGCCGCTGACCTGTCCGGGGCCGGCACTGCGTTCGGAACGATCACCCAGCTGGGGCCTGTGGTCACCGTACTGGTGGTCGCCGGGGCCGGCGCCACCGCGATCTGCGCAGACCTGGGCGCCCGCACCATCCGCGAAGAGATCGACGCGATGCGCGTACTCGGCATCGACCCGATCCAGCGGCTAGTGGTGCCACGCGTGCTGGCGTCGACGTTGGTCGCGCTGCTGCTCAACGGGCTGGTGTGCGCAATCGGCCTGTCCGGCGGCTACGTGTTCTCGGTGCTGCTGCAAGGCGTCAATCCCGGCGCCTTCATCGACGGACTCACAGTCTTGACCGGCCTAGGCGAGCTGGTGCTCGCCGAGGTCAAGGCGCTACTGTTCGGCGTCTGCGCGGGCCTGGTGGGCTGTTACCGGGGGCTGACCGTGAAGGGCGGCCCGAAGGGCGTGGGTAATGCGGTCAACGAAACCGTGGTCTACGCGTTCATCTGTCTGTTCGTGATCAACGTCCTGATGACCGCGATCGGCGTCCGAGTGCTGGCCCGGTAACCATGAGCTACGACGTAACCCTGCGGCTGCGGCGCGTATTGACCGGCGTCCCCAATGCCGTGGACACCTTTGGCGAGCAGGCGCTGTTCTACGCAGAGTCGCTTCGGTGGATTCCCAACGCTGTCACGCGCTACCGCAAGGAAACGGTCCGGCTGATCGCCGAGATGACGCTGGGCAGCGGTGCTTTGCTGGTGATCGGAGGCACCGTGGGCGTGGCGACGTTTTTGACCTTGGCCTCTGGCGGGGTCATCGCGGTGCAGGGCTTCTCGTCGCTCGGCAACATCGGCATCGAAGCGCTCACGGGGTTCTTGTCGGCGTTCCTCAATGTCCGCATCGTCGCGCCGGTGATCGCGGGGATTGCGCTGGCCGCCACCATCGGCGCGGGCACCACGGCGCAATTAGGTGCCCAGCGGGTCTCGGAAGAGATCGACGCGTTCGAGGCCATGGCGATTCACTCCGTGTCGTACCTGGTGTCCACCCGGATCGTCGCAGGGTTGATCGCGATCGTTCCGCTCTACTCGCTGTCGGTGCTGGCGGCGTTCTTCGCGGCTCGCTTCACCACTGTCTATATCAATGGGCAGTCAGGCGGCTTGTACGACCACTACTTCAACACGTTTCTGATTCCCACGGATTTGCTGTGGTCGTTCTCGCAGGCGATCGCCATGTCGATCGCGGTGATGCTGGTGCACACCTACTACGGCTACAACGCGTCCGGGGGGCCGGTGGGAGTCGGCATCGCGGTGGGGCAGGCGGTGCGTACGTCGCTCATTGTGGTTGTAGTGATTACTTTGTGCATTTCTCTCGCCGTGTACGGCCCGTCCGGTAATTTCAACCTTTCCGGATAGAGGGGGAAGATGGCGAATTCCGGGTCACGTACGCGCTCCGTCAGGATCGCGGCCGCAGTGTTGGCGACCGTGATCGTGGCTTTCGCCGTGCTGACCTACCTCGCTACCACAGCCGCTTTCACCTCCACCGATACCGTGACCATCACGTCGCCGCGCGCCGGCCTGGTGATGGAGAAGGACGCAAAGGTCAAGTACCGCGGAATCCAGATCGGCAAGGTCAAAGACATCGCGTACTCGGGCGACCAGGCCAAATTGACGGCCGCAATCGACAGCGGTCAGATGCGCTACATCCCGTGGAATGCCGACGTGCGCATTGCCAGCAACACGATCTTCGGCGCCAAGTCGGTGGAATTCATTCCGCCGCCGAAGCCTTCGGGCAAA
Organism: Mycobacterium sp. NGS35; assembly: GCF_059812855.1. Lineage (NCBI taxonomy): Bacteria > Bacillati > Actinomycetota > Actinomycetes > Mycobacteriales > Mycobacteriaceae > Mycobacterium > Mycobacterium sp. NGS35. The sequence continues at coordinate 3,340 of NZ_JCALDL010000003.1, forward strand.
TCGCTGCAGCCCGGCGCCACCGTGCACGTCTCCTCGGTGCAGCTCGAGGTCAACACGTTGTTCCAGACGTTGGTCGAGCTGCTGCACAAGATCAACCCGATCGACTTGAATGCGACTTTGTCGGCGGTCGCGGAGGGGTTACGTGGCCGGGGTGATGACGCCGGCGCCACGCTGTCGGGCCTGAACCAGTTCCTGGCCAAGATCAATCCGAAGATGCCGACGCTGCAGTCGGACTTCCAGCAGGCCGCTGCGGTGGGCAACATCTACGGCGACGCCGCACCCGACCTCGCCACGGTGATCGACAACGTGCCCACCATCAGCAACACCATCGTCGAAGAGCGGGACAACCTCAACGCAACGTTGCTCGCGGCAACGGGATTGGCGGACAACGGAACTGCCACGCTCGAGCCTGCGCAGGAGGACCTGATCGCTGCGCTGCAGCGGTTCCGCGTGCCGCTCAAGGTACTCTCGGACTACTCGCCGGAGTTCGGCTGCATCGTCCAGGGCATCAAGCAGGCGATCGACCAGTTCAACCCGGCCATCGGTGGCACCCGCCCCGGGCTGTTCACGTCGTCGAACTTCCTCCTCGGCGTACCGGCGTACACCTACCCCGAGAGCCTGCCCATCGTGAACGCGACGGGCGGTCCGAACTGCCGAGGCCTGCCGAAGATACCCACCAAGCAGTTCGGTGGGTCCTGGTTCAAGGCACCTTTTTTGGTCACCGACAACGCCTACGTCCCCTATGAGCCGTTCACCGAGGTGCAGGTGGACGCACCTTCGACGCTGCAGTTCTTGTTCAACGGCGCATTCGCAGAGCGGGACGATTTCTAGTGTCGGGGCAACGCGAAGTTCTCCTGAAGGTCAGCATCTTCGCTGTCGTGATGCTGCTGGTGACCGCTGGCCTGGTGGTGGTATTCGGGCAATTCCGGTTTTCGTCGACCAACACCTACCACGCCGTCTTCGAGAACGCGTCTAGGCTCAAGGGCGGCAATGACGTTCGCATCGCCGGCATTCCGGTCGGCAGCGTCAAGGACCTCAAGCTCAATCCGGACAACAAGGTCGAGGTCACCTTCGCCGTCGACAAGCGTTATCAGATGTACACGTCCACCAAGGCCGTGATCCGCTACCAAAACCTCGTCGGTGACCGATACCTCGAAATCACCTCCGGTCCGGGAGAGTTGCGAAAAGTGCCGCCGGGCGGCACAATTCAGCACACCGAGCCGGCGCTCGATCTCGACGCACTGCTCGGCGGGTTGCGCCCGGTGCTGAAAGGGCTCAGCGGCGACAAGGTCAATCAGATCAGCAATGCGATCATCGAGCTGCTGCAGGGCCAGGGCGGCGCGCTGGCAGACCTGCTGTCCAGCACCGGTTCGTTCAGCCGGACCCTGGCGGACCGCTACCAGGTCGTTTCTGATGTGATCCACAATCTCAACACCGTGCTCACCACAGTTGACCAGAAAAGCGCCCAATTCAACGAAAGCATCGACCAGTTGCAGAAATTGGTGACCGGACTGGCCGAAGGCCGTGATCCGATCGCCGGTGCGCTTAACCCGCTGGCCTCGGCTGCGTCAGATCTGACTGACACACTTCGGAATTCGCGCCGCCCGATCCAGGGTGTGCTGGAGAATCTGCGGCCGCTCGCGACGGAAATGGACAACCGCAAGGACGAGATCAACCGAGTGGTCGATCCGCTCGCCGAGAACTACCTGCGGCTGAGCGGCCTTGGCGCCTACGGCGCGTTCTTCAACATCTTCTATTGTTCGACACGTATCAAGATCAACGGGCCGTCGATAGGGCCGCCGGGAACGCCCGGCGCGACGCCTTCGGACAGCGACATGCTGATACCTGTGGGTGCTGCCCCAGACCCGTCGAAGGGCAGGTGCTCGGATAATGGGTGAGGGCCGCAATCCACTTCGCACCGGAGTCATCGGCATCGTGCTGGTGGTCAGCGTCGTGCTGGTCTCCTTCGGCTACAACAAGCTGCCGTTCTGGCCGCAAGGCAAGACGTACGAGGCGTATTTCACCGACGCCGGCGGGATCTCGCCCGGCAACAGTGTCAACATCTCGGGACTTGCGGTGGGGCAGGTGAAAAGCATTGCGCTGGCCGAGGATGTCGCGAAGGTGACTTTCACCGTCGATCGTAAGATCAAAGTGGGCGACCAGTCGTTGGTGTCGATCAAGACCGACACCATCCTCGGCGAGAAGTCGCTGGCGATAACGCCTGCCGGCCGGGGGTCGTCCACCACGATCCCGCTGAACCGCACTACCACGCCGTACACCCTGAACAACGCGCTTCAGGATCTCGGACAAACGGCCAACGATCTGGACAAGCAAAGGTTCACCCACGCCCTCGGGTTACTGACGGAATCGCTGCGCGACGCGACGCCGCAGCTGCGCCAAGCGCTCGACGGCGTTGCGGCGCTGTCGCGCAGCATCAACGCCAACGACGAGGCGCTCGCGCAGATGCTCGAGCGTGCGCGCTCTGTCACCAAGGTGCTGGCCGACCGGGCGGGTCAGGTGAACCAGCTGGTGGTCGACGGCAACCAGCTGTTCGCCGCGCTCGATGAACGCCGCGCCGCCATCAGCACATTGATCTCCAGCATTCAGCCGGTGTCTGAGCAGATTTCGGGATTCGTCGCCGACAATCGCCGCGAGTTCGGTCCGGCGTTGCGCAAGCTCAACGCGGTGCTCGACAACCTGCTGCAGCGGCGTGACCACATCAGTGAGGCGCTGCGGCGACTTCCGCCGTACGCCACCACACTGGGCGAGGTGGTGGCGTCGGGGCCGGGCTTCCACGTCAACCTGTACGGCCTGCCACCGCCTCAGCTCACAGAAGTCTTGCTGGACTCCTACTTCCAGCCCGGCAAGCTGCCCGACAGCCTCGCGGACTACTTGCGCGGCTTCATCTCGGAGCGACTGATCATTAGGCCGAAGTCGCCATGACGGCACAGATTGCATCCCGTCGGCCGAGGTGGGTCCGCTACGTCCTGGTCGCCGTGTTGGTGGTCGTACTGGTCGCGGGCATCTATTTTGTGTGGCCCGGCCGGAAGGGCCACAAGGTCATCGGCTACTTCACGTCGGCCGTCGGACTCTACCCCGGTGACGACGTCCGCATCGTCGGCGTGCCGGTCGGCAGTGTGGAGTCCATTGAGCCGCAACCGCAGTCGGTCAAAGTTACGATGTCGGTGAAGGATGGCGTGAAGGTTCCGGTGGACGCCCACGCCGTGGTCATGGCGCCTAACATCGTGTCTGCTCGCTTCATTCAGCTCGCTCCTGCCTACAAGAGCGGGCCGATGATGGCCGATGGCGCGACGATCGGGCTGGATCGCACTGCGGTGCCGGTGGAATGGGACGAGGTGAAGTCGGAGCTGACCAAGCTCAGCGCTTCCCTTGGGCCACAAGCGGGGTCGATGCGGGGCCCCCTCAGTGAGTTCCTCAACCAGGCCGCCGACACGTTCGACGGCAACGGCGAATCGTTCCGTCAGGCGCTGCGTGAGCTGTCACAGACCGCCGGCCGGCTCGGCGATTCCCGCACGGATCTCTTCGGCACCGTCAAGAACCTAAAGATTTTGATCAATGCGCTGTCGCAGAGCAACCAGCAGATCATGCAATTCAGTGGGCATCTGGCGTCGGTGTCGCAGGTGCTCGCTGACAGTTCGACCAGCCTCGACAACACGCTCGGCACTTTGAACCAGGCACTGGAGGATGTGCGCGGATTCCTGAGCGAGCACAACTCTGTGCTGATCAGCCAGATCGACAAGCTGTCTCAGCTCACCAAGCTGTTCTCGGACCAGTCCGAGGACATCGAGCAGATTCTGCACGTCGCGCCGAACGGTTTGGCCAACTTCTACAACATCTACGATCCCGCGCAGGGCGCCGCAACAGGGTTGCTATCACTGCCGAACTTCGCCAACCCGGTGCAGTTCATCTGTGGTGGTGTGTTCGAGGGCAACTTCTACGTGGACAACATCAAGCGGACCGAGATCTGCCGCGAGAGAATGGCGCCCGTGCTGCGCCGGCTTGCAATGAACTACCCGCCGCTGCTGTTCCATCCAATCAACACGATGACTGCGTACAAGGGTCAGATCCTCTACGACACCCCGGCGACCGAAGCCAAGGCCAAGACGTATCTGCCGTATTTGCAGTGGGTTCCGGCCGAGGGCCGGACTCCGCCGCGCATCGGCGACACCGGTCCGGGCACGCTGATGTTGCCGCCGAATGTTGCGCCGGGGCCGCCGCCGCCGGCACAGCCGCAGTTTCTGCAACCCGGAGGGCCGCCGCCGGGGCCCCAAACGTCACCTCCGCTGCCCGGCCCGTCATCGCCGGATTCCGGTGCGCCCTATCCGGCCGAAGGTGTCGCGCCGATGCAGCCAGTGGCGCCCCCACAGCCGGGGGCCGGCGGATGACGCGAAAAGTTCTGCCGCTCAGCATGTCCCGCACGGTGCTGCCAGGGCTGTCCCGCAAGCTGCGCCGCGGTGGCGTGCGCACTGTCGCCCTCGGTTCGGGGATGGTGCTGCTGGGCGGATGCCAGTTCGGCGGCCTGAATTCGCTGAGCATGCCGGGTACGGCCGGCCACGGTCCCGGGGCCTACAGCATCACCGTCGAAGTTCCCGACGTGGCGACGATGCCGCAGAACTCGCCGGTGATGGTCAACGACGTGACGGTGGGCAGCGTGTCCGGCGTGACGGCCGTACAGAGGCCGGACGGCAGTTTCTATGCGGCAGTCAAGCTTTCGCTGGACCAGAACATCAAGCTGCCGGCCAACGCGGTGGCGCGGGTGGCGCAGACGTCTCTGCTGGGTTCCCAGCACGTCGAGCTGGCTGCGCCGATCGGGCAACGACCGGTTGGTCAGCTCAAGGACGGATCGAAGATCACGTTGGCCAACGGCAGCCGCTACCCGACGACCGAAGAAGTGCTGTCGGCGCTCGGGGTCGTGGTGAACAAAGGCAATCTCGGCGCGCTCGGCGACATCGCCGACGAGGCATACGCGGCCGTCGCCGGTCGCCAGGGGCAGTTCATTGATCTGATCCCGCGGCTCGCCGAGTTCACCGCTGCGCTGAATGCGCAAACTAACGACATCATCGCGACCGCGGATGGGCTCAACAGACTGGCAAGCACGTTGGCCGCCCACAAGGACAGCCTCAGCCGAGCGCTCGACACCCTGCCTGCCGCATTGAAGGTGCTCAACGACAACCGCAAGAACATCGTCGACACGTTCGCGGCATTGCAGAGCTTCGCGACGGTGGCGGCACACGTACTGTCCGAGACAAAGGACGACATCGCGGCGGACTTTAAGGACCTGTACGCGGTGATCAAACCGATCAACGACAACAGGGCCGACGTCATCTCGGATTTGGACCTCTTGCCAACCTTCCCGTTCACCACCCGCTATCTGCGCCGAGCCGTCCGTGGCGACTACCTCAACGTGTTCGTCACCTTCGACCTCACCATCCGCCGGCTCGGCGAGTCCATCTTCACGACGTCGTTCTTCGACCCGAACATGCAGCACATCAACGAGGTGGTCAATCCGCCGGACTGGCTGATCGGGTCGTTTGCGAACCTCAACGGCCAAGCGGCTGATCCGTTCAAGATTCCGCCCGGTACCGCCTCCGGGCAAGAGGTGCCACCGAGTTGATACTTGATCGATTGGCGCGTATCCAGTTGACGATCTTCGCGATCGTCACCGTCATCTGCGTCGGCGCGATCGCCGTGTTCTACCTCCACGTGCCGGCCCGGTTGGGCATTGGTGCCTACAACATCACGGCGGACTTCAAATCCGGTGGCGGGCTTTACAAGAATGCCAACGTGACCTACCGCGGTGTCACGGTCGGACGCGTGGAAGCGGTGTCGCTGACCGATGACAGCGTCGAGGCCCACATGCGGCTCAACACCAAATACAAGATCCCGGACAACGTCACCGCCACCGTCAAGAGTGTGTCGGCGGTCGGTGAACAGTACGTGGATTTGGTGCCGCCGAAGAACCCGTCCAAGAGCGGCCTGCACGACGGATCGCGCATCGAGCAGGACCGCACCTTCATCGGCCAGGACGTCGAAGGACTGCTGAAGGAAGCAGACCGGTTGGTGAGCAGCATCAGCAACACCCGGCTGCAAGACCTGTTACGCGAAACGTTCAAGGCGTTCAACGGCACCGGCCCCGAGCTGGCCCGGCTCATCCAGTCGGCGCGCCTGCTGGTCGACGAGGCCAACGCGAATTGGCCGGATACCGAGCAGCTCATCGACCAGGTCGGACCATTCCTGCAGGCGCAAATCCGCAGCGGCGACGACATCCGGTCGCTGTCTGACGGGCTGGCCCGATTCACCACTGAACTGCGCCAAGCCGATCCGCAGTTTCGTGCAGTGCTCACCACCGCGCCGGGCGCGGCCGGCGAGGCCAGCAACACGTTCGCCGGCATCCGGCCGTCGTTCCCTGTGCTGGCCGCCAGCCTGGCCAACCTCGGTCGCGTCGGCGTCATCTACAACAAGTCGATCGAGCAAGCCTTGGTCATCTTCCCGGCGCTGATAGCGGGGCTGGTGACCAGCGGCGGTGGTGTCCCGTACGACGAAGGCGCCAAGCTGGACTTCAAGATCGACCTCGGCGACCCGCCGCCGTGCTCCGTGGGCTTCCTGCCGCCGCAGTTCATCCGGCCACCGGCGGATCAGACCGTCCGTGACCTTCCGAAGGACATGTACTGCAAAGTGCCGCAAAACGATCCGAGCGCGGTGCGCGGAGCGCGGAACTATCCCTGCCAGGAATTCCCCGGCAAGCGAGCCCCGACGATCCAGCTGTGCCGCGATCCTCGCGGGTACGTTCCCCTCGGGAACAATGCGTGGCGTGGCCCGCCGGTGCCCACCGGGACACCAGTGACCGATCCGCGAAACGTCTTGCCGCCTAATAAGTATCCGTACATCCCGCCCGAAGCCGATCCGGATCCGGGCTACCCCGTGCCGCCGGGTGCGCTGCCGCCCGGCGCGCAGCCCGGGCCTGGCCCGGCGCCACATCAGCCGTGGCCGGTGCCACCGCCGCCAAACGACAACGGGCCGCCACCTCCGCTGACGGCATGGGTGCCGCCTGCGCCGTATCCGGATGCCTGGCCGCCGCCAGCCAACCCGCAGCCACCGCCGCTGTCGCCGGGGCCCTATCCGCCGGTGGTGCCGCAGCCTGGGCCGGCACCGGCGCCGCCGCCGCCGCCGAATCCCGAGGTGCTTCCTCCGGGACAGGTGGCACAGCCCGGGGCCAGCGGTGTTTCATACAGCACCTACGACCAGCACAGCGGCAAGTTCGTCGACGCGCATGGGAACACCGCGATATATGCGCCCGGCGCCGACCGACTGCGCCCCCAAGAGAAGTGGGTAGATCTCATGCTCGATCCGAGGCAGACCTAGTGACGACCCGCGAAACCTCCACCGCGACGCCGGTGCGCCGTCGTGCGGTCCGGCCGGCCGGACCTGCCGCCAGTACGCCGGCGGCGACGACCACCGTCCGGGTTGACAAGCAGGTCGATGAAGCACCCAAGCCGCGCAAGCCGAAACGTACGCCGCGCCGGCCCGCGCATCGGCGGCTTGTGGCGGCGGTGGCGTCCGCGGTCGTCATCGTCGGCATCCTGGCTTTGGGCAGCCTGGTGGGTCTCATGTTGCGGCAACAACACCAGGCGGAACTGGTGCAGGCCCGCTACCAGCGATTCGTCGACACCGCCACCCAGACGCTGGTGAATATGTACACGTTCAAACCGGACAGCGTCGAACAAAGCGTCGACCAGTTCTACGGCCAGATCAGCGGTGGACTGCGCGACGAATGGGCACGCAATGATCACATCGCGAACCTGAAAGCCTTCTTGCGTGGCACTGGCCACAGCTCCGAGGCGGTGGTCAACGGGGCAGCGCTGGAGAGCTTCGACTCCGTGAGCAACGATGCCACCGTGCTGGTTTCGATGAGGATCACCCAAAGCGACAGGGACGGCAACAACATGCCGTCGAAGCCGATGCGCTGGCGGGTTGTGGTCCACCAGGACTTCGATACGGGGAAGATGACCACCACCGACATGAAGTATCCCGACGGGGGCAGTTGATGCGCTGGCTCGTCACCGGATTGGTGAGTATGCTCGCCGCTGCGTTCGTCGCGCTCGCCGGTGCGGGAGGCTGGCTGTACTGGAACCGGGTGGAGCTGCGCGCCGAACAGCAAGCGCGCGAGGAACTTCCGCCGCTGGCGAAGGTCCAGGTACCCAAGATTTTCGGCTACGACTTTCAGACAGTCGAGCGCGCCCTCGACAACGCCTACCTGATGTTCACACCCGAATTCCGGCGGCAGTTCCGAGACGAGGCCAACAAGGACATCATCCCCCAGGCGCGGGACCGTCAGATGGTGAGCCAGGTCAACGTCGTCGGTGTGGGAGTAATGGAGGCGCATCGCAATTCCGGCGCGGTGATGGTGTACCTGAACCAGACCTGGACCGACAAATCACGGCAGCCGCTATACAACGGCAGCCGAATCCGGGTGGATTACCAGCGCGTCGACGGTAAGTGGCTGATCAACTCGATCAAAGTCCTCTAAGACTCCAGCCGCCCGGCCAGGGCGTCCAAAAATGAGCGCGCCCAGCGGTCGACGTCATGGGTCAGCACCTGGCGGCGAAGCGCGCGCATCCGTCGGCGGCCGTCCTCCGGGGACTGGTTCAGCGCCGCCTCGATGGAATCCTTGACTCCCTCCAAGTCGTGCGGGTTGACCAGGTAGGCTTGGCGCAATTCGTTTGCGGCGCCGGTGAATTCGCTGAGCACCAGCGCACCGCCGAGGTCGCTGCGGCAGGCCACGTACTCCTTCGCCACCAGGTTCATGCCGTCTCGCAGCGGCGTCACCAGCATGACGTCGGCGGCCACATAGAACGCGATGAGCTCGTTCCGCGGCACGGGGCGGTGCAGGTAGTGCACCACCGGGTGGCCGACTTCGCCGTATTCACCGTTGATGTGGCCGACTTGCCGTTCGATGTCTTCGCGCAGCACCTTGTAGCTTTCGACGCGTTCGCGGCTGGGCGTGGCCAGCTGAACGAACACGGTGTCGTCGCGCTTGGCGCGGTCCTCAGCGAGAAGTTCCGAAAATGCTTTCAGGCGAACGTCGATGCCCTTGGTGTAATCCAGCCTGTCGACACCGAGCAGCACTTTGCGCGGGTTGCCCAGTTCTGCCCTGATCTGCTTGGCGCGTTGGCGGATGCTGCGTTCGCGGCCCTTGCGGTCGAGTTCAGCGGAGTCGATCGAGATGGGGAATGCGCCCACGCGCACTGTGCGGGAGCCGCATTCGACTTCACCGAATCTCGAACGCACACCGACGGATCCGCGGGAGGTGTTGGCGCCCAGCAGCCGCCGGGCCAGGATCAGGAAGTTCTGTGCGCCCCCGGGCAGATGAAAGCCGACCAGATCGGCGCCCAGCAGCCCGTCGACAATCGCTGTGCGCCAAGGCATTTGCATGAACAACTCGACCGGCGGGAACGGGATGTGCAGGAAGAACCCGATCGTCAGGTCCGGGCGCAGTTCGCGCAGCATCTTGGGCACCAGTTGGAGTTGGTAGTCCTGCACCCACACCGTGGCGTTCCGCGCCGCGGCACGCGACGTGGCCTCGGCGAAGCGCCGGTTCACGTCGACGTAGCGGTCCCACCACTCCCGGTGGTACATCGGTTTGACGATCACGTCGTGATACAGCGGCCACAGTGTCGCGTTCGAGAAGCCTTCGTAGTATTCGGCGACGTCGTTCTCGCTCAGAGAAACCGGATACAGGTGCACGCCGTCTTGATAGATGGGTTCCTCGTCAGTGCTGGGAACGCCGGGCCAGCCGATCCAGGCGCCGCTTCGCCGGCGCAGCAGCGGTTCCAGCGCGGTGACCAGCCCACCGGGGCTGCGTTTCCAAGCGGTGGTGCCGTCGGGCAGGCGCTCCATGTCGACGGGCAGCCGGTTGGCCACCACGACGAACTCTGAGCCCGTTCCGCGTCCGCTGGTCGTGCCGGCATCGTCCGCCGACGGACTCATCTATGACTCGTTCTTCGCGGGTCCAATGCCGAGCATCGAAAGGAAGATCCGGCACTCGTCGGCGTCGGTCGCGTACGCCGCGACCACCCGACGCGCCTGGCGAGCGGTGCTGTCAGCCAACGGTTCCACGTCGCCGATTTCAGCTGGGTCAGATTTTGCGGGCATACGACAACTCTATGCGAAGGCGGCCCTCGGCTAGGCGGCTCCGGGCTGGGCTGCACGATCGCGTCGGGCGTCGGCGCCGGTGTGGTTGGCCGGGACATCCGTGACGTACGCTCCCGATGATGTCTGACTTCGCAAAGCAATTCTCTTTGTCCGACCGGACGTACCTTGTCACCGGCGGCGGCAGCGGAATCGGCAAAGGCGTGGCCGCGGCACTGGTGAGCGCCGGTGCTCGCGTGATGATCGTCGGCCGCAATGCGGACCGGCTCGCCGACGCGGTGGCCGAAATCCAGGCGGGTGCTGACGGCGAAGGCGAGGTCCGCTATGAGCCGACCGATGTCACCAGCGAGGACGAGACGGGCCGAGCGGTCGAGGCGGCGGCTGCGTGGAGCGGGCGGCTGCACGGTGTGGTGCACTGCGCCGGTGGTTCGCAGACCATCGGCCCGATCACCCAGATCGATTCGGAGGCCTGGCAGCGCACCGTCGACCTGAACGTCAACGGGACGATGTACGTGCTGAAGCACTCGGCACGCGAGATGGTGCGCGGTGGCGGCGGCTCGTTCGTCGCGATCTCGTCGATCGCTGCGAGCAACACCCACCGGTGGTTCGGCGCGTACGGACCCACCAAGTCGGCGGTCGACCACCTGATGAAGGTGGCCGCCGACGAACTCGGACCATCGTGGGTGCGCGTCAACGGAATCCGGCCCGGACTGATCCGCACCGATCTGGTCGAGCCGATCATGCAAACCCCTGGTGTCCTGCAGGACTACCGCATCAACACCCCGCTGCCCCGGGTCGGCGAGGTCGAAGACGTCGCCATGCTGTCGCTGTTCTTGCTCAGCGATGCGGCGAGCTGGATCACCGGCCAGATCATCAACGTCGATGGCGGGCAGTCGCTGCGCCGCGGTCCGGACTTCACCGCGATGCTCGAACCGGTGTTCGGCGAAGAAGGGCTGCGCGGCGTCGTCACCTAGACCCGACGCGGCGCTCCACGAATTCCACTGTGACGGAGCAGCTTTCGCGCGCCGAGGCGGTTCGGTCGATCCGCTGCGGTCTGTCAGGTAGGTGCACATGAGCTCAACCCTTTAAGGGTGCGGCGAAGAAGTCGTCGATGCGGCGCCAGCTGTCCACCACCGCCTGCACGCGGTACGCCGGCCGGTCGACGGAGAAGAACGAGCGGATGGCATCTGGGCTGATCGACGTCATTGCGACCCTCCTGGTGTCGTGGTGCACGCCCCCCATATGGACAAGGCCTGTCGATAGGGTTGCCGAATGACCCAGTACGAGGCCATCGCTTTCGAACGCTCAGGTCCCATTTGCCGCATCACGTTGAACCGGCCCGACGCCGCGAACGCGATGAACGACACGATGACCCGTGAGCTCGCCGACGTGGCGCGGCGTTGCGACGACGACCGCACCAAGGTGGTGGTGCTCACTGGCGCAGGCCGGTTTTTCAGCGCCGGCGGAGACCTTCGCGGGATGGCCTCGTCCTCGACCACGCGCGGCCACTACGTCAAGACCATCGCCGACGACCTGCACCGGGCGATCTCGACGCTGGCCCGCACGGATGCGGTCGTCATCAGCGCGGTCAACGGGGCGGCCGCGGGGGCGGGTTTCAGCCTGGCGGTCACCGCTGACCTGGTCCTGGCAGCCGACACCGCATCGTTCACGATGGCCTACACCGCGGCAGGGCTCAGTCCCGACGGCAGTTCTTCGTTCTTTCTGCCGCGGCTGATCGGCATGCGCAAGACCCAGGAGCTTATGTTGACCAACCGCAAGCTGTCTGCTGCGGAGGCGTTGCAGTGGGGCTTGGTCACCGAAGTGGTGGCGGCCACTGAGCTCGCGGCACGCGTGGACGCACTGGCTGACCAAATAGCAAGCGGCGCAAAAGGATCCGCCTCGGCCGTGAAGAAGCTGCTGCTGACGTCGTTCAGGGCCGGGCTCGAGGAGCAAATGGAATTGGAGGGCCGGCTCATCGCGGCGTGCGCGGACTCCGCTGACGGGAACGAGGGCATCACCGCGTTTCTGGAGAAGCGCCGACCCCAGTTCGCGTGAGGCGGTTCGACACACCCCCTATATCGGGACCCAACTCCAGGCGTTGAACCGCGGATCCCAGATCGGCTTCAGCTGCTGTGGCAGCGGCTGCGGGCCGTCGGGCGTCATCTGAAAGGCGAACGGCACGGGGACCGGAGGAGGTGGTGGTGGCGGCGGCGCCCAGGGTGGCGCCCACGGCTGCGCCCACGAGGGCGCGGCTTGATACCAGTCCGGCGCCGGTGGCAATGGATAACACAGCTTGGCGACCGGATCCCACGTGCGGCCGCCGCAGTCGGCCCAGCCGACCGCCGGCGAGGCGATCGCCGCTGCCATCGGCGCTGCCGACATCACGAAGATCGCGGCCATCCGTCGCACTCGCTTGCTCATCGCCACAGCTCCTCGCAAGAAACGCCCAATGACGGCTTCAGCTTATGCGCACCGGCAACGTCATTGCGCGGTTCGGGTGCGCTTCGCGGGTTTAGCTCATCGCACAGGCGGGAAGCATTCTGCTTGAGCGGCGAGCTGTTCGAGAGGGTTGCGCGTAGATGGGCTCGTCGTGGAGGCGATCCGCAGGTGCGGCCCCGACGTTGAGCCACCAGCGTCGACCTGACGATCGCCGACAATTCTGCTCGAGGCCATTCGGCCTTCTCGTGAGCGTCCGGTAACCCCACCGCAACACGAAACATCCCCGAAACACTCTTGCCGCGCGGACGAAACGCGCCGACGACATCCTCGTCGGGACCGTCAGAAGAAGCTCGTCAAAGGAGCCGGCGTGCATTCGATCGATCCCGCGGCGACCGCTTGGCTGTTGGCCAGCACCGCTCTGGTGTTGCTGATGACGCCCGGCTTGGCGATCTTCTACGGCGGAATGGTGCGGACAACGGGTGTCCTCAACATGATCATGATGAGCTTCATCGCGATCCCGCTGGTGACCGTGGCCTGGTTGCTCGTCGGCTACACACTGGCCTTTTCCGGCAACGGCGCAGGCGGGCTGCTCGGCGACCTTTCGCACGTCGCGATGGCGGGCATCGCACCGGACACCGCCCACGGCGCGGTGCCGGAACTGCTGTTCGCCACCTTCCAGCTTGCGTTCGCGATCGTCACCGCCGCTCTGGTGAGCGGCGCTATTGCCGACCGCGCGAAGTTCTCGGCCTGGATGGTGTTCGTTCCCCTCTGGGCCGTCGCGGTCTACGCCGTGGTGGCGCACTGGGTGTGGGCGCCCGGCGGCTGGCTGTTCAAGCTCGGTGTCCTCGACTACGCCGGCGGTCTGGTGGTCGAGATCGTCTCCGGCGCGTCCGCGCTGGCGCTGGCGCTGGTGCTGGGTCCGCGTATCGGGTTCAAGAAGGACGCGATGCGCCCGCACAACCTGCCGTTCGTGTTGCTCGGTGTCGGCCTGCTGTGGTTCGGGTGGTTCGGGTTCAACGCTGGTTCGGCGTTAGCGGCCAACGGAACCGCGGCAGCGATCTTCCTCAACACCCTCGTGGCCGGGTGTCTCGGCATGCTCGGTTGGCTGGCGGTGGAACGGATTCGCGACGGCAAGCCCACGACGTTCGGTGCGGCATCGGGTGTCGTCGCTGGCTTGGTCGCAATCACTCCGTCGTGCGGAACGGTCAACACCCTCGGCGCAGCAGTTGTGGGCGTGGCGGCGGGCATCGTGTGCTCGTTCGCGATCGGGTTGAAGTTTCGATTCGGCTATGACGATTCGCTCGACGTGGTGGGCGTGCACTTCGTGGGTGGCCTCGTGGGCGTGCTGTTGATCGGTCTGCTGGCCACCCAGGTGATGACGGGCGGTCCGCAAGGGCTGTTCTATCACGGCGGATTCGCGCAGCTGGGCAGACAGGCGCTTGCCGCGGCGGTGGTCGGGTTGTACGCGTTCGCGATGTCGTTCGGGCTGGCGAAGGCCATCGACAAGCTGATGGGTTTTCGGGTGAGCGCCGAGGACGAGAAGACTGGCGTCGATTTCACCCAGCACGCCGAGTCTGCATACGCCGAAGGCGTGCATGGGTACCAGCCGTCGCGGCGGCCCGCTATCTTCGGCGACCTCGGTTCACACACTTCGCCGGCTGAGGCGGCAGACGAAAGCTGACCGCAGCGGGCATAGCCTCGGCCGCAGACATGTTGTAGGGGCGGTCAGCGCCTTGACCGGGCACGCGCTGCGATGCCGAAATGGGCCATGTGAATACGAGGAGCAGATGATGACCACTCCGGTTCCGACTGTCAAACTCGGCGACGGACTGACGGTGAGCGCGATCGGCTTCGGTGCGATGGCGTTGACCCCGGTCTACGGCTCGGTCGACGACACCGAATCGCTTGCGACACTTCATCATTGCCTCGACATCGGCGTCACCTTCATCGACACTGCGAACGTATACGGTGGGGGTGACAACGAACGGCTCATCGCCAAGGTCTTACAGGACCGCCGCGACGAGGTAACCCTCGCAACGAAATTCGGCATCCAGGGTAACCCGGCGGACCGGGCGGCGGGCCGCCCGTCGGTTCGCGGAGATGCCGCTTACGTCCGGCAATGCATCGACGAGAGTTTGCGCCGGCTGGGCACCGACGTGGTCGATCTCTACTACATGCATCGCCGCGACCCGAAGGTGCCGATCGAGGAGACGGTGGGCGCGATGGCCGAGCTGGTAGCCGCCGGTAAGGTGCGGCACCTGAGGTTGTCAGAGGTGACGGCCGACGAGCTTCGAGCTGCCGTCGCCGTACACCCGATCGCCGCCGTGCAGAGCGAGTGGTCGATCTGGAGCCGCGACGTGGAGCGCCGGGTCGTGCCGACCGCCGCCGAACTTGGCGTCGGTTTTGTGCCGTACTCACCGCTGGGCCGGGGTTTCCTCACTGGCACCATCCGTTCGGCCGACGATTTGGCGTCGGGCAGTGACTTTCGCCGCAACATGCCGCGATTCCGCGACGGCGCCCTCGATGCCAACTTCGCGGTGGTCGACGTGATCAAGTCGGTCGCCGAGGAATTGGCAGCCACCCCCGCACAGGTGGCGTTGGCGTGGCTGATTCAGCGTGGCGAGACGTTCGGCGTGACAACGGTGCCCATTCCGGGAACCCGACGGTCCGCGAGGGTGGACGAAAACGTGGGTGCGTTGGCGGTGGCGCTTGGTGCGGAGCAGTTGGCCGCGCTGGATGGCGTGGCGTCGAAGGTGGCCGGGGACCGCTTCGAAGACCTCACCTGGGTTTCGGCCGGCCGCGAGTAGCGGTCAGCGCCATCGGCCTCGGTGTCCCGGTTGCGGCCGGGCGGGCGGTGGCGGGCCGCCAATGTCTTTGCGCGGCGGGCGAATTCGTACCGGCCGGGTTGGCTCGTTGCCGGGCACTCGAGGCGCCTGGCTCTGCATCGGGCGGGTGGGTGCGTTGGGAGAAGGCGGTGAGATCCGCATGCGGAACGGGCGTGTGCTGTCGTCGGACCAGTCGCGCTGAACGAGGACGTTTTGGGAGATCCGCTGCAAAGCGGTGTGCACGCGCTGGCGATCGGGTCGTCCCTCGAACTCCGACGAGCGGGCGAGCTGGTCGGTCAGCCAGCCGACGAGGCTCTCGCGGACATACTCGATCTGGTGAGCGCCCGTTGGCGTCAACCAGAAGCGGTCACCGGTGCGCTGTGCGTAACCTCCGGCGACGAGCTGATGGAACGGCGGCTCCACCACCTCGCGAGGTATCCGGTAGTGCTCGGCGATGTCGCCGAGACGTGCTTCACCGGCGGCTTGGGCGAAGCGGTAGATCTGGAGCAGCGCCCACAGTTGAGCCACATCGAGTTGGCTTCCGGGGCGGCTGGCCAGCGTACGCAGCTGGACGCCGGAGGCTTGGCGCAGGAGCCGACCGACCGCATTCTCGAGTACTTGCTGCGAGGTTTCGTTGGTGGGCATCGCGAAGCCCTCGCCTATGTCGGCGCTGTGCCCGGCGGCGGTGTTGCGCAGCGGGACCTGCTTGAGGAAGAGCGCCAACACAAATCCGACGACGGCAACCGGTGCAGCGCAGAGGAATACGAGATCGAGCGCGTCGGCGTAGGCGCCGATGATCGGGGCGGCCGTCCGGTGGGGCAGCTGATGTAGTGCTTCGGGTGATTGGGCCGCGACCGGGGGCGCGCCGCTGACGCTGAGCGCGCCGCCGATCCGATCGGACAGGAAGTTGGCGAACAGCGAGCCGAAGATCGCCGCGCCGAACGAGCTGCCGATGGTCCGGAAGAACGTCACCCCGGAGGTGGCCACGCCGAGGTCGGCGAAGTCGACAGTGTTCTGCACGATCAGGATCAGCACCTGCATGCACATGCCGATGCCGGCACCCAGCACCAGCAGGCTCAATGACTGCTCGAGCGCCGAGGTGTCGGCATCCATTCGGGACAGCAGCAGAAAACCCACGGCCATCACCGCGGTGCCGGCCACGGGAAATACCTTGTAGCGGCCGGTGCGCCCGACGATGACACCACTGGTCATCGAGGTGACTAAGAGGCCGGCGACCATCGGAAGCGTCCGCAGTCCCGACACAGTCGCCGACACCCCGTCGACGAATTGCATGTAGGTCGGCAAGAACGTCAAGGCGCCCAACATCGCGAAGCCGACCACGAACGAGAGCACGCAGCACACCGTGAATACCGGATCAGCGAACAGCCGAATAGGCAGAATCGGTTCGGCCGCTCGCAATTCGACGAACACGAAAACCGCGAGCGCCAGGGCAGAGCCGACGAACAGGCCGATGATCATGGGCGAGGACCACGCGTAGGTGCTGCCACCCCAACTGGTGGCCAGGGTCAAACCGGTCGCGGCCAGCCCGACGAACACGATGCCCGCGTAGTCGATCACCGGTCGCGCCGTTCGGCCCAGCGCCGGGATCGCGGCGACGGCGACGGCGATCACCACTGCGCCCACCGGAACGTTGATCCAAAACGCCCATCGCCAACTCAGGTGGTCGGTGAAGAACCCACCCAGCAGCGGCCCGATGACGGTGGTGACACCGAACACGGCGCCCAGTGCGCCTTGATAGCGGCCGCGTTCACGCAACGGAATTACCTCGCCGATCACGGCGGTGGCGGTCACCATGATCGCGCCGCCGCCGACGCCCTGCAGTGCGCGTGAAACCACCAGCATGGCCATCGACCCCGCGACGCCGCAGAGCACCGACCCCACGAGAAAGAAGAGCACGCCGGTGATGAAGACGGTCTTGCGGCCGAAGAGATCTCCGAGCTTGCCGACGATGGCGGTGACGATCGTCGACGCGAGCAGATAGCTCGTCACCACCCATGACTGGTGGCCGGCGCCGCCCAAGTCGGCCACCACGGTGGGCAGTGCGGTGGCCACGATGGTCTGGTCGAGGGCGGCCAGCAGCATGCCGAGCAAGATCGCGACGAAGATGACGTTGCGCCGCTGAGCAGTCACCTGACCGCCGCGCGGCTGCGGCGCAGGGCGCTCACGCGTGGTCTCAGCGGTCATGGCGGGTTTCTCCTGGTGCTGCGCGGCATGCTCGGCGGCGGCATCGCCGGCGGCGCCGATCCTGCAGCCAAGGTACCCGCCGCATGCATCGCAAAGATTGCCCGGTGCCGTGACCGGTGACCTCGGACACCGACACTTCGCCTTCGGCCCCAGCAATGGCCGCGCAGCACCAGTCGATCATCTGCGTCGTAGAATCGCGCAAGACTCAGCGAGTCGACCCCTGCCGCGTTAGCTCAGTTGGTAGAGCGTCGCCCTTGTAAGGCGAATGGCGAGAGTTCGAGTCTCTCACGCGGCTCCAGTTGTCAGCGCTCGTCGTCGTTTTCGATGATGCGTTCCGACGGCACGATCGGTCGTGCAGGACGCCGGGGCCGTGCCCGCAGGGCGAACCGGTCGGCGATGTTGGTGAGCGGACTCGTCATCGTGCTCAACGATTCGACCGCATCCCTGAGCATGTCCACCGTCGGCGACAACGCCTCCAAGTTCGGCGCCAACCGGTTCATCGTCTCAGCGACAAAGGCGATCTGTTCCAGCGGACCGTTGCGGGCCGTCAGCATGTCCACCAGACCGCCCTTTGCCATCAATCTCTCGAGCAGGCCATCCTCGGACAGCAACCGCTCGACCAGTCCCTCTTCGGCAAGCAACTGATCGACCAACCCGCCGGGCGCCACCGCACGTTCCAGGACGCCGCCTTCCGCCATGAGCCGGTCGATCGGACCACCGGGCCGCATCAGCTGCTCGACGGGGCCACCCGGCGCCAACGCGCGGCCCAGCGGTGCGTTGTCGTCGAGCATGCGGGCGAGGCGGTTGGCTTTGTCGATCGTCGAGTCGATGTTGCGCAGGCCGATCGAGCCCTGCGTCTCACCCGCGTCACCCAGCGCCTTGCGCGCCAGACCCACTCCGAGGCTCGCGGCGGACAAGCTCGCATCAGCGGCGGCCAAGCCGATTTTCGCCGGGGCGATGAAGACCGTCGCCATCCGTTTGCTCAGGTCCATGTTCGTAGTCTAGGCACTTCACACGCGGTTTCCGCGCACGCGCGATCTCGAACTCACAGCAAGCTCCCAGGTATGCTGCAGCTTTCCCTCAACCGGGGGGTGGACATTGTCCGGCATGAGTGCGGCACCGCTAGCAGACCCGCAACCCGAAGCCAAAGTGTTGGTGGTCGACGACGAGACCAACATCGTCGAGTTGCTCTCCGTCAGCCTGAAGTTCCAGGGTTTCGAGGTCCATACCGCATCGAACGGTCCGGCCGCTCTCGATCGTGCCCGCGAGGTGCGGCCCGACGCGGTGATCCTCGACGTGATGATGCCCGGCATGGACGGGTTCGGTGTGCTGCGCCGACTGCGCGCTGACGGCATCGACGCCCCGGCGCTGTTCCTGACGGCTCGAGATACGTTGCAGGACAAGATAACTGGTCTGACCCTCGGCGGCGACGACTACGTCACCAAACCGTTCAGCCTCGAAGAAGTGGTTGCACGGCTGCGGGTGATCCTGCGCCGCGCCGGTAAGGGAAGCGAACAACCTCGCAGCGCGCGGCTGACGTTCGCCGACATCGAACTCGACGAAGAGACCCATGAAGTGTGGAAGGCCGGCGAACCGGTGTCGCTGTCGCCCACCGAGTTCACCCTCTTGCGGTATTTCATGATCAACGCTGGCACCGTGCTGAGCAAGCCGAAGATCCTCGACCACGTCTGGCGCTACGACTTCGGCGGTGACGTCAACGTCGTCGAGTCCTATGTGTCCTATCTGCGCCGCAAGATCGACACCGGCGAGAAGCGCCTGCTGCACACCCTGCGCGGCGTCGGATACGTGCTTCGTGAACCGCGCTAGGAGCGGACAATAAGGGCCATGCCCTTCCAGCGCCCCCAAGGTGTGCCCCTTCGGGTGAGCCTCGTGGCCGCGATGCTGGTACTCGTCGGTTTTGGTTTGCTGGCGTCGGGCATCGCCGTGACCTCGATCCTGCGCCACAGCCTGATCAACCGCGTCGACCAAACCTTGATGGACGCCTCCCGCGGCTGGGCGCAGGCGCCCCGCCGGTTACCCCAGCCGCCCATCGAGGGTCCCAACCCGGCACGGCCGCCGTCGAACTTCTACGTGCGCGGCATCGGTCCCGATGGCCGGACCTGGATGGCCATCAACGACCGCGACGCTGAACCGGCCCTGCCCGACGACAACGACGTGGGCGACCAGCCCGTCACCGTCGGCTCGATCGACGATTCCAACACTCAGTGGCGGGCCGTCACCGTGCACGGCGGCCGCGGTGAACTGATCACCGTGGCCATGGACCTGTCCGACGTCCAGTCGACGGTCCGCGCGCTGACCTGGTCGCAGGTCGGCATCGGGCTCGCAGTGCTGCTGGTGCTCGGCATTGCGGGCTACATCGTGGTGCACCGCAGCCTACGGCCGCTGGCCGAAGTGGAACAGACGGCGGCCGCGATCGCCGCCGGACAGCTCGACCGCCGCATCCCGCAGCGCGACCCGCATACCGAGGTCGGCCGACTTTCCTTGGCGCTCAACGGAATGCTCGCGCAGATCCAGCGCGCGGTGGCCGCTTCCGACCTGTCGGCCGCCCAGGCGCGCACCTCCGAGGAACGGATGCGGCGCTTCATCACTGACGCCAGCCACGAACTGCGAACCCCGTTGACGACGATCCGCGGGTTCGCCGAACTGTACCGGCAAGGCGCTGCCCGTGACGTCGAGATGCTGATGTCGCGCATCGAAAGCGAGTCGCGCAGAATGGGTTTGCTTGTCGAGGACCTGCTTCTGCTGGCGCGCCTCGACGCCCAACGTCCACTCGAACAGCACCGCGTCGACCTTCTCGCGCTTGCCACCGACGCCGTGCACGACGCTCAGTCGATCGCACCGAACCGCCGCATCACCATGGAAGTGTTCGACGGCCCCGGCACACCGGAGGTGATCGGTGACGAGGCCCGTCTGCGCCAGGTGCTGAGCAACTTGGTGTCGAATGCACTGCAGCACACGCCCGACACCGCAGCCATCACAGTGCGCGTCGGGACCGCCGGCGACGACGCGGTGCTCGAGGTCATCGACGAGGGTCCCGGCATGAGCGAGGACGACGCGCAGCGGGTGTTCGAGCGCTTCTACCGCGCGGATTCGTCGCGCGCCCGCGCCAGCGGCGGCACAGGTCTGGGTTTGTCGATCGTCGACTCGCTGGTGTACGCGCACGGCGGCACCGTCAGCGTCGTCACCGCGCCCGGCCAGGGCTGCCGGTTTCAGGTGCATCTGCCCCGGATCGCCGACGTGGCCGCGCCGGATATGCAGGAGCCAGCTCAGGTCAGTTGAGCCAGCGCCTCTTTGATTTTCGCCTGCGCCTCGTCCAGTGATTCCTCCGATGGATTGCGGTCGACGTTCGCGAAGCCGAAATCGGTGAGGTTGTAGGCGGGGAACACATGGACGTGGAGGTGAGGAACCTCCAGCCCGGCGATGATCAGCCCGGCGCGCTCCGCGCCGAACGCCTTGCACACCGCCTTTCCGATCAACTGCGCCACGCCCATCACCTTGTTGAACGCCTGCGGGTCGACGTCTTGCCATTGGTCGATCTCCGCGCGCGGAACCACCAGCGTGTGGCCTTGCGTCATCGGCTGGATCGTCAGGAATGCGACGACCTCGTCGTCCTCGTACACGAAACGTCCCGGCAGTTCGCCGTTGATGATTTTGGTGAACACAGTCGCCATGGGCACGAGCATGCACCGGTGGCCGACGTCAGATCAAGCCGGTCGCGTCGAACAGCCACGAGGTGTCGGCGCCTGCCAGCTGCTCCAGCCAGTCCGGCGGCGCCTGCGCGGTCAGCGTGCCCATGTCCCAATAGTCTTTCCACAGCGCGATTTTCCCGTCGACCACGCGGTGCACGGTGACGAACGGCAGCACTGCTGTCTCACCGCTCGGCCATGTCCATGTCTCCGAGTGCTCGTACATCGCGTCGGTGCCGTTGGTGAGCAGCAGCCCGTCGTGGTTGACGTAGTGGGCCAGCGGCTCCAGACCGATCTTCAGCCGCTTGACAATGTCGACGGGTCCCCGAGCGGCAGCGGTCGGACCGACCGGCATATCGACGTAGATGCAGTCGTCGGCGAGGAGCCGTTGCACCGCATCCCAGTCGCGGCGCGAAAGCGCTTGCCAGAGAGCGAGAATGGCGTCCGCTACGTTCATACTGCGGCCGCCGTCGGCTCGCCGCTGTAGGCCGGCGCGCTGGACGTGGCGCCCGCGCGCAGAAAGCGGCCGGTGCGCTGCTTGCCGACGATCTCGGTGGGCTGCCCGTCGCGGACGACAACGCGTCCGGCCACCAGCACCGCACTCACCGTCGCGTCGTTGCGATTCACCATCCGTGACAGCCCGGCATACTGCTGCACCTTCTCCTCTGCATACGCGTCGAGCGATGCGTCGAGATGGTCGGGATCGACTACCACCACGTCGGCGCGATCGCCAATGCGTAGATGCCCCGCGTCGAGCTGGTACCAGTCGGCGAGTTCGCCGGTGAGCCGATGCACCGCCTGCTCGACCGACATGAACGGTGTCCCAGCGGTTTCGGCGTCGCGCACATGCCTCAGCAGCCGCAGCCCGAAGTTGTAGAACGCCATGTTGCGCAGGTGCGCTCCGGCGTCGGAGAAGCCCATCTGGATAGCCGGGTCTCGCGCCAGCTTTCTCAGCACGGCGGGCCGGTGATTGGAAATCGTCGTGCGCCAACGCAAGGCGGTACCGTACTCGAGGACCAGGTCGAGGAACGCGTCGACTGGGTGCAGCCCTCGCTCCTTGCCCACGTCGCCGAACGACTTGCCGACCAACGAATAATCCGGGCAATTGACGATCTGCGCGTCGAAGAAGTCGCGGTGCCACACCCGCGGCCCGTACTTGCTGTCGTAGTCCTTGCGGAACTGCCTGCGATAATTCTCGTCGCGCAGCAGCTGATTGCGGGCAACCTCCTCTTTGAGGTGCAAAGCCGCTGCGCCCGAACCGAACTCCTCGAAGATCACCAAGTCGATGCCGTCGGCGTACACCTCGAACGGCACCGGAAGGTGCTGCCAACGGAAGTCGGCACCGAGCGCGTTGACCGCCCGCGCCAGCGGGCCCGTCGCGTGGACGACGAACGGGTTGGCCTTGATGTCGGCCGCCGACAACAGGCTGGTCTTCAACGGCTTGCGGATGATGCCCAGCGACTGGGCGATCTGCGAGCCGACGTCGAGCGGGTTCTGGATATCCGGGCCGGACTGCAGGATTCGGCCGCGCCGCCGCAGCAGCGACTTCAGCCGGCGCAATTCGCGGGGTCTGGCGTACGTCGACGGCAGCGTGCGTGACCGGCAGGTGTCGCCGTCGAGCCTGTCGAAAAGCAGCTGCTGGCTTGACATTCCGACGAAGCCCGCGTCCAGCGCGTCGGTGAGCATCCGTTCCATGCATGCCTGCTCGGCGTCGGTGGGCCGCACGTCCTTGCGAGTGGCCCGGTCCAGGCCCATGGTTGCCGCCCGCATGTCGGAATGGCCGATGAACGCGGCCACATTCGGCCCGAGTGGACGCGCTTGTAGCGCGTCGACGTATTCGCGGGAGTTGGCCCAGGTCTTGTTCTTCTCGACAGCTCTGATGACGTGCTCCCGGGGGATCGCCTCGACGCGCCCGAACAGGTCACCGGCGTCCACCGCGTCCACGTGGACGGTCGACAGCGAACAGGACCCGAGCAGCACCGTCGTCACGCCGTGACGCAGCGACTCCGACAGCGACGGCCCTTCGAGCACCTCGATGTCGTAATGGGTGTGAACGTCGACCATGCCCGGAAGCACCCACTTGCCCGAGGCGTCGATCACCTGCGGGGAGCCGGTCTCGTCGAGCGGGTGCGGGCTGATCGCGGCGACTCGTCCATCGCGGATGCCGATGCTGCGGATTGCCGACGGACCGCCTGAGCCGTCGAACCAGCGGCCGTTACGGATGATCGTGTCGAAGCCCATCCCGACATACAAGCGGCTCGATCGACATGCGTCAAGAACCTTTGACGCGCGTCAAAATGCCCGCTAGCGTGACGTCAGTCCGGCGTGGAAAGGGGAACGCGTGCGCACGCCCACCGACCGGCGCCAGCCGCCACGCAGCGATCAGCGGCGCGTCGCGATTCTGGAGTCGCTGCATCACCATCTGCAGGAGTCGAGCTTCGAGTCGATCAACATCGCCGACATCTCTCGCCGCGCGGGCGTCACCCGGTCCGCCTTCTACTTCTACTTCGAAAACAAGGCGGCCGCGGTCGCCGCGCTCATGGAGCAGATGTACGACGACGCGTTCGTCGCCACCGATCTGCTGACCCAGGCGGATACGACGCCGGAGCGCCGGATCCGGGCGATGACGGACGCGCTGTTCGACACCTGGCAACGCCATCAGTACCTGTTCCAAGCAATGCTCGAAGCCCGCGCCAGCAGCGCCGCGGTCCGGGAGATGTGGGACAGCGACCGGCAGTCGTTCGTACCGGCCGTCGCGTCGATGATCGAGACGGAACGCCGGGCCGGTCGCGCCCCCGGCGGACCGGATGCAACAGTGCTTGCCAGCATGCTTTTGGAGTTCAACGACCGGCTGCTCGAGCGGCTGACCGTCGGCGGCCCGCTCTCACATGAACAGCTCAAGGACGGCGCCGTGGCGATCTGGTTGCGCACGATCTACGGGGCAGGCCATGACTGACACTGTGCAGCAACTGCTTCGGGCCCGCATGGACGATGGCGCAGTTGCGGTGAAGCACGAGGACCGGCAGTGGACGTGGCGCGAGCATCTGGGTGAGGCGGCCCGGGCGGCGGCAGCGCTGCTCGCCCTCGCCGACCCCGATCGCCCCATGCATGTCGGTACGCTGCTGGGCAACAGTCCCGACATGCTCACCCAGATGGCGGCCGCCGGGTTGGGCGGATATGTGTTGTGCGGCATCAATACCACGCGCCGGGGTGCGGCTCTGGTTGCTGACATGAGGCGCGCCGACTGCCAGATACTGGTCACCGATGCCGCGCACCGGCCATTGCTCGACGGTCTCGACCTGACCGGGATCCGTCTGCTGGACACGTCGACCGAAGAGTGGCGACGGCTGGTGAAGGACGCCGGCGAACTGCGCCCGCATCGCGAAGTCGGCGCGATGGACACCTACATGATGATCTTCACCTCCGGCACCAGCGGTGACCCCAAGGCGGTACAGGTGTCGCACTTCATGGTGCTGATGTCGGGACAGGCTCTGGCGGAACGTTTTTCGATCACCCGGAACGATACGTGCTATGTGTCGATGCCGCTGTTTCACTCCAACGCCGTGGTCGCAGGCTGGGCTGTGGCGCTGGTGAGCGGCGCGGCGATCGCACCGGCGAAGTTCTCGGCATCGAACTTCCTGCACGACATCCGCCGTTACGGCGCCACCTACATGAACTACGTCGGCAAACCACTGGCCTATGTGCTCGCCACCCCGGAACACTCCGACGACGCAGACAACCCGCTGCGCGTCGCGTTCGGCAACGAGGCCAGCGACCGCGACATCGAGGAGTTCGGGCGGCGCT
The DNA here is from genome assembly GCF_059812855.1 of Mycobacterium sp. NGS35. Lineage (NCBI taxonomy): Bacteria > Bacillati > Actinomycetota > Actinomycetes > Mycobacteriales > Mycobacteriaceae > Mycobacterium > Mycobacterium sp. NGS35. The sequence goes on from NZ_JCALDL010000003.1 coordinate 28,490, forward strand.
TCGGCGTCCAAGTATGGGACGGCTTCGGGTCCACCGAGAACGCGGTGATCGTGACCCGCGAGCCGGACACCCCGAAAGGCTCTATCGGAAAAGGCTTTCCAGGTGTCGCGATCTACGACAGCGAGACGCTGCAGGAGTGCCCGGTCGCGCGCTTCGACAAGGACGGCGCACTGGTCAACGCCGACGAAGCCATCGGTGAACTGGTGAACACCCAAGGCACCGGGTTCTTCACGGGCTACTACAACGACGACGCCGCCAATGCCGAACGCACGCGACACGGGATGTACTGGTCGGGCGACTTGGCCTACCGGGACGCTGACGGCTGGATCTACCTCGCCGGCCGGACCGCGGACTGGATGCGGGTGGACGGTGAAAACCTCGCAGCGGCACCCATCGAGCGAATCCTGTTGCGGCTACGGCAGTGTAACCGCGTCGCAGTGTATGCGGTCCCCGACGAGAACGTCGGGGACCAGGTGATGGCCGCCATCGTGCTGCAGGACGGCGCCACATTGACACCGTCGGCGTTCGAGGAGTTCCTCTCTGCGCAGTCCGATCTGTCGCCGAAGGCGTGGCCCCGGTACGTGCGAATCGCCTCGGATCTGCCCAGCACCGCCACGCACAAGGTCCTCAAGCGAGCGCTGATCGCGCAGGGTGCGACCGCCGGCGACGGCGAACTGTGGGTGCGCGACCCACGCGGCACAACCTATCGCCGACGCGACTAGCTCTTGTCCTGGCCGCGCGACGCGAACTCCTGCAGCGCGGCGGCATTGGCTGCGGCCCCCACCAGCTCCACGAAACAGGCCTTCTCTCGTTCGATGGCGGCGTCGATCTGCGGGCGCAGCGGTGCGGCCATGGTGGTCTTGACCGCCATCAGACTCGGAATCGGTTTGGCCGCAAGCACGTCCGCGTGCCGATACGTCTCTGCGAGTAGCTCGTCCGGCTCGCAGACCTTCCACACCAGTCCCATTTCGTATGCTTGCTGAGCGTTGATCCACTCGGACGACAGCAGGATCCAGGCGGCATTCTGCCGACCCACCTGGCGCGGCAACAGGTATGACGACGCAGCCTCGGGTGCGACGCCCAGACTGGTGAACGGGCACTTCAGTCGCGCATTGCTGGACATGAACGCCAGATCGGCGAAGCCGAGGATCGTCGCGCCGATGCCGACGCCGACACCGTTGACCGCGCAGATCAACGGCTTGGGAAACCCGGCGAGCTCGTCGAGCATCGTGAAAAACCCGTGCTGGCCGCCGTCGCCGCGCGGATTGGTGATGTTCTGCTGCATCTCGACGAGGTCGGCGCCCGCGCTGAACGCCCGCCCGGCGCCGGTGATCACGACCACGGCGACGTCTGGTTCGTCGGCGGCATCTGAAAGCGCCTGAGCCGTTTGGATGTACAGCGCCTCGTTGAATGCGTTGAGCGCCTCGGGGCGGTTCAGCGTCAGCGTGCGCACACGGTTGTCGTCGGAGATGAGCAGCATCAGTGCGACCTCTCTGGGTTGACCATGGTGTGAAGTTCGGCGAGTGACCACGGCGGCGAGTCGGCGTGGTCGCGGTAGCCGAGGACGGTGGGTGTGGGCCGGTCGAATTTGCCGACGAAACCGCCTGAGGCGACGAAGATCTGGCCGGTGACGCCAGCGGCCATGTCACTGGCCAGATAGGCGTAGATGGGCGCCGCGTACTCCGGCGGGGGTGCGTCCAAGGCGATTTCGGCCGCCGTGTCGTCGAGCAGACCGCGCCGCTGCAGCCGGACGATCTGGTCTTCGTAGTCGCGGCCGCTGGACAGCCGCGTCTTGGCGCCCGGGCAGACGACGTTGGCGCGCACGCCGTGTTCTTTCAGCTCGGCGGCAATCGCGAGGGTCAGCCCGTTGACGGCGCCTTTGCCGGCCGGATAGCCGGTGCCGCCATAGTCGCCGAGGAACGCGAACGAGCTTGTGTTCACGATCGCGCCGCTGCGTTGGGCGGCCATCTTCGGCGCGGCCGCGCGACACGTGTGGAAGACCGTCCACAGATGTGCGTCGAGAAGCTCGGCGAACTCCGCGGTGGTGACGTTCAGGATCGACGACCCGGGCGGTTCCGGGATGCCGGCGCAGTTGACGAGGACGTCGATCCGGCCGAACTCGCGCTCGCAGGCGGCGACCAACTCGTTTGCCGTCGCTTCGTCCGAAGGCGAGCCGGCGTGGGCGACGGCGCGGCTGCCGCTTTGAACGATCGATGCGGCGGTACTTTCGGCCGCGTCGGGGTCGCGGCCATTGACGACGACGCTCGCGCCGCACCGGCCGAGGAGTGCGCAGACGGCCTTGCCTATCCCACGGCTACCGCCCACCACCACTGCGGCGCGGCCCGCTAGCAGGCGTTCGTCCATGTCTGCCGCTCCCGTCGCGCGTTGCGCCCATGTGGGTGTCGAACTATAGTCCGGACACATGTCCAGCTACCGTCCGAGTTTCGCATGAGCGCGCCGGCCTCGCGCACAGGGCCCGCGCTGGGCGGTGCGGACGCGGCGGCCGGCGACCGTCTGCTCTGATGGTGTCGGCTTGCGACCTGCTGAGATGCCACTGCGCCACCCGCGCCCGGATCGCCGCACGTCATATGGCAGATTCGAGTCTCGAAGATGCGAGAGCGCTGCCGACAGCGCACCGTAGTCGGGCGAGCGAACGGAAAGAGTGAGTATGCGGATTGCCTTGTTGTCGTATCGCAGTAAGACGCACTGCGGTGGGCAGGGAGTCTACGTCCGGCATCTCAGCCATGGGTTGGTGGAGCTCGGCCATGAGGTGGAGGTGTTCTCCGGTCAGCCCTATCCCGAACTGCTCGACCCGCGGGTGCGCTTCACCGAAGTGCCCAGCCTCGACCTCTACCGCGAACCGGACCCGTTCCGAGTGCCCTGGCCCAACGAGATTCGCGATCGGATCGACCTTCTGGAGTTGGTGACGATGTGGTCGGCCGGTTTCCCCGAGCCCCGCACGTTCAGTCTGCGCGCCGCGCGGCTGCTCGCCAAGCGGGCCGGCGACTTCGACGTCGTGCACGACAACCAGAGCCTCGGCACCGGGTTGCTCAAAATCGCCGCCACGGGGCTGCCGGTGGTGGCCACCGTCCATCATCCGATCACCCGCGACCGGATCCTGGATCTGGCCGCGGCATCGTGGTGGCGAAAACCGTTGGTGCACAGATGGTATGGCTTTTTGAAAATGCAGCAGCACGTTGCCCGTCAGATTCCAGAGCTGCTGACGGTGTCGTCGTCGTCGGCCACCGACATCGCCACCGACTTCGGGGTGTCACCAGATCAGCTACACGTCGTCCCCCTGGGCGTCAACACCACGATGTTCAAACCCTCGGCGACACCGCGCCGGCCGGGCCGGATCATCGCGATCGCCAGCGCTGACACCCCGCTCAAAGGTGTGGCGACGCTGCTGCAGGCGGTGGCGAGACTGCGCGTCGAACGTGACCTAGAGCTCCAACTGGTCGCCAAAGTCGAGCCGAACGGCCCCACACACAAGCTCATTGCAGAACTCGGGATCTCCGACATCGTCCACGTCACCAGTGGACTGCCGGACGAGGAACTTGCCGCGTTGTTCGCCTCCGCGGAGGTGGCGTGCATACCCTCGCTCTACGAAGGGTTTTCGCTGCCCGCGGTGGAAGCCATGGCCAGCGGCACGCCGGTCGTGGCCAGCCGGGTGGGCGCACTGCCCGAAGTGCTGGGCACCGACGGCACCTGCGCCGAATTGGTGCCGCCTGCCGACGTCGGCGAATTGACCCGTGCGCTAGGGGCACTGCTGGACTCCCCACACAAGCGGCGCAAGCTCGGTGAAGCCGGCCGCCGCCGTGCGCTCGAAGTGTTCAGCTGGGAATCGGTGGCCGCGCAGACTGTGCGTGTGTACGAACAGGCGATCGCCAGAGTGTCCGGTAGAAGGAATGATGAATGCTGACAGTGGATTTCGACCGGCTTGGCATCGGGCCGTCGACCAAAGTGATCGACGTGGGCTGCGGTGCGGGACGGCACGCCTTCGAGGCGTACCGGCGCGGCGCAGACGTCGTGGCGTTCGACCAGAACGCTGAGGAAGTTCGCGGCGTCCAGGAGATTCTGACCGCGATGGCGCAGGGCGGTGAGGCGCCGCCGAGCGCCAAGGCCGAGGCGGTGGTGGGTGACGCCGCGGCCCTGCCGTATGCCGACGAGACGTTCGACTGCGTGATCGCCTCGGAGATACTCGAGCACATTCCCGACGACGACGCAGTGATCGCCGAGCTGATCCGTGTCTTGAAAGTCGGTGGGACGCTTGCTGTTACAGTCCCACGCTGGTTTCCCGAGCAGGTGTGCTGGTGGCTTTCCGACGAGTATCACAGCAACGAGGGCGGCCACGTGCGCATCTACCGGGCCAGCGCCCTGCGCGACAAGTTCGCGGCGGCCGGTCTGACCCGCACGCGTACGCATCACGCGCACGGTTTGCACTCACCGTTCTGGTGGCTCAAATGTGCAGTAGGGGTGTCGCGTCCGCAGCATCCCGCGGTGGCCGCTTATCACAAGATGCTGGTGTGGGATCTGACCCGCCGACCCGTGCTCACCCGGGCGGCAGAAGCGGTGCTCAATCCGCTGGTGGGAAAGAGTGTGGCCATGTATTTCGTCAAGCCGCTGCAAGCGCGGGTTCTCGCCGGTCGGGCAGACAACCGGGGCACCGCATGAGGCGCAGTCACGAATTGCCTTCTGTGCCGGGCGTTCTCACCGAAGAGCAGTGCAGGCAGACGGCACTGTCGATCGCTGCCGCGCAGGAGTCGTCAGGTGCGATTCCGTGGTTCCCCGGCGGGCACACCGACCCGTGGGATCACGTGGAATGTGCGATGGCGCTGACCGCCGCGGGTCTTTTCGGGCCGGCGCGGGCGGCGTTCGAGTGGTGCCGCCAGATGCAGCGCGCGGATGGCTCGTGGCCCATCCAGCTACGGGGCGGGGCTGTCGAGGACGCGAACAGCGACAGCAACTTCTGCGCGTACATCGCGGCGGGGGTGTGGCACCACGTGCTGGTCACCGGTGACCGGGGTTTCGCCACCGCGATGTGGCCCGTGGTCAGCGCCGCGATGGACTTCGTGCTGGATCTGCAGATCGGGTATGGCGAGATTTGTTGGGCTCGAAGCGAAATCGGCCCAGTACCAGAAGCGTTGCTGACCGGCTGTGCGAGCGTTTTCCACAGCATGAGGTGCGCGTTGGCGCTCGCCGAGTTCCTCGGTGAGCCGCAGCCGGAATGGGAAGTGGCCGTCGGCCGGTTGGGCCACGCGATCGTCGCGCACCCGGATGCGTTCCAGGAGAAGGACCGTCACTCGATGGATTGGTACTACCCGATCCTCGGCGGCGCACTGCGCGGCCCGGCAGCCACCGCCCGAATCGAGCGGCGGTGGAGAGATTTCGTCGTCACCGGTTTGGGAGTGCGGTGCGTCGCCGACCGGCCGTGGGTGACCGGCGCCGAAACCTGCGAGCTGGTGATGGCTCTGGACGCCATCGGCTATCGCGGCGCGGCTATCGAGCAGTTCACGGCGATGCAGCATCTGCGTGAGGAAGACGGATCGTATTGGACCGGGCTGGTGTTCGCCGACGGCAAGCGGTGGCCGGAAGAGCGGACCACGTGGACGGGCGCCGCGATGATCCTTGCCGCCGACGCGTTGTCGGGCGCCACTCCCGCCAGCGGCTTGTTCCGCGGCACCGAGCTGCCGCTGGGCCTGCAAGCCGACTTCGACTGCGTCTGCGTGACTACGTGACGTCGTCGCCGGCCTGGCCGCCCGTCCGCTCCAGGACCCGCAGCGAGCCGGTCGCCGACACTTGCTGGAACTGACCGGAATCGATTGCGCGACAATAGATGTGATATGGCGCCTGACCACCCTCGGTGGGATTGGGAAAGACGTCGTGGATGATCAGCGCGCCGCCGCGGGTGACCCACTTCGCCCAGCCGTCGAAGTCCGCCCTGGCGGCCGCTTCGCTGTGGCCGCCGTCGATGAACACCATCTGCAGCGGGGTGGCCCAGCCCTTGGCGACGGTGGTCGACTTGCCGACGACGGCGACCACATGGTCGTCGAGGTCTGCCGCGTCAAGCGTGCGTCGAAGCGTCGGCAGCGTGTCGAACCGACCGGTGACCGGATCGACCATCGACGCGTCGTGATATTCCCAACCCGGCTGGTGTTCCTCGGAGCCGTGGTGGTGGTCGACGGTGTACAACACGCTGTTTCGCTGTTGTGCGGCGGCACCGAGCAAGAGCGTGGATTTGCCGCAGTAAGTACCGATTTCCACGCCGACACCGTCGCGCAGGTACTGCAGCGCCGCCTCGTAGAGCGCACGGCCCTCGTCAGCCGGCATGAATCCGGTGACTTGCTCCGCGAGGGCGAAAAGCTGCTGGGTGTCGGTCATGTTCTCAACTTAACGCCTGGATTCTGTCGGTCGGGTGGCAGGGCGATTGCTCGCATGGATGTGATCCAGTAGTGTCTGGACACGTGTCCGACTCGGTGTCCAGGGAGTCGACCCGACGCCGGCTCACGGCCAGGCAGGCCGACACGATCCAGCGCTTGAGCAACGCCGCGCTGGCCGTTCTCGCGCGAGAAGGCTTCAGCGGCTTGACCATTCGCCTGGTGGCCGCGGAGGCGGGAGTGGGGGCGGCGACCGCCTACACGTACTTCTCGTCGAAGGAGCACCTTGTCGCGGAGGTGTTCTGGCGCCGGCTGGCGTCGTCGGCGCCTGAGCCGGATGACGGCCAGCTGCCGGTGGAGCGGGTGGTCGCGGTGCTGCGGGACATTGCACTGCTGGTGGCCGACGAGCCGGAGTTCGCCGGCGCGGTGACCAACGCTCTGCTGGGCCGAGATCCCGACGTCGAGCATCTGCGTGACCGCATTGCGCGGGAGATCCGCGGGCGCTTGGTCGACGCCGTGGGCCCCGACGCAGAGCCTGGCTTGGTCGAGGCACTCGAATTGCTCTACACGGGCGCGCTTGTCCACGCCGGGATGGGTTACGTGACGTATTCCGCGATCGCCGACCGGCTGGAGCGATCCGCCCGCAGGCTGTTCCCGGCATCGGGTGGTTAGCGCGTCACGGGTGGGCGCGAGCGTGCGCGGGTGTACGAGACACGCCGGTGCGGAAGTGTGCAGACCCGCACGCTCGCGGGGTTGAGTTCAGTCCTTCGAGACCTGCATCATGTCCATGTTCCAGTAGCCGCGCAGGTTCGTCAGCAGACCGGCGTCGTTGACGCGGTAGGTGAAGACCCCGCGCACGGTGGTGCTGAACCCGTCGAACTTGTTGTGCAGCAATAGGACATGGGCGATCTCGTGGGGCGAGCTGGACGGGAAGGTCTCCTCGCACGTGATGGTGGCCTTGCTGCGGCCGATCGTGTTGTCGAAGAACTCGCTGACGGCAGCTTTACCCCGGACACCTTTTCCGTCCGGATTGGTGACGGCCTCGCCGATCGGGTCTTCGATGAGGACGTCGTCGGCCATCAGCGCCAGCCAGCCTTCGCGGTCACCTGCTTGTACGCAGCGCCACGACGCTTGCGACGCCGTCAGCGCCGGAGAGGCTGCAATCACATTGTCGGACATTGGATCACCTTTCTTTCGACAGTTCAGATGGCACAGGCTGCCCGTGCGCCGTCTTCGGTGGCCTTACGAATCAGGCCGAGTCCCGTGCAGTCGCCGGCAGCGCTGACCGTCAGGTGCGGCAGCGCAGCCGTCAGCGAGTCGTGAAGCGACGTGTCGGGCGTCAGCGATCCGGCCAGCACGACATTGTCCGCCTCGAGCTCGCGCGGCGAGCCGGCCGCGGGCTGAAACACCAACCCGCTGCGGGTAATTCGGGTGACCGGTGAACGCACGTGCACGGTGACGCCGAGTCGATCAAGCCGGTCCATGTGCTCGGTCTTGCGTTTGTTGCCGATCTCCGGCGCGATCGCCGTTCCCCCCTCCAGCACCGTCACCAGCCGTCCGCGGGCCGCAAGGAACTCGGCCAGTTCCAGCGCCACCAGGTCGGCGCCGACGATCGCGACCCGGCGTCCCAGCGGCATCCACGCACGGGTCGCTGCCCGCACGAGATCAGGCCGGACAAGATGTCGCCCCCATCCGGACAGCACCTTCGCACCGAGCTGCTGCCACCGCGGCTGCGCCGGATTGGATTGTCCGGCAAGCAGTTCTCGCAGCATCGGCCCAGTGGTGACATGAGGTAGATCCGCACCGGGGATCGACGGCGTGACCACCTTGCCGCCGGTCGCGACGATCACCGCGTCCGGCGCTGCCCCGACGACGTCAGCAGTTCCCACGGCGTGGCCTAGCTGCACGTCGACTGCGGCGTCGGCGATCTCGCGACGCAGATACCGCAGGAACGGCTCGTTTTCGGGATGCAATATCGACGCCCACAGCAGCGCGCCGCCGAGCTGCCGGTTGCGTTCGAACAGCGTGACGCGGTGGCCGCGTTCGCTGGCGACACGTGCGGCCTCCAGGCCGGCCGGACCGCCGCCGACCACCACGACGCGCTTGCTGCGTGGTGCGCGATCGATGCTGAGCTCCCGCTCCTTGCCGGTGCGTGGATTGACCGCGCAGTCCACCGAAAAGCGTTGCTCCATTGCGTCGATGCAGTTCTCGCATGAGATGCAATACCGGATGCGGTCCGCGCGGCCGGTCTGCAGCTTGGCCGGTAGTTGCTCGTCGGCCAGAAGCGGTCGGCCCATCGCGATGAAGTCGGCGTGACCCTCGGCGAGAATCCGCTCGGCACGGCGCGGATCGTGAATGCGGCCCACGGCGATCACCGGCACGTCCACCACCTGTCGCACGGCTGCAGCGGCGCCGACGTTCAGCGCGTCGCCGTCGTCGGCGCTGTTGACCATTCCGGTGACCAGCCGGTCGATCACGCCGCCGCTGACGTGGAATGCGTCCACGCCGGCCGTCGCCAATTGCGGTGCGATCAACGCGGTGTCGTAGATCGGTCGGCCGCCGGCCACCCGCTCGTAACCGGAAATGCGCAAGGTGATCGGGAAGTCGTTGCCGACCTCGGCGCGGATCGCTGCGAGCGTTTCGAGCACGACCCGAATCCGGCCTCTCACCGAATCACCGCGATACTCGTCGGTGCGCCGATTGCGCTGTGGCGCAAGAAAAGAGCCGAGGAACATGTAACCGTGTGCGGCGTGGAGTTCGATGCCGTCGTAGCCCGCCTCCACGGCGCGCCGCACAGCGGCCTTGAAGAGGTCGATGATTTCGACGATCTGCTTCGGGGTGGCTTCCGCCGAGGGGCGCCCAGTCAAATATGACGGGATCACCGACGGCCCCAGTGACGTCACCCCGTGCATCTCTGGGCCGAGTCCGTCGGGACCGGCGTGCACAATTTGCGGCTGGATCTTTGCACCGTGTTCGTGCACGGCGTCCACCAACGCGCGGTGCGCGGCCACCGCAGCGTCGGTACCCAGATGCAAACCGCCGGGAGTCTCCGGGTGCAGTGGATCAATCCCTGTGGCGCCCACCGTGATCAGGCCGACGCCGCCGCGGGCACGAGCCGCGAAGTAGTCACGCGTGCGTGTCGAGGGCAGCCCGTCGGGAGTCCCGTACATCGTCTCCATCGGCGACATCACCAACCGGTTGCGCACGGTCATCGTGCCGATCCGGCCGGGCGCCAGCAGATGCGGGAACTGGTTCGCCGAGCGTGCGCTCAACGCGAAATCTCGGCCGAATTTTCGCGCTGGAGTCACGTTCGCGGTGCCACCGAGGTCATCTCGCGGCGAATCGGCCGGCGAAGGCGCGCAACGGAAGGTCGGCACTGGTGACGATGCCGGCAGGTGCGTCGACGACGGCGCGGATCGCGTTGAGCGCAGGCATCCCGGTGACGGTCATACCGATGGATGCGAACGCCTCCGGCGAGCTGAAGTCGGTTCCCGGCTTCGGCAGGATCATGTGCTTGCTGTAGATCACGGGGTCGCCGTCGATCTTGGTGATGTAGCAGCCCTGGATGTCCCAGTGCGGTTCGGTGTGCGGAGTCATCTGCCACTCCAGGCGCAGCTCGACGCGCGGCACGCCGGCTGCCTTGCCGACGTACGAAAAGGAGCTGCTGCCAACGGATCCCGTGGGCAGCTGGTACCAGCCAAGATCGACGTCTTTGGTGCAGGCGCCCAGTTCGAATTCGAAGACCACCTCGTCGAGTTCGATGTCGAGGCAGTCCGCCATCATCCGCACGCCGTCCTCGAACACCCGGGTGCCGAGCTCGAGCATGCGAGGCACTTCCGGATCGTCGACCGGGCGGCCGTAGCCGCAGTTCGCCCAGGTCGGCGCCGAGTGGTGGCATGAGACGTCCACCGACTCGATGCACGTCACCTTCTCGATGTCGGCCACGTCGGCCGAGTGCACGATCGTCAGAATCTGGGCCAGACCGGGATTCATGCCGGTGCCGTAGAACGTCGCATCGCCCCGCTCACACGCGGTCTGCAAAACCTGCGCTTCGGTGCGCCCGTCGGCCATCCGGTGATTGGTGTTGCGGTGGTGTCCGGTCACCCAGTCGGCGGTGGTCACCACGTTGATGCCCGCCTCGAGCGCTCTTTCGTACAGCCTGACATCGGGCCAAACCCCGTGAAACGTCACACAATCCGGCTTGGCCGCCACGATGTCGTCGACGGAGCCGGTGGCTGTCACCCCGATCGGCCCGATGCCGGCGATCTCTCCGGCATCGCGGCCGACCTTATCGGCGGAGTAGCAATGCAGCCCCACCAGTTCCAGGTCCGGGTGCTTGGTGATCCGCTTGATCATCTCGGTGCCGACGTTGCCCGACGCCACCTGAAACACACGGACCGGAGCCGGCATGGGTGGCCTACCGGTCGGCCTCGGTGTAGCGGATCACGCCGCGAATGTTGCGGCCGTCCAGCATGTCCTGGTAGCCCTCGTTGATCTGCTCCAGCTTGTACTGCCGGGTGATCATGTCGTCGAGATTGAGCTTGCCGGCCTTGTACATCGACAGCAGCAGGGGAATGTCGTGGTGCGGGTTGCCGCCACCGAAGATGGTGCCCTGCACCCGCTTCTGCATCAGGGTCAGCATTGCCAGGTTCAGCGTGACGTTGGTGTCGAGCAGGCTGCCGATGGCCGTCAGCACACAGGTGCCGCCCTTGGCCGTGATGTTGACGTAGTTGTCGATGTCCTGACCGTGCAGCTCACCGACCGTCACGATCACCTTCTGAGCCATCAGCCCCCAGGTCACCTCGGCGATGCCGCCCAATGCGGATTCGATGTCCGGATACACATGCGTCGCACCGAATTTCAGCGCCTGGTCGCGCTTCCACTCCACCGGGTCGATCACGAAGATGCGGCGTGCACCGGCGTTGACCGCACCCTGCAGCGCGGCCATGCCGACCCCGCCTACACCGACGATCGCGACGTCGTCGCCGGGGCGCACGTCGGCCGAGCGCGTCGCCGACCCGTAACCCGTGGTGACACCGCAGCCGACCAGGCAGGCGACCTCGAATGGAATAGACGGATCGATCTTCACCACCGAGCTCTTGTGCACCACCATGTACGGCGAGAAGGTGCCCAGCAGCGTCATCGGGAAGACGTTCTGGCCGCGGGCCTGGATGCGGAAGGTGCCGTCGGAGACCGCTGCGCCGTTCAGCAGACCGGCGCCCAGGTCGCAGAGATTGCGCATCCCCGCCTGACAGGACGGACACCGGCCGCACGACGGGATGAACGACAGCACGACGTGGTCGCCGGGCGCGATGTCTTCGACGCCGGGGCCGACCTCGGTGACGACGCCGGCACCCTCGTGTCCGCCGAGCACCGGGAAGCCGCCCATCGGGATGCCGCCGGTGACCAGGTGGTGGTCGGAGTGGCACATGCCCGACGCTTCCATCTGGATCTTGACTTCGTCCTTGACCGGGTCGCCGATCTCGATTTCCTCAATCGACCACGGTTGGTTGAACTCCCAGAGGAGAGCGCCTTTGGTCTTCATCCGAGTCCTGCTTTCAGTCAAACGCGGTGTACGTACTTTCCAGCGACAGCGTAGTTAGGTGGCTCACATAGGGGCCAACCGGGTGGTTGGCTCACCAGATGGGTACCGGTGCCTTTCCGAGCGGGAAGTATCCCGGCACTCTCTCACCGGACAGGCCGCGTTCGATGCGCTTCTGCATGCCCGCACTGAGCTTGCCCGCTTTGATCAAATCCATGTACAGGGCCGAGACATGACCGAAGTCGAAGAAGTCGCGCTGCCATTCGATCTTGACGGTTTCGTCGGCGTCGGTGAGCCGGAACCAGCTGCCGCCGATGCCGTAGACCTCCTGGTCGGTTCCGTCCGCACTCGTCGCGACCTGCTTCCAGAAGCCGACGATCTCGCCGATCTTGTCGTCGATGATCACCCGCTGATACGGGTACCTCCAGCCCTCCAGGCCTTCCATTTCCTGGCCGAGCGCGATGTCGCGGATCTCGTCGATCCCGACGCACATCACGTCTTCTTTGGGGCCGATGTTCCAGCCGTACGTGGCGTCTTCAGTGTAGAAGTCGGCGAGGCCGCGCCAGTCACCTTTGCGTTCGGCTTCGCGGTTGGCCTCGAGCCACTTCTCGACGAACTCCTCCAACTGCTCACGGGGCAATGACGGCATCAGTCTTCCTCTTCTCGGATGGACAACGCTTGGGTGGGGCAGGCCCAGACGGCTTGTTCGATTTCGCCTCGATCTTCTTCGGGCGGACGGTCGTTGAGGATTTGCACCTGTCCGCGCTTGGGCACCTTGAAGTAGTTGGGCGCCTCGACTTCACACATCGCATGGCCCTGGCACAGGTCCAGGTCAACCTCGATCCGGTAGCCCATCGAGACCTCTTCACCCTCGCTTGCGGTAGCGGACCTTGGCGGGCTGGGCCAGCTGCACCACCATCTTCGAATGGTCGTTGCGGTAGCTCTCTGACGGCTGTGCCATCTCGAACTCGTACTCGCGCAACAGCACCGAAAAGATTGCTTTGATCTGCATGGTGGCGAATGCTGCGCCCACGCAGCGGTGCCGGCCGGCGCCGAACGGAATCCATGTCCAGCGGTTGATCAGGTCCTCTTGGCGCGGCTTTTCGTAGCGGTCGGGGTCGAACACGTCGGGTTCGGGGAAGTCCTCGGGAATCCGGTTGGAGATCGCTGGCGACGCGGCCACCAGATCGCCCTCGTGAATCGGGAAACCCTGAACTTCGAACTCGCCCTTGGCCACCCGCATCAGAATGATCAGCGGCGGATGCAGCCGCAGCGTTTCCTTGAGCACGTTCTCGAGCTTGGGAATCTGGCGCAGCGCATGAAAGTTCACCGCTTGACCGTCGGCGTAGAGATCGTCGAGCTCCTCGATCACCTGCGCGTACACGTCGGGGTGACGCAGCAATTCGATCAGCGTCCACGACGCGGTGCCCGAACTGGTGTGGTGGCCGGCGAACATCAGGGAGATGAACATGCCTGTGATCTCGTCGGCCGAGAACCGGGCGCTCCCGTCCTCGTTCTTGATCGACACCAGCACGTCGAGCATGTCGCGCTCACTCTTGTCGGCCGGCGGGTTCGCGATGCGGTCGTTCATGATCTGCTGCACCAGATCCACCAAGCCCTTACGGGCCTCGTCGCGGATGCGGAAGCTTTCGATCGGCAGGTACGGATCGACGTAGCACAGCGGATCGGTGCCGCGCTCGAGTTGGTGGTAGTAACGCGCGAACCGAGAGTCGAGCTGATTGCGGAACTTCGGGCCGATCAGGCATGCGGTCGACGTGTAGATGGTGAGCTCGGCGAAGAAGTCGAGCAGGTCGATTTCACCTGTGTCGCCCCAGTTTTCGATCATGCGGCGCACTTCGCGCTCGATCGTGGTGGCGTGGCTCTTCATGTGTTCGCCGCGTAGCGCAGAGTTGTGCAGCATCTCCTTGCGGCGTTCGGGGCTGGCGTCGAAGACCACGCCCTTGCCGAAGATCGGCGTCATGAACGGATAGGCCTCGGCCTGGTCGAGTTCCTCGTCGGACGAGCGGAAGAAGAACTCGTTGGCCTCCGCGCCGGACAGCAGGATCACGTGCTTGCCCGCCAGCTGGAACCAGCCCACGTCGCCGCACTCGTCGCGGACCCGCTGCATCAGCCCGATCGGGTCGGTGCGGAACTCCTCGAGGTGGCCGTGTTCTTCCTCACCACCTGAAACGCGTGGGACTTCTTTCAGCTCTTGGCTTGTCATCACGACTCCGAATCCGGGTATTTGAGCTGCTGGTGTTCTTTCGCATTCGCCAGCGGCGCCTCGGGCTGCACCTCCATGGACACGATGTAGCCGCCGCGCGGCGTTTCGGCGACGAACGCGATCGCCCGCGCCAGATCTGACGCACGCAGGAAATAGTCATGGCGGGCTTGTCCCCACTTGGCCCAGTCCTCGAGCATCGGACCGATTGATTCGGGCGGAAGACTCCATCCCATACCGGTTTTCGTCGGTCCGGGATGCACGATTGATGCCCGCACCCCAGTGCCCTCCAGTTCCATCTGGAAGTTCGTGACCATAGCGATCAATGCCGCCTTGGCCGCGCCGTACGCCCCCATGTGCGGCCGTTGACGCAACGCGACATCGGAGCCGACGAAGATCACGTCGCCGCGCTGGCGTTCGACCATCCCGGGCAACACGGCCGTGGCCAACCGATTGGCGCCGATCAGGTGGATCTGGATTTGGGATTCGAAAGTGTCGGTGCTGATTTCGTGTAGCCGACCGAAGAAGGTGTCACCTGCGCCGGCGACCAGAACTTCGATGTCGCCCAGCTCGTCGGTGGCCCGGTGCACGAACCCCTTGACCGACTCCGGGTCGGTGACGTCGAGCGGAAGAGCGATCGCCTCGCCGCCGTCGGCGCGGATCTGCCGGGCGATCTCGTCGCATTTGTCGACGCGCCGGGCACCGAGCGCCACCGGAAATCCGCGCCGGCCGAGTTCGACGGCGGTCGCGGCACCGATGCCCGACGAGGCACCGGCGACGATGGTGGGGCGCCGTTCGGGATGCGGCTCGAATCTGGGCATCAGTTGGTCTCCACCCTGATCGGCAGGTGCGCGAACCCGCGGACATTACTGGAATGCACTCGCACAGCCCCGTTTTCGTCGACCTCGTAGTGGCTGATGCGCTTGAACAATTCGGTGAGGGCTACCCGGGCCTCCATGCGGGCGAGGTGTGCGCCGAGGCAGAAGTGCGCGCCGCTGCCGAAACTGACCAGCTTGGAACCGATCTCGCGACCGATCCGGTACTCGTCGGGGGCGTCGAACACTCTGTCGTCGCGATTGGCGGAGCCGGGCAACAAAAGCAGCGTGTCGCCGGCCGGAATGGTGGTGTCGTACAGCGTCAGGTCTTCGGCCACGTGGCGGGCGAGAATCTGGCTCGACGTGTCATAGCGGAGGGTTTCCTCGACCCACAGCGGAATACGCGAATGATCCTGGTATACCGGCGCGAGTTGGTCGGGGTTCTTGTGTCCCCAGTAAACGGCGTTGGCCAGCAATTTGGTGGTGGTTTCATTGCCGGCGACCACCATGAGCATCAGAAACGCCATGATCTCTTCGTCGGTGAGCCGGTCCCCGTCGATCTCCGCCTCCAGCAGCGCGGACGTCAGGTCGTCGGTCGGTTTGGCCCGGCGCTGCTTGACCATGTCGGCGTAGTAGGTCATCAGCGTGACGGACGACTCGATCGCCGAGGGCGGCACGTCGGCGATGCCTTCTTCGCGGTGCAGCACACCGTCGGCGAGCGCGCGGATGTCGGCGCGGTCGGATTCCGGCACGCCCATCAGCTCCGAAATCACATCCATTGGCAGCTTGCCGGCGAATTCCGTCACGTAGTCGAAGCTTTCGGCCTGCAGAGCCGAATCGAGATGCTGCACCGCCAGTTCGGTGACCCGTGGCTCGAGTTCGCGGATGCGCCTGGGAGTGAAGCCTTTTGACACCAGTGTGCGCAGCCGCAAGTGTGCCGGGTCGTCGAGTGCGAGAAAGGACATCACCCGGTGGGCGTGCGGCGTGCGGGAGATGGGGTCCAGCGACACGCCGTACACGTTGGAGAGCTCGTTGGTATTGCGGAAGCCCTGCAGTACGTCCTTGTGCCGCGACAGCGCCCAGAAGTCGAGTTCGTCGTTGCGGTACAGCGGCGCCTCGTCGCGCAACCGTCGGTAGGTGGGATACGGGTCCTCGTGGAAGTCGTAGTCGTAGGGATTGAAAACGACTGCGTCTGAGGCGGTTTGCGTCACTCGGCCCCTCCCATGATCAGCCCGATCACACTGTCGAGCCGGTCGGCCATCTGGTAGTAGGTCAGCGACTTGGTGCCGGCCTGCACCAGCGCGCCGTAGAAAATCATCTCCAGCGTGGTCAGCACCTCCGGCCACGCACCCGGACCCAGTGCAGACGCGATGCGCCGGCGCACCTCCGCACCGATCTTGTCGCGCACCACTTTGACTTCGGGTTCGTCGCCCATTAGCGCGGTGGTGGCCGCGGCCGCCAGCTCGGGTTCGTCGGCAACCAACAGCGCGAGCTCGCGCAGCTGGGCGGTCACTCGTTCCTGGGTGGTCTGGTTCACGTCGGTGAACATCGGCACCTCGCGGACCAGGCGCAGATACACCTCGGCGATCAACGCGTTCTTCGACGAGAAGTAGGTGTATGCGGTGGCGGGCGCCACGCCCGCCCGAGCCGCGACGGCGCGCATGGTGAGTTCCGAGTACGACGTCTCGCGCAACATCTGGACCGCGGCGTCGAGCACCTTGCGGATGGTTTCTTCTTGGCGGCGATTGCGTCGGCGAGCGCCCAGATCTGTGACGGCGGTGAGCGCTTGACTGGACATGTGTCCAAGATATAGCACGATCGCTTGCATACACAAGCACGGCCTCTATCGGGCTGTTCAGCTGGATTTTTGTGGTCGCAGCCGCTCCTTCGTAGCTCCCGCCCTTGCCTTTGCCGGGTCAGGCAACTACTGTCCGAACCAGCGTTAGCAGACACCTGTCCAGGGGGAATTCTGACAATGACCACATCGGCGACGAAGGTGACCGAGCTGTTGATCGACGGCGAACTCGTCGGCGCCGGCGGGGGCACCTTCACCACTGTCAACCCGGCCACCGAGGAGCCGCTGGGTGAGGCTGCCGATGCCGATGCGGCTGACATGGACCGTGCAATCGGGGCCGCCCGGGCCGCGTTCGACGAGTCCGACTGGTCGCGCGACGTCGAGTTGCGCGTGCACTGCCTGCGCCAATTGCGTGACGCGCTCAATGACGAAATCGAGTTGCTGCGCGAAATCACGGTCGCGGAGGTCGGCGCTCCGGTGGCCCTCACCCACAGTGCTCAGCTGCAGGGTCCGGTCGACGATCTCGCGTTCGCCATCGAGACGGCTGAAACTTATTCGTGGACACAAGATCTCGGGTTGGCATCGCCGCTGGGAATCAAGACCAAGCGCACCATCGTGCGGGAGCCGTTCGGCGTCGTCGGCGCCATCACGCCATGGAACTTCCCGCACCAGATCAACTTCGCCAAACTGGGACCCGCCCTTGCCGCCGGCAATACCGTGGTGCTCAAGCCGGCGCCGGACACCCCATGGTGTGCGGCTGAGGTCGGTCGAATCATCAAGGAGAAGACCGACATTCCGCCCGGTGTCGTCAACATCGTGACGTCCAGCGATCACCGGCTGGGTGCGCAACTGTCCGAGGATCCCCGCGTAGACCTGGTGTCATTCACCGGCTCCACCGCCACAGGCCGGGCCGTAATGGCCGCCGCCGCGCAGACCATCAAGAAGGTCTTCCTCGAACTCGGCGGCAAGTCGGCGTTCTTGGTGCTCGACGACGCCGACCTCAACAGCGCATGTGCAGTGGCCGCGTTCACGGTTGCCACCCACGCCGGGCAGGGCTGCGCAATCACCACCCGGCTGGTGGTGCCGCGTGATCGCTACGACGAGGCCGTGGCGGTGGCGGCAGGAACGATGGCGGGGCTGGCGCCCGGTGACCCGACGGATCCGTCGACCATCTGCGGGCCGCTGATCTCGGCGAAGCAGCGCGACCGGGTCCAGGGATACCTGGATCTCGCACGCGACGAAGGGGGTTCGTTCGCCTGCGGTGGCGGTCGGCCCGCTGACAAGTCGGCGGGGTTCTTCATCGAGCCCACAGTGATCACTGGCCTGACCAACGACGCCCGGGTGGCCCGCGAAGAGATCTTCGGGCCGGTACTCGTGGTGCTGCCACACGACGGCGACGCCGACGCGGTCCGCATCGCCAACGATTCTCCGTACGGCTTGTCCGGCACGGTGTTCGGCGCCGATCCCGAACGCGTGAATTGGGTGGTGTCGCGATTCCGGACCGGCACCATCAACGTCAACGGCGGAGTGTGGTACTCCGGCGACGCACCGTTCGGCGGCTACAAGCAGTCCGGGATCGGCCGCGAGATGGGACTGGCCGGCTTCGAGGAATACCTGGAGACCAAGCTCGTCGCGGAGGCCGTCTAGCGCCGAGTGTCTTGTTGATCCACGCAACCTCGCAATCGGCGCGGATCAAGTCCACACTCGGCAGGAGAGGAAGTAGATGAGGTTCGACAACAAGGTCGCGATCGTCACCGGATCGGGCGGCGGCATCGGCCAGGCTTACGCCGAGGCGTTGGCGCGTGAAGGCGCCGCCGTGGTGGTGGCCGACATCAACACCGAAGCCGGCGAGCGGGTGGCCAAGCAGATCGTCGCCGACGGCGGCACGTCCATCCACGTGCCCGTCGACGTATCGGACACCGAGTCGGCCAAGGCGATGGCCGACCGCACGCTGGCCGAGTTCGGGGGCATCGACTACCTGGTGAACAACGCCGCCATCTACGGCGGCATGAAGCTCGACTTCCTGATCACCGTCGACTGGGACTACTACAAGAAGTTCATGAGCGTGAACCTGGACGGCGCGTTGGTGTGCACCCGCGCGGTGTACAAGAAGATGGCCAAGCGGGGCGGCGGTGCGATCGTCAACCAGTCGTCGACCGCGGCGTGGCTGTACTCGAACTACTACGGGCTGGCCAAGGTCGGCATCAACGGTCTGACTCAACAGCTTTCGCGTGAGCTGGGCGGCATGAACATCCGGATCAACGCGATTGCACCGGGCCCTATCGACACGGAGGCCACCAGGACCACCACGCCACAAGAGATGGTGGCCGACATCGTCAAGGGAATCCCGTTGAGCCGCATGGGCACTCCTGAGGATCTGGTGGGCATG
The DNA here is from genome assembly GCF_059812855.1 of Mycobacterium sp. NGS35. NCBI lineage: Bacteria > Bacillati > Actinomycetota > Actinomycetes > Mycobacteriales > Mycobacteriaceae > Mycobacterium > Mycobacterium sp. NGS35. Next base: position 47,629 of record NZ_JCALDL010000003.1, read on the forward strand.
TGTCTGTTTCTGCTCTCCGATCAAGCGTCGTGGATCACCGGGCAGATCTTCAATGTCGACGGCGGCCAGATCATTCGGTCGTGAGGAGCTCGCAAATGAGTGGCGAGGAGCAGAACAGCACACCGAAACTGGGTTACATCGGTCTGGGCAACATGGGCGCGCCGATGGCTCGGCGACTGGTCGACTGGCCGGGCGGACTGATCGTGTACGACGTTCGCGCCGAGGCGATGACCCCGTTCGTCGAGGCGGGAGCTCAGGCGGCTGACAGCCTTGCCGACGTGGCGGCCGCCGACGTCATCAGCGTGACGGTGCTGAACGACGAACAGGTGCGCGACGTGGTGGGTGAATTGTCCCGGAACGCCAAGCGCGGCAGTGTGATCGCCATCCATTCGACCATCAGCGACGTGACCGCGGTGGAGCTCGCCAGAGAGCTCGAGCCGCAAGGCATCCACATCGTCGACGCCCCGGTGAGCGGTGGCGGGGGAGCGGCCGAGAAGGGTGAGTTGGCCACCATGGTCGGTGCCCAGCGCGATGTCTATGAGCGGATCAAGCCGGTGTTCAAGCAATGGGCATCGCTGGTGATCCACGCCGGCGAGCCGGGTGCCGGAACTCGAATGAAGTTGGCGCGCAACATGTTGACGTTCACCTCCTATGCGGCAGCCTGCGAAGCGATGAAGCTTGCCGAAGCGTCGGGTCTGAGCTTGCAGGCGCTGGGCCGGGTGGTCCGTCACACCGACGCGCTCACCGGTGGACCGGGGGCGATCATGGTGCGCGAGGACATGAAGCCGTTGCCACCGGACCACTGGCTCTACGACGCGTTCACTCACACCCGCGGACTGGGTGAGAAGGATCTCAGTCTGGCGCTGGCGCTGGGTGACGCGGTCGACGTCGATCTGCCGCTGGCGGAAGTTGCTTTGCAACGACTCGCCGAAGGACTTGGTGTGCCGCACACCGCCGAGTCTGGATCGAAGGAGTGACCATGGACGAGTTGCGCCGCAAGGGCCTCGAGAAGATGAACGAGGTCTACGGCTGGGAGATGCCCGACGTGCAGGGCGACGAGTTCTTCGACCTCACCGTCGAGCACCTCTTCGGCAGCATCTGGACGAGGCCGGGGCTGTCGATGCGCGACAAGCGAATAATGACTCTGTCGGTGGTGACCGCGCTCGGCGAACAGAGCCTGGCCGAAATCCAGGTCAATGCGGCGCTGCAGAACGGTGAGCTCACCGAGCACGAGCTGCTGGAAATGTCGATCTTCCTCACGCACTACCTCGGATTCCCGCGCGGCTCGGGGTTCAACGGCGTGGTCAAACGCGTGATCGCCAAGCACAAGAAGGCCGCTGAGAAGGGCGAAGGCGTCGACAAGAAGGCCAACGTGAACGCGGCGGTCAAGATGCACACCGGCAAGACATTCGATGACCAGTAGGTACGCCAGCCTCAGCCGCAACGAGCTCGCCCGCTTGGTACCGGAGCTGTTGCTGATCGGGCAACTGATCGACAGATCCGGAATGGCCTGGTGCATCCAGGCTTTCGGCCGTCCGGAGATGTTGCAGATCGCAATCGAGGAGTGGATGGGGTCCAGCCCGATCTACACCAAGCGAATGCAGAAGGCGCTGCGCTACGAAGGCGACGACGTCATCACGATCTTCAAGGGCCTTCAGCTCGACATCGGTGCCCCTCCGCAGTTCATGGATTTCCGATACACGGTTCACGACCGTTGGCACGGTGAATTCCACCTCGACCACTGCGGGGCGCTGCTGGACGTCGAGCCGATGGGCGAGGAATACGTGCGCGGCATGTGCCACGACATCGAAGACCCCACGTTCGACGCGACCGCGGTGGCGACCAACCGCAAGGCCCAGATCCGCCCGGTGCACCGGCCGCCGCGCGTGCCGGCTGACCGGCACCCGCACTGCCGGTGGACCGTCGTCATCGACGATTCGTATCCACCGGTGCCCGACCATCCGGCTCTGGCGACGATCAGCCAAAAAAGCGCAGCCACAATAGATCTCGACCAGATCGATCCCGACGACGACGGACAGGCCGACTACTCGGGGCCGCTGGTGTCGGATCTCGACTTCGGCGCCTTCTCCCATTCGGCGTTGGTGCGCATCGCCGACGAGGTGTGTCTGCAAATGCATCTGCTGAACCTGTCGTTCGTGCTTGCGGTAGGCAAACGTGCGCGCGACGAACAGCAGGCTCGGGAGATCTGCACCAAGCAGCTGATCGGCATCGCGGGCGTGGCCGCCGAACGCATCCACCGGGCGCTGGACGTGCCGGTGCTGCGTGTCCTCGAACTGCATCCGCTGTTCAACCCCGCCGCTTACGTCGGTGCGGAGTTCAGTGCCGACACCGTGCGGGTTCGTCGGTCACCGGCCCACGACGACGGGGCGTGGATCGCGTTGTGCACGCCGGCGGAAGTTCGACCGCTGCAAGCGATTGTCCGGGCGGTCGACCCGTACCTCGACGTCGAGGTCAACGGGTCCGACACCGAGTGGTCAGCGCGCGTCGTCCGGCGCGACGAGCCGGCACCGGAGTTCGGTGAGGTGTCGGTGGCCAAGGTCAGCCGCGGCGCCACGTTCGAGTTCGAGCCGCGCCGCTCGCTGCCGTTGACCGTCGTGTGACGGCGGCGCACGTTCGGGCGCCGCGAGCGTGCGGTCTTGCACACCACGACACGGCGTGTCGGTGGGCAGACACGCACGCTCGCGGAACGCGACTACAGCGCGTTGGCCAGTGGGGTGAGCTGCTCGGAAAGCCCTGCACCGCGGCGTAATTCGCGGAAGTCGTCGACCATCGCTTCGGTCACCTCATGCGGATCGTCGACAGTGGCGCCATCGGTGAGCACCGAGATGCTGAGCTGATCCGCATAGCTCCACACCGTGATGTTCAGCCCGCTGCCGGCGATGAGTGGACCGACGGAATAGAATTCGCGCACCACCGCACCCGCCACCGTGCCACGTTCACGCGGACCGGGAACGTTGGACACCGCGAAATTGAGCAGTTTCGTCGGCTTTTCGCTGCGCGCCAGCCGTTGGGACATCAGCTCGACAGGAGCCGGCGGGAAGTAGGCCGCCCACCGCCCGAACAGTTCAGGCCCCATGAGGTGGTGGGCCTCCTTGGCAGACTGCGCAGCGGCGTGCACCTCGTGGACGCGTTGCACGGGATCGCTGATGTGCGTGGGCGCCGCGACCGACAGCGTGGTGAACTTGTTGCCCCAGATGCGGTTTGGGTCCGGGTCGATGCTCACCGGCACCGACACCAGCAGCGGCCCGGGCGCGTGGCCGTCGTACTTCAGCAGCAGTTTGCGCACTGCTCCGGTCGCGATCGTCAGCACCACGTCGTTGATCGTGACGCCCAGCTCCTTGCGGGTTTCCTTGACGTCGTCGAGCGCAAGCGCGGCGGTGGCGAACCGGCGCTCGGGGGTGAGGGCGTGGTTCAGAAATGTCGGTGGCGGAGTGAACGGCCGGGTGAGCGTGGAGACCTTGCGCGAGCTGCGACGCACCCGGCCGATGCCCTCAGCGGTGTACCTGACGGTGCCCGGGATGCGCCCGATCTGGCGGAGATGATCGCGGAACGCAGCGTTGATGAGCTCGGATCGGCTTGGGGGAGGATCGGTTTCGTACGTGCCGTCGTCGTCGGGGCCGTTCCACATGTCCATCGCGCGGGCAATCAAGTTGCCCGAGGCTACGCCGTCGGCCAGAGCGTGGTGAACCTTGTTGACGACCGCGACGTTGCCGTCGGCGAGTCCGTCGACGAAATACATCACCCACAGTGGCTTGCTGCGGTCCAGCGGCGTGCTGGCGATCTCGCCGACGGCCTCGTCGAACTCGCGACGACCGCCCGGGCTGGGCAGCCGCAGCGGCCGAACGTGGTAGTCGAGGTCGACGTCGACGTGCTCGCGCCACATTGGGTGGTGGAACTTGAACGGGATGTCGACGAGCTGGAATCGCAGCGGGTCGAGCTTGTGCAGGCGGTGACGCAGGATCTCGCGGAACGTGTCGATGTCGGGCGTGCCGTCGAATCTGGACACGTCGATGATGCCGGCCTTGATCGTGTGCATGTGCACGTTGGGCGTCTCGCTGTACAGCAGCATCGCGTCCCAACCGCTGAGTCGCTTCATTGGCGCCCCCGTCCTCGACTGGCCAGTCACCATATAACCGCCATTCCGCGCGCGATGGGGGCAGTTGGCCAACGTTGCTGTCAGGCGTTCAAGGCGTCCTTCGCGGAGAGCGCCGGCGCCACCCAGCGGCGCAGATAGCGGCGCAGCTTCGCGCCCGTGCGCGGCGGCCGCCCGGGGTCGATCACGAACGACTGGATGATGCGCAGCAGATGCTCGGCCAGCTCGTCGAGCTCGGCATCGGTGAATCCGGCGGCGGCCCAATCCACGTCGAACCGGCCGAGCATGGTGCGGGCGAACTCCAAAGCGACGTCGGAGGTGACGTCAGCGCTGAATGCGCTCGCCCGGTCGGGGCCCAGCAGAAGACCGATGTGTTTGTCGTGCGGAAGCCATTCCAGTGTGGTGGCAATACCTTCGACCGCGGCTTCGGCGGGATCGTTGATGCCCGCGATGTGATTGGCCAGCCTGTCGAGATAGCCCATCGCGGCGTTGGTGGCGGCCGCGGCCAGCAGCGCGTCGGTGCTGGGGAAGTAGCGATACACCGTTTGCCTGGTCACGCCGAGCGTGCGGGCCACGTCGGCGATGCTGATGTCGGCGCCGTGAGTGTCGATCGCGTTGCTGGCCGCGGCGAGGATGCGCGCGACGGCCTCCTCGTCGCTGGCGGGCGCGGACCCGGACCAGCCGTGCGTGCGCATCAGGCGCGAGCTTCGCCACGACCGACCATACGTCGAGCATAATGTCGTATGGTCGCAAGTCGGCATCGATGGCTCTACTGCGCGACGTCTGACGCTACATTGGGTGCGGGTAGTTCACGTGCCGCAGTAGGCGGCATGCCGTCGGGGACTGGAGGACGCATGAGCGTGGCCGAACGGTACGTCGAAGCCGTCAACAACGCCGATACGTCCGCATTGCTAGCGCTTTTCGCCGAAGACGCCACACTGACGCACCCGGTGGGCACCGACCACGGGCACACGGAGATCGCCGACTTTCACGCCGACGTGATCTTCGCCGGGCAGGTGCGGATGACGCTGGCGCGCAGTATCGAGCAGGGCAATGTCGAAGTGGCGCAATTGGAAGGGACCAGCCCTCTCAACGACGACACCACCGTGCATACCGTCGACATCTTCACGCTCAACGACAACGGCTTGGTGCAGACGCTCGACATCTACTACCGCTGACGGTCCAACCCCTGGTCTCGGCGGAACCGCTTCATGCCGTCGACCTTCTCGGCGAGCGTGGCGTCGGCCCCGGTGTAGAACATCCACGGCATCGTCAAGATGTGCGTCACCCCGCCCTGCTCAGCGCGAGCGTAGTCGTCGGGTGAGAACGCGTCGACCAGAGGGGCCAGAATCGCGAAATCGTCTACGGGGAGCCCGATCTCGGCACGGTACTGCCGCAGCTGCTGTGCTATCGCGACGGCGCGTTCGGTGGTGACCAGATCGCCCACCCAGCCGTCGTAGCGGGCGGCGCGGCGCAGCGCGACGTCGCTCAGTCCGCCGACCCAGACCGGGATGTGCGGTGGCGCGGGCGACATCTCCAGCCGCGGGACGTGGTAGAACTCGCCGTCGAACTCGGTCCAGCCCGGCGACCACAACGCCCGCATCAGCGCGAGCATCTCCTCGGTGCGCTTGCCCCGATCGGCGAACGCCGCACCGAGAAGCTCGAATTCCTCGGCGCACCAACCGACTCCGACGCCGAGCTCGACGCGGCCGCCCGACAACAGCGCCGCCGTGCCGATCGCCTTGGCGGCGACGAACGGATCGCGCAGTGCGGGCACGTACACGGTGGTGACGAAGTGCAGGTGCGTCGTGACCTGGGCGAGCGCACCGATCAGCACCCACGGGTCGGGCCAGTCGGTGAACGGCTCCCACCGTCGTCGCCCGTCCTTCGTGTACGGGTACGGCGTGGCCAGAGTTTCCAGATTGACGACGTGCTCGGGGATTCCGAGTCCGTCGTAACCGAGGTCGTCAGCGACCTTGGCGATCTCGACGATCTCGGTGGTGTCGAGATAGCCGGTGCTGATGTAGTACTTCACGCGTGGTTCGTCACGGCCGGTAGGCGACCGCCAATTCCTTGACGCCGTTGATCCACCCGGACCGCAGCCGCTGAGGTTCGCCGATTTTCGCAATGTCGGGCATGATATCGGCGATCTCGTTGAAGATCAGCTTGATCTCCATGCGGGCAAGGTTCGCGCCGATGCAATAGTGGGCGCCGTTGCCGCCAAACGACAAGTGCGGGTTGGGATTTCGCATGATGTCGAACCGGAACGGCGACTCGAACACCGACTCGTCGAAGTTGGCCGAGCTGTAGAACAGCCCGGCGCGCTGGCCCTTGCGAATCGTGACGCCGCCGACTTCGGTGTCTACCAGGGCGGTTCGCTGGAAGCAGTGCACCGGGGTGGCCCAGCGGATGATCTCGTCGACGGCTGTGTCGGGCCGCTCCCGCTTGAACAGCTCCCACTGGTCGGGGTTGTCGAAGAACGCGTTCATGCCGTGCGTCATCGCGTTGCGCGTGGTCTCGTTGCCGGCGACCGCGAGCAGGATCACGAAAAAGGCGAATTCGGTGTCGTCGAGCACGTCGCCGTCGATGTCGGCCTGGATCAGCCGGGTGACGATGTCGTCGGCAGGGCAGCGCCGCCGCTCCTCAGCCATCGTGTAGGCGTAGGCCATCAGCTCCGCGTTGGCTGCCGTCGGGTCGTCGTCGAAATCCGGGTCGTCGGTGTTCATGATCGAGTTGGTCCATTCGAACAACCGCTCGCGGTCGGTCTCCGGCACGCCGATGAGGTCCGCGATCGCCTGCAGCGGAAGTTTCATCGCGATGTCGTCGACGAAGTTGCCGGTCTCTTTCTCTGCGGCGGACCGGACGATCTCGTGAGCCGCCTTCGCGAGCTTGTCCTCGAGCGTCGCGACTGCTCTGGGCGTGAAGAGCCGCGAGACCAGCTTGCGCAGCCGCGTGTGCGCCGGCGCGTCGTGGTTGATCAGCAGCGCCTTGGTGAGCTCGAGCTGTTCGGGCGTCATGCCTTCGGGGAAGCGCATCACCGCGCCTTTGGCATGCGTCGACCATGCGTCGTTGTTCCTGCTGATCGCCTTGATGTCGTCATGACGGCTGATCACCCAGTATCCGCCGTCGTCGAAGACAGTGGAGCCGGGCGGCTGCTCGTTCCACCAGACCGGCGCGGTCCTGCGCAGCTCGGCGAACTGCGCGACGGGCATGCCCTGCAGGAGCACATCCGGGTCGGTGAAGTCGAAACCGGGACCGAACGGACAGCGGCTCATCGCAGACCTCCTTGTAAGCGGCGTCACAACGACCATACACCATGCCGCTAGGTGTATGGTCCGCGCGCAAGGGGAGAGCGATTAGGGTGGGCTGCTGTGCGCGTTCTTGTGATCGGCTCCGGTGCCCGCGAACATGCACTCGTCATGGCGCTGCGCCGCGATCCCGGCGTCGACGCGCTGATCGCCGCCCCCGGCAACGCGGGTATTGCCGCGGTCGCCGAGCAACACGCCGTCGACGTCAGCTCCGGCGAGGCCGTCGCCAAGCTTGCCGACGCGACGAACGCCGACCTGGTGGTGATCGGCCCCGAGGTGCCGCTGGTGCTCGGCGTCGCCGATGCCGTGCGAGCCGCCGGCATTGCGTGCTTCGGCCCGAGCGCCGCCGCCGCTCAGATCGAAGGGTCCAAGGCCTTCGCCAAAGACGTGATGGCCGCAGCCGGTGTGCGCACTGCGCGCAGCGAAATCGTCGACAACCCCGCGCATCTGGACGCCGCGCTGGACCGGTTCGGCCCCGAGCACACACAAGACAAAGCCTGGGTGGTCAAGGACGACGGTCTAGCGGCGGGTAAAGGCGTGGTGGTGACCGCCGACCGCGCTGCCGCTCGCGCGCATGCCGCGGGGTTGCTCGACGACGGCCATCCGGTGCTGCTGGAATCCTTCCTCGACGGGCCCGAGGTGTCGATGCTGTGCGTCGTCGACGGCGAGACCGTCGTGCCTTTGTTGCCCGCGCAGGACTTCAAACGGGTGGGCGACAACGATATTGGGCCGAACACCGGCGGCATGGGCGCCTACTCGCCGCTGCCGTGGCTGCCCGACGACCTGACGCGGCAGATCGTCTCCGAGATCGTCACGCCGGTGGCCGCCGAGCTGGTACGACGCGGCTGCCCGTTCAGCGGAGTGCTTTATGCCGGGCTGGCGATCACCTCCGCCGGCCCCGCAGTGGTCGAGTTCAATTGCCGCTTCGGGGATCCGGAGACGCAGGCGGTGCTGGCCCTGCTCGAGAGCCCGCTAGGTCAGCTGTTGCATGGGGCCGCAACCGGCCGGCTGGCCGAGCAGCCCGCCCCGCAGTGGCGTCCCGGCGCCGCGGTGACGGTGGTACTGGCCGCGGAGAACTATCCCGGCCGGCCGCGGCTGGGTGACGTGATCGTCGGCGCCGAGCAGGACGGCGTGCTGCATGCCGGGACCGGCCGTCGCGACGACGGCGCGTTGATCTCCACCGGCGGGCGGGTGTTGTCGGTGGTCGGCACCGGCCCGGACTTGGCCGCCGCCCGGGAAGCGGCCTACCGAAAGATCGCGTCAATTCGCTTGCCTGGCGGGCATTTTCGCAGTGATATCGCATTGGCGGCCGCTGAGGGCCGGATCAAGCTCTAGGCCTGCGCTCAAGCGGTGAGCAGGGGAGCCATCCATTGCAGTTCGCCAGGAAGCTGCTGACTCCAAAAGCCCGCGTCGTGCCCGCCGGGCGAGAAGCTACCCGCCGGCGGATTGGGCAGCTGGGCGACGAACTGCTTGGTGGCCGAATAGAACGGATCGCTGGTGCCGCAGTCCACGCGAATGGGAATCGACGCGAGCGCGGGCAGGCCGAACACCGTGTTCGCCGACCAGTCCTCGGCGCTGTCGAACGCACCTGGTGCCGCGGCACCAGGCGTCGTCCATAGCGCCGGGCTGACCGCGCAGATCGCGGCGGTGCGGGCCGCGCCGAGCCGCGCTCCCAGCAGCAATGCGCCGTAGCCGCCCATCGACCAGCCCAGAAAACCGACCCGCGAAGTGTCCAGTCCCTGCGTCTGTAGCAATGGCAGCAGCTCGGTGAGCACCATCGCGCCGGAGTCCTCACCTGAAACCCGCTTGTGCCAGTAGCTGCCGCCGCCGTCGACACTGACCACCGCGAATGGCGGCAGACCAGAGGCGACCGCCTGTGCCAGCCCCTGCTCGACGCCGCCTGCCATCACGCTGGCCGCGTCACCGCCTTTGCCGTGCAACGCGATCACGGGCCGCAGCGCTGCGGTTTGCCCGGGCGGGCGGGCTATCGCCCAATTGGTCGAGACGCCGCCGCGGGCCGAAGAGACGAACGACCCGGTGACCATCGTGGGCGCGGCTGTCGGCTGCGGCTCCGACGGCGGCGGGGCAAGCGGCGCGCCGACGCCGGTCATGGCCACGTCCGGCACGGCCGTCGACGGTCTGGACTCGAGCGCGGTGCCGAACGCGACGGCACCCGCCGCGCCCACCGCGGCGCTGGCGCTGAGTCGCAGAACCGCGCGGCGACTCAGGCTAGGCATGGCGCACATCTTGCCATCGCGAGTTCGCGGCTTTTGCTGCCCCCATTACGTATTTCCGAAACCACAGATAAGCGGCTATGCGGCTGGCAGCATCAGGGGCGTGACAGCTGCGGTCACCCCCAAGGGCGAGCGCCGGCGGCACGCGTTGGTGAGCGCAGCCGCCGAGTTGCTGTGCGAGGGCGGCTTCGACGCAGTCCGTCATCGCGCAGTGGCCCGCCGGGCTGGCCTGCCGCTGGCGTCGACGACCTACTATTTCTCGTCTCTCGACGATCTGCTGACTCAGGCCGTCGAGTACGTCGGTGCCCAGGAGATCGCCAAACTACGTGCCCGCGTCACCGACCTGCCGCGGCGCCGGCGCGGTGTGGAAGCCACCGCTGACGTGCTCGTCGACCTGCTTCTCGACGACAACGCGCCTGCCCACATGAGCGAAGAGCTGATTTCGCGCTACGAGCGGTACGTCGCCTGTGCACGGCATCCGTGGCTGCGTGACGTCCAGCGCCGGATCCGCGAGCAGCGCACCACCGGCGTCGTCGAAGCCTTGGAACGCTGCGGACGTACGGTGCGCGGGGACCGGGTGAACGCGCTGATGTACGCCGTCGACGGGGCCGTGGTGGCGGCGCTGGTCGACGACGGCGGCAATCTGCGCACCACCGCCAAGGCCGCCCTGGTCGACGTGATCGATGTGCTTGCCCCGCTGGCTTAAGAGCTTGCGTCCCTTGCGAATTCACCGGCCCGCAGCGCGGGCGTGACGATGTAGCCGGTGTGGACGTCGCCGTACACGGTGACGTCGTCGGGTCGGTGGTGCGCATATCGGGCGACGTAGGCACACAGCACCGCGTCGACGGGGTGCTCCGCCTTGTCCAGCTGTGACGGCCTGGTGGCCGCGGTGACCGCGTCGCGTAGCGCCTGCCAGGCCGGCTCGTCGGCGACATGCAGTGTGGGTGTGGCGCCGAGGAGTCCTTCGGTGAGCGCCATCAGACGCAACAGCGCTGTTCTGCGGTCGGCCACTGTTCGGCCGCGGCGCCGCTTGTACTTGAGCGTTTTGGCCAGCCCGAACAGCACGATCGTCGCCGGGTGCGGATAGACCTCGAGCGCGCGCCGCGGTGCGCTCGAGTGCGGGTCGATGTCCAGGTCGAGGGCTCCGGCGAGGCGGCCGCCGCGGATACCTGTGGCGAACACCGGCAATGTGGTGTTCGCCGGATGGGCGCCCGCCTCGAACCGCCGGAAATCGGCGTTCAGCGCGCGCTCCGCCGGCCGCTGCCCGGCGGAGTTGGCCACGACCAGCGGTGCGTCGATGCCGAGCACGCAGTCACGGCGAGCGAACGGGTCAATGGCACTGAGGATTTCAGCGTCATGGACCTTTGTGTCGAGGTGTCTGAGTCGGCCGTTCACGTCGAGAACCGCGATGCCGGATCGGTTGGCTGCCGACCACGCGAGGTCGAGGCCGACGAAGTACATGCCATCACCCTGCCGCACGACCGTAAGCTGTGTCGTTGTGACGATTCCGAACGTGCTGGCCGCACGCTACGCCAGCGACGAGATGGTGGCCATCTGGTCGCCAGAGGCCAAGATCGTCGCCGAGCGGCGGCTGTGGCTCGCGGTGCTGAGCGCCCAGATCGAATTGGGCGCTCAGATCGGCGACGTTGCGCCGTCGTGCTTGTCGGACTACGAAAACGTGGTCGATGCCGTGGATTTGGCGTCGATACGCGAGCGGGAGCGGGTGCTGCGCCACGACGTCAAGGCCCGCATCGAGGAGTTCAATGCGCTGGCCGGCCACGAGCACGTCCACAAGGGGATGACGAGCCGCGACCTCACCGAGAACGTCGAACAACTCCAGGTACGGCGGTCCCTCGAACTCGTCCACGCCCACGGCGTCGCGGTGGCCGCCCGCCTGGCCGAGCGCGCGGTCCAGTACCGCGACCTGGTGATGGCAGGCCGCAGCCACAACGTCGCGGCGCAGGCGACCACGCTGGGCAAGCGTTTCGCGTCGGCTGCCGAAGAAACGCTGATCGCGCTGAGCCGGGTGCGGGAGTTGATCGACCGTTACCCGCTGCGAGGCATCAAAGGCCCGATGGGAACCGGCCAGGACATGCTCGACTTGTTCGGCGGCGACGGCGGCAAGGTTGCCGAGCTGGAGCACCGGGTGGCCGGTTTCCTAGGATTCACAAAGGTTTTCAGCAGTGTCGGCCAGGTGTATCCACGCTCGTTGGACCACGACGCCGTCTCGGCGCTCGTCCAGCTCGGCGCCGGACCGTCGTCGCTGGCGCACACCATCCGGCTGATGGCCGGCCATGAACTTGTCACGGAGGGATTTGCGCCCGGCCAGGTGGGCTCCTCGGCGATGCCGCACAAGATGAACACCCGCAGCTGCGAACGCGTCAACGGGCTTCAGGTGGTGCTGCGGGGGTATGCGTCGATGGCCGCTGAACTGGCCGGCGCGCAGTGGAACGAGGGCGACGTGTTCTGCTCGGTGGTCCGCCGAGTCGCATTGCCGGATGCGTTTTTCGCGATCGACGGGCAGATCGAGACGTTCCTGACGGTGCTCGAGGAGTTCGGCGCCTACCCCGCGGTGGTCGAACGCGAGCTCAACCGTTATCTGCCGTTCCTGGCGACCACCCGGATATTGATGGCGGCTGTGCGTGCCGGGATGGGCAGGGAAGCCGCACACGAGGTGATCAAGGAGCACGCGGTCGCGGTGGCGCTGGCGATGCGCGAGCGCGGCGCCGAGCCGGATCTGCTGGACCGGTTGGCCGCCGATCCGAGGCTGCCGCTGGATCGTGCGGCGCTCGACGCCGCGCTGGCCGACCGGACCGCGTTCGTGGGTTCCGCCGCAGACCAGGTCGACGCCGTGGTGGCCGCCGTCGACGACCTGGTGAGCCACTACCCGGAAGCGGCGAAATACAGTCCCGGCGCAATCCTGTAGCGCCTCGTGGGCTTTCGCGTCGCCGACGTCGGATTGTCGCCTGACGTCTTCGCCGCCGTGATGGCCACCGGCATCGTGTCGGTCTCGGCCCACGACCACCGTTACGAGGTGATCAGCGACGTCCTGGCCGGTGTCGCCGTGCTCGCGCTGGTGATCATGGTGTTGCTGATAGCCGCCAAAGACGTTGCCGCCCAGCGCTTTCCGTTCATACTGTCCGATCCTGACGTGACGGTCCGGCTGTTCACGTTCGTCGCGGCGTGCGCGGTGGTGGGCGCCCGGTTCGAGGATCGTCGCGCGGTGATCTGGACATTGGGTGTGCTCGCGTGGGTGGCATGGATTGTGCTGGCGCCGTTGCTGGTTCGCTCCATGTGGCCGTACCGATGGAGGGGCCTGCGCGACCGCGCCCGCGGCGCATGGGAGTTGTCCAGCGTTGCGACCGCGGGGCTCTCCATCGTGACTGCACACATCGCGGTACTGACCCGCTCACGCATGGCGTTCGAAGTCGCGTTGGCGGCATGGGTGTTGGCCATCGCCATCTACGGGCTGATGACTTGGCTGATTCTGTGGCGCGCCGCAACGGCACCCACTGACGACATCTGGCGGCCGGACAGCTGGATTCTGATGGGCGGTTTGGCGATCGTGACGCTTGCCGGCGATCGATTGCACCGGGCGGCGCTGGTGATCGGCACCGGCGACGCGTTGCTCGGCACGATCCGTTCGGTGACCGTCGTGACGTGGGTTCTGGCCTCGCTCTGGCTGGCGCCGCTGGTTTACCTGACCGTCCGCCATTTTCGCTTCCCAGTCACCGGTGCGTGGTGGGCCACGGTGTTCCCGCTGGGGATGTACTCGGGTGCCACATTCGCGATGTGCGTCGAAACCGGCTGGCGGCCGTTCCTCATGATCTCGTGGGTCGTCTTCTGGATGGCGTTGGCTGCCTGGACGCTGGTGACGTGCGCAGTGGCAGCGGCTGCGGCGCGTGCTTGGCGGCACTGATCATCGGATGGGGTGTCAGTGACCCGCCGTCGCGGGTACCCGACGCCTATGGCTGACCAAGAGGTGCAATCGAACGTCGCAACTGCCGACCCTGTGACCGCCCGCGAGCACCGCAGCGGCCGGGCGAAAGTACTGGTCAACTGGGTGCTCGCGCTGGCGACCGTGCCGGTGGCGATCGTCGCGGTGATCGTCGGCATCGCCGGAGTGATCAGCACGGCTGGTTGCACGGGCCAGACCTGCGAGGGCCCCGGTTCTGCGGTATTCGGCGTGCTGTTCTACGGCGCGCCCGTGGTCGCGGCGGCGACGATCATTGCGTCGTTCTTCACGGCCAAGCGCGCTTGGGGCGTCGTGGTGCCGGTGTTGGCGTTGGTGCTGCTCGCGGTCGACGTCGTCGTGCTCGCGGTGTCGTACTGACCGCTTGACATTGCCGAAAGCGACGTTGTGCGGGTGTCTACTCGAACTTCGTCTGCTACACGTCGCTCCGGATGGTGCCGACGCCGGCCGCTCGTAGTTCCAGCGCAGCCAGGCCGCGGATTGCCCGTGGGTCTTCGCGGCGCCACGCGCCTACCGGGTCCGCGCTGACCGCAGCCAACCGTCGCAGCGGCCGATTGGCCAGCGCGCGCAACGCGAGCAGCTGCTCGCCGGCGGGGGTGGCGGCAAGCTCGATCAGCCGGCGCTTGCGAAGGAAGAACCGCAGACGCAGCAGCAGCCAGGGCGTCACGACCGCCAGGAATGGCGGTGCAGCCACCGCCACGGCCAGCAGCACCGCCAGCCAGCTGGCCGTGGTGTCCAAACTGTGGCCCGCGCCGGCGATGTCATGGGCCGCATCACCCGCGGCGCTGAGCGGCTTGCTGAGCGCTTGGCCGATCCACGGCACCCTGCCTGCACTGTGGCCAGCGGACTCCAGATTGCTGGCCACCCCGGTGGCGCCGGTTTCCACGCGCTGGCCAGCCTCGGCGATCGTCGATATCGCGGCGTGCACGGCCATCGCGATCCACACCCACAGCGCCGTCCATCCCACCGCGACGATGTCGCTGACGATTTGACCGGCCGTGCGAGCGGGTCTGCTGGCGTAAGGCAGATGACGGCTACTCATGGCCACGATCCCAACACAGCGCATCGGCGTCTAGGCTGACGCGGTGGTGCGTCCCGAACTGAGCGACTACCGTCATCTGGCCAGCGGCAAGGTACGCGAGCTGTACGAGGTCGACGACCAGCACCTGCTGTTCGTCGCCACCGACCGGATCTCCGCCTTCGACTATGTGCTGCAGTCGGCGATCCCGGACAAAGGCCGCATCCTCACTGCGATGAGCGTGTTCTTCTTCAGCTTGGTCGACGCGCCCAACCACCTAGCCGGGCCGCCCGATGATCCCCGCATCCCGGGCGACGTGCTCGGCCGCGCGCTGGTGGTGCGCCGCTTGACCATGCTGCCGGTCGAATGCGTGGCGCGCGGTTACCTCACCGGATCGGGACTGCTGGACTACCAGAAGACCGGCGCCTTGTGCGGCATCGAGCTTCCGCCAGGTCTGGCGGAAGCCAGCCGCTTCGACGAGCCGCTGTTCACACCGGCGACGAAAGCTGAATTGGGGCTGCACGACGAGAACATCACGTACGACGACGTCGTCACGCTGGTGGGCGCCGACCGCGCCGCTGCGCTTCGCGACCTGACGTTACGGATCTACCGGCAAGCCGCCGAGCATGCGCTGCAGCGGGGAATCATCATCGCGGACACCAAATTCGAATTCGGCGTCGACGAGCACGACGCGCTGGTGCTCGCCGACGAGGTGTTCACGCCCGACTCGTCGCGGTACTGGCCGGCCGACGAGTACCGGCCCGGCGTACGGCAGCACAGCTTCGACAAGCAGTTCGTCCGCAACTGGCTGACGGGTCCAGAGTCCGGCTGGGACCGTGACAGCGGCGAGCCACCTCCGCCTTTGCCCCCTGAGATCGTCGACGCCACCCGAGACCGTTACATCGAAGCCTACGAACGCATTTCGGGTCTGCGGTTCGACGAGTGGATCGGCCCGGCATGACGCATCCGGTGCCCCCGCAGGCCAAGCGCATCGACCATGTACGCGAGCACCACGGCGATGTGTTCGTCGACCCGTACGAGTGGTTGCGCGACAAGTCCAGCCCTGAGGTCATCGATCATCTGACCGCCGAGAACGACTACACGGAGAAGCTGACCGAGCACCTTGCGCCGCTGCGACAGCACATTTTCGACGAGATCAAGTCGCGCACCAAAAAGACGGATCTGTCGGTACCGACGCGGCGCGGGGCGTGGTGGTACTACGGCCGCAGCTTCGAAGGAAAGCAGTACGCCGTGCAATGCCGCTGTCCCGTCGCCGATTCCGCAGACTGGTCGCCGCCGAAATTCGACGAGCACACCGAGGTCCCCGGCGAGCAGGTGCTGCTCGACGAGAACGAGGAAGCGGAGGGACACACGTTCTTTGCGCTCGGTGCGTGCAGCGTCAGCAAAGACGGACACATCCTCGCTTACTCCGTTGACGTGGTCGGTGACGAGCGATACACCTTGCGGTTCAAGGATTTACGTACCACGCAGCGCTACCCGGACGAGATCGCCGGGATAGGCGCGGGGGTCACCTGGGCCGCTGACAGCCGCACCGTGTACTACGTCACCGTCGACGAGGCGTGGCGCCCCGACACCGTGTGGCGCTACGGGCTGGGCTCGGGACAGCCCGCCGAGCAGGTGTACCACGAGCCCGACGAGCGGTTCTGGCTGGCGGTCGGACGCACCCGCAGCGACGCCTACATCTTGATCGCCGCTGGATCTGCCATCACGTCGGAAATCCGCTACGCCGATGCGACGGATCCGCAGGCTGCGTTCACCGTCGTGCTGCCGCGTCGGGAAGGGGTGGAGTACTCGTTGGACCATGCCGTCATCGGCGGCCAGGACAAGTTTCTGATCGTGCACAACGACGGCGCGGTGAACTTCACGTTGGTGGAGGCGCCGGTGTCCGACCCGTCGGCGCAGCGCACGTTGATCGCTCACCGAGACGACGTACGGATCGACGGCGTCGACGCCTTCGCCCGGCACTTCGTGGTCAGCTACCGGCGTGAGGCGCTGCCCCGCATCCAAGTATGGCCGGTGAGCGAGGACGGCAATTACGGCGAACCGGAGGAGATTTCGTTCGATTCCGCGTTGACGTCGGCCGGCCTGGGCGCGAACCCCACCTGGGATTCGCCGATGATGCGCATCGGCGCGACGTCGTTCATCACCCCGGTGCGGGTGTACGACCTCGAGTTGGCCACTGGTGAATTGACACTCCTGCGCGAACAGCCGGTGCTGGGCGACTACCGTCGTGACGACTACGTCGAACGCCGCGACTGGGCCGTGGCCTCCGACGGCGCGCGGGTGCCCCTGTCGATCATCCACCGTCGTGACGTGACGTTGCCGGCGGCTGCACTGATCTACGGTTACGGCGCCTACGAGTTGTGTGAGGACCCCAGGTTCTCGATCGCCCGGCTGTCACTGCTGGACCGCGGCATGGTGTTCGTCGTCGCCCACGTGCGCGGGGGCGGTGAGATGGGCCGGCTGTGGTACGAAAACGGAAAGCTGCTCAAGAAGAAGAACACATTCACCGACTTCGTCAGCTCCGCAACGCACCTCGCCGACACCGGAGTGACCGAGGCGCGGAACCTGGTGGCGATGGGCGGCAGCGCCGGAGGACTCTTGATGGGCGCGGTGGCGAACATGGCCCCCGGGCTGTTCGCGGGAATCCTCGCGCAGGTGCCGTTCGTCGACCCGCTCACCACGATCTTGAACCCGTTGCTGCCGCTGACCGTGACGGAATGGGACGAATGGGGAAACCCGTTGCGGGACAAGGACGTCTACTTCTACATGAAGTCGTATTCGCCGTACGAGAACGTGGCGCCCGTGGACTACCCGCACATCCTCGCGATGACGTCGCTGCACGACACGCGGGTGTATTACGTCGAGCCTGCGAAATGGGTTGCGGCCCTGCGGTATACCAAGACCGACGACCGGCCGGTGCTGCTGAAGACCGAGATGAGCGCCGGGCACGGCGGTATCAGCGGGCGCTATGAGCGGTGGAAAGAAGTCGCATTCCAGTACGCGTGGGTGTTGGCCACGGCAGGAGCCTGGTCACCCGACCGCGACCAGCACCGCGCCGGCAAGGAATAGCCCCTGCATCAGCGTGCGCGGAACCAGCGGGGTGTTGGGAGCGTGCTCTGACCGCTTGGCCCCGGCGGCGTACACGTTGGCCGGGAACATTGCCACCAGCAGCACCGCGAGGCAGACGGCGGCCGCGACCCGGGTCTGTGGAATGAGCAGCCCCACCGCGCCGAGCAGCTCCAGAACACCGGTGACCGTGACGAGCAGGCTTGGCGCCGGAAGCCGCGGCGGCACGATCGCGATCAGCCCGTCGCGCAGTGGGTTGACGAAGTGCGCGACCCCGGTCACGGCGAACATCGCCGCCAGGCCGACGGCCGTGGCGGCCGGCCAGCCGTCCGCGTAGCCCCATCCGAGCCAACCTGCGCAGCGGGCAGTCAGCGTGACGACGAGAAGCGTCAGCAGGGGAGCCATCGAGCGGCCTCCGATCTAGACAGTGACAAGATGTATCCTCCGACCGTAAGCGCTTTATCTAGCCAGTGTCAAGTTGGCCGGCTACGATGCACTGATGAGCGCCGCTACCCGCCCGCAGTACCACCACGGCGATCTGCGGGCAGTGATCCTGGCCGAGGCCGCCCGCCTGGTGGCCCAGCAGGGTGCCGACGGTGTCTCGCTACGGCAGCTGGCACGCAAGGCGGGCGTTTCGCACGCCGCGCCGGCCCACCACTTCGCGGATCGTCGCGGTCTGTTCACAGCGCTTGCGGCGGAAGGCTTTTGGCTGTTGTGCGAGGCGCTGAAGGCGGCCCGCGGCGAGTTCGTCAACGCGGCGCTGGCCTATGTGCGCTTCGCGATAGACCATCCCGGGCACTACGCGGTGATGTTCGACCGCTCACTGGTGAACCCCGCCGACGCGGAGCTGTCAGCGGCCCAGGCGGCAGCCGGAGCGGAGCTCTCGCGTGGGGTGGCGACCCTGGTCGACGCCCACGCCAAGGCAGACCCCACCGGCGCCGAGCTCGCCGCGTGGTCGCTGGTGCACGGGTTCGCGATGCTGTGGCTCAACCGCGCGGTGCCCGACGAGGTCGCTGCGACCGATCCGCTGACCACCGCGGAGCGGATCGCGCGGATCCTGTTCGCGGGTTAGCCACTTGGGATCGGCGTGTACGACACCGGGCGGACACCTCGAGACGCCACGCTCACGGCGTGCCTGGAGAGCTCATCGTGTCGATCTCCGGTGTCCGCGACCGCAATGTCGAAGACGTCGGGAAATTCTGCGACCTGCTGGACGTGCGCAAGGTGCCGGTGTCGTTCCTGGTCGCGCCGCGGCTGGCCGGCTACCGGCTCTGCGACGACGGCGCGACCGTCGAGTGGCTGAGGTCGCGTCGCGGCCAGGGCGACGCAGTGGTGCTGCACGGCTATGACGCCACCGCAACCAAGCGGCGGCTGCCGGAGTTCGCGGCATTGGCGGCACATGAAGCGAATCTGCGGCTGATTGCTGCCAATCGGGCCATGGAGCAAATAGGCCTGCGCACAAGGTTATTCGCCCCGCCCGGCTGGTTTGCATCGAAGGGCGCCGAACAAGTGCTGCCGCGCAACGGCTTTCGCGTCCTAGCCAGCATGAGTGGTGTCAGCGACCTGGTGCGGCACACGACCGAACGCGCACGCGTCGTCGGGATCGGAGCCGGCTTCCTCACCGAGCCGTGGTGGTGCCGTACGGTCGTGACCGCGGCCGAGCGGACGGCACGGCGTGGCGGTATCGTCCGGATTACGGTGTCGGCGAAGCAATTGCGTAGTCCGGGACCACGGCAAGCCATGATCGACGCGGTCGACCTGGCGTTGATGCACGGCGCCACGCCAGGCGTCTACCACTGGCGGCCGAACCGTCCGGACCGGCCATCGCTCGTCGACGCCGCCTAGCGCGTCACCTAGAATTCAGTCGCGTTTTCCGGCTCCAGCACCCGGAAATCTGCGCTGCCCATCTCCGCGAAGCGTTGGTAGTAGATGCCGTAGGCCGCAGGGTTGACGATGCCCTGGTGAATTGGTATGGCGCTGTTGGGATTTACGGCACGCAAGTACTCCACAGCTTCGGAAATCTTCATCCACGGAGCGGCGGCGGGCAGCGCGAGCACGTCGACCGGCTCACGCGGGATGTAGAGCGCGTCACCCGGATGCATGAGCCGCGCCGGATGGTCGGCATCGCCGACGAGAAACGAAATGTTGTCCACCAGTGGGATTTCCGGGTGGATGACCGCGTGCACTCCGCCGACGCCGCGCACCCGCAAGCCGCGCACGGTCAGCTCGTCGCCAGCGTGCACCGGCTGCCAGGGCTCGCCGAGCTGTGCGGCGGTCTGTGGATCGGCGTACAGCGCCGCGTCGGGGTTGGCGTCGATCAGCGCGGGAAGCCGAGACGTGTCGACATGATCCGGATGCTGGTGCGTGATGAGGATCGCCGACAGGCCGGTGATGCCCTCGAACCCGTGCGAGAACACACCGGGGTCGAACAGCAGCGTCGTGTCGGCGCCGTCGCCGGGAAACGTGGCAAGCAGGCAGGAGTGACCGAAATGCGTCAGTTGCATGTTCCCGATTGTGCGCCGTCGCGCCGCCCGCTGGGTATCCTGGCCGGTTAGGGGGTGGTCGGTGACCCGGGTGCTGGCAGCCGTGAGCGTAGCCGCGATGACGGCAGCTTTCAGCTTGTTCGGCCAGCCGTTCGCCCGCGCCGAACCCACCACCTGCCCACCGAACTGCGACCGCATTCCGGCGACGGCCTGGGTGGACCCGGCCGCGATTCCGCTGTTCAACCGTTACTCCTGGCCCCATCCGGCGGGTATTGCGGTGCCGCAACAGCGTCCGCGGTTCTACTTCGAGGAGGTGTGCGCCAGCCCGCCGGTGTTCAACGACCCCAGGGGTTTCGCGGTCGCGGCCAAGGCGACCGTCGCGAATCCGCCTGGGCAGTGGCAACTTCAGGTGCAGGTGCTGCACTGGCGCGGCGAGTCTTGGTACGGCGGCCAGCTTGCCGACGACGTGGTGCGCGCCGCCACCGCGTCGCTGCATGCGTGCCAGGTCACTGCGCCATATGCGTCGCCGTCGATCACGCTCGAGGAGCCGGGCAAGCTGGCCGCGGTGTTCAGCGTCGCCGGCACCGCACCGATGGTGCTGCACCAGTATCTGGTGTCGCACCCGCAGAGCAGTTCGGTGGTCGAGTTGGCGATGTGGGCGTCGTCACCACCGGCGGTCAGCTGGCCGATGGTCCCTGACCAGCAGGTACTGGACGCGCTGGTGGCCCCGCTCTGCGGCGCGTACATCGCCTCATGCCGGTGACCTGGCGCGCTCGTCGGTAGAGTTGTCGCCGAAGGTCGAAACGACAAGCGAGGAGCAGCGCGTGGCGCGGGTGGTGGTCAACGTCATGCCCAAAGCCGAGATCCTCGACCCGCAAGGGCAGGCGATCGTCGGCGCGTTGAACCGGCTGGGTCATGCAGGCATCTCAGATGTGCGGCAAGGCAAGCGGTTTGAATTGGAGGTCGACGACACCGTCGACGATTCCACGGTCGCCGAGATCGCCGAGTCCCTGCTGGCGAACACCGTGATCGAGGACTGGACCGTCACCAGGGAGCCGTCATGACCGCACGCATGGGGATCATCACGTTCCCCGGCACCCTCGACGACGTCGACGCCGCCCGCGCGGCCCGGCTCGCCGGGGCGCAGGCCGTCAGCCTGTGGCATGCCGACGCCGACCTCAAGGGCGTCGACGCTGTCGTGGTGCCGGGCGGCTTCTCCTACGGCGACTATCTACGCGCCGGCGCGATCGCGCGGTTCGCGCCGGTGATGGGCGCGGTGATCGAAGCCGCCGGCCGCGGCATGCCAGTGTTGGGTATTTGCAACGGTTTTCAGGTGCTGTGCGAAGCCGGTCTGCTGCCGGGGGCGCTGACCCGCAACGCCGGACTGCATTTCGTCTGCCGCGATCTGCGGCTCGAGGTGGTGTCGACGGCGACGACGTGGACGTCGCGCTACGAGCCGGGTGCGGAACTGCTGGTGCCGCTGAAGTCCGGCGAGGGCCGCTACGTGGCCAGCGAGGCGGTGCTGGACAAGCTCGAGGCCGAGGACCGGGTGGTGTTTCGTTACTGCGACAACCCGAACGGTTCGCTGCGTGACATCGCGGGCATCTGCTCGGCCAACCGCCGCGTCGTCGGGCTCATGCCGCATCCCGAGCACGCCACCGAGCCGCTCACCGGCCCGTCCGATCACGGTCTGGGGCTGTTCCACTCGGCGCTGGACGCGGTTCTGGCGGCTTAGCTCCCGGGCGTGAGCGTGCGCTGGTGCACGGCTAGCACCGGCGTGTCGGCGTGCAGACACGCCCGCTCGCGGGGCAGGAGGAGCACGGGGGCTACTGGGGTGTCAGCGCGACCGACGCCTCGGCGGTGTAAACCAAGAACGTCAACGTCTCCTCGAGGTACAACTGCACGGTGTCGGCGTCGTGGCTGGTGTAACCGATCGACACGTCGGTGCCCAGCTGCAGGTCGAAATCGCCGCCGCGGGTGGTCAGCACGAACGCACCGTCGATGGCCGGCGCCCAGATGATGTCGCCGCGCACGATTCTGTTGAGGTGCTCGAGGATCGGATAACCGTGCTCGGTGGTCTCGCTGACCGCGGTGTAGGTGTCGGCCGACAACAGCAGCGCGTACGGGCCGTCGACGCCGGCGAGCCGCAATTCCGACAGCGCTTGGCTGATCACGTCGGGAATCTGGCGGGCGTCCTCAGGCAGCGTCAGCACCTGGTTGGACGTCGTCTGGCGGATCCCGGCGATGCCGGCGGCCTGATAACCCTCGAAGATCGCCCGGTCCTCGACGAACGCCAGCTTCTTCGCGGCGTCTTTGACCGGATCCCAGTCCGAGTCTTGGGAGCCGCGCTCCACGTCGTCGATGTCGGAGCGGCGCAGCGTGAATGGAACCCGCAGGCGCACAAGGGGTTTGCTCTCTCGCAGATGTGCCACCACGCCTTCGCTGGGCGGCGCGACGTCGAGCAGATGGCCGGTGCTGATGGCCGCCCGTACCGGCCCGCCCGGCTCGCTGACGTCGATCACGCGCCGGCCGGCGATGTGCCGCTTGAACGTCCTGCTGGCCTCCAATTCGATTTGCGCCCAAGCAAGTTCGGTGATCGGAGCCAGTTCCCGATACAGGTTGTTCATCCGCTGATTCCTTTCAGGCTGCCGATTACCAGTGACCCGTCACAGCTCGAGGCGGTGGCTGCGGGCAGCGGCGGCGGGCTGTTGAGAAAGTCGAGTACCGGGCTGAAGAACAGGCCGCCGGTGACTGCGGTGGAGAAGTCGAGGATCCGGTCGGTTTTGCCGGGCGGATCGCCGAAGAACATGTTGCGCAGCATCTGCTCGGTGACATCCGGTGTGGCTGCATAGCCGATGAAATACGTTCCGAATTCCGGCTTTCCGATTTCCCCGAACGGCATGTTGTGCCGGACGATCTTACGCTCGCGACCGTCGTCGTCGGTGATCACGTTCAGTGCGACGTGCGAGTCGGCGGGCTTCTCGTCGTCGTCGAGCTCGATGTCGTCGAGCTTGGTCCGACCGATCACGCGCTCCTGCTCGTCGACGGTCAGGGCGTTCCACGCCGCCATGTCGTGCAGGTAGCGCTGCACGATCACGTAGCTGCCGCCGGCGAACTCGGGGTCCTCGTCGCCGACGAACACCGCGGCCTCGGCCAGCGGGCCGTCGGGGTTCTCGGTGCCGTCGACGAAGCCGAGCAGATCACGGTTGTCGAAGAAGCGGAAACCGTGCACCTCGTCGACGACGGTGATCGCCTCACCCATCGCGTCGACGATCTTGGCGGCCAGTTCGAAGCAGAAATCCATGCTCTCCGCGCGAATGTGGAACAGCAGGTCCCCAGGCGTCGCCGGGGCGACGTGGCGTGGCCCGCGCAGTTCGGCGAACGGATGCAGCTCCGCCGGACGCGGACCAGAGAACAACCGGTCCCACGCGTCCGATCCGATCGACGCCACCACCGACAGGTTCTTGGTGGGGTCGCGGAAACCCACCGCGCGTACCAGTCCGGAAATCTCTGGCAGCGCGTCGTGCACGGTGGCCTCGCCGCCTTCGTTGACGGTTGCGACCAGAAAGATCGCCGACGGGGTCAGCGGCGCCAGGACGGGTTGCGGCAGAGCCGGGGGCACGAAACGACCCTAGTCCGATCCCGGCGCACGACGGCAGCGAAGATGGACAACATGTCGCGAGCCAGTGCGATCGGACTGTGCGAGTTCATCGACGCGTCGCCGTCGCCGTACCACGTCTGCGCCACCGTCGCTGAGCGGTTGAGCGCCGCCGGCTACACCGAACTCGCGGAGACCGATCGGTGGCCCGGCGACGGACGCTACTTCACGGTGCGCGCCGGCTCGTTGGTCGCTTGGAATGCGGCCGACGGTGCGGGACTTGGGTTCCGGATCCTCGGCGGCCACACCGACAGCCCCAACCTGCGGGTGAAGCAACACCCCGACCGGTTCGTCAGCGGCTGGCAGGTGGTCGCGCTGCAACCGTACGGGGGTGCGTGGCTGAACTCGTGGCTGGACCGGGACCTGGGGATCAGCGGCCGGTTGGTGGTGCGCGACGGCGGTTCGGTGCGCGAGCTGCTGGTGTGCGTCGACGAGCCGCTACTTCGGGTGCCGCAGTTGGCGATCCACCTCGCAGAGGACCGCAACGGCGTGAAGCTGGACCCGCAGCGGCACGTGAACGCGGTGTGGGGTGTGGGCAGTGGCGGCCGCTCTTTTCTGGCGTATGTGGCCGAGCGGGCCGGCGTGGACGTTGACGACGTGCTCGGCGCCGACCTGATGACCCACGACGTGCAGCCGTCGCAATTGATCGGGGCCGAACGCGATCTGGTCAGCGCGCCGCGGCTGGACAACCAGGCCACCTGCTACGCGGGCGTGGAGGCGTTTGTGGCGGCCGAGCCCGACGGGTACCTGCCGGTGCTGGCGCTGTTCGACCACGAGGAGGTGGGCTCGACCTCCGACCACGGCGCCCAGTCCAACCTGCTGACCACCGTTCTTGAGCGAATCGTGTTGGCGCAGGGCGGGACTCGCGAAGACTACCTGCGGCGCCTGCGGGGTTCGGTGGTGGCCTCGGGGGACATGGCCCACGCCACGCACCCGAACTATCCCGACCGCCACGAGCCCGCGCACCTGATCGAGGTGAACGCGGGCCCGGTGCTCAAGGTGCAACCCAATCTGCGCTATGCCACCGACGGACGATCGGCATCGGTGTTCGCGTTGGCCTGCGAGCAGGCGGGGGTGCCGTTGCAGCGCTACGAGCACCGCGCCGATCTGCCTTGCGGGTCCACGATCGGTCCGATGACCTCGGCGCGCACCGGGATCCCGACCGTCGACGTCGGCGCCCCGCAGCTGGCCATGCACTCCGCCCGGGAGCTGATGGGTGCCGACGACGTGGCGGCGTATTCGGCCGCCCTGCAGGCCTTTCTGTCACCTCAATGAGTCGATAAATTGAGGGGATGGCACTCAACGTCGAGATGGTCACCTTCGACTGCACCGATCCTGCGACGCTCGCGGCGTGGTGGGCCGAGCAGTTCGACGGCAAGACCCAAGAGCTGATTCCCGGCGAGTTCACCGTCGTCATCCGCTCGGAAGGCCCACGGCTCGGCTTCCAGAAGGTCCCCGACCCCACTCCCGGAAAGAACCGCGTGCACCTGGACTTTTCCGCCGCCGACGTCGACGCCGAAGTGCAACGCCTCACAGCGGCGGGTGCCTCCGAGACGGGGCGGCACTCCATCGGGGACAACTTCCGCTGGGTGGTGCTGGCGGACCCGGAGGGCAACGCTTTCTGCGTGGCCGGCAGCAGCTAGCCCGGCGCCCGGCGCGTGGCCGGCAGGTCCTCGTCGGCCCGAGAACTTAAGCTGTCGGGGTGACGGCTGGACATGCTCTTCGCGCAAGCGGGTCATCGCAGACGACGGCCACGCTGGACACTGTGAAGCACGCGGCGGCCACGCCGGACCTGCCCCAGCCGTACCGTGAGCTGGGCCTCAAGGACGACGAGTACGCCCGCATCCGCGACATCCTCGGCCGCCGGCCCACCGACGCCGAGCTGGCAATGTACTCGGTGATGTGGAGCGAGCACTGCTCCTACAAGTCGTCGAAGGTCCACCTGCGCTACTTCGGCGAGACCACCACCGACGAGATGCGCAAGGCGATGCTGGCGGGCATCGGCGAGAACGCCGGCGTGGTCGACATCGGTGACGGTTGGGCGGTGACATTCAAGGTCGAGTCGCACAACCACCCGAGCTACGTGGAGCCGTACCAGGGCGCGGCGACCGGCGTGGGCGGCATCGTGCGCGACATCATGGCGATGGGCGCGCGGCCGGTGGCGGTGATGGACCAGCTGCGCTTCGGCGCCGCCGACGCGCCGGACACCCGCCGCGTGGTCGACGGGGTGGTCCGCGGCATCGGCGGCTACGGAAATTCGCTGGGCCTGCCGAACATCGGCGGCGAGACGGTGTTCGACGCGTCGTATGCCGGCAACCCTCTGGTGAACGCGTTGTGCGTGGGCGCCCTGCGCAAAGAGGACCTGCACCTGGCGTTCGCGTCCGGCACTGGCAACAAGATCATCCTGTTCGGCGCCCGCACGGGACTGGACGGCATCGGCGGGGTGAGCGTGCTGGCGTCCGACACGTTCTCCGGTGACGAGAGCGGGTCGGGCCGCAAGAAGCTGCCCAGCGTGCAGGTGGGCGACCCGTTCATGGAGAAGGTGCTCATCGAGTGCTGCCTGGAGCTGTACGCCGCCGATTTGGTGGTGGGCATCCAAGACCTCGGGGGCGCCGGATTATCCTGCGCCACATCGGAATTGGCGTCTGCCGGCGGACAAGGCATGGCGATCGAGCTGGACAAGGTGCCTCTGCGGACCGCGAACATGACACCCGCCGAGGTGCTGGCCAGCGAATCGCAGGAGCGGATGTGTGCGGTGGTCAAGCCGGACAACGTCGACGCATTTCTGGCGGTGTGCCGCAAGTGGGAGGTGCCCGCCACGGTGATCGGCGAAGTCACCGACGGCGACCGGCTGCACATCACCTGGCACGGCGAGACCGTGGTCGACGTTCCGCCCCGCACGGTCGCTCACGAAGGCCCGGTGTATCAGCGTCCCGTCGCGCGGCCCGACAGCCAGGACGCGCTGAACGCCGACACGTCGGCCCGGCTGCCGCGGCCAGCGACAGCCGAGGAACTGCGCGCGACTTTGCTTGCACTGCTTGGCAGTCCGCATTTGTGCAGCCGCGCGTTCATCACCGAACAGTACGACCGCTACGTGCGCGGCAACACCGTGCTGGCGGTGCGTGCCGACGCCGGTGTGCTGCGCATCGACGAACGGACCGGCCGCGGCATCGCGGTGTCCACCGATGCCAATGGCCGCTACACCCAACTCGACCCGTACGCCGGCGCCCAACTCGCACTCGCGGAGGCTTACCGCAACGTCGCCGTCACGGGGGCCACCCCGGTGGCCGTCACCAACTGTCTGAATTTCGGCTCCCCCGAAGACCCCGGTGTGATGTGGCAGTTCGCGCAGGCGGTTCGCGGCCTGGCCGACGGCTGTGCCGAGCTGGGCATCCCGGTGACCGGCGGCAACGTGAGCTTCTACAACCAGACCGGCGCCACCCCGATCCTTCCGACTCCAGTGGTCGGTGTGCTCGGCGTGCTCGACGACGTATCACGGCGCATTCCTACCGCTTTCGGCACCCGAGCCGATGAGATTCTGTTCCTGCTCGGCGAGACCCGCGACGAGTTCGACGGATCAGTGTGGGCCCAAGTGACGGCCGACCATCTGGGCGGGCGGCCGCCCGTCGTCGACCTGCAGCGTGAGCGCGCGCTGGCCGACGTGCTGTCCGCCGCCTCGCGCGACGGGCTGGTGTCCGCGGCGCACGACCTGTCCGAAGGCGGGCTGATCCAGGCGGTGGTCGAGTCGGCGCTGGGCGGTGAAATCGGTTGCCGCATAGAACTTTTCGGTGGGGCCGATCCCTTCGTCGCGCTGTTCTCCGAATCGGCCGGCCGTGTGCTGGTCGCGGTCCCGCAGACACAGGTGGACCAGGTGCAGGCGCTGTGCCAGGCGCACGGCCTGCCGGCCACCCGCATCGGCGTCGTGGATCGGCACAGCGCTGCGGTGGAGGTGCGGGGTCTGTTCGCGGTGTCGCTCGAGGAACTGCGTACCACCTCCGAGCGGGTGCTGCCAGAGTTGTTCGGGTAGGCGGACTTTCGGTGAAGACCGCCGCCCAGATCACCGACGCAGAGTCCGGCACCGCAGCACCGGGCACCGACGTCGAGCAGACCCGCCGACGCCATCCGGTGCTGGTGTGGGCGTGGGGGTTGGTCCGGCTCGACTTCGTCGGTGTCGCGGTGGGCGCGCTGTTCTTCTGCCTGTCACTGACGCCGTCGCTGCTGCCGCGGGACTGGTTGTTCCAAGGCTTGATCGGTGGCATCAACGCCGGCATCGGCTACGGCCTCGGCGTGGTGCTGGCAAAACTGTTGCGGCCCTTGATAAGACAGCGGGACTGGTGGCCGCCGAGCCCGCGGGTGCTGTACGGGCTGAAGGCAGCCACGGTGGCGTTGTCCGCGTCGGCCAGCGTGCTGATGATCATTCCCGCGGCAACCTGGCAACGGCAGGTGTCCGAGCTGATGGGCATCGAGGGCCCGTCCACCGTGGGCTATCTGCGCACGCTGCTGATCGCGCTGGTGGTCGGCGGCGTGCTCGTCGGGGTGTCGCGGGTGCTGCTCGACACCGTCAAAACCCTGGCCCGCTACTTCATTCGGCGGTGGCGCGTCAACGACGAGGTCGCGCTGTTCATCGGCACCGCAATCGTCGTCGCGGTCGTCGTCACCCTGGTCAACGGTGTCCTGTTTCGCGGGTTCATCGCCGGGGCGAGCGCGATCTTTCAGCCCCAGAACCTCAGCACCAAAGAAGGGGTCGTCCAGCCGAACCAACCCGAAAGGTCAGGCAGCGCAAGTTCTTTCGCCGACTGGGATACGCTGGGCTACCAGGGCCGGAACTTCGTGGCCACCGGTCCGCACGCCGACGAGCTGACCGAACTCAACGGCCGCCCTGCCAAAGAACCCATCCGGGTCTACGCCGGACTCGCCACCGCCGACACCGAAGACCAGCGGGTGAACGTGATCCTGTCCGAACTGCGCCGCACCGGTGCGTTCGACCGCAAGCTGCTGGTGATCGTCCCCACCACCGGCACCGGCTGGGTCGATCCGATCGCCGCTCGCGCGATCGAGTCCATGTACAACGGCGATACGGCGATCGTCGCGCTGCAGTATTCGTATCTACCGAGCTGGATCTCGTTCCTGGCCGACCGGCAGACGTCGATGAACTCCGGCAAGCACCTGATCGACGCGGTGCACGGGCTTTGGGCACAGCATCCGCCAGACCGGCGGCCCAAGTTGGCGCTCTACGGCGAGAGTCTCGGCTCGATGGCGGGTCAAGCCGCGTTCGGGTTCCTGCCCGACATCGAGCAGATGGGGTTCTCGTCGGTGCTGTGGGTCGGCCCGCCCAACGCGAGCCCGCTGTGGCATGCGCTGACCGTGCGTCGCGACCCCGGCACTCCGGAGGTCCAGCCGCGCTACGACAACGGACGCACGGTGAGGTTCTCGCAGGGCTACGACGTGGCCCAGGTCGCCGCACCGCCGTGGCGGGGCACGCGGGTGTTGTTCCTGCAGCACGCCTCCGACCCGATCGTGTGGTGGTCGCCCGATCTGCTGTTCGACCGGCCCGACTGGCTGCGTGAACCACCTGGCTACCACCGCACCGCGACGATGCGGTGGTACCCGATCATCACGTTCTGGCAAGTCGGGTTCGACATGACCAATGCGGCCGGCATGCCGGCGGGCCACGGCCACAACTACGGCAACAGCGTGCTGGACGGCTGGGCCGCGGTCGCCCCGCCGGAGGGCTGGACCGCCGCCGACACCGAACGCATCCGGCGCGCACTGGAGAAAGCCGAAGCGGCGGGCGGTCCCGAATTCTGATGCGGCACAACTCGTTTCGCGGGATTCAAACCCTCGCACTGGCAGCGGCTCTGCTTGCCTGGCGCGCGGTGCCGCGACGCGATCCGCTGCTGCAGGCCGCACTGGCCGCTGGCCTGGTGGTGGCCGTCAAACCGCCGCTGGGTCTGCGGCCGCCCGCGCTGTGGACGGGGTTGCGCCTCGGTACGGCTGCGGCGGTCGGTATAGCGGGGGCTGTCGCGGCGAGCACCGCGATCCCGCAGGTGCGCAATCACATGGCCGAGCGCGGCGCGCCGACCAGGCCGGCTCGTTGGCTTTGTCTGCAGATCCCGGTCGGCACCGTGTGGTCCGAGGAGTCCGCCTACCGGGGAGTGCTGGCGACGCTGGCCGCCGACGCGTTCGGGGGCCGGACCGGCCGGCTGGTGCAGGCGGTCGTGTTCGGGTTGTCGCACATTCCCGACGCGCGTGCGGCAGGTGAACCCGTGATCGGCACCGTCGCCGTCACCGGCGCGGCCGGCTGGGCCTTCGGCTGGCTGGTCGAGCGGTCCGGCAGCCTTGCGGCGCCGATGCTCGCCCATCTCGCGATCAACGAGGCCGGCGCGGTCGCCGTGCTGGCGACGCGGCAGCCTGCCCGCCGAACGCCGTAGGATCCCGCGGCGTGCCCTCCCGTCGACCCGTCGATCCCGCGCAGACGCGCGCCGCGGTGCTCGCCGTCGCCGACTGGCTGCGCGACGGCTCGCTTCCGCAACCGGGGCGTGAGCAGCTCGGGGCGGCGGTCCGGCTGACCGCTCGCACCCTGGCCGCGTCGGCTCCCGGCGCCACCGTCGAACTCAGGATTCCGCCCTTCGTCGCCGTGCAGTGCATCGCCGGGCCGCAGCATCGCCGCGGCACCCCGCCCAATGTCGTCGAAACCGACGCCAGAACGTGGTTGTTGTTGGTCACCGGCCTGGTGTCGGCGGTCGAGGCTGCCGAGTCGGGTGCGCTGCAGCTGTCCGGCTCGCGCGCCGGTGACATCGCGGCACATCTGCCACTCGTGGCGCTCCCGTGAAATGGATGCGCCGGAAATTGTGTTGAATCGCTCACGACACCACGCCGCGCTTTTCGTGACTTGACCGTGATGACCGTAGACTCGGCCATGTCACCGACCCCTCTGGGAGCAGCCATACCGTGACCGGCCAGCACACCGACGGCCCTGACAATCCACCCCGCGAGGAATGCGGCGTCTTCGGCGTCTGGGCGCCCGGCGAGGAAGTCGCCAAACTCACGTATTACGGCCTCTACGCCCTGCAGCACCGCGGGCAGGAGGCGGCCGGCATCGCCGTCGCCGACGGCTCCCAGGTGCTGGTGTTCAAGGACCTCGGCCTGGTCAGCCAGGTGTTCGAGGAGCAGACGCTCGCGGCGATGCAGGGTCACGTCGCGATCGGGCACTGCCGTTACTCCACGACCGGGTCTACCACCTGGGAAAACGCCCAGCCGGTGTTCCGCAACACCGCCGCGGGCACGGGCGTGGCGCTCGGGCACAACGGCAATCTGGTGAACACCAGCGAGCTGGTGAAGAAGGCACGCGACCTGGGGCTGGTCGACACGCGCCGGCACGGGACCGCGACCACCGACTCCGACATCATGGGCGCGCTTTTAGCTCACGGCGCGGCCGACTCCACGTTGGAGCAGGCTGCCCTGGAGCTCCTGCCGACGGTCCGCGGCGCGTTCTGCCTGACCTTCATGGACGAAAACACTCTGTACGCCGCGCGTGACCCGTACGGCGTGCGGCCGCTGTCGCTGGGCCGGCTGGACCGTGGCTGGGTGGTGGCCTCCGAGACCGCCGCGCTGGACATCGTCGGTGCGTCGTTCGTCCGCGACATCGAGCCGGGGGAGCTGCTGGCCATCGACGCCGACGGGGTGCGGTCGTCGCGGTTCGCCAACCCCACCCCCAAGGGCTGCATCTTCGAATACGTCTACCTGGCCCGCCCGGACAGCACGATCGCCGGCCGCTCGGTACACAAGACCAGGGTGGACATCGGCCGACGGCTGGCCCGCGAGCATCCGGTAGACGCCGACCTGGTGATCGGCGTGCCGGAATCCGGCACGCCGGCCGCGGTCGGTTATGCGCAGGAGTCCGGCATCCCGTACGGCCAGGGCCTGACCAAGAACGCGTACGTGGGCCGCACGTTCATCCAGCCCTCGCAGACGATCCGTCAACTGGGCATCCGGCTGAAACTCAACCCGTTGCGCGAAGTGATCCGCGGCAAGCGGCTGATTGTGGTCGACGATTCGATCGTGCGGGGAAACACGCAACGCGCGCTCGTGCGGATGCTGCGCGAAGCCGGTGCTGTCGAAGTGCACGTGCGCATCGCCTCCCCACCGGTGAAGTGGCCGTGCTTCTACGGCATCGACTTCGCCACCCCTGCGGAGTTGATCGCCAACGCGCCGAGGAATCAGGCCGACGAAGCCGAGATGGTGGCGGCGGTGCGGCACGCGATCGGCGCCGACACCCTGGGCTACGTGTCGCTGCACGGCATGATCGCCGCCAGCGAGCAGCCCGCTTCGCGACTGTGCTGCGCCTGCTTCGACGGTGTGTATCCGATCGAGCTGCCCAGTGAAACAGCCTTGGGCAAGAACGTGATCGAGCAGATGCTGGAGAACGCAGCCCGCAGCGGCGCAGCGGTGGTAGCCGAGAACGACAACGCGTCAGCGTTGCGCCGCCCCTAGCGGCCGCGAAGCGGTAGCGCGGTCCAACACCTCGCGGAAGGTCCGCCGGAACTTCCTGCGGTGCCGCCGAAGCCCGCCGTACCAGTATGCGGACCCGGGAGTCCCCCTGGGGTAGAACAGCATTCGTTGGTGATACGTGCTTCCCCTGCCGGCTACCGTCCCGACCCGCAGCTGCAGCCACGCGACACCGACGCGGAGATCTTTGCGCAGTAGCAGCAGCCGGCCCGGTTCCTCCGACGCGACCCGCCAATCAGCTTGAGTCGCAACGCTTTCGATCGCTGCCCAGAGCTGGTCTTCGCCGGCCGATGTCCACCCCGACCGCTTCAAAGTGTGAGCCACCGCTCCTGCCCAGTCCGGGTCGCTGGGCAGCGGTTCGAAGGGTGCGTTGGACCATGACGCCGCGACGCGGCCGTCTTCTATCTCCTTGAGCGCCAATGTGACTGACTCGCGGTAGCCGATCAGCCCACTCGACGGGGGCGGGATCACGGCGTCGATGTCGTGGTTGTCCATCACCGCGTCGCAGTGCAGGGATTCCACCAGCGGCCGGGCCAGGCCCGACGGGATCGGCGTCACCAGTCCCACCCACCAGCTGGCGATTGCCGGGGTGAGGAACGGCAAAACGACGATTCCGCGCCGATGCAGACCCGCGACGTCGGCGTAGATCTGCATCATCTCGCCGTACTCGAGGACGTCGGGACCGCCGATGTCCCACGCCCGCGATTCTGCAACGGCGGCAGTGGCCGCCTCGACGAGGTAGTGCAGCACGTCGCTGATCGCGATCGGCTGGATTTTGTTGTGCACCCACTTCGGCGTCGTCATCACCGGCAGCCGGTCGGTCAGGTGGCGGATCATCTCGAACGACGCCGAGCCGGACCCGATGATCACGCCGGCCTGCAGCACCACGGTTTCGATGCCCGAGGCCAGCAGCACCTCGCCGACCCTGGTACGCGACGCCAAATGCGGGGAGAGCTGGGCGCCGCGCGGGTGCAACCCGCCCAAGTACACCAGCCGACGGACACCGGTACGGCGCGCTGCCGCGACGACGTTATGGGCCGCACGCTCTTCGGCCCGCGCGAAATCGCGCGACGTGCCCATCGAGTGCACGAGGTAGTAGACGACGTCGGCGCCGTCGAACGCGGCCACCAGCGAGTCCGCGTCGGCAAGATCGGCCCTGACCACCTCGGCGTCGTCACGCCACGGCACGTTCGCGAGCTTGCTGGGCGTGCGGGCCAGTGCGCGCACGTCGTAACCCCGCTCGAGCAGGCGCGGGATCAGCCGGCCACCGACGTACCCCGTCGCGCCCGTCACCACGCAGCGCATCCCGGCTCCCCTCGCGTCGACGCTTCCCGCATGCTATTCGGAGCTGCGGCACGGCAGGATTGAACGCATGACCGCCACGATGCCGCCAGCCCTGAGCCGAGCCCTGGAACTGCTCGCCGACCCTCCGACCGACCCCGATATCAGCAAGGGCTACCTTGACCTGCTGGGCAGCTCCGCCGAAGTCCCCACGAACACCGGCGCAATCCAGAAGGTCTGGGCGTCGACGCTCGGGTCGCTGTTCTACGACAACGCGCAGGCATTGGCGCGCAAGCTGTTCAGCGCGTGGCAGCACCCCGTCGACTGGCTGGACATTCCGCGCGGGGGAGTCGCGCTGGACGTCGGCAGCGGCCCGGGAAACGTCACCGCCTCGCTGGCAGAGGCCGCGGGCCCCGACGGGCTGGCGCTGGGCATCGACATCTCCGAGCCGATGCTGGCCCGGGCGGTTCGCGCCAACCGGAAGCCGAATGTCGCATTCTTGCGGGCCGACGCCCAGCGGCTGCCGCTGCGCGACAACACCGTCGATGCCGTGGTGTCGATCGCGGTGCTGCAGCTGGTTCCCGAGCCCGCGGCTGCCATCGCACAGATCGCACGCGTGTTGCGGCCCGGCGGGCGGCTGGCCGTCATGGTCCCCACGGTCGGCCAGCCGGGAAGGCTGTGGCAGATGCTCCCGAACGCGGGTGCCCGCTTCTTCGGTGACGACGAACTCGGCGACATCCTCGAAGAACACGGGTTCGTGGGCGTGCGCACGAAGAATGTCGGCTCGCTGCAGTGGGTGCGCGGGAAGCGGCCGAGCTGAGCACCGGATCGCCCGCCGTTCAGACATCGCGGCGGCACATACCGGTAGCCTTGCACGCGATGATCGAAGTGGCCGGGCGGATCGACGCCACGTGAGCGAACGGGCTCGGGATCCCGGCATCTCGTACGCGTCCTCGGGGGTGGATATCGAGGCCGGCGAACGAGCCGTGGAGTTGCTCAAACCGCTGGCGCAGAAGGCCAGCCGGCCCGAGGTGGTCGACGGTCTCGGCGGGTTCGCCGGGCTGTTCGCACTGAAGGGCAACTACCGCGAACCGCTGCTGGCCGCATCGACCGACGGCGTCGGCACCAAGGTCGCGATCGCCCAGGCGATGGACAAGCACGACACCATCGGTCTGGACCTGGTCGCAATGGTCGTCGACGACCTCGTGGTGTGCGGCGCCGAGCCACTGTTGCTGCAGGACTACATCGCCGTCGGCCGCGTCGTCCCCGAGCGGATCGCGGCCCTGGCAGCGGGCATCGCGGAAGGTTGCGTGCAGGCCGGCTGTGCGCTGCTGGGCGGTGAAACCGCCGAACACCCGGGCCTGATGGCGCCAGACGCGTACGACGTGTCGGCCACCGGGATCGGGATCGTGGAGGCCGACGACGTGCTGGGGCCCGACCGCGTGCGTCCCGGTGACGTGGTGATCGCGATGGCGTCGACGGGATTGCACTCCAACGGCTATTCGCTGGCTCGCCACGTGCTGCTGGAAATCGACCGGATGAACCTCGAGGGCCATGTCGAGGAATTCGGGCGCACACTCGGTGAAGAACTGCTCGAGCCCACCCGCATCTACGCCAAAGACTGCCTAGCGCTGGCCGCCGAGACGCAGGTGCGGACGTTCTGCCACGTCACCGGCGGAGGATTGGCGGGCAACCTGGCGCGGGTGATCCCGCACGGCCTGCGGGCCGAACTCGACCGCGGAACCTGGACGCCGGCGCCGGTGTTCCAGATGATCGCCCAGCGCGGCCGCATCGACCGCACCGAGATGGAGAAGACCTTCAACATGGGCGTCGGCATGGTCGCCGTGGTCAGCCCCGACGACACGGACCGTGCGCTGGCCGTCCTGACGGCCCGTCATTTGAGCTGCTGGGTGCTGGGCACGGTGAACAAAGCTGGAAAAAGCAGTACCCGGGTGGAACTTGTGGGACGGCATCCGCGCTTCTGAGCCGGATTCAGCGGGAGGGTCAGCGCCGCCAGTCGCCGCCGTCGTCGTCCCAGCGATCGCCGCTGTCGACGTCGACGTCGTCGGCACCGCCCGACAGCTCGCGTTGGAGCCGCTCGAAATCAGTCTGCGGGGAGCTGTATTTCAGCTCCCGGGCAACCTTCGTCTGTTTCGCCTTCGCCCGGCCGCGGCCCATGGGGGAACCCCCTCGCGCAATAACGGAGCGGCCCGATCTGAAGGCGGCTCCGATCTGAGTGTGTGTTTGTTAGTCCTGCCAACACTTTACCGTGCCCGCGCCCCATGCGCTGTCAGGGCTTGCCCGTCTGACGCACTCACCTGCTGACGCCCCGCAGCCGGTCGACCGCGGCGCGGCCGGCGCCCAAGCCGTCGTCAGCGGGGACGGTGTCCGGGTCGATCGCCACCGCCAGCTCGCCGTCCTCGGTGCCGACCGTCAGCGGTGTGTCGGCCGTCACGCCCCGCTTCACCAGTGCGAGCGCCACGGGGCCGAGATCGACGTGGTCGACGACGGTGCCGACCCGCCCGACGGTCCGGCCGCCCGCGGTGAGCGGCGCTCCGGTGACGGGACGCTTCTCGGTACTCTCCAAGTGCGTCAGCACCAGCATGCGAGGCGGCCGGCCGAGATTGTGCACCCGCGCGACGGTCTCCTGTCCGCGGTAGCAGCCCTTGTCGAGGTGGACGGCGGCACCGATCCAGCCCACCTCGTGCGGAATCGTCCGCTCATCGGTGTCCACGCCCAGCCGCGGCCGCAGCGCCGCCACCCGATGTGCTTCGTACGCCCAGATGCCCGCGGGCCTGACTCCATTCGCCTGCAGCCGCTGTTGTACCGCGGCCACCTGCGCGCGTGGGATCACCACGTCCAGCGCCACGGCCGGACCGTCGGCGCTGGTGGGCATGCGGCGCACGAACCCGCCTTCCGGCAGCGGTGTCACCGCGTCTTGCTCCAGGTCGTCGACACCGAGGGCATTGGCCACCTTGGGGTCGGTGAGCGCGGGACCCAGCAGCGACAGCACCCCGTAGTCGGCGGCTTCGGGGGCCACGTCGGCCCAGAACACCATCCGCTGGAGGTAGGCCAGCAGCGGCTGCGCCCGCCACGGCTCAGTGTCGAGGTAGCTGACACCGCCCAGTTCGGTTTGGAGCCAGTGGTCCTCGACGCGGCCCTGGCCGTCGAGGCTGAGGTTCTCGACGGTCGCGCGGTCAGGAAGGTCCGCGACGTGCTGAGAGCAGAGTTGGTGCAGCCACGACAGGCGCTCACCACCGGTCAGCGTGATGACCCCGCGGTGCGAGCGGTCGACGACGACCGCGTCTGTGAGCGCGGCACGCTGCTCACCGAAAGGGTCGCCGAAATGCCAGGTGACCCCGCTGTCGGGGGCTGGGGCTGGAACGGCTGTCACGCATTCAACTGTACGGTCAGCCGTTACGGTGTTGCCCATGTCAGTTCTCGTCACCTTGGACGGGCAGTTCCACGATCCGCAGGCGCCGCTGCTGTTCGCCGACGACCTGGCCGCCGTGCGGGGCGACGGCATCTTCGAAACGCTGCTGGTGCGCGACGGAACGCCATGTCTGCTCGACGCGCATCTGCAGCGGCTGAAGCAGTCGGCCTCGTTGATGGGCTTGCCCGCGCCGGATGCCGACGCCTGGCGCCAGACCGCGGCGGCGGCCTCGGCGCGGTGGGCGGCGCACAGTGCAGACGAAGGCGTCATGCGCTGGGTGTACAGCCGCGGCCGCGAAAGCGGCGGGCCGCCGACCGCGTACGTCACCGTCGGCCAGCTGCCGGACCGCGTGGCGTCGGCGCGCCGTGACGGGCTGGCCGCGCTGACATTGGCGCGCGGCATGCCGACGACGGCGGCGGGCGCGCCGTGGTTGTTGGCAGGCGCGAAGACGCTGTCGTACGCGGTGAACATGGCGGCGCTGCGGTACGCGGCCGAGCGCGGCGCGGGCGACGTGATCTTCGTCAGCACCGACGGCTACGTCCTCGAAGGGCCGCGCTCGACGGTGGTGATCGCGACGCCCGACGGACTGCAGACACCGCCGCCGACGATGCCGATTCTGCATGGCACCACGCAGCAGGCGCTGTTCACCGTGGCCGCCGAGAAGGGCTACCGCTGTGAGTACCGGCCCCTTCGGCTTGCCGATCTGCTTGGCGCGCACGGGGTTTGGCTAGTATCGAGTATCACTCTGGCCGCGCGGGTGCACACCCTCGACGGCCGGGAGCTACCGGAAGCGCCGCAGGCGGCGGAGCTACGCGAGCTCGTCGACCTCGCGATCGTCAGCGACCGCTGAGCGAAACCTCGAGGCGGTAGGCGACGCGGTCCTTCTTTGCGACCAGCACAGGCCGCGTAGTTGGAACCGTCGCAAGGCGGCCGGCGCGGCCCGGAAGAAAATCGCTACCGGCTCTTTCGGCGTCAGTGGTACCTTCGCGCGTACACGGGAAAGGAGGTGGTCCGAGAATTGATTGGCTTATGGACACGTGAGGTGACTGCCGGCTAGCAGCCGCCAGCGGAGAATCCCCCGCCGGCAGGCGCTGGTAATTCCCCGCAGTCACCCGGCCCCCGAGCTCCCGGTCTGTCCAACTGGGAACCACGGCTCGGGGGCCGCCCCATTTCCGGGTCTTTACGTGTCAGCCCGCGTAGCGCGACAGCCGCGCCGACAGGTGCGGCACCAGACCGCCGTCAGCGTCGACCCGCTCCTCGACGTAGGCCAGATCGCCGCCCTCGACAATGCCGTAGAGTCGCTTGGCGCCGCCGACGAGCACTCCAGATCGACTGCGCGCCAACGCATCTGTGACCAATTCCCACGACGACTGGTTCAGCGGGCGGCCGTAGAACAACTCGACGTAACCGGCCGAATGCGCGAGCAGCAGCTCGATCGCCTGAGTTTCGGCCGGGTCGGTGGGATCTTTGACGAACCGCCAGAAGCCCGTCTCACGCAGAGCGGGCTCGTCGTACTCACCCTTGTCGGTGAGCCGCCACGACCGCGCCTCCCAGTTCAGGTAGTCGCGCCCGTCGTGGGAGACGATGATTTGCTGGCCGAAGCGGTAGTCGCCGTGCGGTCCACGGCCCTCGCCCTCGCCGCGCCAGACACCGACCAGCGGCAGCAGCGCCAGCAACGCGCCGTGCAGATTGGCGCCCTCGCGCAGGTTCGCGGTGTCTGCGGGCAGCGGCAGGTCTTCGAAGACGGGGATGTTGCGCGACGCCGTCGTCTTGGCACGCTCGGCCGCCGCGGCCACCGCCCGGTCACCGGATCCAGGCTCTGGATGAGATGAGCTCACGAGTCGTCGGAAATCAGTCGGTACACCACATACAGCGCGAACCACGCGATCACCACAGTGCACGCCACCAGCAGGATCTCGTAGAAGAGCACCACGGGCACGAGTCTAGTGCCGGCTGGTCTCGACGCACGGCCGCGCCATGACGAGCGTGCGCTGCGGTACACCGAGCACCGGCGTGTCGGTGTACCGACACGCACCCTCGCGGTGAAGGGGTGGTGCGGTCAGGCGACCTTGACGTCGACCTCGTGGATGCCCGCGCCGTTCGGGGCGACGACCGCGTCGCCGCTGCCCACCGACGACAGCGCCCGCACGGTCCACTGGCCGGGCGCTGCGAAGAACCGGAAGTCACCGGTTGCCGACGCGACGACCTCGGCGGTGAACTCGTCGGAGCTGTCCAGCAGGCGCACGAACGCGCCGCCCACCGGCTGTCCGGAGCCGTCGACCACCCGGCCGGTGATCACCGTCTCCTTTTCGACGTCGACACTGGCCGGCAGCGTCTGTCCTTGCTTTGGTGCAGAGCACATATTCAGCTTCCCAACTCGATCGGGGCCCCCACCAGAGAGCCGTATTCCGTCCAACTTCCGTCGTAGTTCTTGACGTTTCGATGCCCGAGCAGCTCGTGCAGCACGAACCAGGTGTGCGACGACCGCTCCCCGATGCGGCAGTACGCGATCGTCTCCTTGGAGTCGTCCAGACCGGCTTCCGCGTACAGCTTCTTCAGATCCTCGTCGGACTTGAAGGTGCCGTCCTCGTTGGCGGCCTTACTCCAGGGGACGTTGATGGCGCTCGGAATATGGCCGGCGCGCTGGCTCTGCTCCTGCGGCAAGTGCGCGGGCGCGAGGATCTTGCCCGAGAACTCGTCGGGGGAGCGCACATCGACGAGGTTCTTCTCACCGATGGCGGCGAGCACCTCGTCGCGGAAAGCGCGGATGCTGTTGTCGGGCTGCTTGGCGGTGTAACTGGTGGGCTCACGCTGCACGGTGTCGGTGGACAGGGGACGCCCGTCGAGCTCCCACTTCTTGCGGCCACCGTCGAGCAGCTTCACCTTCTCGTGCCCGTACAGCTTGAAGTACCAGTAGGCGTACGCCGCGAACCAGTTGTTGTTGCCGCCGTACAGGATCACGGTGTCGTCGTTGGAGATTCCGCGCTCGGACAGCAGCTTCGAGAACTGCTCTGCGTCGACGAAATCGCGCTTCACCGGGTCCTGCAGGTCTTTGCGCCAGTCCAGCTTGATCGCGCCGGGGATGTGGCCGTTGTCGTAGGCGCTGGTGTCCTCGTCGACTTCGACGAAGACGGTGTTGGGAGCGTCGAGATTGCTCTCCGCCCAGTCAGCTGTGACTAGGACGTCGGAGCGAGCCATGAATTTCCTTTCCTTACCTGACGGTGTCGAATGCGGGCGACCAGCGGATACAGCTGGCAGCCCAGGCAGATGCCGAACGCCGCGTTGAGGAACGCGGCCACCAATGCGAACGCTGTGGCGATCTCGCCGAGCAGCACCCACCCCGCAGCGAATCCTGCTACGCCGAGGACCGCGAACACAAAGCCGACGAGCTGGGCGAACTTGAGCGGCGCGACGGGCTCGCGTTCGGTGACCGGCCCGAGCCAGGGAGCGACGAGCTTGGCGAAGATCAGCCCGTACGGGCTGCGCCGCGGCCCACGCAGTGCGCTGACGGCGAACACCGCGGCCTGCAGCGCGAGGATGACCGCGGCAGCCGACGGACTGACGGCTGACACCAGCAGCGTGACCACCAGGACGCCGCTGGTCAGCCACGCGGCGAACCGGGGACCGCGAACATCTACTTCACTGGTGGTGGTCGACATACAGATACTCCTGTGCTGGACGAGCTGGCTGGAATCGCACGGCTCCGTGCCGCGACGAGCGAGACGCGCTCAGCGGCAACAGCGACAGAAACAACCCGCGGTGCGGCACAGATCGACTGCGCGGCGCTTGGTGAGCATCTGCTCGAGGCGGGCGGACACGTCGGCAAGCTTACCTAATCGCGGTGCGATCGAGCCAACAGCGGTACCAGCTTCGACCGCAGGTCAGCGGGCTTGGGGACGCCGGCCGTGCGGTAGCGCTGCCGACCGTCCGCGTCGAAGATGACCGTGGTCGGCAGCGACAACACCGAAAGACGTTGCGCTGCAACAGGATTCGCGTCCATATCGATCTCCACGTGCGCCACGTCGGGCAGGTCGCGGCACACCTGGTTGACCACCCGGCGCACCGCCGCGCACGGCCCGCACCACACCGCGCTGAAGTGCACGATCGTCGGTCCCGTCCGGGACAGCCCCAGATCTGCGGTGTCCGGCACGGCATCGACTTCAGTGCTGTCCCGCAGCGCCCCGGAACGCCGGTTGATCAGCACCCCGACCACGACGGCCACAGCGAGGGCCGCAGCGATCACCCACAGCACGGCGACCAGAGAAGGCGTCATGACACTGTGAACTCGTCCAGCCGCACGGTTAGTCCCTGCGCAATGCCTTCGATGATCACATCCGAGCCCCGAGCACCCTCCCGGTTCGGGGCGATACCGAACGGCAGCTTCTGGCCTGGCAGGTGCTTGCTGAAGGCGGCGAGCACGGCAGGCAGCTTGTCGTCGGGCACCGTCTGGTCAGCGGTACCCGGGCCGGTGACGATGCCCGTCGCCGTGAACACCAGCGTGGTGTGGTCCGGCCCGGTCATCGACAGGTCCACCGACACGCTCACCCGCTTGCCGAGCCCCGCTGACTTCGGAGTGCCGGTGAAGACCAGGCCGATGCTGCTGGAGATGCCCGACTCCGTGGTACCGCCGGTCGCGTCGTTGGTGTCTTTGGGCGGGGCCTCGACGAGCAGGTCGTTGATACCCATGAACCGGCCCAGATGTGTCGAGTCGATGATGATGCGGCTTTCGGTCTTGCCGACCGGTAGCGCTGCGTGCGGCCGGACAAGCCACGATGCCGAAGTCAGGTCGACGCCGTGCAGGGTGGCCTCGAGGCCGGCCCGGCCGATCACGGGCCGGTCGACCCCGGTGGCCTTGATCTCGACCTCGTCGTAGTGGTGGCGCAGAGCCTGCGGGATGAACGGAAATCCGAGAATGCCGACCCACGGGTCAAAGCCCAGCCCCGCCTCGGCGCGCAGCGTGCGCGCGAACCGGTACTCGGCGTAGATCGCGGTGCCGAAGTCCACTCCGACGCCGCCGGCCACTGCGACCAGCATCACCGTCAGCCCGATCAGCAGTCCGCGCACCCGCACATTCTGGCGGTTCGGCCCGACGAGCAGGCATCCCGGAGGGCTAATTCGCAGGTCGCGCGTTATCGTTAGATTGCTTGAGCGGATGCGGCGAACAGTGATGGCGGCGCAGAAGCGGCAAGCGAACAAGGGTGTCAGCCCGCGGTCGTGCTGATATCGCAGGTACGTCGAAGCGTCGTACACCCGCGCGCTGGAGGGTGTGTTGGATCTACTGCTACTCACTGCCGACCCGCATCCGGAGTCAGTGCTGCCGTCGTTGTCGCTGCTGCCGCACCACGTGCGCAGGGCGCCCAGCGAGGTGTCGTCGCTGCTGGAGGCGGGCAGTGCCGATGTGGCGATCGTCGACGCGCGCACCGACCTGGCTGCGGCGCGGGGACTGTGCCGGCTGCTGGGCACCACGGGAAGCTCGGTGCCGGTGGTCGCCGTAGTCAACGAAGGGGGTCTGGTCGCGGTCAATGTCGACTGGGGTCTCGACGACATCCTGCTGCCGGGCACCGGACCCGCCGAGATCGACGCGCGGCTGCGTCTGCTCGTCGGTCGCCGCGGCGGCGCAGCCAACCAGGAAAACGCCGGCAAGATCACGCTGGGCGAGTTGGTCATCGACGAAGGCACCTATACGGCACGGCTGCGCGGTCGGCCGCTCGACCTCACCTACAAGGAATTCGAGC
Organism: Mycobacterium sp. NGS35; assembly: GCF_059812855.1. Classification (NCBI taxonomy): domain Bacteria; kingdom Bacillati; phylum Actinomycetota; class Actinomycetes; order Mycobacteriales; family Mycobacteriaceae; genus Mycobacterium; species Mycobacterium sp. NGS35. Next base: position 90,464 of record NZ_JCALDL010000003.1, read on the forward strand.
TGCTGAAATACCTCGCGCAGCATGCCGGGCGCGTGTTCACCAGGGCTCAGCTGCTGCAAGAGGTGTGGGGCTACGACTTCTTCGGCGGCACACGCACGGTCGACGTCCACGTGCGGCGGCTACGGGCCAAGCTGGGCAGCGAACACGAGTCGCTGATCGGCACCGTACGCAACGTGGGCTACAAGGCGGTGCGTCCCGCCCGCGGCCGGCCGTCCGCTGAAGCTGACCTCGACGACGACGAGGAGGCCGAGTACGCTCCTGCGCCTGACGAGCTGGCCCGCCCGGTGTCCGACGCGCTGCGCACTCCGTGACCGAGCTCGGCTGGCGGACGAGCCTGTCGCCGGGCGACCAAGACCAGATACGCGACGTGGTTGCGGCGGCCACGCGCGAAGACGGCATCGCGCCGGTGGGCGAGCAGGTGCTGCGTGAATTGCCGCTGAGCCGGACCAAGCACCTGCTGGCCGCCGACGGCGACCGCGTCGTCGGCTACCTCAACCTCGCCCCGCGCACCGACACCGCCGAGCCGGTCGCCGAGTTGGTGGTGGCCCCCGATGCCCGGCGTCGCGGCGTCGGCGCGGCGCTGGTCAAAGCCGCGGTCGACGAGGCCGGTGCCACCACTCGGTTCTGGGCGCACGGCAACCTCGAGCCGGCCCGCGCAGCCGCTGCCGCGCTCGGCTTCACGCCCGTTCGCGAGCTATGGCAGATGAGCCGCCCACTGCGCGACCTGCCGCCGGCCACGGTTCCCGCGGGCGTGCAGGTGCGCACCTATCGCGGTGCCGACGACGACGCCGAGCTGCTGCGGGTCAACAACGCGGCCTTCGCGTGGCATCCCGAGCAGGGCGGCTGGACACCCGACCACCTCGCCGAGCGGCGGTCCGCATCCTGGTTCGACGCGCAGGGGCTGTTCCTGGCGTTCGACGAGCACACCCACAAGTTGCTGGGTTTTCACTGGACCAAGGTGCATTCCGACCACCTGGGCGAGGTGTACGTGCTCGGGGTCGACCCCGACGCCCACAATCGCGGGCTGGGCACAGCGCTGACGCTGGTCGGGCTGCACTACCTCGCGGAGCGGCTGTCCGGTGCGCCTGAGCCGACGGTGATGCTCTACACGGAAGCCGACAACGCGGCCGCCGTGCGCACCTACCGGCGGCTCGGGTTCGAGGTCTTCGGCGTGGACACCGCCTACGCTCAAAGCCGGTAGTCGGCCCTATCCGCGGTGTTCACGGGCCTGTTCACCCTCCGTTCACGTGCCATGAGCCGTTCGTCTACCCCGGCCGCATACGTTGCCGGAGGTATCGGCGGCCGGTTCCGGCTTCGGCTCAGAAAGGGTCAACACACGGTGAAGCTCAACGGGTTCGGGAAGGCGTGTGCTGCGACGGCGTCAGCGGCCGTGATCGCCGCGCTGTCGCTGTCGGCATGCGGCAGCGACAACAACGCGGGCACGGCGTCGCCCGGCAACGGCGCGAAGCCCAATTGCGCCGGCAAGAATTCGCTGACAGCGGAGGGCTCCACCGCGCAGCAGAACGCGATCGGGGTCTTCAACCAGACGTGGGGCCAGGCCTGCCCCGGCAAGAACCTGTCCTACAACCCGACGGGCTCCGGGGCCGGCGTTGCGCAGTTCATCGCCAAGCAAGTCGACTTCGCCGGCTCCGATTCGCCGCTGGCCAAAGACCAGGTGGATTCGGCCGCCAAGCGCTGCGGCGGCAACCCCGCCTGGAACCTTCCGCTGGTCTTCGGCCCGGTCGCGCTGGCCTACAACCTGCCGGGCGTCGACAAGCTCGCTCTCAACGCCGACGTGATCGCGAAGATCTTCACCGGTGTGGTGACCACGTGGAACGACCCGGCGATCGCCGCGCTCAACAGCGGGGTGTCGCTGCCCGACACCAAGGTCACCGCGATCTACCGCTCGGATTCGTCGGGCACCACCGACAATTTCCAGAAGTACTTGACGACGGCCGCGCCCGAATCGTGGACCAAAGGCGCCGGCAAGGAGTTCCAGGGCGGTGCGGGCGAAGGCGCGCAGAAGTCCGCGGGAGTGGTCCAGGCGGTGCAGGCCACACCGGGCGGCATCGGCTACGTCGAGAAAGGCTTCGCTACGCAGGCGAATCTGCCGTACGCGCAGATCGACAGCGGTGGCGGCGCGGTGGCGCTGACCGACGAATCGGCCGGCAAGGCGATCGCCGGGGCCAAGTTTGCCTCCGACGGCAAAGACCTCGTCCTAGACCTGGACTCGCTGTACGGCTCGAAGGAGCCGGGCGCCTACCCGCTGGTGCTGGCCACCTACGAGATCGTCTGCTCCAAGGGCTACGACCCCGACACCGCCGCCGCGGTGAAGTCCTTCCTGACGGTCGCGGCCAACCAGGGTCAGTCAGCGCTGTCGTCGGCCGGCTACATTCCGCTGCCCGACGTGTTCAAGCAGCGATTGCAGCAATCGGTCGACGCGATCCAATAGCCGGTGTGGGCAAGCGGTGGGTCTGCTGTGAGAATGGAAGCCGAGGTCAACAGCGATAGTGTCGGCGTGTCAGAAATCAATCCACTGAATTCGGGTTCGGCTGAGGCCCTGGCCCAGCCGTTCGGTTCCCCGCCGCCGCTGTCGCTGGACCCGTCTCGGCACGCAAAAGTCCGGCTCGGCGATCGCGTGTTCCAGTGGCTGGCGCAGGGCTCCGGAATCCTCATCGTGGTGCTGATCGCCGCGATCGGGTTCTTCCTGCTGTGGCGCGCAATCCCCGCGTTGGCGCGCAACACCGAGAACTTCCTGCTCTACGGCGGCAACTGGGTGACCACCGACACGTCGGCGATGAAGTTCGGCGTGGCCGAACTGCTTCAGGTCACGGTGTTGGTCTCGTTGTTCGCACTGCTGTTGGCGATGCCGGTGGCTTTGGGCATCGCGATCTTCCTCACCCAGTACGCCCCGCGCCGCGTCGCCGGGCCGCTGGCCTACATGGTGGATCTGCTCGCGGCGGTGCCGTCGATCATCTACGGCGTGTGGGGCCTGTACGTGCTGGCGCCGCAGCTGCGGCCGCTGGCAGCGTGGCTGAACGAAAACCTCTCGTGGATACCGCTTTTCGCGACGGGTAATGCCTCGGTGATCGGCGGCGGGACAATCTTCACCGCCGGCATCGTGCTTGCGGTGATGATTCTGCCGATCATCACCGCGGTTACTCGGGAGGTGTTCGTGCAGACCCCCACCGGGCAGATCGAAGCGGCGTTGGCGCTCGGCGCCACCCGGTGGGAGGTGGTGAAGACGACGGTGCTGCCGTTCGGCCGGTCCGGGTATGTCAGCGGCGCGATGCTCGGCCTCGGCCGGGCGCTCGGCGAGACGATCGCGTTGCTGATCATCCTGCGTGGCACCCAGGCCGCATTCCACTGGTCGCTCTTCGACGGCGGGTACACGTTCGCCAGCAAGATCGCCGCTGCCGCATCGGAATTCAACGACCAATACAAAGCCGGCGCCTACATCGCCGCGGGCCTGGTGCTGTTCGTCCTGACGTTCGTCGTCAATTCCCTTGCGCGAGCGGCTGTTACCGGAAAGAAGTCGACGTGACGACGCTCGACCGGCCGGTGAAGGTGCCGACGTTCCAAAGCGTCAGCCTGCGTCGTAGGGCCGCCAATTACCTTGCCGCCACGTTGGTCGCGCTCTCGATGGTCGTCGCACTGATACCGCTGATCTGGGTGCTCGTCGCTGTGGTGGTCAAGGGATTCAAGACCGTCGCATCCGCCGGCTGGTGGTGGCATTCGCAGGCGGGCATGACGGCGTTCACTCCCGGCGGGGGTGTCTACCACGCGGTCGTCGGCACCCTGCTGCAAGGTTTGGTGTGCGCGGCGATCTCGATCCCGGTCGGAATCTTCGTCGCCATCTATCTCGTCGAGTACGGCGGCGCAACGCGATTGGGTAAGCTGACCACGTTCATGGTCGACATCCTCACCGGCGTGCCGTCGATTGTCGCCGCATTGTTCGTCTACGCGTTGTGGGTGGCCACGCTGGGCTTTCAACGGTCCGGGTTTGCGGTGTCACTTGCATTGGTGCTCTTGATGATTCCGGTGATCGTGCGGGCCACCGAGGAGATGCTGCGGGTGGTGCCGATGGACCTGCGCGAGGCCAGCTACGCATTGGGCGTGCCGAAGTGGAAAACGATTGCCAGGATCGTGGTTCCGACCGCGCTGTCAGGCATCGTCACCGGCGTCATGCTGGCGTTGGCGCGGGTCATGGGCGAGACCGCCCCGCTGCTGATCCTGGTCGGTTACTCGCAGGCGATGAACTTCGACATGTTCCACGGGTTCATGGGCTCGCTGCCCGGGATGATGTACGACCAGACGTCCGCGGGTGCGGGCGCCAATCCGGTGCCCACCGACCGGCTCTGGGGCGCGGCGCTGACACTGATCCTGTTGATTGCCATACTGAATATCGGGGCGCGACTCGTCGCGAAGCTGTTTGCCCCGAAGAAGACCTAGGAGGACGGCACCGGCCATGGCCAAGCGTCTGGACCTCAAGGACGTCAACATCTACTACGGCGAGTTCCACGCCGTCGCTGACGTCTCGCTGTCGGTGCCGCCGCGCAGCGTCACCGCGTTCATCGGTCCGTCGGGCTGCGGCAAGTCGACGGTGTTGCGCACGCTCAACCGCATGCACGAGGTCATCCCCGGCGCCCGTGTCGAGGGCTCGGTGCTCCTCGACGGCGAGGACATCTACGGCCCCGGCGTCGACCCGGTCGGTGTGCGCAAGACCATTGGCATGGTCTTTCAACGCCCAAATCCGTTCCCTACCATGTCGATTCGCGACAATGTGGTGGCCGGGCTGAAGCTCCAGGGTGTGCGCAACCGCAAGACGCTGGACGAGGTCGCCGAACGTTCGCTCAAGGGGGCGAACCTGTGGAACGAGGTGAAGGACCGCCTCGACAAGCCCGGCGGTTCATTGTCGGGCGGTCAGCAGCAGCGCCTGTGCATTGCGCGGGCGATCGCGGTGCAGCCCGACGTGCTGCTGATGGACGAGCCGTGCTCGGCGCTGGACCCCATCTCCACGCTGGCCATCGAGGACCTGATCGCCGAGTTGAAGCTGGATTTCACGATCGTGATCGTGACGCACAACATGCAGCAGGCGGCACGGGTGAGCGATCAGACGGCGTTTTTCAACCTCGAGGCCGCCGGAAAGCCGGGCCGGCTCATCGAGCTCGACGACACCGAGAAGATCTTCTCCAATCCGAGCCAGAAGGCGACGGAGGACTACATCTCCGGCCGCTTCGGCTGACCGCATGCGTTGAGTGTGCGTTCAGGGCGCTGAAGTGCGAGAGGTCCGCGTCCTCAACGCACACTCAATGTTGGGTCCCGGTGGGCAAACCGTCCTCTTCCGGCAGCTTGCCGGTGGCCTGGAAGATCACACGCCGGCCGATTTCGACTGCGTGGTCGGCGAACCGCTCGTAGAACCGGCCCAGCAGCGTCACGTCCACCGCGGCGGCCACGCCGTGCTTCCACTCGCGGTCCATCAGCACGCTGAACAGATGACGGTGCAGGTCGTCCATCGCGTCGTCTTCTTCGCGTAGCCGGGCGGCCTTCTCCGGATCGCGCGACGCCACCACCTCTTGTGCGGCGTTACCCAATTCGACTGCGACACGGCCCATTTCGGCGAAGTAGCCGTTGACTTCCTCCGGCAGTGCATGCTGCGGATGGCGACGGCGAGCGATCTTGGCGACGTGCAGCGCGAGCGCGCCCATGCGGTCGACGTCAGCAACCATCTGAATGGAGCTGACGATCGCCCGCAAATCGCCGGCGACCGGGGCCTGCAGCGCTAACAGCACGAAAGCGGCCTCCTCGGCCCGCACGCTCAAGGCGCTGATCTGGTCGTGGTCGTCGATGACTTGTTCGGCCAGCACCAGATCGGCCTGCAGCAGCGCCTGGGTCGCACGTTCCATCGCGACACCGGCCATCCCGCACATCTCACCGAGTTGCGCGGTCAGTGCGTCGAGCTGCTCGTGGTAGGCCGTGCGCATGTTCCCACCCTACGTTCTGACATCTGTCGCGGTCACGAGCCGCGCATGAACACGCGGTGAACGGCCGTTACCGCTCGCAGCGGATATCGGCGGCGTTGGTGACGCTCAGGTCCTCGGGCAGCGGGGTGGGCGTGGTGTGGGCGTTGTGCGTCAGGTGCACCTGTACCGAGGACCCACTGGGCGGCGGCGCATTGACAGCGTTGAAGTCGTTGCCCAGCACCACCTGCACGACGTTGCCCATTCCCGTCTTCCGTTCCATCTGCGGGTGGGGGAACGCCGCGGCGACGGTGGCAGCCGCCTCTTCGTTGCCCGGCGAGAAGAACACCGTGGTGGACTCTAGCGAGCTGGGATAGTCGTCGGGGCTGAGGACTCGAAAACCGTGCTGCTCCAATTCATTTGCCGCGGTCGCGGCGAGCCCGTCTTGACCGGTGGAGTTGGAGACGTGCACGGTGACGCGTTGCGGCTCGGTGGTCACTGCGTCGACGAGCTCGCCGGTGTCGCGTGGGGCGGCTGCGGCCGGTGGGCTGCTGCTGGCGAGAACGGAGCTCGACCCACCGGTGGGGCCGGAGGTGGGGGTGGTGGTCTCGTTCTGGTTGTTCTCGCCCGGCAGCGGGTCGTCGTTGATGATCGCGTCGAACAGCGCGCGGTTGTCCTCGGTGCGCAGCGGTTCGTTGCCCTCGGAGTCGGTCTGGCCCGTCGGCACCGTGAGGAACGTGATCCGGCCGGCGGAGATGCCCTGGATCGACTGGCCGAGGTCGACGAGGTCCTTGGTCTGGACGTTGTCGACGTAGCTGTCGTTGATGAACGTGTTGACGACGTCGTTGAGCTTGTTGAGGTTGAAGAACACGTCGTTGGAGATCAGCGACCGCAGCAGCGACGACAGGAACAGCTGCTGGCGCTTGATGCGGCCGTAGTCGCCGTTGCTCTCGGTGGTGACCTGCCGCGCGCGGACGTAGTTCAGCGCGGTGCGGCCGTCAACGGTCTGCCACCCGGCCTTGGGCAGTACCGTGCCCAGCTCGTAGTCCTCCAGCGGGGTGGTGCTGCACACCTTCACGCCGCCGAGCGCGTCGACCATCTTCGCGAAGCCCGCGAAGTCGATCGCCATGAACCGGTTGATCGACAACCCCGAGAGCTTCTGGATCACCTTCACCAGGCACTTCGGCCCGCCGAACGAGTACGCCGAGTTCAGTTTGGTCTCGGTGTAGACCTGTCGCGGCCCGTATGTGCCGGACTGTTCGTCGTAGACGGGCCCGTACTTGCCGGTCTGCGGATCCCAGGCATCGCACAGCGTCGGCTTGATCGCGAGGTCACGCGGAAACGACACGGCCACAACGCGTTTGCGGCTGGCCGGGATGTTGACCAGCATCACCGTGTCCGAGCGGGCGCCGCCTGCCTCTTCGGTGTCGCCGGCGCCCATGTTGGCGTTCTCGCCGAACCGGCTGTCGACGCCGACGATGAGGAAGTTCTCGTCGCCGTACTGGGCGTTGGGGTCGACGACGTCGTGCGAGTTGGGGTCCAGCGCCGAGATCAGGTTGAGCCGGTTGTCCTTGGAGGTGCTCCAGTGCCAGGCCGCTCCCGTCATCGCCAGCGCGGCGACGGACAGGATGGCGGCAGCAGCGCGGCCGGCCGTGGCCGCGGGTCGGCGGCGCCTTTTTCTGCGGTTCGGCTGCTCGGCGACAGCGTCGTCGTCTACTCGCGGCAGGACCACCGTGGCACGGGGTGGCCGCGCGACGGCGAGATCAGGGATCTCGGACGGCGGGACGGCCGGGATGGTCGCGGTGACCGCATCCTGCTCGTCGGGTGGTTGGGATCGGGGCTCGTCGCCGGCGCGGCGCCGCGACGTCCGCCGGCCGTTCGTCGTCGCGCCCACCTTGGCGAGAAGCTCGGCGACGGGCACGCCGTCGGCGTGGTTGCCGCTCGGCGCCTCGGATTTCAGAATTCCCGCGCGTTCCCACGGCGCGGCTAACGTCGCGGGCCGCGGAGTTCGGGTAAGCCAGTGACTGTCGTCGGAGCCGCCGGAACCGGGAGTGGCATCAGGAAAGATCCTGTCGCCATCACTCATGTGTTACCGGCCTCCGACCTACGAAATGGGTACAGCTTGGGCGCTACCGCGTGCTCACGGTGCGCGACGTATCTACACGCAGCACTATGTCTTGTAGCAGGCAAAGCCTTGCATCCGCCACCTGAGCGGGACGCAGCCCGGGCCTTATCGTACTGAGGCATGCTGAGCGCTGCGATTTCGGAACCGTCTCGGTTCAGCCTCCAGAGTGCATAAGCTCCGCGCCGGCCGGCACCGCGCAGTCGTCGGGATCCGACAGCCAGTTGTGCGGCAGCGCCACGGACGCCGGTGAGCCCTGCCGGCCGCGGGGTCCGGTCGCAGCGGCCGGGAACGGGACGTCGGGGTCCAGCTGCGCGAGCAGGCTGTCGAGCTCGGCGAGCGTCTTCACCAGGGCCAGCGCCCGCCTGAGCTCGGCGCCGGCCGGGAATCCGTGCAGGTACCAGGCGATGTGCTTGCGGATGTCGCGCATGCCCTTGTCTTCGCCGAAGTGAGCGGCCAGCAGCTCGCCGTGCCTCCGGATGATCTGCGCGACCTCGCCCAGCGTGGGCGGCGTCGGCGCCGTAGCGCCGGTCAGCGCGGCCGAGAGCTCCGCGAACAGCCATGGCCGGCCCAGGCAGCCGCGGCCGATCACCACGCCGTCGCAGCCCGTGGTGGCCATCATCGCGACGGCGTCGTCGGCGTCGAAGATGTCGCCGTTGCCCAGCACCGGGACCGAGCGGACGTGCTCCTTGAGCGCGGCGATCTGGCTCCAGTCGGCGGTGCCCGAGTACCGCTGGGCGGCCGTGCGGGCGTGCAGTGCCACGGCGGCGGCGCCTTCCTGCTCGGCGATCCGGCCGGCATCGAGATGCGTGGGGTGTGCGTCGTCGATCCCGATCCGGAACTTGACCGTCACGGGGATTCCGGCGTGTTCGGTGGCCCGCACCGCGGCGCCGACGATCCGCCCGAACAGCCGGCGCTTGAACGGCAGCGCGGCGCCGCCGCCGCGTCGGGTGACCTTGGGCACCGGGCAGCCGAAGTTCATGTCGATGTGGTCGGCCAGGCCCTCGTCGGCGATCATCCGCGCCGCCGCGAACGTGGTATCCGGGTCCACGCTGTACAGCTGCAGTGACCGCGGCTGTTCGTCGGGGGCGAACGTGATCATGTGCATGGTCGCCGGATGGCGTTCGACGAGCGCGCGGGCCGTCACCATCTCGCAGACGTAGAGCCCGCTGACGGTGCCCGCGCGGGCGATCTCCTGCTCGCGGCACAGCGTTCGGAAGGCGACATTGGTGACCCCGGCCATCGGCGCCAGCACCACCGGGCTGCGCAACGCGATGGGCCCGATCCGCAACGCCGCCGCGGGCGCTGGATGCTTCACGCCCTGCACTGGGCCATGCACTAGCCCCGAGCCGACGCCAGGACCCGCTTGGCGGTCAGCTTCTCGGCCCGGCGAGCCTCGCGCTCGAGCCGCCGGCGCTTGGACTCCTCGAACTTCTCGCAGGCCTCTTCCAGCTCCTCGACCAGCACACCGAGGTCGTCGCGCAGCTTGGCCGCCTCGCCGGTGAAGTCCTCGCGCTCGAAGATCCGCCACTTCTTGAGCACCGGCATCACGACGTCGTCGAGGTGCACGCGCGGGTCGTACACGCCGCCGACCGCGATGATCACGGCCTTGCGGCGGAACTCCGGCACGGTGTAGCCGGGCATCTTGAAGTTGCGCAGCACCCGGTGCAGCGACTTCATCGCCTGGTTCGGCGCGATCTCCAGACCGGCCTCGGACACGTCGCGGTAGAAGATCATGTGCAGGTTCTCGTCGGCCGAAACCCGTTGCAGCAGTTGGTCGGCGACGGTCTCGTTGCAGGCCTTGCCGGTGTTGCGGTGCGAGATGCGGGTGGCCAGCTCCTGGAACGTCACGTAGATGACGGAGTCGAAGAGGCTCTCGGCGAACAGGTCACCCTGCTGGTTCTGGCCCGGGCTGAACCCGCGGGTCATCTGCTCGACGCGAAGCTTCTCCAGCTCTACCGGGTCGACCGCGCGGGTGACGACGAGGTAGTCGCGCAGCGCGATGCCGTGCCGGTTCTCCTCGGCTGTCCAGCGGTTCACCCAGGTGCCCCAGGCGCCGTCCATGCCGAAGTTCATCGCGATCTCGCGGTGATACGACGGCAGGTTGTCCTCGGTCAGCAGGTTCTGGACCATCGCCACCTGGGCGACGTCTGACAGCTTGGCTTCCTCGGGATCCCAGTCGTGCCCGCCGAGCGCGTAGTAGTTCTTGCCGTCCGACCACGGGATGTAGTCGTGCGGGTTCCACTCTTTCGACATCGCCAGGTGACGGTTGAGAAGCTTCTCGACCACCGGCTCCAGCTCGTGCAGAAGGTGCAAGTCGGTGAGGTCTTGCGGCATGGGCGCTTTGTCCTCCTCGCGTCCGGGAGACCCTCCCAGTTATCTGTACCTATTGGTTGCACGCAATATATCTGTGTACGCCGGTGACATTCAAGCCACCGCGCCGTTCGGGGTAATGCGCGGCAGGGCGGCGGGCGATAATATCCGCGTGGGGCGTCTGCCCTGATGAGGCTGAATAAATCCCGCCGCAAGACGAATACCGGAGGTCGCCAGACGTGAGGAACCTCATTGTTGTCGGTGTAGGCGCCGTGGGGGTCGCCGGTGTGGCGATGGCCTTGCTGGGCCAGGGCCTGGCGAGCGCGGACACACTCAGCGACGTCACGGGTAAGTACTACGGGCAGGCCAAGGAAGTGCTGTCGCAGGCGGGGCTGACGCCGATCGTGGCGACGAGGGTGGGGGACAAAGCCGACGAAGACAAGTGCGTGATCGACCGAATCCAGCACGCCAACTTCGTCAACGGCACCGGCACCGCCGCGGAGAACACGGTGTACGTCTACCTCAACTGCTACGCGAATGTGGCGTCTCCGCAGCAGCCGGGCTACTCGCGGCAGTCGCAGCTCGGCCGGGCCGCGTATGAGGCCCAGCAACAGCAGCAGGCGCAGTCCGAGCAGAACGTCACCGCCGAGAACCAGCGCTAGACGCTCAGGTTGCCGACGAACGCTCCAGATAACTGGCCCGGCTCAGCAGCATCGCGACGCAGTAGTCGATGAACTGTTCGCGCGTGGCGGTCAGCCGGCCGTCCAAGTAAGCGGTGAAAAGAGCGGTCAGCGCGCCGATCAGCCCCGTCGCGACCATGTTCTGCAGCGCCGGATCGCTGATCGTGGTGAGCTTGCGCTGCAGCAGCTCGATGAAGCTGGGCATCCATTCCGCGCCGGAGCGCACGAGAACCGGCTCGACCTCGGGGGCCAGCAGCAGTACCCGGCCGCGGACCGGGTCGTCGACCATCAGCGCGACGAACCGCTCGACCGCTTCACGCGGGGTGGTGGCTGACATCAACGTCGCCATCGCACGCGCGCACACGTCGTCGTAGACGGCCCGCACGAATTGGTCTCTGTCCGAGAAGCTTTCGTAGAAATAGCGTTCGGTTAGCCCGGCTTCGCGGCACACCGCCCGCACGGTGAGTGCGGGTCCGTCGGCGCGGCCGAGCAACGTGACGCCCGCCGCCACGAGCTCGCCGCGGCGCAGCGCCTGGCGGTCCTCGATCGGCACACCCGACCAGCGGCCGCGCCTATCGCTCTTCGCGGGAACACGGGTCCCTCGTTGACCGGTCGGCACGGCTCTCCTAGACTCCACGATTGACAACGCACGTAGTCAGTTTTGGCTCCGGCCCTGATGGGGACTCGTCACCAGTGACTCAACATACGTCTGATGCTCGCGCGCTGACCAGCGAACCGGTTGCCGCCGGCTGTCCGGTGACCTCTGGCGGTTACGACGCGCCACCCGAACCGTTGGGTCCCGACTCGCTGACGTGGAAGTACTTCGGCGACTGGCGCGGCATGCTTCAGGGGCCGTGGGCCGGCTCGATGCAGAACATGCACCCGCAACTCGGCGCGGCCGTCGAGCAGCATTCGACCTTCCCACGGGAGCCGTGGCCCCGAGTGCTGCGGTCGCTGTACCCGATCGGCGGCGTGGTGTTCGACGGCGACCGCGCGCCGCTCACCGGCGCCCAGGTACGCGACTATCACACCGACATCAAGGGCGTCGACGCGAAAGGCCGCCGCTATCACGCGCTGAACCCTGACGTCTTCTACTGGGCGCACGCCACGTTCTTCATGGGCACCATCCACGTGGCCGAGCGGTTCTGTGGCGGCATCACCGAAGACGAGAAGCGCCAGCTGTTCGACGAGCACGTCACCTGGTACCGGATGTATGGCATGAGCATGCGTCCGGTGCCCAAGACGTGGGAGGAGTTCCAGGAGTACTGGGACTACATGTGCCGCGAGGTGCTGGAGGACAACAAGGCGACGCGGGACGTGCTCGACCTGGCGCACTATCCCAAACCTTGGTTCGCGAAATGGATTCCGGACTTCTTGTTCACTCCGCTACAGCGCCACGTCGTCGCGCCGTTCATGGTGTGGCTGTGCGTGGGGCTGTACGACCAGCCGGTGCGTGACTTGCTGGGCTTCAGCTGGTCAGCCCGCGACGAATGGCTGCACCGGCGGTTCGGCGAACTTGTGCGGGTGGTGTTCTCGTTGCTGCCGCCGCGTCTGCGCAAGCACCCGCGGGCCCGGGGGGGCCTGGACCGCGCGGCGGGGCGGATACCGGCGGACGCACCATTGCCAGAAACGCCGGCGCGCAACCTGCCGCCGCTCGACGAGCGGCACAAGCCCACCCACTACTGCCCAGTCGCCGGGGTTTAGCCGGGCACCGTCCGGTTAACGTAGCCAGGGTGAAGGCCCCCGAGTTGCTCGGTGGCCGCTACGAGCTTCGTGGCGTGCTGGGTCGTGGCGGTATGGCGGAGGTCCGCGACGGCTGGGACACACGATTGGCCCGGCCGGTGGCGATCAAGCTGCTGCACCCCGCGATCGACGCGCAGGCGGACAATCGCCGCCGGTTCGAAGCCGAGGCGCGTGCGGCCGCTGCACTGGATTGCGCACACATCGTCGCCGTGCACGATACGGGCGAGCACAATGGCGTCCCGTTCATCGTCATGGAGCGGCTGACCGGGGAATCGTTGCACGACAAGATCGTGCGCGGCCCGCTGCCGCAGCCGCTGGTGTGCGCTGTGCTCGACGACGTGCTCGCTGCGCTGTCCGCCGCGCACGATGCGGGCATTCTGCATCGCGACATCAAGCCCGCCAACATCTTGTTCACTTCCTCGGGCGAGGCGAAGGTCAGCGACTTCGGGATCGCGAAGACGGCGGGAAGCACCAACTTCACGGCAGCCGGCCAAGTGTTCGGCACGATGGCGTACCTCAGCCCCGACCGGGTGCTCGGCAGGCCGGCCACCGCCGCTGACGACGTCTATGCCGTGGGCGTGGTGGGATACGAGGCGCTGACGGGCCGCCGGCCGTTCATGCAGGAGAACATCGCAGCGCTGGCGCAAGCGATTCTGCATGAGCAGCCGCCACCGCTGTTGATGCTGCGTCCGGACGTGAGCCCGGCGCTAGCCGCGGTGATCGAGCGGGCTATGGCGCGCGATCCGGCTCTGCGCTTCCCGAACGCGCGGGCGATGCGTGCTGCGCTCAACGGCCAGCCGCCCATGCCGGCTGGCCGCCCGGGTACTCGGGTGATGACGACGCCGGTGCCCGTGGCGATACCTCCGCCGATGCCGACAGTCGGACCTCCGAGCCGACGGGGGCTGCTGCTGGTGCTCGGTTTGGTGTTCGCCGCTCTGGTACTCGGTGTGATTTTGCTCGCAGTGGACTCGGGCGGAACGCCGCAGCCCCAGCCCGTCACCACCAGCACGACGGTGCCGTCGCCACCGCCGCCGAGCACTCCTGCGATGACGTCGCCGCCGTCGTCGATCGTGCTTCCGCCCGTGCCGCCGAAGGTGCCGCCAGGGCACAACAAGCCGGGCAAGAAGGGCAATAGCGAGGGCGACTAGACGGCTGCGCGGACACTAATCGTGAGCTTCAAAAGCGTTGTCGGAGAACCTGATTCGTCGGCTCAGGATCGACGGCGACAACCCGATGCGTTTTACTTCGTGGACGAGGAGGTTCCCGCGGTCGAATTCGCAGACGACCCGGTGCCGGTTGACGGTGTCTTGGCGCCGGTCACGCTGCTCGACGTTGCGGTCTGCGAGCTCGGGGCGATGTCGATTCCGGTGTATTGCTTGATGGTTTGGGCGAACGCGTTCTGATATCCCTGGACCGTGTCGGCCGGGAAATTCGCCCAGTTGTTGATGGTCTTCGGCACGAACTTCGCGTAGTTATTGGGCGTGTCCAGCCAGAAGGGTCCGTCTCCTGTGAAGCACGGCTCGTGGCTGCCGTCGTCGCAGGTGGCGGACGCGGGTGCAGCAAGTGCGAAGCCTAGGCTGGCGAACCCGGCCACAGCGGCAGCGGTCAAGGTGACGCGAATCTTCATCGTGTTCCTTCGGGAACTTTCGGCGCCCTCGAGCGACGGCGCCGAGTGTTACGGCCTTGGTGGCTGCCCGCGACCTCATCGTGACGGACATCGAGGAGTTTATCGCGTCTCGGCGGATCCGCCACCGCTTTCAGGAGTTTCCCAGCAAATCGCATTAGCCAGGGACCGTCCGTCGAACCAAGGCCTTCGCAGCGTGCGGCAAACGCCTGGACTCTTCAGTGCCCCCACTAGGACTCGAACCTAGGACCTGCGGATTACTAGACCGATTCATCGCCGCAGACTTTCGGAAGTTGGCCGTCTCGAGCCGTCGAGGGTCGCCGCATGAAGTCGCCGGGTGAAGCGATCGAGAAGTGCGCGACCGTCGACCCAATCAACGATGCCCGGTGCTCAAGCACTGCAACGCACTTCTGTCGGCATTGCAAACGATGGTTCTGCGGTCGGCATAAGCGGCTTCGCTGGGCGCATCGGCAAGGCTGCAACCTGGCGCAATACACGGCTTCGCGGCGGAGATCGGGCTGATGGGCAAAGACAGCCGGCATGTGGTGACCGCGCGCAGGTTGTTCGCCGACAAAGGCGACACGGACAGTGCCACACAGCTGCTTGAAAGCCAAGCGTTCACTGGCCTACTCCGGGAGCTGGCGGATACGGCTGCGCGTTGGGAGCGGGAAGCTGCCCAGGATCGCAGTGATGCGGCTGACTTTCGGCGTGGCGAGAACTTGCCGGACGGGATCGGCGATGACGGTGTTTCGGCCCTGACGGCGTGGGTTATGTGCCGCGCGGAGGTCGCTGAGCATCATGCGCGCTGGCTTCGCGGCGCCGTCTCATTTTGGCTTGGCTGAGCTGACGTTTCGGACGGAGCGATGGGTTTTGTCCGAAACATTCTTGACTGACGGTGACGTAAGTTTGCGGGCGCAAACGAGAAGGTGGTTCACTGCTGCCTCGGTCGGGGCAAATATAGATTTGCTGAGGGGGCAATGGTGCCTGATCCGGTAGTGCAGGAATGGATGCTGTGGCAGCTGGCCGGGAAACTCTCACCGGTCACAGTCGGTGAGCGCGTGCGTGTTATCGAGCAATTCGCCGAAGAGCAGCACGTGTCACCGCTGGCCGCCCAGGCCATCGACGTGGTGCGCTGGCTGAGCCGCCACACCGAATGGTCGGCGGCGACTGCCGCCACCTACAACAGCTACCTGCGGGCCTGGTTCAAATGGCTGACGATCGTCGGATACCGCACCGACAACCCGATGGTGAAGGTCGCGCCGCCACGGTATCCCGATCGCGTTCCGCGGCCGGTGTCCGATGACGACCTGGTGCGACTGCTGCTGACGCCGATGCACCACCGCACCCGCGTCATGATTCTGCTCGCGGCGCTGGCCGGTCTGCGGGTTTCAGAAATCGCGCGGGTGCGCGGCGAACATGTCGATGTCCTCGGCCCGCGGCTGTATGTGGAAGGCAAGGGCGGGTCGGTAAATTGGCTGCCGCTGCATCCGCTGCTGGTCGAGGTGGCCGAAACCATGCCGCGGCGCGGCTGGTGGTTCCCGGCCAACAGCCGCCGGCTCGGGGACCATGTTCACGGCAAGAGTGTGTCGGACATCATCGGGCAGGCGATGCGGCGGGCTGGCGCTCGCGGGACACCACATTCGTTGCGGCACTGGACTGGGACGACGCTGCTCGAAGACGGTGCCGATTTGCGAACCGTGCAGGAGCTGCTGCGACACAAGTCTGTGGCGACAACGCAGATCTACACGAAAGTCCCCGATATGCGCCGCCACGATGCCATTGGTCGTCTCGATCCATTCCGAGGCGCTGCCTGAGTGTTAGCTGTTACGCTTCGCCAACATGGGGACCAAGGGGTGGACTACCGGAATCGCCGCATCAGTAGCTGTGTTTGCTGTCTTCGGGGCGGGTGTCGCGCACGCTGATCCGGACGGCGACTATCTGGCGATCATGGGCAACACGCCGGGCGTGATCGGCGGCCCGGTCAACAACGCCATCTACGTCTCGCAGGGGCACCGTGCCTGTGATCTGCTGCGGTCGGGGGTTTCGCACGACGACACGGTGAACCAGCTGGTGGTGCCGGTGTATGTGCAGCCGTGGTTGGCGCGGGCGATGGTCGACGCCGCGCAGACGGCGCTGTGCCCTGACACCAAGCGCTGAGTTTCCGCGCGATGGATTCGTTCAGCGACGTGGTTGCGCGGATTCCGGTGTGGGCACGGATCGGCGCCGTCGTGATCGCGGTGCTGATGCTGGTGGGCGCGGTCAGAAGCTGCTCGCAGCATCAGGATTCCGGCGCCGCGCCGACGCCGACGACGAGCCGGGCATCTTCTGCTGGTCCCACCGAGACGAAACCGCGCGGCTGCGGCAATATCGGCCCGACGTGCGATGCCGTCCCGAAAGCTGATGGCATCTACCGCGTCTCCGGCGGCGGTGTGCTGAGCACCGGCATCATGGCGGGTTGGATCGAAACGGCTGGGCCGCGACCCGGGAGCCGCGGCTGCACCTGGGCGCGGCTGTCGGGGCCGACGTTGACGATCGAGAACACGATCGACACCGGCAAGATCGTCGACATTTCGCAAGGCCCTCTGCGGGTGCGCATCGACCCTAGTGACTACGCGTTCGCCAGCTACGGTTGCCAGCCGTGGCATAAAGTGTGACCCGTGGCCAGGGCGCAACGTAACGGCGTGTGCGAGGTGTGTGGCGGCAAGATCCGCCTCTACTCGGTGGCCGACACCCACAGCGACGCGACGATCTCACGCTGGGCGCATCTGGACCGCGCCGATTGGATCGACAATCCACACGATCCGCAGCCGACCGACGAATCACTCGCAGCGGCAGGCCTAGTCACCGACGCCGATCACACATAACGCGATGTAACTTGCGGCCAACCCGGCCGCCCAGCCGAACAGCAACCCCACGATGATCGCGGCCACCGCACGGCGCACGGTCACGTCGCCGGCGGGATGTAGCGGGGGACGGTCGTCAAATCGAGCTTCACCGGATCGGCCGGGTCGTAGTCCTCGACGGTGGGCACCTCGAACGTGAAGTCGCGGAACTGCCACTGCTGGCCCAGGATGCTCGCCCGCCCGAACCTCACATCGCACAGCAGCCTGCCCGCGCCGAGCTCGAGCACCGCGGACTTCGCGAGGACCCGCACGCCGGTGGCGGCGAGCTGCTGGTTGTACTGGTCGGCGGTCGGCGTCTCCGTTGCGGGTGCGGCCGCGCGGGGTAGCCGCAAAACCCCGGTTTCGATACGCGCCGGGATAGGCACCAGCAGCACAGTGCGCGGCGGCGTGGTCGTGGTGAGCCGCAACTCCAGGGCGCCGTCTTTCGGTCCGCCCTCGACCCGCAAAGTCAGGGTGACGTCGCACCACACGTTGAAGAAGTCGGGGTCCAGGCCGGGGTCGAACGTGTCGGGGATGATGCCGTTGTAGGTGCCGTCGAGCTGGAAGTAGGACAGCTCCGCCAGGTCAGCCACGTCTCGATGGTCGCACCATTGCGGGTGTTCGGTTCACGAGCCGTTTCCGTCGCCGCTGTCGAGGTCGTCGTTGCCGGTGAAATTGCCGTCGTTGTCGAACGGCCGCCACCCCGACTTCCATTTGCGTTCGAACGCGTCGAAGGTGAGCCGCTGCTTGGGTCGCTTCCCGTGGCGCGCGGCGGAGCGGTCGTCGTGGAAGTGCCACAGCTCGTCGTAGATGACGTAGGCGCGCAGCAGATTCTCGGCGTCCTGGACGATGTCGAGTTGCTCGTCGAGCCGTTTCATCCGTTCTTCCATCCGCGCGATGTCCGGCGGGGTCATTTCGGCCATCGCGGCGGCGGCCAGGCGGCGGGCTTCCTCCAAGGCGAGCTGGCGGCGTTCGGCTTCCAGGCGCGCGGCTTTTTCCCGCCAGCGCCGCGACAGCGGCCGCAGCAGTTTGCCGATGATCGCGAAGCGTTCGGCGAGCTGCGGAAGCGATAACCAGACGGCGATGGCGATCGCCACGATGAGCGGCGAGTTGTCGATCAGATCGGTGATCGCTTTGTCGGCGGTCACAACGGGTCGCCGAGCCTGCGTACGAATTCGCGGTTCAGGTAGGCGTAGCCGCCCCACAGCGCGGCGGTGCGCCACCCATACCAGTCGCCGGTCTGCATGCCGCGGGCGACGACGTCGAGCAGCGCCGAGCCCGACAGGGCGACGAACGCCGCCAACAAGATGACGTGCGCGGTGTTGGACACCCAGCCCCAACGCCGCCGCTGCGGTGTGGCGGTGATCGGGTGGTCGTCGCCGAGCACGAACTTCTCCACGAGGAAGCCGGCGACACCGCACGCGGTGATGACCGCCCCCCACAGTGGCAGCGGGATCACGGTGCGTTCGATCGCGGTCAGCGCGGATGACGACCCGGCGGGGGTGAACAGGTAATCGACACCGAAGCTGATCGCGATGAGGAAGACGACGAGTTGGACTCGGCGCGCGAAGTAGGGGTCGACGCGCCGCCAGGTCACGCGCGCTTCCGTCGCCTTGTGTTCTTCCTGGACCTGGCTGCGGCGGGTTTCGGCCCGTTGGGTGTCCGGTACACCAGCCACGTGCCCAGCAGAATCGAAACACCCCAGCGCAGCCCGGCATGCCAGTCGGCCGGCCAGGGATGGCCGTTGACCATCAGATCGGTCGCCGCGTTGGTCAGCACCAAACTGAGGAACGCCAGCACGGACTTCGCCAGATAGACCAGGTATTCCTTCACCGGGGTTGCCCCTTTCACCGAGGGTTTACTGAAGCCGGGCGGCGGCGTCGAACTGGAAACCGAAGTTCCACATCGACCACGTTCCGGGGAACAGGATCAGCACCGCCCCGCCCGGAACGTGTTCACGGACCAGCGCGGCGGCTTTGTCGACGGCGGTCATCCCGTCCCACAGCGCGAAGGCTGGGTCGCCGTAGCGGCCGTGAGCGCCGGTGGCGACGAACTTGACCGCGTCGAACAGCAGCTCGACCAGTTGCGGCAGGATCGCGAAAATCCCCATCGGGTTCAGAAGCGCCCCGATCCTGTTCGCCGGCCCAGTGGTGACCAGTCCAGCCAGACCCGACAACGCGCCGCCGAGCGGGTCGCTGGTCGCTTCGATGCCGAGAAGCTGCTTGCCGGCCAGCGTCGGCAGCTGCGTGAACAGGAAGTTCGCGAAGTCCAGCGTCAAAGCTGCCCGGATGAGGATCTGATAGAGGAACGGCAGCAAGCCGCGGGAGCGGGGATACCAGTCCCCGTCGATCGAGAACGACCAGTACCGGTCACGCACCCACGCCGGCTGATAGTCGCCGGAGATTCCCGCGCCGGGATCATCGCCTAACAGTGAGCCCTCCGGCGGCATCGACGGGTCGCCGAACGTGACAACCGCCTCGATCTCGCCGCGCCGATCGGCCGGCCAGCGGTTGAGGAACTTGCGGGTGGTGTCGCCGCCCATCGAGTAGCCGAAGACCACTTTCGGCCGCGGATCCGGTAGCTCGAGCCGCAGCCCTTCGGCTGCGCCTTCGTCGGTGGCCGCAACGTAGGAGTGGTACGGGTCCGGTTGCAGGAACGCGTTGGTGTTGTGGAAGACGCCCTGGATCGGGTACTTCGGCCCGATCTTAGGCGGGATGTAGACGCCGAGCCGAACCTTGCAGTCGTAGGTGAGCACGCCGGGTTCGCGGTTGTACTTCGGGTCTTCGTGCTCGGCAAGCCAGCGCTGAATGTTGCGCAGCGCCCGGTCGGTCGGTGGGTCGAAGATCCCCGACTCGGTGACGCCCTCGGCTGCGGCCCGCGAGTTGGTGCCGTACGCGTAGAGCAGCCGGTGTTGCAGCTTGCGGATCTCGTCGGTCGGACCCATCGGCGGATCGGTCAGCTGCGGCTGCTTCCACACCATCAGGCACGCTTCTTCGGTGCCCGCTTGGTGGCCTTCTTCGCCGCCGGTGCCTCGACGAGCTCGCCGTCGACAACTGTTCCGGTGCTGTGCTGCTCGACCGGAACAAACTGCTTGAGGATTCCGCAGAGCGGTTTGATCGCCTGCGCGAACGCGATCGCCGCTTCACGGAACCACTCCTGGTCAGCCATCACACCGCGCACATCGCCGGCGGCGACACGCTCAACGTCGGCCACGGCGTCGGGTTCACCGGCGAGCGCGCCGAGCGCGGTCCGCAGGTTGTGCCCGTTCGCGTCGGCGAACAGCCCCATGCCGACCGTGTCGTCCACGCCGTTGGCGTCGCGCGCGAAGAACGACCGCGATGGCCACTTGCGGTCGTCGCGGCCGTTGTCGACGGCCAGGATCTTCTTCGCCGCGTCGACGACCAGCCGGGCGTCGGTGTCGCTGATGTTGGCCATGAAGCCCCCTTCGAGTTGTTCGGTTCCTGCGTATTTGGCGACGTAGCGGGCGAAGACGTCCCACGGGAAGCCGGTCCACGGCGGATTCATCGGCCCGCCGACGTCGGTGTGGGTGCCGATGCCGAGCTGCTCAGTGACGTAGCGGTGATCGGCGATGCCCGCCGCTTCGTGGTAGGGCGGGTAGATGACATCGGTTGGGATGTTGTATTTGCGGCAGTCCTGCACCGCGAGGTAGGCGGCTATCTCGATGTCGCGCTCCCGCGCCAGCCACTCGTCGCGGCTCATCGCGGCCCGCGAGCCGGCGAAGCACAGGTTGATGGAGAACACGTTCGCGTCGAGAACCGACCAGGAGTAGTAGTCGGTGTCGACGACGTCGCAGACGATGCCGTCGCGGACGGTGTAGTGGTAGGAGACGCCGTTGCTGCCGTCGCAGAACGCGGCGAGCTGCTCGGCGGTCGAGTTGCCTTCCTCGGTATGGAGGAAGAAGTTGCTCGGCGTGCGGCTACGGCTGTTGAAGCCTTTACCGAAGCGCTCCAGCTCGACGAAGTCCGGGCGCTGCGCGAGCACCACGGCCGGGGCGCCAGGGTTGTGCGCCTCAACGTCCTTGAGCCGGTTGAAGATTGACCACGCTTCGCCCATGCGCTGCGCGTAGCGGCCCCTGTAGCGCGGGTCGGGTCGCTGCACGTTCGCGATCGCCGTACCAGGATCAGTGTGATAGTCCGGGTCACGTTGGGCGAGCAGCGATTTCAGGAACATTCGCGTCGAGCGGGCGACGTCCATCCGATCCGAGCTGCCGCCGAAGTCCTCGGTCGACGGGTCGTCCCACCACGGGAACCGCTGCTGATAGATGCCCGCGCTGTTCTCGTCGGTCGACAGCTTCTGGTACGGGTAGTCGAGGGTGTGCGGGTCGCGTTCGTTGGCGTACATCGTCAGCCCGGACTCGACCAGCCCGCAGCAGATGGCGCACACGATCGCCAGATCGTCGACGCCCTCTCGCCGGCCTTCGGCGATGATGCCGAGCGCGATCGTGTCCGGCGTGTACGCGTTCGGAACTAGGGGCACGTCACCGAGTCGAACACGCGCCGTAGTTCCTGAGCGAACCGATCAACCAGCGGCTTTACCGGCCCGCGGCGCCGAAAGGGACGGTCGCTTCGCCCTGCTGGGAAAGCAGCCAACGGAAGTCGCCGACGGTGATGCGGAACCGGCCGCGCCGCTGCGACGCGATCTTCACACCCCAGTCCTCACCCCACGTCTGCAACCCGATCACGTCATCGGCGGCGGCGTCGTAGCCGAGCAGCAACCATTCATGGCCGCCGGCCAGCTCACCGGCCGGCGCGATGTGCCCGTCGCGGCTCGGGTCATCCATCGAAGTGGTCCACAAGGTTCCAACGATTAACGGGCCTTGTTGCAGCCAGCCCATGACGGTGTCGAAGCTGAAACACCACCGCCAGCCGGTCAGGTGGCCGAGCTGCCGGGCGGCTTTGCACGCGTCGTTGCCGGTGGAACCGGTATCGGTCGGCGGGTAGTGGCCGGGGATCCTGTCGAGGCGGGTTGTCAGCTCGTAGCCGGCGCGCGCGTCGGCGTCGTCCATGAATCCGTCGCGATGCCGAAACGGGGCGGCGTAGTCGGTGTTGAGCCAGTTGTCCAGCGCCCAATAGGTGCAGCCGCCGACGTCGCCCTGGTCGAGCAGCGGCGCGTCATGCGGCCACAGCACCGACTTGCGTTGCACCCGCGCAGGCGGCGCGGCCGGGTAGTCGCGGTTGCGTGGGTCGAGGATCGCCCACCGGCCAAGCCCGCGGCTCATGGTTGTTCGCGCAGCCCGAAAGGTGTTTTGACGGTGACGTAGTCGCCGGGGTGCGCGGCGAGGGCGTGGTCGACCATCGCCTGGATGACGGGGTTGCGTGGCTGATTCCCTGCGTCGTTGGCGACAACGACATCGGCGAGGCCGTCGGCGTGGACGGTCCAGGGGCTGGCGGGGTCGTCGCGGGTCGCGAGCACGAGCCCGGTGCCTGTGTCGTTGTCGAACAGGGTCATCATGTTCGCGCCGAACGGGATGATCTGATGGGTGGTCTGCACATCCATCGTCGAGTTGCTCCTCTAGCCGTTGATGGTGATGGATGGGGTGACGGTGATGGACGCGCCGATACCGTTGACGGTGACGTCGCCGCCGGTGAACGCTGCGGACCCGTAGAAGGTGCCGTTCGTTTGGGCGTTCCAGTAGCCGGCCTCTTTGTAGGTGCCTGCGGCGCAGGGGATGTTGACCGCGGTGCCGGTGTTGACGCCGGTGGAGCCGGGTGTCCAGGTGGTGGGTGGGCGGCCGTAGCCGCTGCCGCTCGCTTCGTTGGCGCCGGTGGTGCCGGCGGGCTGGGTGTGCAGGCTGATGTAGGTGCCCAGCGCCGCCATGGCGTTGCTGGCGGCCTGCTTAGCCGCGTTGGATAGTGCCATCGGTGTTTCCCTTTCTTGTTATCCGGACAGGACGAAGTTGAGGCCGCCCCAGCTGGCTGTGCTGGTGACGGCGGCGGTGAAATTCGTGGTGGCGTCGGCGTCGGAGATGACGAGCTTCGTGGTGGAGGTGCCGCCCGCGTAGCGGTTGGTGCCGCCGCCGGGCGTCACGGTGCCAGTGCCTCCGGTGTTCGCGAAGCCGAATATCTGGACGGTTTTCTGGCCGGCCGCGCAATTGCCGGTTTGCGCTGCGCTGGTGCCGGAGCCTTGCGCTGTCGTCGGCGCGGACACGGATGCAACGTTGGTGTAGGACACCGATTCCAATGTCACGCCGCTGGGGGTGCCGTTGAGTTTCACCGCAATGGTTTTCGTCCCGCCAGCCACGTTGGCGCGGCCGTAAACGTAGAGAGGCCGGCTGGTGTCGCCGCCCATGTTGACGGTGCCGAGGAAAGTCATCGGTTGGCCGTCGTAGGTGATGGCGGCGACGCCGGTGGTGGTGGCGCGCAACGAGATACCGACCATCACGTATGCGCCGGCTTGCGCGGTGTGGTTCCAGGTCGGGGTCGACGACGTGCCGGCATAGGCGGCGCCTGCGGCGTCGAACAGCGGTTGGCTGTGGCCGACCGCGTTCATGCCGAGCACCGCGGTGCCGGGGATGCCGACGGATGCCGGTGACACGCTGGTGGCGCCCATCGCCAGCACCGCATCTGCGGTGATGGGCAGCAGTCGGCTGTAGCGTTCCACTCCGGTCATCGCCAGCACCGCGTTCGCCGACAAGTCCAGGGTCGCGAGCATCGCCTGCGGGCGCATCATCCCCAGCGACGCGGTCCCAGCGATGTCGCAGCGCGCCGTCGAATTGCTGTGCGCCACCATTCCCAGCTGCGCGGTGCCGGTGATGCCGACCAGGCCGGCTTCCACCGGCGCGGCCGCCGCACCCAGCTGGGCCTGCGCGGCGATCACAATCTTCTTGAAAACCTGCGCTCGCCAGAAGATCCCCGCGGCTGGTGTGGTCATGGCCGGCGCACCGCGATCGCCGAGAAGCCGGGAGCGCCGGCGCGCCCGGATTGCCATGAGCCGCCCGCGCCGCCACCACCGCCCGGGGGTGAACCCGCGGCGTTGGCGCCGACGGTGGCGCCGCCCGGATAGCTGTAGTCGGCCCACGCGAAGTCACCGGGGCCTTGGCCGTGGTAGTCGCTGTTCCGTCCGCCCAGACCGCCGGCGGCGGTGAGCGGCGGCACCCCGGCTGCGGTGATGGTGGTGGCGGCGCCGTTACCGGCCGACGGGGCGCCGCCGGCGCCGACAGTGACAGTGAAATGCGTTGTGCCGGTGGGTATGTCGGTGCCGTACACCAGGGTGTCGGCGGCCCAGGTTCCGGGCAGGCCGCCGTCCTCGATGATGAAGCCCGAGGTTTTGCCGGCGCCGCCGGCGCCGAGCGCGACCCGGTCCACCAGATCGCCGGGTTGAATCCACGCCGGAAGGTTGAAGGTGTAGGTGCCGGGGTCGGTCCAGGTGGTGCGCTCGGTGCCCTGGTAGCCCGACGGCTGCACCGCCTGCGCCAGCTGCAATGCGGTCGACGCCTTCTCCTGGGTTTGTTGCAGCAGCCGGAACACGTCGGAGAACGACAACCCCGATGCTGTGGAGCCGCCCGGCGTCAGCGCTGATCCCATGCCGTCGAGCAGATGCTTGAACGTCTCAGCCAGACTGTCCTGGCCTTGGCTGCCTTGCACGCTGTCGAGCAGCAGCTTGGCGATGTTCTCGATGTTGCCCAGCACGCCGGCGTCGACGGTGGCGGCCAGCTCGAACACCGGTTTGCGGAACCAGACGATGCCCTGAGTCATGGCTTGCTCGGACACGTCGATCACCCAGCACGCCAGCTTCGCGCCCGCGGGCATCAAGAACTTGCCCGAATAGGTGTGATACGTCCACGCGGTATCCCGCGTCGGGTTGGTGACCGTGGTGTCGGCGGAGGTCAGCGTGGTGATCAGCTGGCCGGTCGAGTTGTAAACCTCGACAGCGATTTTCACCGCCTCACCGGCAATGGTGGGCAGGTTCCACCACATCAGATCAGCGCCGGCGGTGATGATCTGGCCTTCTTCGACCGCCGACATGACCCCTTTGAGCAGGTGGCGCTCACCGACCGGGTTCGCTTGGCCGGCGAAGCTGCCGATGTAGTCGAAACCCACCTGCAACGCCGTGCGCGTATCACCCTGTGACGCGAACGGCTTATAGGAGCCGTACTGGGCGTGCGGGCTGTTCGCCGTCGTCAACGCCGTGTAGACGGCCTGGATGAACGGGATGATGTTGAACGGCGCGAAAATGAACCCGATCAGCGTCTGAAACGCCACATCCCACCGCTCAGCGGTGATGTCCAAGAATTTACGGATGTACACACCCTCGGCGGACGTGTTGGACGTCAACGTGACCGGATCACCCGGAACAACGATGTCCCACCACAACGGCTCCGGGTCTTTCAGGTGCTTCGACGACGCCCCCGAGGCGTTGGGGTCCGGATCAGGGTAGGTGCCGTACACGGGGTCGGTGAAGGTGTGCCCGGTGGGCCGCATCGGGTTGCCGAACGTCACCCCCGCCAACAAGTCCGGGCGGCGGCTTTGCAAACTGCCGGAACGGATTTCGTCGTACACCATGCTCACCACGTCGGCGCCCTGCGACGTGCCCATCAGGATGAACTTGCCCGGGCACTGCTTGATCATCGAGATCAGCGTCTGCACACCCGCCGACTCCGATTTGTCCAGCGGGAAAAACCATCCCGGGTACGGCACGAAGATGTATTCGATCTTGCTCTGGTTCCACGGGTCGACGGTCGCGGAGTCGATCAGCGGGAAATACTCAGCCGCATAATTGATTTCGGCCATCGGCACACCGCTGGTGATCGCATACGTGCCGACCACATAGAACACGGTGATCACACCGCCCTGGCGGACGGTGCGGATACCGCCGGCGAGGTCGATCATCCACTGCCCCTGACCTTGCAGGGTGGCGTAATCAGTCCATTTCGGGTCCGGCAACACGTTCTTGCGCGCCCCGGGTGCGATCGCGTTGAACAAGTGCGTCGGCACCGGGGTGTTACCGGACAGCATGCCGACAGTGGTCAGGTTGTTGCCCAGCTTCTTCAACGCGTCGAGCAGATTGAAGTCGCTGCCGCCCAGGTTGCTCGGATTGCCGAGCATGTTCTTCAGCTGCGTGAAGAACTGCGTCAGATCGTTTGAGCCGCCACCGGATTTACCGGTGATCGCCTGCACGATCTGCGCTATCGTCGCGATCCCGTTCGGGCTCAACGCGTTATTGATGAACGTGCCGACGACATCGTCGCGATTCAGCCCGGACCCGGAGGGGTCGGACAGGTCAGTCCCGAACAGCTGGGACATGAAGTCGACGAACCCGGTCAAATCGATGCCGGTGGCGTCCTTGATCGCCTCGACGGCGGCTTCGATCTTGCCGCGAATCCCCTGCCCCGCTTGGGATGCGGTGTCGTCGATCGCCGAATACGGGTCCGTCCAGCTGGCCACCCCGGAGCGCAGCGGGTTGTACAGCGAGTTCCCGACGCCACGCGCCTGCGGGTGCTTGTCGACAGCTTTCGGCATCAGCGCGTCAGCTCACCGGAAGCAGCTCGAGCGACAGGTGTGAATCCTTCGTCGCGTACACGTACGACCCGGAACCGCCTTGCCGGTACAGGATCACGTAGAGGTCGATGCCTTGGCCTTTCGGGATGCGGCCGACCGCGGAATCCGGCGACACCGCCCGCGACGGGTCGGCGGTGTCCGACCAGTGATCACGGATGTGGGCGATCGTTTCGGCGTCCAACGTCGACGGGTCGTACAGCGCTTTGCCGATCAGCTGCCCTGTTTCCGGGGCGTCGTCGGAACCCTGCGGCAGCGCCCGCACTTCCACGCAGATCTGCGCCGAGTTGAACAACCCGCCGCGCTTCCAGCGGACATGGCCGCCGACCTTCGGGTAGTAGGCCCACTCCTGGCCGGGGATGGTCGGCGCGGCGATCACCGTGCGGGCCGCGCTGAACGTGCCGGCCGGCCCGAAGCTGGACTCCGGGATGGTGATGTATCGGACGATCTGTTGGCTGGCGTCACCGGGCTCCCAGCGTTCATCGGCGGCGTTCCACAGGATCGTCTGCCCGTCGAGCGGCTCGCCTTGGAAGTCAAGGGATTCCGAGATGCGGCTGTTGTCGCCCTTCGGGCCGGGAATGCCGGGGATCAGCAGATGGAAGCTGGGGTTTTCGTCGGTGCCGCCTTCCTGCACGACGATGTCGCCGTACGGTGTCGACCCGGTCATCTCGACCTGCTCGGCTGTCATCGAAATGTTCGGTGTCGGGCCGGGCGGGCCGGGGATCGCGCCCAACAGCACCTGCCAGTTGTCGCCGTCCCAGATGTGCCAGAACCCGGCGATGTACCAGGCCCGCCCAGCGTCGGCCTCACCCAGATTGTCCGGCAGGTCAGCGGGATCGGTGATCGTCGACGCCCACTCGGGTTTCCAGAACGGCGCGGGAAGCCCGCGCGGCCCCCGCGGCCCCATCAACGCATCCAGGGTGAGGGCGGCTTCGTCGGGCATCAACGTCAACGTGCCCGCGATCATCTGGGGATCACCCGGGTTGCGGGGCATCGCGTAGAACTTGATGTTGACGAACCGCGACCCGATGTAGATGGGTTCTACGGGGATGGTCATCAGAGTTTCCCTTCTGCGCGGAGCCGTGCGGCTTGTTCGCGGAGTTCTCTTGCGGCGTCGGTCTCTTCGGCTGCGGGGGCGCGCCACCCGGCTTCGCGTTGCGCGCCGGCGGTGAACGCTTCCGCGGCCGCGGGGGCGAACATGCGGTCGTAGGCGCGGCGGGCTTCCGGGGTCATTTGGGCGAGCTGGATGTCCATCGCCCGTTTCCGGCGGCGCGCTTCTTCTTCGGCGTCGGCCTGGCGTGCTTTGGCGGTGTCGAACCGTTTCGGTATCCACGTCACCGCGTCGACGAGGCGGCCCTGCTCATCGGGCAGCACTTTCGGCCGGATCAGGGCGAGGTTGTCGTCTTGGGTGATGCCGGCCAGGGCGGCGTGGATGAGCAGCAGCTTCAACGTGGCGTCGTCGATGCCGAAGATCGTGCCGTCGAGAATGTTGACGGCGTCGCGGAAGTAGCGCATCAGATGCTCTGCGCGCGCGAGGACGTCGTTCCACTCTTGTTCGGTGAAGGCGTCGGTGTAGGGCGACTCGGGGATGCCGGCTGGCAGTTTGCGGCGCCGATTCTTCAGCCGGGCTGCTTTACCCATCAGAACAGATCTCCACTTCCGGCCAACAGCGCCAACGCGTTTCCGACGTTGCCGATGGTGCGGAAACCACGCGCGATCGGGTTTTCTTCGCGTTTGTCATCACCGAAGGACACCTGCACGTCGCCGGCCAGATCCCGTGTTCCTTCCGCTCGGGCGGCCAGGATTTGGTCGGTGTAGAGCACGCTGCGGATCTCCGCTGAAACCCGGTCGCCGAGGGTGTAGTCCAGCCCCCACACGTAGGGGCCGTCGCCGACGTCGAATTTCATCGACGAGTAGGCGCGCATCTCCTCGTCGCCGGCGGCTAAGCCCTGAATCGCGTTGAGAACGTAGGCAGTTCCGGTGTTCTGCGCGAAATGCTCCCGGAATGCGTAACTTCCGGCCAGCGCCGAACGGATCGGGTTGACGTAGCGCTGAAATGCGAGGAAGACGTCGTCGAGCTGGCCTTGGTAGAGGTTGTCGAGGCCTTCGACGCCGGGGGCTTCCTGGCCGAGCACGACTTGCGCCAATTGGCTTATGCCGTAACGGATTGCGAACGTGATGGCCTGGTTCACCCACTGTGGGCTCTTGCCTCCGACGATGATGTCGGTGGCTTGCGATTTGTGGATGACGCGTTTCTTTTTCTTGACGTTGCCGTAGCCGACGTCGCGGTACACGATCGGTGGTGGCTGCGGCGCCACCATGAGCAGCTTGCGGAAGAACGGGTCGGTTTCGCCGTCGAGGTCGCGGTCGAGCGGGATGATCGTTTCGGTGATCAGGTCGTCGAGGGTGGCGGCCATCAGGTTCAGGCCGCCGTCGAGGGCGGTGCCGGTCGGCCCGGTGACACCGGACTTGTCCTCGAACGACAGGATCACGCACGCCCGTGTGGGTTTGAGGATCTCGCCGAGCGTCTTGCCGAACGCCTCGGTGTACGGGGCGGGGTCGCCGGGCAGCCACGTGTAGGCGCGGCAGATCACCCCGGCGTCTTTCATCACCGGCGCGAACACGGTGGCGGCGTCTTTCCAGCGGGAACCGATTGTGCACCAACGTGACTGGTCGAAGATCGGGTTGATCGGCATCACCTGCACCGGCCAGTTCAGCGGGCTGATGTTTTGCAGCCACGTCTCCGGCGCGAACAGATTGCGGGGGATCGGATACCAGCCGTTGAGGGTGTACAACCGGAACAGGTTGATGAAAGTGCTTGACGCGCAAGTGAATGCGGTGGGTCCGCCCCACAGGTACATCTTCGGCAGCTGCACTTCCATCGGGAAGATCGGGTTTGCGGCCAGGTAGATCCCGGACAGGTGGCGCCGGTTGGAGATGCAGTGCAGCGTCGTGGTGGGTGCTTCGCCGGCGGTTTCGTCGTCGTCGATCGTGAGGACCTTGCCGCCCCACCGGTTCCGCCAGTCGGTGGGGTTGTCAGGGTCCGGGTCGATGGTGATGTGGAGGTCTTCTTCGACGCGGGTGTCGATGGTGATGATTTCGCGCAGCCAGTCCTGGTGGCTGCCGGAGAACGTGATCTCGGCGGTGCCGTCTTCGGTGGCGAGTTCTTCCCACATCCACCGGTCGACGTCCTCGATGCGGGTGATGAAGTTGAATTCCTTGTCCCACAGCCGGATCAGCGGCTTTTTCACCTTGCGGTTCAGGTAGGAGTGGCGGCGTTCGAGCAGCTGTTGATAGATCTGCTCGGTCAGCTCACCGTCGAGGGTTTTCGGGTCCAGCCCGCGGTCCAGGGTCGCTGTCGACGCCATCTATGCGACCGCCATCTCGAAGCGCTGCGGAACCTGAACGAAGATCTTCCCGCCGGACTGGGAGTGCTTGATCGGTAGCGTCGCCACGCTGCGGGGCGGGATCGGTGTCGTAAACCCTTGCCCCTTGAAGCGTTTCAGCAGCGGGATGCCGCTGTCGCCGTACTCGCCGAGAATCCAGTTCAACAGTTCGCTGTTGCGGATGAACTTCTTCACCAGGTTGTCGACCGGATCTTTGGTGGTGATCGCGATCCGGTGGCTCGGGTCGGTGTCGATGATGGCGTGCTCACCGGGTTGCAGCTCGGGGACGGCGACCATGTTCACGTCGGTGCGTTTGCGGGTCAGCGTGCCCAAAAGCTCGTCGATGAACGGGATTCCGAACAGCCGCCCGAGTTGCGGCCAATCACTCAAGATCCCGGATTCGACCGTGGGGGTGGTGAACGCGTTCGGCCCGTCCGGCAACCAGACTTTGCCGGGCGCCGAGATCACGTAGATCGGCCACGCCGGCTCGGTGCCGCGGTTCACCGCCCGCAACACACCATCGGCTTTCGGCCCCGGCTTGCGGATGAACGGGGCCGGCCGCACATCGGGGCGCCGCCAGCACGGATCACCGTCGACGGCCAGGATGATGTCGTGCAGCGAGAACCGTTGCCGCGCAGGATCATCGGCGAGGGTGCATTTCGCTTCGAGGAGCTGCATCGGCAGCCACAACTCGCCGAACCGGCGGGTGGTGGCGGTGAAGAACCCGGTCTCGTCTTTCTTGCAGCCACGCCACCACCGCGACCCGGTGTCATACCAGCCCAGCGACGTATCGCTCATCAGGCCCAGCGGAAACGAGATCTCTTTGCGGCCGCGGATGGCGCGCTGGAACCGCGGCGGCCCGTAGGCCGGTTTCGTCCAGATCGAATCGAACGGGATGTGAACCATTCCCTCGATGTCGCCGGCGATGAACGCGCCCTCCACGCCGCCCTCGAGGCCTGCCAGCGGCCACACCTTGCCGTCGCTGCCGATCCATTTCAGGGTGACCGCTTCGTCGCGGATCTCATCCGGCAAGCTCGACCAGGGATGTTCGGTGGTTTGCGGGTAGCCGGGCACGTCGATCGTCGTTGTCACGTCACGCCCCCGCCGGGACGTAGGTGTGGAGGCGGTCGACGTTGGCGACTTCGCGGCGCACGGTGTTGCCGATCTCGGCGGCGGTGGGTCCGGAGTCAACCTGGATCGACACGTTGCGGCTCATGTCGACCGGCCCCGGCGGCGCGCCGGTCGGGTTGTAGGCGATGTTGGGATCACTGCCGGGCACCGCCATGCCGGGGGCGGCTTTGCCGGCGGCGTCGATCGCGGCGGGGATCATCCCGAACGGCAGCCCGCTGGCGGCCTGCGGCGTCATGATCGGCTGGTCGGTGGCGAACGGGTTGCCCGACCACGGGGTGCCGTCGCCGCCCGCGTAGCCGGTCTGCCAGGGGAAGCCCTTGCCTTGCGGCTCGTATTTGATGCCGAGGATCGCGTTGGCGAGCTTGACCACACCCAGCTCGGAGATGTCCGGGAAGATCGAGCCGTCCAGCCCGAACGTCTCTTTCAGGAACGAGCCGAGGATGCCGCCGATCGGGTCCAGCTCGCCCTTCTCCGATGTCGACTTTGATTTCGTGGTGGCGTCTTTGGCTTTCTGGAATTTGCCGCGCTGCGCGTCGTTGAGGTCGGCTTCGGCGTCGGCGCGTTCCCGGCGGGCTTTCGCGGCGCGCGCCTCAGCCGATGTGACCGCTTCGTCGGCGGCCATGCGCTGCGACTGTGAGGCGTCGGCTTTCAGTTCGGCGCGCCGCTGCCGGGCTTCGGCGACCGCGGCGTCGGCCTGCCGGATCGCTTCGTCGGCGTCGGCGAGGCGGTCCTGGGCCTGCTTGATCTGCTTGGGGTCCGGAACGTAGTAGCCGCGCTCACCGGTTTCCGGGTCGATGCCCGGTGTGCCGAGCTGCGTTCCGGTGCCAGTGCGGCCCAGTGCTGACAGTTGCGGGCCGACCCGGCCGATCGCGGCCTGGGCTTGCGGCAGGTACTGCTGGATCCAGTCCGGACCGTAGCCGCCCTTCTCGACCCCGACGATCCGCTCACCGATCGAGGCGCTCGGCGAGGTCGTGGACTGGAGCCGGTCGAAGAAGCCGCTGATCTGGCCGGCCATGGTGTCGCGGCCCGGGTAGCTGGCGTCCTGCTGGAACAGCCCCTTGTGGGTGCCGGTGACGTGATCGCGGATCTCGGGGTTCAGGCCGGATTCGCCGATCGCGTCGGCGACGATCCACGCCAGATCGGCGTCAGAGAAGCCACGGCGGCGGCCCTCGGTGATGATCGCGGCGACCGCCTGATCCTGCGGCGACAAGCTCGACATGTTCACCGCCGACGTGCCGGCACCCATGTACGAGCGGGCTTTCGCCCCGAACGCGACATGCACGTGGTCGCCGTGATAGCCGGCCTGACCCAGCGTGTAGAACGAGCCGAACGGGCCTTTGAGCTGCCCGTCTTTGATCGTCTTCGTGAACGTCGGCGAGGCGAAGATCAGCTCGTCGATGTAGGGGCCGAGGTTGTCGGCCAGCCAGTTCGCGAACTGCTCCAGCTTCTCGGGGGGGCCGTTGTAGTCACGCGCCCCGCCGGGGGTGTTGTGGTAGGAGCCGGGCTCGGCGCGGTCCCCGGAGCCGAGTGTGAGCCCGAAGTTCTGCTGGGCGACCTGGTCGAGCCAGTCGCGGGTGAAGCCGCCCTGCTCGAACGACAACACGTCGACGCCGCGGCGGTTGTGCCGCCAAATCCACTCCGGGTCGCCGGGTTTCGGTTTCCACGGGTGTTCGGGGTCCATGCCGGGAAGGAAAATGTCGTCCGGGTTGACCGGCTTCTGGAACCAGCCCGGCGGGGGCATGCCTTTGCCGAAGCTTCCCCAGTCGGGGTCGCCGCTGCTGCCCGGATAGGGGCCTGGATGCGGCCAGAAGATCGGGATGCGGTCCCCGGGCTCCTTGGTGTAGGGGCCGTGCGGCGACGGCGGGATGAACGGCGTCAGGGCGGTCAGCCAGCCGCCTTGATCGAACTTGCCGACGATCCATTTGAAGATGTCGTCGATAGGTGACAGTCCGAAGCCGCTGCTCGGTTCGTCGGTTCGCGGCTTATCACCACGAGGAGCGTCAGACCATCCACGCGGAGTGCCGCGCAGCCGTGCTATGTAGCCTTCCTTGCCGGCTGGTCCCCAGCCGCCGGGCGGCATCGGCGGGTCAAAACGCGGGTCACGCGGGTCGGTAATACCGCCTTGGTCGAACACTCCGAGCCGCCGCCCCGTTTCGGCCCAGATGTCCAGCGACCGTTTCCGGTTCGCCGGCGCGAGCGGGATGAACGCCTCACCGTGGGTGGACGGCTCCGCCCACTGGACCAGCCCGGCGCCGGGCACCGGCGGCTGAATCAGCGCCTGGCTCGGCAGTTTGCCGTTCGCGAAGGCGGCGACTTCGTCCCAGACGTCGAAGATCCCGCCACGAGCCCGTGGCGGCATGCCTGGCGGTGGCGGCATCGGCACACCCGGGATGACCGCTGGGTTGGCGGAGTTGATCGTCGGGTTGACCGCGACGGGATGGCCGGCGATGAACGCTTGAAGCTCGTCGAGGAACTTGTTGGCCGCCTCGTCGGAAATCTTCGGTTCGACCGGCGGGGTGATCGGTGTCCCGTTCTGCTGGGCGCGGAACGCGTCGAGGATCCGTTTGGCTTCGTCGGTGTCGGCCACCACCGCGAACGACCCATCCGGCAGCTGCTCGATGTGCATGCCGAGTTCGTGCAGCCGCTCCTGCACTTCGGGGGTGTTCTCGGCGATCGTGATCGTCTTGCCGTCCGGCAGCACGTGCACCGACGTTCCGAGGCCCTCGGTGAGCTTGGCCGCCTCCGCCGCGCGCCGCCCGTACGCCTCCAACTTGTCGCCGCTGGCATCCACCGCATCGCCGGCCGCGGTGAGACCCTCAGCGACCTTGTGCAAACCGTCGGCCCAGTGCAGCGCCGCGTCCGCGTCGCGGCGCGCCGCATCCGCCTTATCGTGGCGGCCGAGCAGGTCCTGGGAGTTGGCGTAGAGCCGAAGCGACAGGTTCTGCGCCTTACCGATGACCCCGACAACGTCGGCGACACCATCAACCAGCTGACCGAACGAATGCAGCGTGGCGCCGATCTCGTCGACCGCCGCCTTACCCAGCGTCGTGAAGAAGTTGATGACCTCGGCCTGATGCTCCGAGATCCACGTGGTGAGCCCTGACAGCGCGTTCTGGATGCCGTCGAACAGCGGTGTGGCGATCGGCTGCAACGCTGAGGCGACCTGGTTCTTGAACTCCTGCCACTTCTGCGCGAAGTCGTCCGTGTCGTCAGCGGTCTGCTGGATCGTGTCGCCGGCGCCGGCCAGCCCGTCGGACAGCGCGGCCAGGTCGAACTGCCCGGACTCGATGCCCTGGAACACCGCCGTCCACGACTTGCCGAACGTTTCGACGCCCTTCTGCTGCGCCTCCGCGGTTTTGCCCTGATCGAGCAGCGTCTTGATCTGCGCCGTCGTGTCTTTGAGGGCCAGCGCCGGGTCCTTGCCGTCCTTCGCGAACTTGCGCAGCGCGATCCCCAGCGACTGGACAGCGTCCTCGGCGGGGACACCGGCTGCCTCGAACTGCTGCATCAACGCCGAGGACTGCCCGAGGTTCAGCCCGAACTCGCGAAGCGCCTGCCCGCCCTTGCTGCTCAGCAACGACAGCTGCTCGTTGATGCCGGTGCCGGTGGTCTGCCACGTGTGAAACAGCGTGTTGAGGGCGTCGACCTGATCTTTCGGGTCGATCTTGAACGCCCGGAACGTCTGCCCCAGCGACTTGACGTCGACCGCTTCGCCGGTCAATCGGCCGAGGTTGGCGACGTTCTTCGCGACGTTGTCCAGCTCGGGGCCGGTCAGGTGCAGCGCCTGGTTCACGCTGGCGACGACGTTGCCGATCTCGTTGATCCCCAGCGGCACACCCGAGGAGATCCGTTTCGTCGCTTCCTCGAGCTCGGCGAGCCGCGGCCCGGTCGCGCCCGTCTTGATGCGGATGTTGTCGAACGTCTCGTCGAACGATTCGCCCAGGTCGTAGAGGTTCTTCGCGGCGACGACAACCCCGGCCGCCAAAGCCGCCACACCGGCCGCGGCCGCACCGCCGGCGACGGCAGCCACAGACGCCAGACCGGCTTCAGCGCCGGCCGCCGCTGAGGCGGTGGTGCCCAGCCCCGACGACAGCCGCCCCAGCGCCGCCGACCCCGCCGAAAAACCGGCGAGATCCATGCCCCGCGCGCCCAGCTGAGCCAGGCTCGACAGTCCGCGCGTGCCCGTCGTCGACAGCGTCGTCAACGCATTCGACAACCTGTCCACGTTGCGGACGTCGTTGTCGACGTTGATGACTCCGCTGCTGCTGCCGACGCGTTTCTTGAGCGCTTCGAAGTCCGACAGCGCCGACTTGTAGGTGTTGGCCGCCGCGGTCGATTTCCGCAGCGCCGCCTCGTAGCGTTCCTCCGCCGCGGCCAGCTGGCCACCGGTCGCGCCTTTGGCGCGGGCGTCGTTGAGTTTCTCCTGCGCGACCCGCAACCGGCCAGCGGCGTCGGCCTGCTTGTCGAACAGCTGCTCAACCTTCTTGGCCGCCGACTCGAGCTGCGCCTTGCCGGCGTCGACACCCGACGCCATGCCCTTGGTCAAGTCCTGGCCGGCTCTCTTGCCGACATCGCCGAACTTCTGCTTGAACGCCGAGTCGATCCGCCCGCTCAATCCCTCCAAGCTCGGGATGACGGGCATCACGTAGTACTGGCCGACCTCCTGGCCCCGTGCCATCAGCGCCGCGCTTTCATGCCGAACCCGCCGACCGGGTCATCCGGTCGGCGACGGCAAGTCGCGGCGGCGTACGAAGTCATCGGGTTTGCTACGGGGTGACTTCGTCCGTGGCGACTTTCATCAACTGGACGGCGAACTCGTTGATGTCGCGGCCCTTCGGTGCGACCGCCAGCAGCCGCCGATATTGCAGCGGGCCGAACAGCTGGTGAATGGCCTCGATGTTGTCGCCGACCTGGAAGCAGCGCAGCGCCTCTGTCGGCCAGTCACCGCGGCTGCGGGGCATCGTGAACGTCACACCCCGGAACTCGAACTCGACATCGGTCGACACCTCGCCGGTGTCGGGGTCCGCGGCGAGCTGCGTGTCCTCGACGTCGGTCGGCTGCGGGTCGTCCACCGCGACCGAGGCGCCGGTTTCGTCCGCGGTCTTCGGGTCGGCCGTCGTGTTCTTCTTGGCTGTAGGCATCGGTCAGCCCGCCTTCCTGGGTTGGGTGATTTCGCGACGGCGAGCTGCCATCGCCTTGTCCAGCGCCGACAGAGCTGCCGGTGAAGGTTCAGACCCGGGCGGCGGCACCCCGGCTGCGACGCGCGCGGCGGCCGCGGCTTTCTTCGCGCGCGCTGCTTCCAGGCGGGCGCGGCTGGCCTGCGGCGAGTAGAAGTCCTCTTTGGCCGTCAGGGTGTCCACGCGGCGCTCGTTTTCGCGCTGGCGGGCGAGCGCGGCGTCGAGCTCTTCGCGGGTCATCGGCCGTCCGACGTACACCTGCCGCGCCAGTTGCTCCCAGATCTGCGCCAGGACGACGGTCTGCTTGGTCCACAGCTCGTGGCCGCCGTTGCGTGCCCCGGCGAGCGCCGAATCTGTGGGCAGACGGCGGATGTAGGTCCAGATCTGGCGCAATGTCAGGTCGCCGCGCCAGCGGTCGAGGTAGTCCACACCCCAAAAGCGGCGCAGATCGGAGGCGATGTCGTCTTCGAAGGAGTCGAGCAGCCCGAGCAGCATCGGGACGGCGCCGAAGATGTCGACGCCGAACATGCCGAAGAACCGGCTCGGGACGGGGGTTCCGGCCGCCCAGCGGAAGCGCTGCGGCAGCGGCTTGCTCTCGGGTAGCCGGGTGACCCCGGCGGCGGCGGCCATCGCGTTGGACAGCGAGTTGAGGTCGGCGAACCGCGGCACGGGGGCGGTCTGGTCGCCGAGCAGCGTGTAGACGGCGTCGACGTAGCGGCCGCAGCGGATGAGGTCGAGCGGCCAGTCTTCGAGTGCCCGCGGGATCGTCAGGTCGTGGTTGCGCCAGCGGAACCGGACGTGCGGCTCGCCGAGCGCTTCAAGTCGCGCTGCGTCACTGCTCACCTGTCAGCATTGCTCCGCCGTTTCGCCTGTTTGCCGTGTCCCCGCTCCGGTCGCCAGCGCCCGCGGCCGTGCCGATCTACGTCAGTCAGGACGGTAGAGAATCGCCGCTTACTCTGCTGGCGAGCTCATTCGCCCGGCGGCGTCAGCTGGTGAGCTTGTCGACGAGCTGCGACTTGGTCAGCGCCCGGGCCTCGTCCTCGCTGGCCTTGCCTTCGGCGACAGCGCGCGCCACGAGCTCGTCCTTCGTGTCGCTCATACTCGGCTCATCGTCGCTGTCGCTGCGGGTGTCGCCGGGGTAGGGGTCTTCGTCGACCACCTGCACGGACACGACGTGGCCGCGGCGGCCGGTGCTAGCCTCCTCATCCTGTGTGTCGGCGGCTTTCTTGTCGACGTACTCGGCGATGCCTTTGGCGACGTAGCTGCGCGCCGACGCGGCGTCGACGTCGATCACGTCGCCCTTCTTGCGCCGCTCGGTATCTGCGGTGAGCCGTACCTGCGTCATGATCTACGGGTCTCCGATCCGGTTAGGCGGCTTCGCCGTGCTGCCAGGCGAACAGCTCGCGGGCGCTGTTCGGGAAGATCCGCGCCGACAGCTCGCGCGGCGTGTTGTCGCCCTCGACGTCCTTCTCGTTGGGCACCCACAGCCGCGCCGGCCGCTTCGTGATCCGCCGGTCGATGAAGCCGTCCGCGGTGCGCTTCTCGAATGCGAAGAACAGATGCGCCGGATCGGGCACGACCAGGGTGGTGTCCGATGAGCCCGGCCACAGGATCGACTGGGCGACCGGGTTCTGTTCCCGGAAGTTCACTGTGACGGTGGCCTTGAAGTCCTTCGACGCGACCAGGATCGTGCCGTAACCCCAGCCGGGGATGTCGGTCTCATCCCACTGCCGCTGCGTCTCGATGCCGTCAGCGCCGACCAGAATCCCGAGGTAACCCCACTTCGGTGCGGCGGGAGCGGGCGCGTCCCACGCGACAGTCGTGTCGAACGGCTCCGTCACATCAGCGGGGATGTCGGCGGCCGGCAGGGTCGTGCCCTTGTAGACGAAGACGTCGGCCTCGGTGAACAGCCGAACATTGCTCGGGTTGCCAGCCATGCGTTTCCTTCTCCCTGTTCGGATTCGCGTCTATCCGGAACGTAAAGGAACCCCGGCTACTCTGCTGGCGAGCTATCTGCCGTCGTCGGCGGTGCGGATCACCACCGTGACCGTGCCCGATGCGAGGTCCGCGCCGGTCTGGGTGTGCTGCGCTTCGGTGAGTGCGGTCCCGCTGGCGCGGATGTGGGCCAAACCGGCCGGGACGTGGTCGTGCAGGTGGCCGAGGCAGCGCGCGGCGATCCGCCGCGACGTCGGGATGTCGTCGGAGCCGACAGTGACCCGGATCGTGTGATCCGATTTCACCGGCCAGTCCACCGGGCCGCCGTCATCAGCGACGAGGACCAGCGGCCGCCGCTCGGCCAGCGACCAGTCCTTGGGCCACTTGTGTTTCGCGATCCGCGGAACGGGTGTCTCGTCCGCCAGCAGCACCGCCAGCGCCGCTTTCACCGCGTCGACCGGCTCGCCCTGCACCCGGGTCATGACAGCCTCAATCCGAGCGAGCCGGCCGCCTTCGTCGCTGCCCCGTCGACGGCCTGCTTCTCGGCGTCGACGACCACCGCGGCGACGTGGCGGTCCGTCGTGTACTTCTCCACCTGCCCGCCGGCGCGCTCGGCGAGTTCCTCAGCCAGCTCGTCGACCGCCGCCACCACACCCGGATCGGATTTCAGAACCTCACCGAGTGCTTTCCTGTTGCCCCGGAAACCCTGCTTGGCGGCCATCACCCACCCCCTGTGATGGCGCGCGCCAACACGACGTCCTGGTTGCGGTCGGCGTGCTGGGAGAACTCGCGCTGCACCCGCGCAATGCAATCGCGGCCCCGCACGCGGATCCAGTCGCCGTCACGCACACCCACACCGAGCGGCAACACCACCGTGAAATCTGCTTCGTCGATCGTGCCCGCCGCCCCGTAGCGTTGCGCGGTGTTACCGGCGTCCACCGCCAACGCCAGCACCGCGAACGGCACCCCATCCGCAAGCCGGCGGCCGTCGTCGTCCTGGCCGCCGCGTGGCGTGATCAGCACACGCTCACCGGTGCCCGCCGGTTCCTCACGTGAACAGATCACCCGCACATGATGATCGGCGCCGTCGATCAGCGTCTTCTTCACCCGGGCGTCACCGGACAGCTCGTAGCGTTTGCCGTCGTGCTCGATCGCGTCTTTCTTCGTCAAAGCGAGCGAATCCGCATCCACCGGCAGGGCGCACTTCGCGGCGTAGATCGCCACCGGCGGGACCGCCGCCGTCTCCGAGACACCGGTGATGGTGAACTTCGCGCCGGTCTTCTCCACAACCCGATCCGTGTAAACGGGTCGGCCGTCGGCGTCGAACACCTGCTCGCCGTGGTTGTCGAGGACCGGGTCGCGGAACACCAGCCCCACGGTGTCGGGGCCGAGCCGCAGCGCGGCCATCAGTAGTCGTTCTCCGGGAAACAACCCCGCGGCGACGCGGACACACTGGCCGGGTCCAGGCCCAGCCGCAACCATTGCGCATCGGTGATGTCCACCGCGGCGTCCGGGTTGGCGAACACGCGCTGCTCCATCGCGTCGTCGGTGGTGATCGTCACCGACGCATAGCCGGCGAAATCACCGCGGCGCAGGACCGCCGACACCACCTCGAACACCACCAGCCTGACGTCGACGTCCGTCTCGTCGAGCTCCACCCCAGCGTCGGCGAATCTGCGGCGGATACGGTTCGACGCCGCCAACAGCAGATCGTCGGTGAGGGTGTTTTCCGCGCCGACCAGCGGCCTGAACCGGGCAACGAAGTCCGGCTTCGACAGGATCGGCGTCACCACGCCGGCCAAGAGGGTCAGCCCTTCTTGGCGTGCGCCTGAAGCTCTTCCTTGTTCAGCTTCGCGGCCTGTTCGCGGGACAGATCGGTGTGCGCGACAACCCACTCCTCCCACACCTGACGGGTCGCCGACTTCGCCGGCAACTCCGCATCGGCGGTGCGCTGCTCGACGACCGTCTCCGGGCGCAGGATCTGCGGTTGCGCCCCGCCGACCGCCGCCTGGTTGATCGGCTCCAACACCGCCACCGACTCCGGCGGCTCCGGCAACTCGAGCTCCCGGGTCACATCATGCGGTGGGACGGGAAGCGACTCCGCCCCGGCCATGACCGGTTCGGGGGTGCGGGCACGCGTGTCGGCCAACGCTCGTTCCACGACCGCCGTGCGGGCCGGCGGAACCGGGGCCGGGTCGAACACGCCCAGCTGGTCACCGCGTTCGATCTCACGCTTAGGCAAATCGACCTCATCGCCGAAGAACGCACGCCGACGACGACCGTTGCCGTCGATGTACTCCCACAGCGCTGCCTTCACGACGCGCTTCGCCATCGCAGCTACTCCCGTCCTGTCGTGCGGGGTCAGCCCGCGAGATTGGTGACCTTCTTGACGGCGTACGGGTCGGTGACCCCCATGATCGGCAGCACCGACGACTGCACCCAGTTCTTCTTGACGGCGGGTTCGCGCCACGTCTCCGTGGACAGCATCTGCTCGTAGCCGAGGAAACCGACGCCGCCGCGCACAGCCGCGTAGGCGGTGCCGGGGGTGACGCGGTTCGACACGAACGTCGACACTCCGGCGTCGTCGAGGATCGACTGAACGTCGGGGCCGTAGGCGATCCGCAGATCGGCGTACTGCTGCGGGTTCATGATCCAGACGTTGTAGACGTAGCCGAGCTCCTCGACGTCGGCTGCCAGCTGCGCGCGGATGATGTCGGCGAACGGCCGCTCAGTGTTGGGTGTCGGATCGCTGCCGGTCAGGGTGACGTTGCCCCAGTCGGAGCCCGGAATCACCCCGGCGCCGCCGAGCGAACTGATCACGTCCTCGAGGACGGCGACGGTGCGCTGGTTGACCTTGCGGACGATGGTGTTCGCCAGCTGCGTGGTCAGCCGGTCCATCTCCCCGACGTCGTTGCGGCGCACCGCTTCGTCGCTCATCCAGAACTTGCCACCCCAGTCCTCGGACTTGGCGACCTTCGGCTGTTGACGCTCACCCTGAACGATCGGGTACTCGTCGGTGGGGCCGCGCTGCTCGACGTCGTTCTTCGTGTACAGCTCGTTGATGGTGATGACGTCGTAGATGACCGCGCCGGTCTGCGTGGTCGTGTTCGCGCTGCCGAAGATCTCGGGGGCGATGAACTTCTGCTTCGTCAGATCGGCGAGCCGTTTGTTGATGCGGCCCGGCTGCTTGAGCGCCAGATCAACGGTGACGCTGTTGTTCGCGACGACCGGCGGACCGAGCGGGTAAGCGACAGGTGAGATAGCCATCGTGTTCGTTTCCCCTTCTCTCAGTACAGCGAGATTTCGGCGTCGGATCCGTCGATGGCCGCTGTCAGTGCGTAGCCGACGGCGACACCACTTGCTTTGGTCTTGGCTTTGCCGGCGGCGCCGACTTCGACCTCGGCGAACGCGGCGATCGGCCCGTCCGCGGTGACCTGCACGACCCGCGAGTTACCGCGCGCCACACCGACGATGTCACCGACCGTGGGCTGGTCGTACTTGGCGACCCCGACGACCCGGCCGCCGGGATCGGCCGGTGCGACGGCGATGTTGCCGCCGCTGCGGTTCCCGGAGATCTTCAGGAACCGCTTGCCGGTGACCGCGGCGGTGGCGCGGCCGGTGATGTCGCGACCCGGCTCGTAGATGCCGATCAGTTCGTTGGCCATGTCGGTCAGTTCCCTTCGCTCGCGGCGGACGGCTCCAGCTGGGCGGTGTCAAACCACGACAGGTCGTCCGGAGCCTGCATCGACGCGGCCGGATCGGGGTTGTTGGCGTGTCCGATCTCGGTCACCGGGAAGACGGCTTCGAGGCTGTCGAGCGCCGCGGCGAACGTGTCGCGGTCCAGTGACAGGTTCTTCGTCCACTTGTCGCGATCGGCGGGCCGGATCTTGCCGGCGCGGATCGCCTCATCGACCTTCGTGGCGTCCGCCTCGGCCTGGATCCGGGCGTAGGCCTCGGAGCCTTCCTTCGCCTGCGCTTTGAGCGCCTCGAGGGTGGCGGAGTCGACCAGGGCGAAGCCGAGCTGCTTGGCGCGGGCGGCGATCTGCTCGGTCGTCGGCTCGGCGGGTGCGGGCTGCGACGGCGCGGGCTGATCGGGAGCCGCGGCCAGCTTGGCGTCGAGCGCCTCGTTGAACGCGTCGTCGTCGAGCTCGGCATCAAGTCCGAACTTCTCGGCGAGATGCTCCTTGGTGGTTGCCATCCTGGCTCCCTTCGGTCGATCACCGTTCCGGACTTGGTTCCGGATCGCCGGTGGTGGCGCGGCGCGCCGTCCGGCGTAGTTGAAGACGGACAGGTCGAAACGATTCTTTAGCGATTCCGCCTCGTCTGCTGACGAGCTGTCCTCGGGGTCCTCGATGATGGTGTCGGCGAGACCGGCGGCGACCATCTCTTCGGCGGTGAACCACGTCTCGTTGCGCATCAGCTTGAGCCAGTCCTTCAGTTCGCCGCCGGCGCGGTCCTGGTAGACCGAGGCGATTGTCTGGTTGTGCCGGATGAGTAGATCGCGAACCTCTTCCAGGTCGGAGGCGGTGCCCATCACGACGGCGCGGGCTTCGTGGATCATCATCTCGGCGTACTTCGACGTCCGGATTTCGTCGCCGGCCATCGCAATGAACGACGCCGCCGACGCTGCAACACCGTCGATGCGGGCGACGATCTTCGCGGGGTGGCGTTTGAGGGCGTTCATGATCGCGATGCCGTCGAACACGATGCCGCCCGGGCTGTTGATCCCGACGGTGATTTCGTCGGCGTCGAGCGCGTTGAGCTCGTTAGCGAAGTCGCCTGCGTTCACGCCCCACGGGTCGATGATGTCGTAGATCAGGATTTCCGCTGTCTTCTTCGACCCGGAGTCGGCCTTGTTCTGGATCTTGAACCACTGGATCGGGTCGGCGTCCGGCGCAATGCCCAGGGCAGCGCGCGCGGCTTTGCGGCCCGCTTCGT
This sequence comes from Mycobacterium sp. NGS35, assembly GCF_059812855.1. Classification (NCBI taxonomy): domain Bacteria; kingdom Bacillati; phylum Actinomycetota; class Actinomycetes; order Mycobacteriales; family Mycobacteriaceae; genus Mycobacterium; species Mycobacterium sp. NGS35. Next base: position 133,870 of record NZ_JCALDL010000003.1, read on the forward strand.
CGAGCTGGAACGTCATCAGAACAGGACTCCCTGGTCGGCGGTCAGCGTCATCTTCCCGAGATGCGGCTTTGTCTGCTGGCGAGCGGCCACCGGCTGCTCGGGCTGCTGGCCTGGAGGGTCTTCTTCGGCCGGGCCGGGCTCGGCGGTGGCGGGGTCTTCGGCGGGGGCGCCGAGCTGCTGGCGGATGAACGCGCGCAGCGACTCATCCGGCGTGAGCAGGCCGGCCTGAACCAGCAGGTTCAGCGCCGCCGCGGTGGCATCCTGCCGCGAGCCGATCTCTTCGCACACCAGCAGCGGCGCGCCCGCGTCGACGCCGTAGTTGACGTCGATCAAGTCTTCGATGACGTGCTGGTTCGTGATGTCGGCGACGTCCTCGGCCAACGCCTGCACGGACTGGACGAACGTGTCGGCCTGCACGCTGGCGAGCGCGTAGCTGCCGCCGCGGTCCAGGTTGAGGAAATGCGCCAAACCAGCGAGCGCGATCTGCTTGTCGTGGTACTCGATCGCTTGCCGCAGATTCGGCAGGTTGCCCTGCACACCGAGGATCTCCAGCTTCGCGCCGGCCGGGAACGCCGCCCCCGCGGACATGCCGCCGCGGAACCGCGACGCGATCTTCTCGTACTCGGTGAGTTTCGCCGACGATCGTTTGTCGTCTTCGTTGGTGTACGCGACCGGCACACCGATACCGTTACGGCGCGCCGCCGCCGCCTCGATGCGCATCAGCTCATCCTTCAACAGCCAATGCTTGTAGCTCGGCCGCAGCAGCGACGTCCCGATCCACACCCCCGGCTCCGGCTCGTTGCGGTACACCACCAGCCGCGAGATGTCGATCGTGACCGGCTGAAGGTTCGATCCGATGTTGTCCTGGGTGACCGACACTAGGCCGCCGTCTCGTGCCACGTTGAAGGCGCGGATCGTGAACTGCGGCCGCGGCGCGAGCTTACGCAGCCGGAACTTCCCTCCGAACGGGCCCGATGTGTCGTCGTAGCGGTACACCTGCTCGAACACAGAGTGCCCGAAGCGCAGGCACGACAACGCGTCACGCAGATGCGCTTTCCAACTGAACCGGTCCCGCTGCCGAGGCTTCGGTTTGTCGCCGCCGTTGTCCCCGACGATCGGCAACCCGAAGTCTGCGGCGATATGCGCCACGATGCGGTCCTCAGCGCTGTTCGGGTCGATCCGCCACTGCGTGCGCCGGATGGGCAGCTGTATCGCCGACAGCAGCGACCACACCCGCGCGTCCTCGCGCGGCATCCGCGAGTACACCACCAGCGACAGCGGCCACCGCAGATCGGGAACCTGCTCGGTCAGCTCCCACCACCACATATCCGGCACAGAGCCCGGCAGCCACGCGGCAGGGTTGGACGGATCGGCCGCGGACGGGTTGACGTAGCCGACTTCAGTCGCCAAAGCGGGAGGTCGCGCCATACCCGGAGTGTCCCAAGATCAGCCCTACTCGGCTGACGAGCACGGCCCTCGTCAGAACGCGGCCTCGAGGATGTCGACCTCGTCCAAATTCACCACGTCCTGGGAGACCGCCGGCGACGCTGACTCGCCCAGTTCCTCGGCGAACATCAGCACACCCCAGTGCGCCAGCGTCGCCGCAGTCCACTGCGGCACACCAGCCTCGGCGTCATTCCACACGAAATCACCCATCGGAAGCTCGCGCTTCTGAACCACTTTCAGCGCTTCCTCGAGGATCGGCTGACCCACGTGCGACAGCTCCCCGGCCAGGGCGGCGTCCACGAAGCCGCCGCACGCCTTCGCCATCTGCGGTGTCGACGCTTCATACACGTCGAAGCCCAGGTCACGCATCCGGGCGACCAGCACATTCGCCGGTCCTCGGCCGTCAACGATGATCGCCGCCGGATCCCACAGCTCGATCAGGATCGCCAAGTACAGTGCGACCGCCGGTAACTTCGCTTTGCGCAGATAGCCGACCTCGAGATGGACGCGGCCGTTGGATGTGCGCGAACCGGCCGCCACCGCCCACAGCCGCCGGTCCAGTGACCGATGGACCGCGATCACGCGATCGCCGACGAGATCCGGGGTCTTGTCTTCCATCGTCTGCCACACTTCCAGCGGAATAACCGGCTCGCGGTCCAGCTCATCGGGTGGATAGTCACCCCAGCCAAGGAAGTCTGCGTCGAACAGTGCCAGGGCTTGCGGTGTCGTCGCAGCGCGCCGCTCGCGCTGCATATCCCGTTCCCGGTGAATGACGCCGTGAGACGGGTTCGCCAGACGCGGCGCATCCGGATCGTCGCGCGCCGCGGCGAGCCGGCGTGCGTCTTCTTCGGCGTTGCCGGTCGGCTCGGGTTTCGGAGCCATCCATTCCGCGAAGAACAGATCCGGCGCGCGCCGGCGGCCGAGCCGGCGGAAGCCCGCGAAGACGTGACAGAACGGATGCTCGCCGATGATCGGCGGCGTCGACAGGTAGATCGTTTGAGGGTTATCCGAAGCGATCTGCGCGCCGGTGAGCGCCACGCGCTGTTCCTCGGTGAGCTTGTAGGACTCGTCGAAGATGACGAGATCGACTTTCGTCAGACCGCGGCCGAGATCGCCAGAGCGCAAACCGATCCGGATCTCTCCGAACTTCGTTTTGATAACGCCGCGGTTGCCGGCCTTCGAGTAACCGTTCGGCAGTCCAGTTTCCGGCGCGAGCCGCGCCGCCAGCCACGGATGCGACGTGATGATCTCGACCAGCCGGTCGAAGACGTCCTCCGCGGTCGCCCAGCGCTGCGCCGAGTAGATGACGTTCTCACCCAGCACGAACAGCGCAAGCAGGATCCGCAGGATCGCGATCTCCGTCTTGCCGTTCTGCCGCGGGATGGCCAGGCAAACGTCGGGATGCGTCCACAGCGCGATTCCGTCCCCGTCGGCCGGCAGACGCGAACACGTCTTGCGCAGCGTCCACCACTGCCACGGCATGCAGCGGTGGCCTACCTCGAAGCCGAGGTTCGCCGCGACGTCGCCGTCTGTCTCATCGCCCGGAAACCAGGACGCGAACTCCGGCTCCTGGCGGCCGGTCAGCCGCGGCCAACGCCCGATGAACTTCGGCCACGGCTTCGGCAGAAAGTCCTCCGGCAGCTCGACGCGGCCGCGCTCCGCATCGAGCCTCGCTTCCGCGACCGTCGTCATTAGTCGCGCCAGACCGCCAGATAAACCGGCGGACCGTTGCCGTCTGAGAATCGTGCCGGGAACAGCTCATAGATCCACAGACCGTTTGAACACTCGACGCGAAGGAAGCCGTCCGGTGTCACGACACAGGAACCGACGCGATCGTGACCGGTGGAACAGACGACGGATCCACCAATCTCGCCGAACACGATCCGCGGCGCCGAACGACACATCCCGAACGGCGTCTCCCCGAACCGATCACGATCCGGACCGGCGTAGATCTCGACTTCGGTCAAACGTCCGGCCTTCTGTTGGGCAGTCCCAGGCGTGACCCCACTGCGGACCACCGTCACAGCAGGTGCAGCCCTCGGACATCGGAGCGTGGGCACTATGGAACTCGTCGTGCCGCGCCGTATCGTGAACCACCGCTCCGCAATCGATGCAGTTGTACAGCAGCGTCGACGCCTGCTGAAGCAGCAAATACCTGCGGCTTGGCCGCAAGCCGCTGTCGCCGGTAGCGCCGCTCATGTCCGCTTCCTTCCGTAGTGGTCGGAGACGACCCGAACCAGGGGATCGTCCTGCTTGGAACCGTCATTCCCGCCCGGGCCGGCTTCGCCTGCCGCGCGCATCTTCTGAATATCGCCGATCAGCTTGCGAAGCACTTCCGAGAGCTGGCGTTCCTCGACGAGCGCGCCGTCCACCCGGACTTCGACGACCTGGCCGTCGACCTTGACGGCCATCCACGCGTGATGGTCCCCTTCGAGCAGCCTGCCGAGCACTTCCAGCCGATCCGCTACGCGTGCTGCCTGCGTTATCAGCGCTTTCGCCGCAGCGTCGGCCTGCGGCCAAGACAATTCGCGCCGTAACTTCGCACCAGCGGTCGGCTTGCGCCCTTTACGGACAAGTTTCGCCGCCTTTTGCGCAGGTTTCGTCCGCTTTGAGGGGGGTTGTTTGCCCTGCTCAGAGGTGGTTTTCGCGCTATTCGCGGTCGTATTCGTCCGCTTCTGCGCCCGGCCACGCGCCGCCCCATCAGCCATCAGCCCGGCCACCCAGCGCGAAAAATCGCGCGTCCGGAAAAACAAAAATCCGACTCACCGCGGGCGAGTCGGCCACCCCGGGGGGTTGTAATAATTCTGGCGGGAGGGGTCATCGCTGGTCAGCGGCTTTCCAGCTCCGCGCGGAGACGCTGAAGGCAGGCGATTAGATCGCCGAGCTGGTCGACGCCGATCCGCCCGTCGCCACCTTCGGTTGGAAGGAAGATTGTCCGGCGGTCCGGTCCGAGTTGGACTTCGGTGTCGCCGCAGATGAAGGACGTCCAAGTAGCGTCGCTGTCTGTGACGTAGTTGACGATGATGTGCGTCGTCTGCTTCACGGCTCGATGGGTCATTGTGGGTGCCTAACTGTGATGGTGAGTTGTTTGTCATGGATGCACTCGGCGAAGAGTCGTCGCCATCCTTCGTCGGTGAGTGATCCGGACAGGATGCACAGCAGTGGGCGGTGTGTGTTCGGGTCGTAGTGCATGGCGATGCGTTCTTCGGGTAGCAGTGCGACGGTGTCTGCTCCGCATCGGCAGCGCATCGGCCGGTAAGCGGGATCGCTGTCGAAGGTTGCGTCCGCGTTCATTGTTGGGTGTCCTTCGGCTTGTTTGGCTTGCCTTCGATGCTTCGTGGTCCGTCGAAGATGTATCGCTCGGCTTGTGTGGTGAGTGAAGCGATGGCTGCTTTGAAGTCTGGTCTGTCGAAGACGTCGGGTACGGATCCGCCGATACGTCGACCGTTGTCGAGCTCGACTTCGATGCGGACGATCATGCGGGCCATCCCATTGCGAGGGGCCATCCCATTGCGAGGTCGCCGAGGTTGGATGGTTGCCGGATGAGTTGTAGTGCTGGGCGTTGGTCGTCGTGTGAGCCGTCGCCGCGTTGTTTGTTGCAGAGGCCGTGTAGTAGTCGGGTGGCGTGGGGTGCGTTGGGATCTGGGTGGTCGCCTGCGAGTACGCCGGATGTGAGGTCGGGCTTTCCGTCGCTGCGGGTGGCGTTGGGGTCGTAGTCGGGGTTCTTGGTGCGGTCGCGGTACATGGGTAAGCCGCACCACCAGCAGGGAGTTCCGTCGACGTGGTTGCGGTGTAGGCGTTGGACGTTGATGCGGTGTGTGTGGTCGTAGCCGCGGGCTGCGGGTGAGGGTCGTTTACGTGTGGGCATGGCGGTTTTCTGGGTGCGCGTCGTGGAGGTGGTTCCCGTACATGTGGGCGGCGTAGATGCGGTCCGAGTCGACGATGGCCCAGTCGCATCCTGGGTGTTTGCAGTCGATTCGGTATTCGCTGTCGGGTGGTGGTTCGGCGGCGTCGATGGATTCGGCTTCGATGCGGCCGTGACGGGTGATTGCCGGCCCGACGCCTTGTTGGATCTTCGGCTTGGGGAAGCCGTCTGCGATTGCTTGGCCGGCGCGTTCGGCGAAGTGTTCGAGTACTGAGCGGTTGTGGAGTTCGCCGCCTCGGTCCATGGCGTCTCGGAGCCGGGCGTTGGCTTGTTCGAGTTGGTCTTGTGCTTTGGCTACTTGGTCTTGTGCGGCGGCGATTTCGAGGGCGGCGAGGCGGCGTGCGCCTTCGTCGCTGTCGATGGGTCCGGTAGCGATGAGGCGGTCGAAGGTGGTGTCTGGTTCGGGTTTGCGGTGCCGGCCAGACTTACGTTGGTGCGCTGCGGCCCGCTCCTGCCGTGCGATGTCGGCGGCGTGGACGTGTTCAGCGTGGGGGTTGTCGCATTGGTCGTCCGGCCCGGTGTTGCAGGTGGCGCGGTGCCGGGCTTCGCGGATGCGCTTCGACGCCTGCGCGGTGTGTTGCGCGATCTCGTTCGCGTCGGCCACCGACGCCTCGACCGGTGTTGCGGGGATGGCTTCGCAGTAGCCGAGGACACCGCGGAGCTGCTGGCAGATCGTGAGGAAGATCGGCATCTCGTCGTCGGTGACTTTCACGACGAAGCTCTTGTCGTCGGGCAGCTGGACGATGTGGAACTTGCCGGGCGCCTTCAGGAACGCCGCCATTTGTTGGGCGGGTGTGTCGGTGGGGGATGGGCGCCGCCAGGTGCCTTTTGCGCGGCGGCGTTGTTTGCGGTTACCGAGCTTCATCAGCGGTCGCCTCCTTTGGTGTCGAGTGTGTTCGGAAGTTGAGTCAGGCAGTCGCTGGTGTGCGTGCCAACGCGCCGGCAGAGCGGACATGCCTGCTTGCCGGTTGGTGGTTGCCAGCGGGTCGCTTCGAGGGTGAGGTGTTCGTGGTCTTCGCTGGATGTGAGTCGCTCGGCGAGGAAGCGGTGCATGGTGGTGCCGTCCATGCGGATCTCGATTTCGACGGGCTTGTTTGCAACGGAGTAGCCGCTGATTCGGATTGATTCGATGGGCACGGAGCGGTGCTCCTTCCGTTCAGGAGGGTTTATTGGTGGGTCCAGGCGTCGAGGACGCCGAGCTGGTAGAGCGCGAACGCGAACACGGCCGTCCACAGCAGGACTAGTGCGGCGAAGATGCTGGTGCCGATGAATCGCGGCCAGTCGACCCTCGACAGCCAGTCCCGCACCGGGTGGACCTGCGTGGTGGGCGGGAAGAAGAAGCCCATCGCGCGCATGGCGGTTTCGACGTCGCGCATGTCGAGTGGCTGCGACAGGTAATCTATGGCGTGCTGACGGGCCGCACGCAGATCAGCTTGCCGTAGCCGGTTCGGGTTGTAGCCGCGAACCGGGCAGCTGACCACCTGGTAGGAGTGGCCGAGCGGGCCGAAGGATCGGCGCGGCGCGATCGGTGACAGTGCGCCGCCGGCGCGGCGGTATTCGAGCAGATCCCCGACGTCACCGAGCGGGTAACGCGGCTCGGCGTCAACCGTCACGATCGCCGGATTAAGTGAGTGCCAGCTATCGGCCATCGGGTGTTCCCTTCACGGTGGGTTCGTTACGCAGCAGAATCCGCAGCCAGTTGACAAACGGGACTGCTTCGATGTGCCAGTAGCCGAGCGCGTCACGATGCGCCGCGAGCGGTATCCACACCAGCTCGACGGTGGCGAAAATGGTGAATTTGATTTGGTCTGGGATCGCGCGCACGCACACATCGACCGCGTTCTGCCGACCAGGCCCAGCCGAGGGTGCGATCACGACCAGGCCGGGCATGGTGATGGTTTCAACGTCGAGGCTGTCGCCGGTGCGGGCTTGGAAGGTGATGTCGCGGCGCAGGATCGACGCGGTGAAGCGTGCGCCTTCGTCACGCAGGTTGGGCTCCCACGCCCGCACCAGGACGTCGCCGCCGCTCATTGGGCGGCCGCCGTGTCGGTGCCGTGATGGTTCATCGGCGGGTGCTCCTTGCTTCGTCTGGTCAGTTGGTCTTCGAGTTCGTCGAGGTCGATGGGTTGGCGGTTGGGGTTGCGGTCCAGTTCGTCGCGGCCACCCCACACCCCGTTATCGTCGCCGAGCGCGCGCCGGTATCCCTCGCACTGTGCGATGACGGGGCAGCTGGCGCAGATCGTTTTCGCGCGCGCCACTTTGCGGGCGTAGCGCAGTTTGTCTTCGTGGCTGCGGCCGTTGATCGGGAAGAAGATCTCGTCGATTTCGGCGAGGGGGATGGTGCGGCAGGCGGCGCGGCTCATCCAGTCGCGGTCGAGGTCGCCGAGGATTTTCCGCAGGAATCCGGGCCGTCCGCGGCGGGGAATGCGGGTGCGGTCGTAGTGGCCGACAGGCATCAGGTGGTCGCCTTCGGCCAGGTGATCGACGCCAATCCTTCGATGTGGCGGCGTCGGGTCTGGAAGGGCAGCTGCCAGCCGAGCCGTACGGCGGCCATGGCGGCCAGCACGGCGCTGTCGGCGATGTCGTGGTTGCGGATCGGGATGTGCGGCCACCAGGTGGCGACCTCAGCCAGGACGAGTTGTTTGTCGGCGCGGCCGGATCCGGTGGCCCACTTCTTCAACGTTGGTGGCGCGACGGTGGTCCATGGGATGCCGCGGGCGCGGATGGCGGACATGACGCCGCACCACAGGCCGGCCCGGTCGAAGTAGGAGGGCAGCATTTCGCCGCGGAAGATCGGCGCCTCGACCAGCAGCAGCTCCGGTCGCTGCGGTAGCCGGTCGAGGATGCGGGCGATGGTGCGGGCCTGGGTGACGACGCGGTCGAGGCGTTCGGGCCAGCCGGACGAGTCGGGCAGTGATTGGCCGGTGTCACGCAGCGTGTGCGGGCGCGCCTGGTGGTCGTTGTCGGCGGCGAGGACGGTGATGCCGGTGCGGGTGAGGCTGGGGTCCAGGCCGGCGACGTAGCGGGTCACCATGCCATCTCGCAGGTGTGGCAGTAGCGGTCCCAGACGCGGATGTGGTCGCCGATGTGGGCGGTGAACCGGCGGGTGACGTGGTGGCCGCGTAGGCGATGCCAGGTGACGGCGTCGTCGGCTTTGGCGGCGATCCGGGTGCGCAGCTGTGTGGTCATTCGATGATGTCTCCGCAGCGGGCGCAGATTTCGGCGCCGACCTCGACCGGGTAGCCGCACACCGCGCAACGACCGGCGGGCTGCGCCGTCAGGTGGCTGGTGCCGATGATTTCCCAGCTCATGCACCCCTCCGGCGTCCGGTTGTTGGGTGGTCGCAGCGGTATGCGTCGCCGTCGCTGTTTTCGGCGATGCCGTTGTCGTCGCAGATCGGGCACTGGCGGCGGGTTTCGGCTTCGGCTTCGCGGCGGGCTTGGGCGGCCTTCGCTGCGGCGTCAGCGCGGGCCTGTTCCCACACCTCGAACTGGATGCGGGCTTCGCCGCAGCCGTGGCACGGCTGGGTCGTGCCGGTTGGGTGTTTCTCGCAGTGGCGTGGCGGTGGTGGGCCGGTCGGGTCGCTTCCTACCGGACTCCCCTCCACAGAAGTAACCACTAGGGGTCGGGTCGGGTCGGGTCTGACGCGCGCGCGCGTGAGAGTCCCGCGGGTGTCCCCTGGGGACACGACAGTCATGTCCCCAGGGGAGTCCCCCAAGGTGTCCCTTGCGTTGTCCCCCGCTATGTCCCCAGGGGACAAATCCGCGTTTAAGCTGGTAGCGGCGTTGCGGCCCTTTTTTCTTTGGTTCTGTTTCTTCGCCGCTTCGGCCTCACGCTTGGCCCGCAATTCGGCTCGCGTCTTCTGCCACTTCGACCAGTTTCGAAACTGAATCGGTCCCCGTTTCGGGTCAAGATCGGGTCTCGATTTGGGTCGGATCAGGGTCTGATCTTGGGTCGTTTCCGGGTCCGCAACGAGATCCCACAGGGGTGCGTCGAGAGGGCCGGGATCGGTCAATGCGCGGATCAGTGTGGGGGTGGCGCCGAGCTGCCGCAGCTTGGATGCGGGCACGAAACCGTCGAGTTCTTCTTTGGCAGACCACGAGCCTGCGAGAAGCCAGAGGCCACAAGCGGCCAGCCGCAAGGGGGCTTTGACAGGGTAATCGGGCAGGTTCATGACGGGCTTGGAGTCGCTGAAGCCGTCGTCGACGTAGAACCATGGCATCAGGTTGCGGCCTCCAATATTCGTTCGCGCTTGCGCTTGTTGCATGGGGGCGATTGCTTCCGTCGTCGCGTCGGAGCGGTGTTCGGCTGTGCCATCGGCGAATTGGTCATGATGCTGTCCTCGTCGTTTCGAGTCGTCTGCGTTCGCGCTCCGACAGGCCCCCCCAGATGCCGAACCGTTCACCGTGGGTCAGGGCGTAGTCGAGGCATTCGGTTCGCACCGGGCAGCGCGAGCACACCTGTTTGGCTGGTGTTGTGGTGCCGCCTTTTTCGGGGAAGAACAGGTCGGGATCGGTTTGGGCGCACAGCGCGTCGTCGACCCATGCGGGCACGGTGAATCCGAACAGGCCGCCGCGGCCGCGGTCGTCGTTGGGCGGCGTGGGCACGGTGATGTCCCAGCCGCCACCGGTGTGGCGCTCGAGGCTGTGTTCCAGCAGCCGGGATTGCAGTGCGGTTCCGTGCGCTTCGGTCGAAGCAGCCGTCTTGGCAGCGCGTTCGGCCGCTACGCGGCGGCGCTCGGCTTCCGCTGCGATCTCGCGTTGGCTTGCCTTCTGCGCCAACGCGTCACGCTGCCGCCGCTCTTCTGCTTCCTTATTGGCGCGGCGGGTGTCCCACACAGTGCGCTGCCAGCGGGCGTGGTCTTCAACGCGGATCCGGATCAGGGCGTCGAAGGTGTCGGCGTTGATCTGCTTGCGGCCGTTGACGATGAACGCGATCAGGGAGCGGTCGATCCCGGCGGCGCGGGCGATCTCACGGTATCGCCATCCGGCGTCGACGAGGTTGCAGATGTGCAGCCGCGCCTGGTCGGCGTCGACCAGGCTTGAGATCTTCCCGCTGCGGCGTTGCTGTTCGTAGTGGGCATGGCACAGTCCGCGCCGAAGGTAGCGTTCCCGGCGGCCGCACTCGGTGCAGGCCTTCCAGTCAGCCATGAACTTCACATCGAGATCCGCGGTGGCGGTCACTGCTGGCCGCCTACGAAACGTAGTGTGCTGTCGGCGGTTTCGAGTTTTCGGGTGCGGATGCGGGTGGTGTCGGTGGCTTCGTCATAGACGGCTTCGGTGACTTCGTGCATGATGCCGTCGTGATCGGGGCCGAGCCGTGTCCCCGGGGTGACCTGTTCACGTTTATCGCCGCGGTATCTCATCACTCGATGCCCTCAAACCATTGGTAGCCGCACTCGCACACGTGTACGTCGTCGTGGCCGCTGTCGTGATCGCAGAGGTGGCTGTAGCCGTGCTCCTCGCACCAGGCCGGCGAGAGCTCGGCGTCACACCCCCAGATCACGTCATCCGAGAGCGGGTCAGACATTGCTCCACACCTCTCATGTCGAAAGGTGCCGGCCGTCGTGGCCGTCAGTGCAATATGTTGCTGCGCAACGCCTCTTGTCACCGGCTGGGACTGCTCACTGCCAACGTCCACCACACGGTTGGGTGCTTGCTCGCTCGGTTTGGTGTGGTATCCGTTGCGGGCGGCCCAGACCATCAGGCACTGCACTGAGCAGAAATGTTCCTCACGCAGGGTTACGACGGTGGTGGTGATACGCAGCCGCTCGCTGATCAGCGCGCCGCACTGATCACACACGTAACTGATCACCGCAACCACCCCGCAGCGCGAAGAACCTCACCAGCGGCCTCGACGCGATTCCACAGTGTGCGACTCCCGTTGTTGCGGTCCGGGTGGGCAGCGCCGCGCGCCGATCTGTAGATGACTTTGGCGTCGCTCTGCGTCGGTGACGGCCATCCGATCAATCGAGCGAGGAACGCCAAAGCGTTTGGCGCATCAGGGAACTCAGATGCACGAGCTTCGATGGCTCGCCAGCCGTGGTACTGCTGGCCGGTTTGGGTGACGCCGTAGCGGTTGATCTTGCGTAGCGCCTCCAGCGTCAAGGCGATTGCGCGCAGGTTGTCGTGCCAGTGGGTGAACGTGTCGCACGGGAACGACAGCGGCGGCTGATCACGGGGCTCGATGTTGAGGATCACGCCGGGGTGCTCGGGTTGCGCGCTCGCGCGTGGTATCCCATCGTTGCGGAAGTCCCGCTCCCGCAACGCAATCTGCAACACCGATGACGGGTAGTGGGGGTCGTCGGGGTCGAGCAGGCGCAGCTCACGGTCCAGCAATTCCAGGGTCTCGCTGAACGACGCCTCGAACCGCGAGCGTTTACGGTCGCGGGTGAACTCCATCGGCCAACCCTCCAAGGGCCGCAAAATCATCCCAGGCGGATAGAGGGTCACGATTCCACCTCGTCGAAAAGCGTTGGCTCAGCGAGTCTTCGGTTCGACCAAATGATTTCGGTGCGTCGGTTGCTGCTGGGATCAGCGTGGCCGCTGACCGTCGGGATCTCGGTGCGCTGCCAACCGGTGAGCGCCGCGTCGTAGAGCTGGTTCGCGTAGCCGCTGAGGACGACCGTGGCGCGGGCATCAAGCAGCGCGTCGAGCAGCTCCGCGTGCTCGAGGTCGCTGGTCATCTCGAAGCAGTAATTCCGGTGCCGGGTGGTACCCAGGTACGGCGGATCCACGTAGAGGCACACGGAGTCGAATGCGCCGTAAGCGTGGATCACGTCAATGGCTGGGCGGCACTCGAGAGTCACATGGTGCAGGCGCTCCGCGGCGGCGGCCATCCGGTCCACATAGGCCTCAGCACGGCTATGCGGTGTCAGAGCGCAGACACGCGCCAAATCAGCCGGCCGGTCGCGTAGCACCCGCCAGAACGTCATCAGGTCGCCGTCGAGATCGTTGACGGTTTCCATGCGGCTGGCCGGTTTGGCGAGCAGCACAGCGAGGCTGCCGGCGAACGGCTCGACGTAGTGCTCGTGTGGGGGCAGCATCGCGGCGATGCGGTCGGCGAGTGTCGTTTTCCCACCGAAATAGGCAAACGGCGGGGCGGTCATGATTCTGCCTCGCAGGCGTCGCAGCGGTCCCGCGACGACAACGTCAACACCTCGTCACCGCAACCCGCACACGCGCGCTCGGCCATGCAGATGGCGTCAATATCGGCTACCGGGCGTATTTGGACCGGGCCGTCGTAGTCGACGGGTCCGCGCGGCTCGAACAGACAGCCCGGCACGTGGGGGCCGCTGATCGGGGTGTGGCAGCACCAAACCCGGGTCGCGATGCGGGCGGCTGCCTGCTCCAACCTGCCCGACTCCCAGTGGGTGACAGGCATCGCCAGGGCTTGGCAGATGTCGTGTTCCAGGCTGGCGCCCTTGGAGTGTTCCCAGCCGGGCAGGAACACCGCCTCATCACACTCCAACAACAGCCGCAACGCCGCACGCAGACACGCCTGGTAGTCGTACGGATCAGCGTGGCGGAGCTCGTGCGGCGACAACACCTCACGCCCGGCGTTACGCAACGCCTGGGCCGCCACCTGAAACGCCGGATAGTTGAAATCCGGATAATCCGACATCGGACCAGCCAGATAGGTCGTCACGACACCACCTCCCGAGGATGGTCGGAACCGGTTGGCTCCCAGCGGATTCGACCGACGTCCCCTACGCCGGGAGCGATAACATCGAGTCGGTAAACCAGCCAGCCATCGAAATAACCTTTGAACCGTTCGGGACTGGTGTTGCGGTTGTGCAGGTGCTCGGCCCAGCGTTCGCTGACCCTCATCAAAATCGGTTCACCGAACCACACGAAACCTGCGGGATTACTTATCCCGTTCTGTATCCATTGCCGCACGGTGCGTGGACTGCTGTCGTTGTAGCAGCCGCACCGCGCGGTACGGCAATCCGCGACGGTCATGAGCCACCCTCACTGCGGTCACGGCGTATTAGTCGCAGCTCGCGGCGAAGCCGTTCCGCGAAATCGGGCTGCTCGGGTGAGCCTTCGATAATCGCGTCCGCGACCACAATCAGCTTGCTAGGCACCTGCCTGCCCGGCGGTACGACCGCGATGATCGGCTTGTCCAGCATGATCGAAAACCCGAGCTCCACAGCGAACTTCACGTCCCCGGCATCAGCCGGGACGAGTGACACCACGACAGTCGAATCCCTCATCTTCGGGCCGAGATCGTCGAGGGCTCGTTGCGCGAACTCACGCCACTCGGCGGACTCAAACGGATCACTCATCGCACATCTCTCCCTTTTCGTGAACTGGCGGCTTCAACGTCCTCCCATGGGCCGCATTGGATTTCGCGGGACATCACCCGAGCGTTGGTCACACCCCGCGTCTCAGTGATCGCAGCCGCATACCGCTCATAACCCGCCCGATCCAAGCGGGGGAAGCAGTCGTAACGCTCGTGGCCGTCGCCGGTGGTGTACACCAACGCGGTCTGCCGATACCTGCCCGGCACGGCGGGCAGCGTGTCATCGAACAACACAAGCTGATCGGTCACGCGCGTTTCACTTTCAGTCCGGCGCGGCGCATCTCACGCTCCACATGTTCAGCCCACGCCCGAGTGGTGTGGTATTCGCCGTTCCCGTGGCCGTCGACGCAGCTGTTGCAGAACAGGCCCCCGCCGCGTGCCTGACACGGCGCATGCTCAACGAGACGGTCAACAAAAGCGTTGACGGAGGGTGTGTAGCGGTCGGCGGCGTGTTCACGCTCCACATCGGCGATCAACGGTGCGAGATGTAGCCGGTGGGGGCTGCCGTTCCAGCCGCAACGACAGCCGCGATCACCAACAGGCTCATGTTCCAGCAGCAGCCATCCGACACGATCAGCGAACCGACTCATGACAGTGCCTCGATCCGGTTCGCGATTTCGAGCAAGACGTCGGCATGGCAGAGCTGATCAAGCGGGCACCAGCAAGCGAGGTCGCGACCGGCCAGTGCGGTTATGTCCCCGAGGATTTGGGCGCGTGACCACCAATGCTGGCTGCCCATGCGGAGCATGTCAGGCTCCATCAACCAAGTGCGGAACAGGCGCACGGCTGCCGCCCGGGCGGACCGCAGCGCCCCGTCGTATCGCGGCATTTCCAAGAACACGCGTTGTCCATCGTGGATGAATAAGTACGAGCGGCCGCCGCCGATTTGGAATGGGCTGCCCCCCTGCTCCCAGTCGATCGGCCAACCTTTCTTGTCCAATAAGTGGCGGCGCTCGAAATCCGTTTCCACGCAGTACCTTTCATGGAACGCGTCGAGTGCGGCCGCGTCGGCCAGCCACAGCACGTTCGCCCCCGCGCGAAGCGTCACCCGATACCGGTGACGCAGCCGATAAAGCCAGAATTGTTCGGCGCGGCACCAGGACTCCCAATCATCCTCACCACGCACACTCACCCAAAACCCGTGCGGCTTCCTGAAGCTGGACGGCGACGGCTGGCGGTAACGGCGCTGCCAGTCGAACCGCAACGGCTCACCCGCGTAATGCAACAACTCAGTCACAGCGCCTCCGGACGTGCGAGGCGATAGACCGCCAGAGCCAAAACCGCGCTGAACAAACCGATATTGTCAGTGCTCTTGATGAGGCCCCTCCTGACTTCGGTGGTTATCTCCGCTACGTCATATGCCTCATCAGATACGTCGTCAGCGGCCTCGTGAGGGGCGCTATCGCTGCGCACGATAGCGATAACCTCATCCAGGTAATTGGCCGCGTGGCTGTGGATTTGGTCGGCCAACGCCAGCAGCCGCGGATCACGGGCGCTCATTTCGCCACCGGCACAGTCGCCACCGCCCTACGCGCAGCCGCATTACGCTTACGGCGACTCATGTCGCCTCTCCTGGTGCAGGCGGATCGGATCACGACGCGACCTCGATGTCACGGCAGTCGACGCACAGATCGGACGACCGGGCTCGTGGGCATCTGGTGAAGTCGATACCGCAACGCGTGCACGACGACACGCTCAGACGTTCCCGGTTGCGCTCACGCCGGCGTTTACAGGCTGCACGGTTCGCTTGCGGGTTGCGCTCGTAGTAGGCGCGCTGATACAAGGCGACCTTGTCGCGGTTGCGCTCGTAGTAGGCGCGCTGATACAAGGCGACCTTGTCGCGGTTGCGCTCGCGGTAGGCGCGCTGCCACGATGTGCAGCGATCACACCGACACTTGTGATAGTTGTAACCGCTTGCCGTACCGTGCCAACGTTCGTTCGCCGACGTCCGATCGCGCAGCTCAGTGATTTCCTTCACGCCGTGACTCCGTGTGCGTCGAGGACCGCGAGAATGTTCAACGCCAGGCAGGCGATGATGACCGCGGCGGCGATGTGCGCGTTCACGACTGCGCCTCAGTGTGGTGGCGTGCGAGCCATTCTTCGACCGCCCGCGCGAACCGTACCGCGGCGTCGTCACTGGTGAACGGTGTGCAGAGGCGTTGCACGACACAGCCACCCCACTCGGTGACACCCATCTTGGCGGCCTGCTGCTTGAGTTCGGCGAGTTTGGTGTCGGCGTCTTTGCGGGTGTCGAAGATGACCGGCTCCGACCGCGACGCCGGGGCACGCATGGCCGGCGGCGGTGGCGCGTAGGCGGAGATGCCCATCATTTCGGATAGCATCCAGTTCAAGTGGCCGTCTTCGACGCGCTGCTTGGAAGCGACCGGGCGGCTGTACAACTCGCCGTTGGGCATCCGGATCGCGAACTGCACAACGAAGTTGTTCACGGCTGTGGCCTCCAATCCGGTTGCGCCAGTTGCAGGGTCGGTTTCTGGCTGTTGAGCCATGCGAGCTTGGCGGCATCGTCGACGTCGACATCGGCGGGGATAGCCAGGTCGGCCAGGCCGGGATGCTGTTCGAGCACGGCGGGCCGGCAGCGTTGAATGAAGTCGTCGATCTCATCGGCCGCGGGGACGTCACCGCACATGAAACCGAGGACGTCGTACAGGTCGGCCAGTGTGCAGAACATGCGGTCTTCGGAGCCGACGGCCAAGGTGAGGACGGCGCCGAACGGAAACGCCCGCGTCTCGGTCATGGCCGTGACCCGATGCCGATCGATTCGTGGAATGAGCGTTGCAACTCAAGCGACCGCTCCTGCTGGTCGCGCACATCAGCCAGAAGGTCGCGGACATCGCGGATCGTGTCGCGGATGTCGGTGAGCAGCAGCCGCAGCTCGCCGACAAGCCTCGGGGCGTCGAGGGCTGTGAACAGTTTCATCATCGGATCGCCTTCCTGACTGTGCCGCCAGCTTTGCTGTACTCGATCAGGTCGACAGGTTCGGGATAGCTGCGCCGCGGCCGCCGCGTCGGGGGCAGCAGCTCGCGTTGCGCGGAGCGCCCACCGAACAACCTGACCGCGACTTCCCTTGCCCGGGCTTCGGATTCGTATCCCTGCGAACTGTTGAGCAGCGGTTCGTGATTGCCGCCGTCGATGACATGGATGTCGTATCGTCCGTCGCCGCGCGGCCTGATTTCCACGTCGATCATCGATCCCACCTTCCAAGGCATGACGCGTTGTGCCCGTCGCCTTTGCGGGCGTAGTCGGTGGCGATGATGTCGCCGGTCGCCACGTTGCGGACGGTGCAAGCAACCGAATAGGCGGCGCCGATGTCGGGGTCGACGCCGAACCACGTTCCCGGGGTGACGAACTGGACGTCGACGGCGTCGTCGTGGCAGCCGGGAACGTAGAACCGTGCGAGCTGGCGCGCATCGGTGTCGGCGGGTTTCACACCACCGCGGCCGAAGCAGTCACCGCCGAGCCACGATGCGCTGACTTGCAGTGACACACCGTAGGTGAGTGCTTTCGCGGGCACCGAGTAGTAGACGGCGGTCGCGGTGATCACGGAGAACAGCCACAGCCACACCAGCGCGGCCAGGGTGCCGCGCCTGCGGTGTGGCCGGTTGATTTTGCGTTGCCGCTTGGCGATTCGGTTCCTCGCGCGGCGGGCGGCGATGATCTCTTCAGACAAACGCCGGCCACGCATCCGGTGATCGGGGACGGGCCCCTGATAGATGTGGGGTTTGCGTTGCAGCCCAAGCAGAACCGCTTCGGCGTACGGCGACACCTCGAGCTGATCGGGTGTTGCCATGGCTTCGTCGACCGCTTGGGGTTTCCTGATCCCACAGCGATGGAATCCGCTCAGCGGAGCGGTGTTTGGCGCGGTGACCCATGTCAGGCCAGCCCATCGTCGGAGTCGTCGTCATCGGCCGGTGACCCGTCGACCGGGTCGATCTCGTACAGGCCGGGCTGCTTGGGGTCTTCCGACTGCGGCGCCGATCCCGGTTTCCACGCCGAGATCACTTTCAGTGAGCGGGTGTCGCGCAGTTCGCCGTCCGCGGCCTTCTTACGGCCGTCACCGACACATTCGACTTTCACCATCAGCAGCAGAACGTCATCGATTTCCGGCGGGTCCTCGAGCTTGATGTTCGTCGCGCGGAACCCGATATAGGCGCCGCCGGTATCGACCTCGGTGCTCTCATCAGTGGTGGTCACGGCTGCATTCCTTCCTTGCGTAGCGATTCACGGTTGAGGATCTCGGTCACGTCCGCGTCGAGCTTGTTTTTCTTCTTGCGCTCGACCAGCTCGTTGCGCAGCTTTTGGAGGTCGTCGTCCGAGAGTTGTTTCGACGACTGGATTTCGGGTCGGTCGACGAGCGCCCGGATCACCACCAGGCGGTCTTCGCGGCGGTCATCGCCGTTGAGGCCCAGTTCGCCGAACGTCGCGAAGATGGCGGCGTTGAGCTTGTCGCGGACCTGCCTACGCAACTCCGATTCAGCCGTTGTCTCTTCGGGGTTCGCGGCTGGCTCGGCCTCGATGGCGCGCTGGGATTGGCGGCGCTCACGCTCGGCGCGCACAGCTGCGATTCCGGATCCGTTCGGCCGGCGACGTTCCGGCCGCTCCGACGGGCGGTGTTCGACGTTGCCGTCAGCGTCGATGATCGTTGACTGGGCGGCATCCTCGAAGACCAGTGCGCCGAGCTCGTCAGGGAATGCGCGCTGGATCGCTCCGGCCTCGGCGCACTTTCCGAGTTGATTGCGCGGCATCTTCGACCACACCGAGTTAGGGGCGGCGTCGTTTCCGCTACCCGTCATCTGGACGAACTCGGCGTAGTGCGCGACGAATGAGATGGGCTCGCCGTCACGGAACACGGTGAACTTGGCCGCGACGGGTGGCTTACCCTCGGGCCAAACGTCACGCCAGACACCGTCTTCACCGCACCACAGCGGCCCATCGAATCCGACCTTGATTCCCTTCTGCTCGGCGATCTCGCGAGCGCGCTTGCGGAAGCCGTTAATCCCGGTCTGGATGGTGTATTTCGTCTCCCACGACGTTTCTTTGTGTTGGCCTTCGCCGGACTTGTTCGGCACATACTTCGTGACCTGGGTGTTGCGGCCGATCATGTAGATTTCGCGGCGGAACGGGTCCAGCCCGGACGTTTGGCACACGTGGAAGAACAGGTCGAGGTCACCGTCCGGGGCGTTCTCGATGCCGAGCTGGCGCAGGGCCGCGAGCTGCATGTCGTTGAAGCGGGTTTGGCCGGGCCGTATCGCCAGCCCTGAAGCGACGACAACGTCGCGGTCCGCGTCGTGGTCGTCGTCGACGGTTGCCACAGCAGTGTTTTCGTTCATGGGTGATCCTTCTTTCTGGTGTGTCATTTCGCGCCCTTCGCGGGGTAGAGGGCGACGGAGCCGCGGGAACTTGGCTGGCGGCGGGCGATGAGCGTGCCGTTCGAGCGCGCATACTGCGCCCGCTTCATCACGTCGAGGACGCGGGTCTTGGCGAACCTGGCCCGGGACTCGGCGATCTTCAGATCCGCTGTCGCGGTGAGGAACTCGTCCGCCAGCGCGGGGTCGATGTCAACTTCGGTGTCCGCGTCGATGTCGGGATGCTGTGCACGGATCGCCTCGTAGGTGGCGACGGTGTCGTCCAGCGGCGGCGGGGTGTCACCGGACAGGGACTCCCAGAACTTGCGGCATTCGGCGAGAATCCACGCGGCTTCTTCCCTTGCGGCAGCGTTGTATTCGACCTCGTAGATGCGGTCCTGGTAGTAGGGGCCGAGCGCGAGCAGATGCCCAGGCAGTTTCGTCCAGCCGGTGAACAGCATCTCGGCGAGGACCTGCACGAAGTAGTCGGCCGGCAGATCCCCGGTCAGGTCGTCGCCGAACTTCTCGACGTCGGTCAGGTTGCGTGCGAGCTTGATCTGCACGACGCGTCGGCTGCGGCCGCGCACCGCGCGCCGATCCAACGTGACCAGGGCTGGGAAGCCGAAATGGTTTGGGTCGACAACGAATTGGACTTCGCTGGGTGACAGCCGCCAGCCGGGGTTGCGGCGCAGCCACACGTTCGCCGCATAGGGTTCGATGTCGTGGCCGATGTCGAAAGCGTCCTTCGGCCGGGTCGGCGGGATCTCACCGCGCATTCTCAGCCAGAGTGACCGCGGCGATTCCCAACGCGACAGCCCCAAGATCGCCGGGATCTTGCTCGGCGAAATCATGCGGGTGTGCTGCTCGGAGCCGGGCGCGATCCAGCCCTTATCGCGCGGCGTGTACACGCCCAGATGGCGGATCACGATGCCCGCCTAACCGCGACATCGGTGACACCGAGCCGTACCAGGCGGCGCCACAGCCCGTCGACGGTGATGCCGAGCCGCGCGGCGATCTGCGCGTCACTGAGCCCGACGTGATCGCGATAGTCGCGGTAAGTGGCGGCGAAATCCGCCGGGATGCGGTGCGAGCGCGCTGTTGGGCGCAGCGCCGACAGGTCCGGGCGGGCTGCCGGGTCGTCGATCGTGGTTTCTTCCCACACCAGCGGCGGCAGATAGCCCCGCTTCGCTGCGCGGCGGAGCGCTTTCACGCTGGTGCCGGGGGTGAGCTGCCATACGTCGAAAACCTCGGCCACCCGGCGGGCGTGGCAGGCGGTGATCTTGGTCCGCTTGCCGGTGATGATCGGCGACAGCAGCTTCGGGTCGTAGCCGCATCGCTGCGAGATGGCCGACTGGTCGTGGCCGATCGCGACCAACGCCTGGAGCCGGCGCCGGGTGCCGGTCGCATCCACGTAGGCGCCGGCAGCGGCGGCCGTGTGCGGATGATCGGGGACCGGGACGGCGAGCAGCTGCGCGGCGATGTTGGCGTGGACGCGCACGTTGACACGCGCGATGCGGGCGATCGTGACGTGATGCACCCCGGACAGCCGTTCGATGCGCTTGTAGCCGATGCCGGCGGCGCGCAGCGCGGCCAGATGTGCCCGCACGGGGGCGGCGTCAACGTAGCCGATGCCGGCGATTTCGCCGGTGGCGACCTGGCGTTGCCGCAACGCAAGGTAGTGCTTCTTGCACAACTGGCGTCGCGTGGAGGGCCGCCCGCAGCGCCGGCACGGCAGGTGGGGGCGGCTCATCACCGGTGCCGTTCCGTCCCGGCGAACTGGTACAGCAGCGACGTGCCGACGCGGGTGTAGTCATGGATCAGCCACGACCCGGCCGAAATGTTCTGGAAGGACAGCACTCTGGGCAGGGGGTGGCTGTAGGTGAACGATCGTCCGTCGGCTGGTCCGCCCCGCATGGACACCGTTCGCGTCGGCGGCATCAGTGCCGTTCCCATTCCCGCACGGCCGCGATGTCGGCTGGGGTGGGTGCGGTTTCCAGCGACGTCGGGCATTCACACGCGGCGCTGCGGCAGCCGCAGATCAGGTGTTCGCCTTCGATGTGGCCGCAGTCCGGGCGTGCGCAGCGGTCTGTCTTGGACTGGTCGGGCTTGACCAGCCAGCCACGCCGGGTCACCTGAGTGCCGCCAAGTCGGCGGGGGAGTTTGTGGTGCCCCCGCGGAGTTTCGATCTCCGTACCCGCGGATTAAAAGTCCGCTGCTCTTCCGATTGAGCTACGGGGGCACCGGCGACTGTAGCGCATGCTTGTGCAGCGCTCATGCGGATGCCTCGACGCGCTCGCGGGCGATGCGTTCGATGTCTTCGCGTTGAAAAAGGTTGGCGCCTCGCAGTCCTGGAGCTTTGACGGCGGGTTCTACGCGGCCTGATTTGGCCCAGCGGGACAGGGTGGCTCGGTCAATGCCGAGGATTTCGCATGCTTCTGCTGACCCGATGAGGTCGCCGTGTGATGCCATAAAAGCGAGCATTGCACAGAGTTGTGCGTTGGTCAACGATGCGACATAGCGATGATGTACGTCTTCGAACAAAACATAACGATTTCCTGCGCAACGTTGCGTATACCTGTCACGTGTGCAAAAGTTTGCGCATGAGTACACGCACAGTCGAGACCGCTATACCTGAATGGGATCTCGCCGATCGGCTCCGCAAGAGCCTGCGGGTCGCCAACATCGGTGTCCAGGAAATGGCTGACTACCTGGAGGTCAGCCGCAACACCGTCAGCGCATGGATCAACGGCCGCACAGAGCCGCGAAAGCGCGACATCCGCCTCTGGGCGCTACGCACGGGCCTGCCATACGAATGGCTTCGCGATGGCGCGGAACAACCGGGCGCCCCGGGGCCGGATCCGAACGGGGGACCGGCCCAGTCCCAGGGTGCCCCAAGTAACCGACTGCGGATTAAAAGTCCGTAGCTCTACCAACTGAGCTATAGGGGCGCGACCAAAAAGGATACTGCGTCGCGACGGGGAAGCGCGTTTGAGGATTGGCCTTGGCGTGCCCTAAGCTAGCGAGGCTCCAACACGAGCGTTGCGAGTCCCCCGGAGCGATTCGGCAGGCCCCCTTCGTCTAGCGGCCTAGGACGCCGCCCTTTCAAGGCGGTAGCGCGGGTTCGAATCCCGTAGGGGGTACGCGTGGCGACCGTAGGATGGAGTCACACAAGCAAGGCCCTGTGGCGCAGTTGGTTAGCGCGCCGCCCTGTCACGGCGGAGGTCGCGGGTTCAAGTCCCGTCAGGGTCGCCATCACCGCGAGGCACGAGCTCGGTGCCTTCCGGCCAGGTAGCTCAGTCGGTATGAGCGTCCGCCTGAAAAGCGGAAGGTCGCCGGTTCGATCCCGGCCCTGGCCACGTCGAACGGGCTACCATCACGCTTTCTTCCACTCGCTTCCGTTCTCGTCGTCTGCGCCGATCATTACGTGAACTCGAGCGACTTCGATATCTCCTCCCTCCGACTCATGCCAGCACTCGGATCAGCGGGACTCCGCGAAGCAAGTGCGCGCAATTTGTCGGTGGGCATCTGCATCATCGGCTCCTAAGGCACCCACATTGCTGTCGAGCTTTCGTGATTCATGCTGAAGGCCAAGCTGGACCGCACGCCGATCATCCGGTGGGATTACGACCGGGATGCCAGGAGTAAACGAAGGTCACACGTCCAGATCACCGCGCACCGCGCGCGCTCTCACATCTGTTGTCAAGGCTTGAGCACAAGTCGCCGCACAGCATCGAGTCGCTGCACTTCCCGATGGGCGGCGAGCGATTTCGTCCGTGTCTGGAAGACACCATCGAGTTTCTGATCAGAGACTGCGGCTTCCAAGGCACCGACGGCTGGGAAGAGGTCATTCACGCGGGCCGCCCGAGATGGCGGCGCATTCAGACGCGGGCAGTGGTGCGTGATGCACCAGCTGAGGCGATCGCGGAGCTTACCGCCCTCGGCTATTCGGTATCCCTTCCGGCCGACGGCGAAAGGCCTGAAAGAACCGGCCGTTTGATCGCCTGGTGACGCGAACCCAGCAGGACACCTAGGACGAAGGAACCCGATGCGCTGGCGGATTGGCGGATTCATCCTCCTGCAAAGAGCTACACCACGCCGAGGTAACCGATTCCGCCGGCCGCGGCCACCACGATCAGCGGGTTCGTCTTGGTGAAAACGAAGATCGCTGTGCACACGCCTGTCAACAGATAAGCGCGCCAGTCGTGGTCGGCGGCGCGGCTCATCACCAACGACGTGGCCAGGATCAGCCCGACCGTGAGCGGCGCGAAACCCTTCTCGACCGCGTATCGCAACCGCGATTTCTCCGCCTTCTGCCAGAACTGGGTGATCACGTAGACGAGGATCGCCGCGGGCAACACCATCGCCACGGTGGCGACCAGCCCGCCAATCACTCCGCCGAGCACCCCAGCCGTGGACAGCCCGGCGGAATAGCCCACAAGCGCGACGATCAGGATGCTGGGGCCCGGCGCCGCCTGCGAGATCGAAAAGATGTCGGCGAACTGAGAGTTAGTGAGCCAATGGTTGCCGTTCACCGCACGCATGTGCATCTCGGGCAGAACCGCGTTGCCGCCGCCGATCGACATCAGCGACAACGAACCAAAGAGCATGACCAGATCAAGGTAGGTCTTCACGCGGCCTGCTTCCTCGGCCACGCCCACAGCAGACTCAGCGGCGCCACGATTGCCAGCGTCTCAAGCAGCGGCCAGCGCAGCACGCCGTTGAGCGCAAAAGCCGTGGCGCACAATAGGATTGGCACCACGCCGGTCAAGCACTTCTTGCCGGTCTTGATCACCATGGCTACGGTCAGCGCCACCGCTGCCGCCGATGCCCCGTGCAGAACACCCTTGACCGCCGGAACTTCCTTGAATCGGAAGTACACGAACGCCATCACCAAGATGAGCGCTACAGGCATCAGGCACAGGCCCAGCAACGCCGCAATGGCGCCGGACACACCGCCCATTTTGGTGCCGACGAACACCGACATGTTGACTTGGTTGGCGCCGGGCAGGATGCGGCACATCGTCATGGCACTGAGGAATTCCTCTTCGGCCAGCCAGTGCTTTTCGACCACCAGGACTTCGCGCGACCACGCGGAGAGTCCGCCGCCGAACGAGGCAAGCGCAATGTGGTTGAACGTCAACGCAATTTCGGTCAGTGAAACCTTCTCGCGAGCCGGCTCGACCTCACTCATGAATCAGGTCCTGGTCGTGCGGAAAGTCGTCCTCGGTATGCGGTATTGCGTCGAGGGGATCTGGCGGTTCGTAGTGGTGGGATAGCTCCCAATCCGCATCGAACACATTTTTCAACCGCGCGACGACGGTCGGGTCGCCGATTTCGATGCCCAGTTCGCGCCGCAGGTCGAAGGCGCTGCGGTCGATGTTCATCGAGCCCACCAACGCACGCTCGCCGTCGGCGATCAGTAGCTTGGCGTGCACGCGCAGGTTCTTTTGTTTGTGCACCTTGACCCCGAAGCGCCGCAACGTACGAAGTGACGCGAACGTGTCGAGGATGTCCCACTCGCTGATGCCGTGTTTGCCGCCGCACAGCACATGGACCTTCACGCCACGGTGCGCCGCGGCGGCGAGGTGGTCGAGGATCACCGCGTCGACGTACTTCGGATGCTGCACGTCCAGCCGGTGTCGAGCGGTGTCGATGAATCGGGCCATGTGGTAACGAGAATTCGCGTTACTCCACAGCAGCCCTTCGTAATTCGTCGGCATCCAGTCGCGGTGTTCCCAGTCGGCGTCGAAAACTTCCACGATCTGCGCGACGTGCGCAGGATCGTTGGTGATGATGCCGTAGTCCCGGGTGAGCGTGAAGTACTTGGTCATCAGATTGAACGTGGCGACCAGCGCGGCCGCGTTGTCGACGACGATCGACTTCTCATGTGTCACGTAGAATTTCGGATTCGACCACTGGACGGCGACCCCGGTCTCTTGTAACTGTTGGTAGGCCTCGTCGTTGGCGCGGTCGCCACTCGAACGCTTCGGGTTGAGCATGACGCGCACGTCCACGCCGGCGTTGCTACGGTCGATGACTGCCTGTAGCAGGCTCTGCTCGGTGAACGTGAATTGTTTCACCAGAAGCGATGTCGTGGCCGTGGCGATGAACTCGCGGACCGGGTCGATGCCATCGTCGGGCTCCACGATCAAGCGTGGCGGAGACGGCGGCATAAGGTTCGAAGGCTACCACCACATTCGCGCGCAGACGGGTATGAAACGTGGCGCCGCGGGCGCGGCGGCCGGCAGTGCGAGCGCTAGCCGGTGACAGGCGTCGAGAGGTGGCGCCGGGGCTGCCTGGAGCGTGCCGCAAGACCGCGGAAATCAATTTGCTGGACAGCTGAGAATTTGTTAGCTGAGTGTTAGGCTCGGCCCAGTTCGGCGTCCCCGCTGCGACTTGTCAGCGCTTCGCGACGTCACTCGTCTACACAGTCAAGGAGCGGCTCAGATGGCCGGTAAGCATCATCGCAAGTCCCGTCGGATTCGCTGCGCCGCTCGGCGGCGCCTTGCTCCGGGACTTGCGGCCGCCGCGCTCACCGCCACCAGTCTGACGACCGCGCTGACTACGGGCACGACGGTGACCGTGGCGCCGCAGATCGAACTCACCGCGTTGATCACGCCGGCCAACTCGACAGCGCAGATCTTCGCCAGCGCTGACTACTACAACCGCGACTGGTCGAGGTACGGCACTCAGCAAGTGGTCCCGTTCTTCTTGGGGCCGAACGGCATCGCCACCGCGATCCACGACAACGACAATGATCCCCGCAGGATCGTCGTGCTGTCCTCGGGCTGGGGCGCCGGCCAGACCGGCACGGCGCTGGGCATCCTCAAGCAGCGCAACGATTCCGCCCTCGACGACATCGACCTGGTGGTGCTGGACAACAACACCAACCGCGCCGGCGGTGGATTCTGGACCACATACTCGGCGTTCGCGCCGCTCCTGCTGACCTCCGGCGCACCAACACCGTCGAACACGGGCATCCCCGTGCTCGACGTGGCCTACGAGTACAACATCAACTCGGACGCACCAACCAACCCGCTGAACCCCTTCGCCGACGCCAACAGCTTGGTCGCCTACGTCTGGGGCTACGGCGGCCAAGCCACCGCGCCGGTGCCGGACGCAATCATCGCCGAGGCGCAGAACCCGACGGGGCCGCACTACCACTACATCCTGAACGAAGACGGTTCGCTGGCACAGGATCCCATTGCGTTGCCGGGAAGCTCGACGACGTTCGTGACGTTCAAGTCCGACCATCTGCCATTGGTCAAGCCGCTGCTGCTCATTCCGGGCGGCAACGTGCTCGCCGCCGCGGTCGAGCCGACGCTGACCGAGCTCGTCAACGCCGGATACAAGAACAACCAACCGATTCCCGCCGACCCCACCCAAACGCGGCCGATGAACGTGTTGTCGTTCTCCGAAACCGCTACCGCGGCGCGCAATCTTCCCGGAGCGGTCGTCCAAGGCGTGCAAGGCAGTGTGCAGGCGGCGAAGGATGACATCGACAACCCGAGCAACCTGGTCACGATCCCGCTGCATAATCTGCCGGGACCGGTCGCGTCGGCCGTCAACGGATCGCAGAGCAACTCGCAGACCTCGACCCTCGCCGCGTCCAATCCCAATGCGAACTCGGCCTCGACGGCTCCGTTCTCCATCGACAAGAAGCTCTCGCTGAACTCCGGCGGCACCAAGCCCGCCGACGGATCGTCGAAGGATGCGAAGAACCCCGTCCGGCAGGTGATCGGCAACGTGAAGTCGGCGCTTGGCGGTCTCGGAGACAGCCTGACCCGCGGCGCCAAGAAGCCCACCAATTCCGGGACCTCTGGGTCGTCGACGGCCACCGGATCCCCCGCGGGCTCGCACTGAGTGGCCGACGGTCAGCGAAATCACGGCTCGATGTCGGTTGTCTTTCGCTTGTGCGGGCAAACGCCGCGGCGGGCTTCACCACCGGCTCTCGAGGCGCACACTCCCTGTTGGCTGCAACTGCACAGACCACCGGGAGCGACCACATGCACACCGACGCACAACACGCCGGCCGTGAAGAGCGCCGCGCACAGCTCGAACAGCGACGCGCTCAAGTCGCACACCACATGCGCCGTCTCGCAATCGAATTGGCAGACCTAGACCGGCAGATCGACGAGCTCGAACAGTCGCCGCCCTGATCTTGTCACGCTGTGACGAGCTGCGCCTGCGCCGCCGTCAACGTGATCCGGTGCCGTCCCGGCGGCACCATCACCGTCGTCGGCCCTGCGGGCACGCCGTCAAGCTCCACGGCCGTCGCGGCCGGCAGTGCGGCGAGGGTGAGCTGTGCGCCGGTGTCGGTCACTACCGCAATCGTGGATCTCGGCAGTGTGGCCAGCCCTGCCCGGCCGATGTCGACAGTGAGCGCCGCGACGCCGGCCAGCGTCAGGGTCAGGTAGGGCAGCGCGGCAGCCGGTGGCCCTTCGTACCACGTCAATTCGGTGTAAAGGCCGGGCGTGGGGTCGAAATGAGGTAGGAAGCCTCGTCGGCGCCGCGTGGTCCGGGTGCGGTCGGGCCGAGCGTAGGAGCGGGCGTCCACCTCCGCGATCGCACCGGGCGTTGCCGCGACCTCAGGCGCGGCGGTCAAGTCCGAGATCCACCAAACACGGTGGGGCCCAATGCCGAGATCGCGCCGGACCAATTGCGGATACCACGCGAACGTGATGTGTCCTGGATCGGCTTGGCGCAGGCCGGTTGTCATGTGCGCGACAGGGTCGTCGAACTTGTCCTTGAACAAGAAGGCGATGTGGTCTTCGAACGGGTAGACGGTGAATCGGTAGCGGTAGCCGAGCCGGTCCAGCTCGAGCACTTGCTCGGCCGCTGAAGGGAACGGCACCAGCTCGTCGACCAGCCCGTGGCAGACGACGAACGGCAGCCAGCGGGCATTGACGAGCAGCCGCCAGGTGTCGCCTTCGCGCGCACAGTGCGAGTGCGGGTCGAAGTCGGCCGGGATATCGGTGCCGGGCCACAGCCGCACCCCGCAGGTCGGCGGACCGGCCAGCACCACCGCCTGCGAGAACACCTCCGGATATGACAGCGCGAACTTGTAGGTGCCGTAGCCGCCCATCGAGTAGCCGGCGACGACGGTGCGGTTGGGGTCGGCGCCGAGTTGTTCGGCCACGCGGGCCCACACTTCCCAGACGTCGAGTTCGCCTTCGTCGAAGTACCAGCACGACGGACCGCGCCAGCGGCGTGACTACCACCGAACCGCGACCGTCGCACAGCTCGTGCAGAAGGCGCGGGTCAATCGCGGCGAATTGGCTCTGGCCGAGCGCCAGCGAGTGCAGCAGCAGAGTCAGCGGCAGGACCTGGCCGGGGGCGTAGGTGGCCGGCAGGCACACCGAGTACGGCTGGACGCGGCCCAAGAACAGCGGCTTGGTGCTCAGCGTCAGCAGGTTGGTGTCGGCGACACCCTGCCCGAGCTCAACCGAGGACACGTACCAGCGGGTGGTGGTGCCGGTGATCACCGGTTCCGGCGTGCTGGTGCGGGCCGCCAGCCGATCCCATGGGACGGCCAGCGCAAACTGCGACACGTCGCCGTCGGTGAGCGCGGCCGCCTGCGCTTCGTCGGACCAGAAATTGAGGTGTGTCTTCTCCTGCTCGTGGGTGCGGAATGCGACGTTGTACACGTTGGGCTGGCCCGGCAGCGCGCCATGATCGGCCGTGACGTCGGCGAACTGGTCACCGGCGGCATTGGCCAGTCCGGCCGCCAGCCGCACTGTCCAGGTGCCGCTCGGCATCAGCAGCGAGCGCGGCACCCGAGCCAGAAACGATCGCGACTGCATGTCGACCATGTGCGCGACCGGAGTCGACTCGTGCGTCACCAGGTCGATCAGCAGCGCGCCGGTCCCGGAGATCAGCAGCGCCCGGTCGATGCCGGCCGAGCGGATTCCGGCGCCGGCCGGCCAGGCGTCGTCGGCTACTCGTGTCCGGTCGGTGTCCATGGTGAACAGGGCAATCGGCACGGACGCGTCGACCAGCGTGTTCCAGTCCACCCGCCACCACGTGTCGGTGTCCGTGAGCCCGATCGCGGCCCGAAAGATGTCGGCGCCGTTGCGGGCCGCCGGTCCCTCCGGATAGATGTACGTGCCCCGCGGCGGCACGATCAGTCCGCTGGACGGGATGTTCAGCGGCAAGCCGGTGGCGCCATGGTCGTCGTAGATGAAATCGGTCCACAGCAGTGCGCCGCCGGCCAGCCGGCCGGTGCCGCAGGTGCGAGGGAAGTCCTCGCCGAACGGCCATTCTGCGGGAGCGGGAAGCTTCGGCTCGGGCCTCAGCGCCGCCGGCGGCACCCCCTCTGGCATGCCACCGACCACCACGAGGTCGTCGGCCGACGGCGCTGCGGCCGCGACCGCGCCCGCCACCGCGCCGACCACCCGGCGTGCGACCCGCCACGGCAGAAACGCCATGCCCAGCAATCCCATGACCCGACCTTCCCCCGCGCAGGCCCACCGCCGCCGCGTTGAACCAATGGTAGGGAGAGCCCCTGACAGGTGGCCGAGACGATTGACCGGGACACTCGGCCGGTGTCTGCATCGACGAAGGTCAGGGGCGCCCGGCGCGTCGAAGGCCGCGATGTGGTCGATCACGAATTCGCTTCGGGGAGATGGTGAATCGCCGAAGACCCATGTCCTAGGGGTGCACGCCGGCTATCGATCTGCCCAAGACGACGCCCGATGTGGTGGGCGGAAGCGAACGCGACACCCCTGTACTGATATGAGTTGCAGCTCAATGCATTTCGACGTGAGTCCGGCCGTCCGAGTAGGTGATGCTGCCGTGTTCGAAGTCGGTTCGCAAGCCTCCCGCGACGGCTTGCTCGTCGGTGGTGGGATATCCGAGCGGGCCCGCGGCGCCGCCGGTGTTCTCCCACTCCTGCCGGATCGCGCCCCGCACGATGTGTGCGCCACTGGCCGGGGTCCAGTAGATCACTCCGCTCTGGAATTTCGCGTATCGGCCGCCGGCCGGCCCCTGCTGCTCGTTGGAGATGGGCAGGCCAAGCTGGCCGCTGGTGCCGCCGGCCTCGATGAACTTCTCCAGGATCGCGCCCTGAAGCACAAGCTGTCCGTTGGGAGTGGCGATTGTGCTCGATGACAGAGAGGGCACCGACACGGGAGCATCGGTTGGCGACGAGCTCGAACAACCTGACACCAGTGCGCATGCCGCGGCTGTCGCGATGACGCCGGCCAACACTCGACGAAGAGCGGTCTCCTGAAGTCGTCGAGGCCAACTGATCACGCGTTGTCCTTCCTCATCGGTCGACGACAAGTCCCGGTGTGGACGTAACCTGCTGTGCGCCAAGAATTTTGACGGGAGACGACCGTCTGGCCGCGCGACATCGCCGCAACGTCACCGTCGGGGCGGCCGGCCGCCGGGCAGCGAGATCGACGTCCATGCGGTTCAACCATAGGCGCCGCGGGTAAGTAGACGGCACGGGTGACACCGTAGACACTTGACACGACCCGACGCCTAGCGATGAGAGCGAGATGACGGAATCCGCGCAACCCAATAGGGACCAAGAGCTGGAGCAGATCGTCGACAAGCTGGACGAGAACGTCATCGGACAGCGCGAGGAGCAGGATGTGGCGGGCAAGCCGAGCGAGCGGGCCAAGGAGCCGCGCGAAGGCTCGCCGGAAGAGCCGACCGCCTAAGTTCTGGAGTCGTCGCTGGGCACAGACGGCCGTTCCGACGTCGCGATGAAGTCCTCGATGAGGTCCACCACCTCCATCGGCGCTTCGACTTGCGGGAAGTGTCCGATGCCCGGCATCACCTCGAGCCTGCTGTCCTGGCGTGCCTGCGCAGCGGCGTAGGCGTGGTCGACCGGGATGATGTTGTCGTGGTCGCCCCAGATCGCCATCACCGGCAGGTCCGCCCGCATCTGCAGGCGGTTCAGTGCACTGACCGCCTGCCCGCGGTAGTCGACCACCGAGCGCAGCGTGCGCAGGAATGACTGGCGAGTCTGCCGGTCGGCCAGCGAGCTGTACGCGCTCCACATCTCGGCGCCGCGAGGCGAATGGATTCCGGCTGAGCGCAACCAGTTGCGCACCTTGTTGCCGACGGTGAGCACCGGACGCGGCGCGATGACGGGCAGCACCAATTCGGCGCCGGGCGCCGACAGCAACCGCAAAAGCAGCCCGACATCCGGGCCCAGCCCGCCGCTGGCGATCAGCACCAGCCGCCGGCAGTAGTCGGGATGCTGGTAGACGAACTGCATCGCCACCCCGCCGCCCAGCGAGTGGCCGACCACCGTGGCCTGTGCGATGCCCAGTTCGTCGAGGAAATCGCGCAGCCACACCGCGAAGGCGCCCAGCGAGTAGTCACCGCGCGGTTTGTCCGACTGTCCATGGCCCAGCAGATCGGGCGCCACCACGCGATGATTCTTCGCCAGTCGCGGCAGCACCGCCCGCCACGTGTCGGAACTGCCGGCCATTCCGTGGATCAGCAGCAGCGCATCGCCGGTGCCTTCGTCGCGGTACGCAATCCGGTCTCCGTGCAGGTCCAGGAATTTGAGCTCTGTCATTTCGACGGGTCCCCCTTTTGGTCACATCCGGAGCCATGGTCGCAGAGATCGGAGCCCGTGCGGCGATGGAGGCCTACATTACGTGCATACAGGAACGCAACCGAGGAGCGAGCCGTGGCGAGCAAGGTGTACGTGATCGGCGTGGGGATGACGAAGTTCGAGAAACCCGGCCGCAGAGAAGGCTGGGACTATCCGGACATGGCCAGGGAGGCCGGCACCAAGGCGCTGGCCGACGCCGGCATCGACTACCGCGAGGTTCAGCACGGATATGTCGGCTACGTTTACGGCGAATCCACGTCGGGGCAGCGGGCCCTCTACGAACTGGGGATGACGGGCATCCCGATCGTCAACGTGAACAACAACTGTTCGACGGGCTCGACGGCGCTGTATCTGGCTGCCCAAGCGATCCGCGGCGGCCTGGCCGACTGCACGATCGCGCTGGGCTTCGAAAAGATGAAGCCCGGTTCGCTCGGCTCGACCTATGACGACCGCGCACAGCCGATGGAAAAGCACATCAGGGCGATGGCCGGGATTTTCGACCTGGCGTTTCCGCCGGCGCCGTGGATGTTCGGGGCCGCCGGCCGCGAACACATGAAGCAATACGGTTCCACCGCAGAGCATTTCGCGAAGATCGGCTACAAGAACCACAAGCACTCGGTGAACAACCCGTACGCCCAGTTCCAGGAGGCCTACACGCTCGACGACATTCTGGCATCGCGGATGATCTACGACCCCCTGACCAAGCTGCAGTGTTCGCCGACGTCCGACGGCTCCGGTGCCGCGATCCTGGCGTCCGAGGAGTTCGTCGACAAGCACGGGCTGAGCGGCCAGGCCGTCGAGATCGTCGGGCAGGCCATGGTCACCGACTTCGCCGACAGCTTCGACGGCACGGCCAAGGGCCTGATCGGGTATCACATGAATGTGGCTGCGGCGCAACAGGTTTACGACCAGTCGGGGCTAAGCCCGCAGGATTTCCAGGTCATCGAGTTGCACGACTGTTTCTCGGCCAACGAGCTCCTGCTGTATGAGGCCCTGGGCCTGTGCGGCGAAGGGGAAGCACCCAAGCTCATCGACAACAACGACACCACCTACGGCGGACGGTGGGTGGTCAACCCGTCGGGCGGGCTGATCTCCAAAGGTCACCCGTTGGGCGCGACCGGGCTGGCGCAGTGTGCGGAACTGACATGGCAGCTGCGCGGTCAGGCCGACGCGCGGCAGGTCGAGAACGTCAGCGCCGCACTGCAACACAACATCGGGCTGGGCGGCGCTGTGGTGGTGAGCGCTTATCAGCGCGCCGAGCGGAGCGGTTGACGCAACTCCGCGCGGATTTACTACGGCGTCAAAGCGGTGTCGCACGTTTGATGACGGCGCGTTACGGGCAGCCACTGCTGCATGAATCTCGGTGATCTGGCCAGCCTGGTGGAAAAGCCGTTTTCGGCGGTGTCGAATCTGCTCAACACCCCCAACTCGGCGGGGCGCTACCGGCCGTTCTATCTGCAGAACCTCGTCGACGCGCTCACCGGCCACACTCTCGAGGACGCGGTCCGCGACAAGATCATCCTGATCACCGGCGGTTCGTCGGGCATCGGTGAGGCCACCGCGAAGAAGGTGGCGAAGGCCGGCGGCGAGCTGGTGATGGTGGCCCGCACCCGCGAGAAACTCGAAGCGGTAGCCGAGGACATCACCGACGCCGGCGGCACCGCGCACGTCTACCCGTGCGACCTGACCGACACGGACGCGATTGCGGACATGGCCGACAAAGTGCTTGCCGACCTGGGCCGCGTCGACATCCTGGTCAACAACGCCGGACGCTCCATCCGGCGCTCGCTGGAGTTGTCCTACGACCGTATCCACGACTACCAGCGCACCATGCAGCTGAACTACCTGGGCGCAGTGCAGCTGATCCTGAAGTTCATCCCCGGCATGCGCGAACGCGGATTCGGCCACATCATCAACCTGTCGTCGGCGGGAGTGCAGACCAGGGCTCCGCGCTTCGGCGCCTACATTGCCAGCAAGGCCGCGCTCGACACGCTCTGCGACTCGCTGCAGGCCGAAACCGTAAGCGACGGCGTGAGATTCACGACCGTCTACATGGCGCTGGTGAAGACGCCGATGATCAGCCCCACCAAGGTCTACGACAAGTTCCCCACGCTCACCCCTGAGCAGGCGGCCGGCGTGATCGCCGATGCGATCGTGCACCGGCCGCGCCGGGTGAGCCCACCGTTCGGCCAATTCGCGTCGTTCGCCGACGCGGTGAACCCGATGCTGATGGACTTCGTGCGCAATCGCGCCTTCGCGATGTTCGACGACTCGGCGGCCGCGCAGGGCGACGAAGCCGCCCAGGAGAAACCGAAGTTCGACAAGCGCAGCGAGGCCTTCGTCAAGGCCACGCGCGGGATCCACTGGTAGGCCGCGGACGTGAGGAGCACAAAGAGCGATGAGTCTTCCGAAGCCAAGCGCTGACACCAACGTCGTCATCACCGGCGCGTCGTCCGGGATCGGCACCGAACTCGCCCGCGGGCTGGCCGGCCGCGGCTATCCGCTGGTGCTGGTGGCGCGCCGGCAGGACCGGCTCGTCGAGCTGGCCGACGAATTGCGCGACGCACACGGGGTGCGCGTCGACGTGCTGCCGCTCGATCTGGCCGACGACGCGGCCCGCACGCAGCTGGTCGAGCGGGTCCAACGTGACCCAGTTGCCGGGCTGTGCAACAGCGCCGGGTTCGGCACCAGCGGACCGTTCTACACGCTGCCGATCGAACGCGAACGCGAAGAAGTGGTGCTCAATGCGTTGGCGCTGATGGAGCTCACCCACGCCGCGCTGCCCGGCATGGTGGAGCGCGGCGCCGGCGCGGTGCTCAACATCGCGTCGGTCGCGGGCTTCCAGCCGCTGCCTGGCATGGCCGTGTACTCCGGCACCAAGGCGTTCGTGCAGACCTTCTCCGAGGCAGTGCATGAGGAATTGCACGGCACCGGAGTCTCGTGCACGGTGCTGTGTCCGGGACCAGTCCCCACGGAATGGGCCGACATCGCCGACGCCCAGCAGTGGAGCGTCGGGATCGCACAGGTGTCCCCGCATGACGTGGCCGAGGCTGCGATCGCCGGCATGCTCGAAGGCAAACGCAGCGTGGTGCCTGGGTTGGTGCCCAAGATCGTCGGCATCGGCGGCCGGTTCGCGCCGCGCAGTTTCCTGCTGCCGGCGCTGCGGCTGGGCCAGGGTTTGCGGCGCTGACGCTGCGTCCAGATCGCGAATACACGCGAATCGACGATCTGACCGCAGTCTCGACGCTACGGTCCGGGGCATGGCGATCACCGAAACCAAGGAAGTAGTCATCGAGGCGAGCAAGCAAGAGGTGCTCGACGTGATCACGGACGTCGAGTCCGCCCCGGAGTGGTCGTCGGCCCAACAGAAGGTCGAGATCGTCGACACCACCGACGACGGCCGTCCGCACCGGGTCAAGATGAAGGTCAAGTCGGCGGGCATCACCGACGACTGCGAAGTCGAATACACATGGACCGACGACGTCGTCAGCTGGTCGCTGGTCAGCTCGAAACAGCAGAAACGTCAGGACGCCAGCTATACCCTCACCGACGAGGGTGACAAGACGCGCGTGAAATTCGAGCTGACCGTCGAACCCGCGATTCCGATCCCCGGCTTCGTCATGAAGCGGGCCATCAAGGGTGCGATGAACGACGCCACCGACGGACTGCGCAAGCGGGTCCTGTCTCTGAAGAAGGGCGGCCGATAGTCTGCTGGCGTGACGAACAGCGGACCCCTGGCCGGGGTGAGAGTAATCGAGTTGGGCGGTATCGGACCGGGACCCCATGCGGCGATGGTGCTCGCGGACCTGGGTGCCGACGTGGTGCGGGTGCGCCGACCCGGCAGCACCGGGATGCCGCGCGAGGACCGTGATCTGATGCACCGCGGCAAGCGGATCGTGGACCTCGATGTGAAAAGCGAGCCGCAGAAGCTGCTGGATCTCGTCGCGAAGGCCGACGTGCTGCTCGACCCGTTCCGTCCGGGCACCTGTGAGCGCCTGGGCATCGGTCCCGATGACTGCGCCGCGGTCAATCCCCGGCTGATCTTCGCGCGGATGACGGGTTGGGGGCAGGACGGTCCGCTGGCGCTGACCGCCGGGCATGACATCAACTATCTGTCGCAGACCGGCGCCCTGGGATCGATGGGCTACCGCGATCGCCCGCCTCTGCCGCCGATGAACCTGGTCGCCGACTTCGGCGGTGGCTCGATGCTGGTGCTGCTGGGCATCGTCGCGGCGCTCTACGAGCGGGAGAAGTCGGGCAAGGGCCAGGTGATCGACGCCGCGATGGTCGACGGGGTCAGCATCCTGGCGCAGATGCAGTGGACGATGAAGGCCGTTGGCTCGCTCTCCGACGAGCGCGAGTCCAGCCTGCTCGACGGCGGCGCGCCGTTCTACCGCACCTATGAGACGTCGGACGGCAAGTACATGGCCGTCGGCGCGATCGAGCCGCAGTTCTACGCCCAGTTGCTCGACGGTCTCGGCTTGGCGGGGGAGGACCTGCCGCATCAACTCGACCCTGCGGGCTTCGAGCAGATGCGCAAGGTGTTCACCGAGCGGTTCGCCGGCAAGACGCGCGACGAGTGGACGGAGATCTTCGCCGGCACCGACGCGTGTGTCACGCCGGTGCTGACATGGAGCGAGGCGGCGCAAAACGAACACCTGCGCGCGCGTTCGACGATCGTGCACCGCAACGGTTTCGACCAGGCAGCACCTGCACCGCGCTTCTCGCGAACACCGGCAGCCGACTTCGGACCGCCGCCCGCCCACACCACACCGCTCGACGAGATCGGCTGGTAGCGGGTTAGCTGGATTCCGGCTTGCCAACCGCGGGGAGGTTATTACCCTCGAACTCGTGGCTGTGCGCGCGTCGCGGGAAATCGTGATCGATGCTCCTCCGGAGGCGGTCCTCGATGCGCTCGCCGATGTGGAATCGGTGCCGTCGTGGTCGCCGCTGCACAAGCACGTCGAGGTGCTCGACACCTACGAGGACGGTCGGCCCCACCACGTCAAGGTCCACTACAAATTGATGGGCATCACCGACAAGGAAGTGCTCGAATACCACTGGGGCCGGGACTGGATGGTCTGGGACGCCGAGGAGACGTTCAATCAGCACGCCCAGCACGTGGAGTACACGTTGCGTCCGGAGGGCGGCGGGACGAGGGTGCGGTTCGACATCACGATGGAGCTGCGCGCGCCCATTCCGGAGTTCTTGATGAGGCGGGCCAAAAAGCAGGTGCTCGACGTGGCGACCGAAGGTCTGCGCCGGCGGGTGCTCGGCGGCCAGGGGGCGGTGCCCGCCAATCCCGAAGCGCCGTAAGCGATTACGCCTGCAACGCCGATTCGCGGACGGTGTTGGCGCGACGCTGCCGTTCGACCGTCGCGAGGTAGAACGCCCACGGGAAGGCCGAACTCAGCGTCCACACCAGCAGGAAATACAACCAGGGATGTCGGATGCCGCGGCGTCGGCCGTCGACGATGGTGAACAACGGCAGCAGCACCACGCTCATGATCGTGTAGTCCTGGCTTGCATTGCTGGCGGCCGGGTTGACGTATCCGAGCCGGATGAAGTCGGCCAAGCTGCCCGGCCCCCAGAACGGATTGTGTACCGAACCCTGCGCGTATTCGTCGGTGAACCGGACGATGAAGTAGTAGCCCAGCACTGTCGCCGTGATGCCGGCGAGGTAGTAGATCGCCTCGAGCGCCGACACCTTCGGGGTGACCGACTGCTTGAAAATCTGCGGATTCACGCCGACGATCAGCGCGACGATGACGACGCCGACGACCGCATGCACCACAACCGGAACCATGGTGCCGCAGTCTGCGCCGGCCCATAGCCCATGTCAATGATGACAAAATTTTCGGGTACGGTGGCCGCCGATCCCGCTGCGGCGCCGGGGGATTCCGCCGACTGTGCGAATTCGCATACCCCCCTCGGCGTTTCGCCCACGAAATCGCACGATCGAGGGTCTCCGCTAGCTTCGGAGCACCGCCAGCCGGCGTAGCGCCTCGTCGAGGGTGTCGTCACGCTTGCAAAACGTGAAGCGCACCAGATGATTCCACGCCGCGGCGTGTTGCCCGTCGGGGTCGCAGAACGCCGACAGCGGAATCGCCGCCACGCCCGCCCGATGCGGCAGTTCGGCGCAGAATGAGCTGCTGTCGCAGTAGCCGAGCGGACGCGGGTCGGCGCACAAAAAGTACGTGCCGTTGCTGTGGTGCACCTCGAAGCCCAGCTCGGTCAGTCCCGCGGCGAGCCGATCTCGCCTGCCCTGCAACGTTTTTCGCAGTTCAGCCACCCAATCCTGCTGCGTGTCGAGTGCCAGTGCTACCGCGGGCTGAAACGGGGCCCCGCCGACATACGAGAGAAACTGCTTGGCGGCGCGCACCCCGGCGATCAGGTCGGCATGGCCGCACGCCCAGCCGATCTTCCAGCCGGTGCAGTTGAACATCTTCGCGGCGCTGGAAATCGTCACGGTGCGGTCGGCCATCCCGGGAAACGTGGCCAGCGGAACATGACGCGCGTCGTCGAACACCAGATGTTCGTAGACTTCGTCGGTGATCACCATCAGGTCGGCGTCCACCGCGACCGAGGCGATCGCGGCCAGCTCCGCGTCGGTGAGCACGGTCCCGGTCGGGTTGTGCGGAGAGTTGACGATGATCGCCGACGTGCGCGGCGTCACCGCCTTCCGCAGCGCGTCGACGTCGAGCGCGAAACCGCGGCCGTCGGCAACCAGCGGAACAGTCACCCGGTGTGCCTGTGCCATCGCCAGCACTGGTGCGTACGAGTCGTAGTACGGCTCGATCAAGATCACCTCGGAGCCCGGCTCGACGAGGCCTAGCACCGCGGCGGCGATGGCCTCGGTGGCGCCGACGGTGACCAGCACCTCACTGTCGGGGTCGTAGCTGGCGCCGAACTTGCGCTGCCGGTCGGCGCAGATCGCTTCGCGCAGCGGGGCGATCCCCAGGCCGGGCGGGTACTGGTTGACGCCGTCGGTGATCGCCTGCCGGGCGGCCTCCAGCATCGCCGGCGGCCCGTCCTCGTCAGGAAAACCCTGGCCCAGGTTCACCGCGCCGATGCGCGCGGCCAGCGCCGACATCTCCGCGAAAACCGTGGTGGCGAACGGTGCCAACCGCGAGACGGTCATAGCGGTCTATCTTGCGCGCCTACAATGGCGACGGTCTCGCCGGGCGGCCTGCGCCCGGCCACATTTGCCGCCTCATCCACGGGGCACGGTTCAGCCAACGAGCCTGCCCAGCAACGCCGCGCCGCAGCGCGAGCCGACGATGACGACGAAACGGGAATCAATGACCGCCGCACGCCCGCAGCACAACAACGTTGGCATGGCAGACGCAAACCGCGTTGTCAGCGCCTTGACCCGCGCGTTCGACGCGAAGATCGTCGGCCAGCACAATCTGCGGGAGTCGCTGCTGATCGGGCTCCTCGCCGGCGGACACATCTTGCTCGAAAGCGTGCCCGGCCTGGCCAAAACCACCGCCGCGCGAGTGCTCGCCGAGTCGGTGCACGGCGGGTTTCAGCGGGTGCAGTGCACCCCGGACTTGTTGCCCAGCGACATCGTCGGCACCCAGATCTACGAGGCTGAAACCCACACGTTCGCCACCCAGCTCGGGCCCGTGCACACC
Organism: Mycobacterium sp. NGS35; assembly: GCF_059812855.1. Lineage (NCBI taxonomy): Bacteria > Bacillati > Actinomycetota > Actinomycetes > Mycobacteriales > Mycobacteriaceae > Mycobacterium > Mycobacterium sp. NGS35. The sequence goes on from NZ_JCALDL010000003.1 coordinate 173,119, forward strand.
AACATCCTGCTTCTCGACGAGATCAACCGCTCCAGCGCCAAAACCCAGAGCGCGATGCTCGAAGCGATGGAGGAGCGGCAGACCACGATCGCCGGCACTGTCTATCCCATCCCCGAGCCGTTTCTGGTGATCGCCACCCAGAACCCCGTCGACCAGGAGGGCACGTATCCGCTGTCGGAGGCCCAGACCGACCGCTTCATGCTCAAGGAGGTGCTGCGCTACCCCTCTCCGCAGGAAGAGGTCGAGGTGATGACCCGCATCGACGCCGGCGTGTATGACAAGTCGCGCCGGGCGCAGCCTGTGGTCGAGCTCGACGACGTGCGCCGTTTGCAAGCCGTCGTGCGCAACGTGCACATGGATCCGGTGCTGATGACCTATGCCAGCGAGCTCGTCGCCGTCACCCGGGAGCCGCACGGGGTGTTGCCCGCACAACTGGCGCGACTCATCGAGTACGGAGCCAGCCCTCGGGCGACGATCGCGTTCTGCATGGCCGCGCGCGCACTGGCCGTGCTGTCCGGCCGCAGCCATGTGCTGCCGGAGGACATCCAGCGACTGGCACACCGGGTGCTGCGTCACCGGCTGATCCTCGGCTTCGAGGCGGTCACCGCGAAGGTGACGGCCGACGACGTCGTCGACGCGGTGCTGCGCGCGGTACGAGTGCCGTAGGGGACCGTGGGCAAGTACCTCAACTACGCCCGGCTGCACTTCGGCACCGACACCCGTGGGCTGCTCGAAGGCGGCCGCTATGCGTTGCTGCACACCCGCACTCTCGAATTCGACGAGTTGCGGCCCTACGTGCCCGGTGACGACGTCCGCGACATCGATTGGAAGGCGTCAGCGAGGTCCGGCACGGTATTGACAAAGCGATTCGTCTCGGAAAAACACCACAAGGTGCTGCTGGTGGCCGACGCGGGCCGCAACATGTCCGCACTGGCCCCCAGCGCAGAACCGAAGCGCGACATCGCCCTTGCCGTCATGGGGGCGGTCGGTCAGATCACGCTGGGCCGCCTCGACGAGATCAGCATGGTGTTCGGCGACGCCCGCGGCTACACCACCACCGGAAACGGGCGCGGCGAGACGCACATCGAAAGCCTGCTCGACCGGTTCTACCGGCACGCGTGCGGGCGGCCCGGCCGCAGTGACATCGTCACGCAACTGGCATACGTGGCCGCCGCGCACCGCCGCCGGTTGATGATCGTCGTCGTCTCCGACGAACCCGACGTCGACGATCGGCTATCGGACGTGCTTGCGCGGCTCGTGGGGCGCCACGACCTGATGTGGGTGATGGTGTCGGATATGCCTCCGCTGGCAGAGGCGGTCGACGGCTACGACGTGGCTGACGGCCAATACCTGGTCGGCGCCGCTGCCGCCGATCGTCGGCTGGTTTCGGCGTATCGGCGCACCGAGCAACAGCGCGCGCAGCGCCTCCACGAGCTGATGACCTCATATGCGATCCCGTACACCAAGATTCGCGGCACCGAGCAAATCCGCGCCAAAGTCGTCGACATGACCAGGAGGCTCGGCAATGTCCGGTGATCTGCTGCGCTATCTCGGCGGGCCGGGACCCTACTCGTGGTGGTGGCTGCTGGTGGGGGTGCTGCTGGTGGTTGCCGTCGTCGCCTGGTGCACAGCCGTTGTGATCTGGACGCTGCCTTCGTCGACGCTGCAGCGCATGCCGCTCATCCGCGACGTGCACTCCTACGTCATCCGGCGCCGGTTCAGCCGGACCATCAGCGGCGTGATCGACGCGCACGCGGCCGGAACCGTCGCGACACCAGAGGCCGCCGCCACGATGAGACGCACCCTGCGCAGCTTCCTGGCCCTGCGCACCGGCGACCATGTGCGCTATCTGCATGCGGGGCAGTTGGCGGCCAGTGATCTGGCCCCGGCCGCACCGCTGGTCTCGGCACTCGACGATGCGCAGTTCAACACCGCGAGCACGGTCGACATCCGAGACGTCGGGCGCCGCGCCGAGGAGTTGATCCAGTCGTGGAGCTGAAGTGGTGGGCGATCGCGGTCGTCGGGCTCGTCGGGCTGGGCGCGGTTGTCGCGGTCGCGGTGATGCAGCGGCCGGCCTTGCAGCGCAACGGGTTACGGGCCCTCGCGCATCTCGAGCGGGTCACCCGGCTGCCGGAGTATGCCCGCGTGGTGCGCCGCCAGCTGTGGTCGGTGCTGACCGCGGTGCTCTTGCTGACCGGCGTGTTCGCTGCGGCTGTGCTGGCCGGTTCGCGCCCGCTCGCACCCGAGGAATCCGCGGCGAGCGACGTCATGGTCTGTGTCGGTGCGCCCGTGACGGATCCGGCAACCGCCGGGCTGCTCAACTACTTCGCGCACCGCACATCGCGATTCGATGACGATCGGCTCGGTCTCACCTCGTCGAGCCTGCGGGTCGTACCGCTGACCCGCGACTACCGGTACGCCGCAGACACCTTCTCGCGCTACGCCAGGCTCGCCGCGTTGCAGCGGCAGGGTCAGCTCTCGCCGGCGCAGACTCTCGAAGTACGTTCCCGCGCAGTTGAATTCAGCGCTCCCATGCAGTACGTCGACTACGCGCGCAGCGTCGAGGACGTGCTCGCGTTGTGTCTGGCTGGTTTCCCGGCGTCGGGAGCATCACCACAGCGCTCGCTGATCTTCCTCGGTGACAACGCTATTCGCGACGTCGATGAGCAACGGCCAGCACTCTTTCGCCCCGACCAGATCACACAGATGGCGCGTCAGGCCGGGGTTCGGGTCAGCGTGCTGGCGCCAACCGCTGACGTCGACAATCTGCGATCGTTGGCCGCCGCCACCGGCGGAACGTTCGACACGTACAGCCCAGCCGGCGCCGAGGCCGATCTGGCCGGGGGTACCAATCCGGAGTTGACCCGGGTGCTCGACCGCATCACCGAGCGTCCGGGGATCGTCGCAACGCATATGACTGACAGACCAGACGCGGCCTTGATCGCCGCCGTGGTGTTGGCCGCGCTGCTGTGCGTCTCGCTGGCGGTGTCGCAGAGATGAGATTCGAGCCGGTGCTACCCGCCGTGGTGTTGGTGTTGTGCGCAATCCTGATCGTGGCGGTCCGCCCCATCTCCCTGCGGCATGCGCTACGGCGAAGTGGCCGTGACCATCTCGGCGTTGTGCTGCTGCGCTGGGGCGGGCTGACCGTGGCCATGCTGCTGCTGGTTCTCGCCGCTGCGCGCCCTGTCATTGGAGATAGCGCACCTCACAACTCGTTGGCCGACACTGCACCCAACGTGTTCTTCGTGGTCGACCGATCTGCTGCGTCGAGGGTCGAGGACTACGGTGACGGCGCCGCGCGGATGGCGGGCATCCGCCGGGACATGGGCGAACTCGTCGAGCGGTATCCAGGCGCACGGTTCGCGATTATTTCGTTCGCCACCGACTCAGATCTGGATTGGCCGCTGTCGCAAGATGTTTGGAGCCTCAAACCCAAGATCGCCGCTTTGTCGTCGTACCCGTCGACTTCACCGGATGCGCTGCAGGACACGAATGCGGCTGGGGCCAGTGGAATTCTGCGCTACGAGCTCGAGCAGTCCGCCCAGCAGTTCCCGGGCGCACCGAACGTCGTGTTCTACTTCGGTTCAGGCGCCGCCGGTTCGCGTGCACCGCAGGGCCGTTTCGACATCGGATCGGCTCCCGTCGCCGGCGGCGCAGTGCTGGGTTACGGCACACCGGACGGCGGGCCGGTGCCCGGTGAAATAGTCGATGGCACAGTGACGTACCTGAGTGAGTCGCCGGGCGGCGCTCCGCTGCGGTTCGGCATCGACGAGACCCGCCTCACGTCGATCGCCCAACAACTCGGCGTGCCCTACATTCACCGCGACAGCGGTCAGAGCCTCGCGACAGCGCTGTCGTCGAGCCCGCGGGTGAATGTGAGCGCGGCATCCGCCGAGCGCGTCGAGTTGTATTGGGTTCTTTCGCTGATGGCGGCGACTCTGGTTCTGTGCGAAATCTACGTGACAATCCGCCACTACCGCCGCAGTCGCGTCGTGCGCCTGGAGGTCGACCAGTGACCGCAGTGAACGGGCCGTCGCGGTTACGACTGCGCCGTCGGCTGCTGACCTACTCGGCGCCGGTGCTCCTCGTCGCGCTATGCGTTGCGGCCAAGCTGATTTCGGTGGTGCTTGCCGGCCACGCTGCGTCCGCAGACCTGGCCCGCAGTGACGCCGATGGACTACGCCACCACCTCGAGATTGCCCAATTCGTGAACATCGTGGAGCCGGGCCGCGCGGCGTTCTGGGCGGCTGACTCCGCCGCGCTGGACGGCAACGTGCAGGAGGCCGACACGCAATTGAGTGCAATCTTGGCCACCACCCCCGCCGGCCGGTCTTGCCCGGTGCGCGTCGACCTGGAGTTGGTACGCGAAACGCACGGCGACAACGCGGCCCGCGACGGCAACGCTGCGCTGGCCGAGCACCGCTACCGCGACGCGCTCGCGGTGGTGGATGCCGCCCCCGCCGGCTGCTTCGCGGGAAATTCCGACCATGACCCCGCACGCCGCGCGATCCGCGACGCCGCCGCCGCCCGGCTCCTCGGCAAGATCAACGCGCTGCACGCTGCACCGTCGCCGACACCGCCGTCCCCGGTCGACGCGCCACCTGTACCTCCGCCGCCTCCTCCGCCACCCGCGGCTGCGTCAGGCGCTTCGGGCGGCATCGATCCCGACTGGCTTCCGGGGCGTGGTCAGCCACCGGTCTTGCGGCTGGAGCCGGGCCGCGGCGATCCGCTCGATCGCCTGCAGGACGCCTTGCGCGACTCCGACGCCGGCGCGCCAGGCTAGCCGCGCCGGATCGGTTTCGGGCCGCTGAGCGGCCCAACCAACAGGTTGGTTTGCGTCGCTGCTAGGCTCCGGTGTCAGAGGTCTACGCTCTTGGGAGCCGGCCTGCTCGATGTGCCGCCCTCACGACATCTGAAGAGGAATCAGTCATGCCCGAAGAAGCCTTCATCTACGAGGCCATCCGCACCCCGCGCGGCAAGCAGAAGAACGGATCGCTGCACGAGGTCAAGCCGATCAACCTGGTCACCGGCCTGATCGACGAGCTGCGCCGGCGTTATCCCGACCTGGACGAGACGCTGATCAGCGACGTCATCCTCGGCGTCGTCTCCCCGGTGGGCGACCAGGGCGGCGACATCGCCCGCACCGCGGTGCTGGCCGCGGGACTGCCCGACACCACCGGCGGCGTGCAGCTCAACCGGTTCTGCGCCTCGGGTTTGGAAGCAGTCAACACCGCCGCGCAGAAGGTGCGCTCCGGCTGGGACGACCTGGTCCTGGCCGGCGGCGTCGAGTCGATGAGCCGCGTACCCATGGGCTCCGACGGCGGCGCGTGGGCCACCGACCCGGAGACCAACTACCGCATCGGCTTCGTCCCGCAAGGCATCGGCGCCGACCTCATCGCGACAATCGAGGGCTTTTCGCGCGAGGACGTCGACGCGTACGCGCTGCGCTCGCAGCAGAAGGCGGCTGCGGCCTGGTCCGGCGGCTACTTCGAGAAGTCCGTGGTGCCGGTGCGTGACCAGAACGGCCTGGTGATCCTCGATCACGACGAGCACATGCGCCCGGACACCACGATGGAAGGGCTGGCCAAGCTGAAGACCGCATTCGACGGGATCGGCTCGATGGGCGGGTTCGACGACGTGGCGCTGCAGAAGTACCACTGGGTGGAGAAGATCAACCACGTGCACACCGGCGGCAACAGCTCCGGGATCGTCGACGGCGCGGCGCTGGTGCTCGTCGGCAGCGAAAAGGCAGGCACCTCACAGGGATTGACGCCGCGGGCACGTATCGTGGCCACCGCCACCAGCGGCTCAGACCCGGTCATCATGCTCACCGGTCCCACTCCGGCCACCCGCAAGGTGCTCGACCGCGCCGGGCTGACCGTCGACGACATCGACCTGTTCGAGCTCAACGAGGCGTTCGCGTCGGTGGTGCTGAAGTTCCAGAAGGATCTCAACATTCCCGACGAGAAGCTCAACGTCAACGGCGGCGCGATCGCGATGGGGCACCCGCTGGGTGCCACCGGCGCGATGATCACCGGCACCATGGTCGACGAACTGGAGCGCCGCGGTGCACGCCGCGCGCTGATCACACTGTGCGTCGGCGGCGGCATGGGCGTGGCCACCATCATCGAGAGGGTTTGATTCGCATGGCTGAGAACACAATTGCTTGGGACAAGGACGACGACGGGATCGTCACCCTGACCCTCGATGACCCCACCGGCTCGGCCAACGTGATGAACGAGCACTACAAGGAGTCGATGCACAAGGCCGTGGAACGGCTTGTCGCAGAAAAGGATTCGATCACCGGCGTGGTGATCACCAGCGGCAAGAAGACTTTCTTCGCCGGTGGTGACCTCAAGGGCATGATCAACGCCGGTCCGGAGAACGCGGGCGACGTCTTCACCGAGGTCGAAGAGATCAAGCGCGACCTGCGCACGCTGGAGACGCTGGGCAAGCCGGTCGTCGCGGCCATCAACGGAGCTGCGCTCGGTGGCGGTCTGGAGATCGCGCTGGCTTGTCATCACCGCATCGCCGCCGACGTCAAGGGATTGGTGGTCGGCTTCCCGGAGGTGACGCTGGGCTTGTTGCCAGGAGGCGGTGGGGTCACCCGATCGGTGCGGATGTTCGGCATTCAGAAGGCGTTCATGGAGGTGCTGTCGCAGGGCAACCGGTTCAAGCCGGACAAGGCCAAAGAGATCGGGTTGATCGACGAGATCGTCGGCTCCGTCGACGAATTGGTGCCTGCCGCCAAGGCGTGGATCAAGGCCAATCCCGATGCGCACACGCAGCCATGGGACCAGAAGGGCTACAAGATGCCCGGCGGCACACCGTCGTCGCCGGCGCTGGCGTCGATCCTGCCGTCGTTCCCCGCGCTGTTGAAGAAGCAACTCAAGGGCGCGCCGATGCCGGCGCCGCGGGCGATCCTCGATGCTGCAGTCGAGGGCGCCCAGGTGGATTTCGACACCGCCAGCCGCATCGAGAGCCGCTACTTCACGTCTCTGGTGACCGGGCAGATCGCCAAGAACATGATCCAGGCGTTCTTCTTCGATTTGCAGACCATCAACTCGGGCGGCTCGCGGCCCGAGGGCATCCCGCAGAGCAAGCCCAAGAAGATCGGCGTGCTGGGTGCCGGGATGATGGGCGCCGGAATCGCTTATGTGTCAGCCAAAGCCGGCTTCGACGTGGTGCTCAAGGACGTCAGTCTGGAAGCCGCGCAGAAGGGCAAGGCTTACTCCGAGAAGCTGGAAGCCAAGGCGCTGCAACGGGGTAAGACCACCGAGGAGAAGAGCAAGGCGCTGCTGGAGCGGATCACGCCGACCGGCGACGTCGCCGACCTCGCCGGCGTCGACTTCGTGATCGAGGCGGTGTTCGAGAACCAGGAGCTCAAGCACAAGGTGTTCCAGGAAATCGAGGACGTCGTCGAGCCGAACGCGCTGCTGGGGTCCAACACCTCGACGCTGCCGATCACCGGCCTGGCAACCGGTGTCAAGCGCCAAGAGGACTTCATCGGCATCCACTTCTTCTCACCCGTCGACAAAATGCCGCTGGTCGAAATCATCAGGGGCGAGAAGACATCTGACGAGGCACTGGCCCGCGTGTTCGACTACACGCTGGCTATCGGCAAGACCCCGATCGTGGTCAACGACAGCCGCGGTTTCTACACCAGCCGCGTGATCGGCACATTCGTCAACGAGGCGCTGGCGATGCTGGGGGAGGGCGTGGAACCGGCTTCGATCGAGCATGCCGGTTCACAGGCCGGTTATCCGGCGCCGCCACTGCAGCTGTCCGACGAACTGAACCTCGAGCTGATGCAGAAGATCGCGACTGAGACCCGCAAGGGCGTGGAGGCGGCCGGCGGCACCTACGAGCCGCACCCCGCCGAAGCCGTCGTCAACAAGATGATCGAAATCGGCCGGCCGAGTCGGTTGAAGGGCGCCGGGTTCTACGAGTACGCCGACGGCAAGCGGGTCGGGCTGTGGCCGGGCTTGCGCGAGACGTTCAACTCCGGGTCGTCGAAACCGCCGCTGCAGGACATGATCGACCGGATGCTGTTCGCCGAGGCGCTGGAGACGCAGAAGTGCCTCGATGAAGGTGTGATCACCTCGACAGCGGATGCGAACATCGGCTCGATCATGGGCATCGGCTTCCCGCCGTGGACCGGCGGCACCGCGCAGTTCATCGTCGGATACGAAGGCCCGGCCGGCCGGGGCAAGGAGGCGTTTGTCGCACGGGCACGCGAGCTCGCGGCCAAGTACGGCGACCGCTTCAACCCGCCAGCCTCCCTGGGCTGAGCGATTTCGGTGCGATTCGCGGCGCTCAGCGCCTGGAATCGCACCGAAATCGGACGCCGTAGCCGTGGAGGAACGTGCGCACACCGGCGCGCACCGCGCGGTGGCGTGCCCGGGTGGACATCGGGGGTCCGGGGCGGTCGACCACTCCTGCGGTGAGCGCGACAAGCTGGTGTGCGGCAAGGAGTTCCGCATGCTTGCCGGATGGGATGTCGAGCATTCCCGCCCGGGCGATGCGGCGCAGATGCACACCGATCTCGGCGCGCACACGTTCCGGACCGGCACGCTGCCATGCCTTGATGGTGTCGTCGGGAATGTGGGCGATGTCCGCGAGGACTTGCCGCACCAACGCGAAATGTGTTGCGGTCGCGGGGTCGGGCGCTGACCACACCATGCCGAACTCGACGAGGTCCTCCTCGAGATCGACGATGCGTGCGAGATGGCGGCGGACGATCTCGATCTGATGGTCGGCGGTGCGTTCGGCGCTGTCGATGATCACCGCGCGGAACAGGGCGGCCTTGTCGTCGAAGTGGTTGTAGATGGTTCTGGTCGAGACCCGGGCCTCGTCCGCAATAGCCTCGATGCTCGCGCGGCTGTAGCCGTCACGCGCGAACACCCGCAGCGCGCCGTCCAACAGATCGCGCTGTTTGTCGGGTCGTGGCGACGGCATCGGCGCTCAGCGGTCCGGCGTCACCGTGCGCACCGCCTTGAAGGCGGTCACGCGCTCCAGCGACGCACCACCTTGCGCGAGCACGCGAGCCGCTGGTTCGTCGGAACTGCGGCGCTGCAACCAGTTCGGGTCTTCGCCGCGATTCGCCGGCGGTGACTGTTGGTCGGGACTCTGGGTGGCCACGCGCCACTGTTGCTCTGAGGCCCAGCGCGCGACGTTCACCAAGCGCTTGCCGTCGGTGCTGACCAGAAGCGTCGCCGAAATGTATCCGTCACGCTCCGTGAAGGTTTCGGCAATGGTGTCGGCCAGGTCGTCGGCCAGTTTTTCGGCGTTTCGCGGGTCGGCGAGGTCGAACTCCACCAACACGGTCACCTCGCCGTCGGTAGTCGGTGTCGACATGCGTGTCCTCCTCGAAACTCGAACTACAATAGTCATTGTAATTGCTACAACAGATGTTGTAAGGAGGGCGATCCTGATGTCCGCCGAAACAGCCGCTCCGCTGCGCCTGGCGATCGTGGTCGGCAGCACGCGTCCGCGTCGGCGTGCCGCAATGGTCGCGGACTGGGTGGTGCAGTGTGCGCGTCGGCATTTCGAAGGACAGCCGGTCGAGGTCGAGCTGGTCGACATCGCCGACGCCGGGCTGCCGCTGCTCGACGAACCGGTGCCGGCCGCGATCGGCAGCTACAGCGGCGAGCACACACGCCGCTGGGCCGACACCATCGGATCCTTCGACGGGTTCGTGTTCGTGGTCCCCGAATACAACCACTCGATGCCCGCGGCGGTGAAGAACGCCGTCGACTACCTGTTCGCCGAGTGGAACGACAAAGCAGCCGGCTTCGTGAGCTACGGAATCGACGGTGGCACAAGGGCTGTCGAGCACCTGCGGCTCACACTGGCCGAAGTCAAGGTGGCATGTGTGCGCAGCCAGGTGTCGCTGGGGCTCTTCACCGACTTTCAGCTGGACGACGTCACGCAGCCAGGGCGGTTCACCCCTGCAGAGCATCGGGAGTCGGTGTTGCACCGCATGTTCGACGAAGTGGCGGCTTGGGCTCAGGCGTTGCGTGGACTGCGGAAGAACTCAGCGGCGCTGCAGTAGGTAGAAGCGCAGGTTCTTCGCCCATGATTCGTCGCCGCTCCGCACGAGCGTCCAGTCGTCGGCGAAGCGTCGTTCGATTTCGTCCTGTGCGATGCCTGGGACGGCGAAGGAGCCGCCCGGAGTGAACTCGATGAGTAGCAGGCGTGCCTGCGCAGCGGCCACTGTGGTGATTTCACGGACGTAGCTGTCGCGGTCGGCGTCGCTCATGCCGTGCAAGCAGCCGTTGTCGACGATCAAGTCGAACCTGGTGCCCAGGTTTTCGTCCGACAAGCGGGTTGCGTCGGCGTGGCGGAAATCGACGGTCACGTTGCGCTGACGGGCTTTTGCGCGGGCAGTCTCGACGGCCTTCGGAACGAAATCGATTGCGGTGACTTGCCATCCGTGCTCGGCAAGATAAATTGCGGTGTCGCCGGTACCGCAGCCGACATCGAGCGCAGAGCCGGGTGTAAGTTCAGCGACCAGCTGCTGCAGGCTGCTTGCAATCGGGTGGCCGTCCCACGGCGTGAATCCGAGCCGATAGAAGATCCGGAAGAGAGTGTGCCGCGAGCTCACGTCACGCCTCACCCAGATCCGCGGAGAGCCAGTGCTGCGGTTTGAGATAGATCGCCACACTGTCACCGTGCTCGCGGCGGGCGAACTCGAGATAGGGCTCGACCTTCTCGGGGGCCAGATAGCGCTTGGTCATCTCGACGAGCTGCTCGTCGGTGCCGGGCTCGATCCGGCTGACCGGACCGTCGACCGCCACGTACCGGACGGTGGGCTCCAGCCGCTCGACCATCAGCGAGAAGCACCCAGCCGCCTCGATCAGCCGGTGCTTGCGCGACCCCGTGCCCGTCAGCACCCACGGTTCGCCGCCCGGCGTGTACTGGTACCAGATCGGCACCGTGAGCGGTCCGCGATCAGCGCCCGCGCTCACCGACAAGGCCGCGATGTGCGGCTGGGCCAGGAATTCTTCACGTTCTTGCTTCGACAGCGCCATGCACAACAGGCTAGTCGCGGCCACGCGACGGACTCACTCATCAGGTGGCTTGCTGCGCGGCGGTCTGTTCAACCAATCTCGCAGGCGGAAAAGCTCTTCGATTACCAACCCCACCGCGAGCAGGGCCACGATTACGACGATCACGATGGTCAGCATGGGTTTCGCCTTCGACATCTAGGTATACCCGCCTGTGGGCACTTAGAGTCTGCAGGTATGCGTTTTGGGCTGTTCATCCCGCAGGGCTGGCGTCTGGATCTCGTCGGCATTCCGCCGGAGCAACATTGGGAAGTGATGGCAGGCCTCGCGCGCTATGCCGACGAGGGGGCGTGGGACTCGTTGTGGGTGTACGACCACTTCCACACCGTGCCGGTGCCGACGGCCGAGGCCACCCACGAGGCGTGGAGCCTGATGGCCGCGTACGCGGCGTCGACGTCGCGGATCAAGCTCGGCCAGATGTGCACGGCGATGAGTTACCGCAACCCGGTCTACCTGGCGAAGGTGGCCGCAACCGTCGACGTCATCTCCGGCGGCCGCGTGCAGATGGGCATCGGCGCCGGATGGTACGAACACGAGTGGCGCGCTTACGGCTACGGGTTTCCGTCAGCCGGTGTGCGACTGGCCCGGCTCGACGAGGGTGTGCAGATCATGCGCGACGCATGGCGTGACGGCACGGTGACGTTCTCCGGCAAGCACTACCAGTCCGACGGAGCGATAGTGCAGCCGAAACCGTTGCAGCCTAACGGTATTCCGCTGTGGATCGCCGGCGGTGGTGAGCAGAAGACCCTGCGGATCGCGGCCAGGTATGCGCAGTACACCAACTACACGCCCGAGCCGGAGGCGTTCAAGCGCAAGTCGGAGATCCTGGCCCAGCACTGCCGTGATGTCGGCACGGACTTCGACGCGATCGTGCGGTCGGCGAATTTCACTGGCGTACTTGGCGATTCGGAGGCAGACCTCAAAGATCGCATGAATCGGATCCGCGATCGCTTGGTTGCGCACGTCGGTGAGCAAGCGACCGACGCCATGCTTGCCGCGACCGGCACCGATGCCGCGACCGGAACACCCGAGCAGGTCATCGAAAAGCTGCGGTCCATCCGTGATCTCGGATGCGAGTATGCGATCGTGTACTTCCCCGAAGCCGCTTACGACCGCTCAGGCATCGAATTGTTCGAGCGCGAGGTGATCCCGGCGCTGAGTTAGGCCGTCGCAGGCTCGCCGACCTTGACCAGCGTCTTGCCGATGTTGGCCCCGGTGAACAGTCCGTTGAGCGCGTCGACGCAGGACTCGATGCCGTCGAAGATGGTCTGGCGGTGGACAAGTCGGCCCTCGTGCTCCCATTGGCGAAGCGCGGCGAAGGCTTCGTCGAAACGACCCCATTCGTCGAGCGCGTTGAACCCTTGCATCAGCGCGGTCCTGGCGAGCAGGTTGACGTAGTTGGCCGGGCCTGGGTGTTCGCCGGTGAGGTAGCTGGAGATGACACCGCAGAGGACCACCCTCGCTTTGTGCGCGAGCCGGCCGAGCACCGCGTCGAGGATCGGGCCGCCCACGTTGTCGAAGTACACGTTCACCCCGCGCGGGCAGTGTTGCTTGAGCGCGGCGGGCACGTCGTCGTGCTTGTAGTCGATGCAGGCGTCGAAGCCGAAGTCGTCAACCACGGCCTGGCACTTGTGCGGTCCGCCGGCGATCCCGACCACCCGGGCGCCCGCGATCTTGGCGATCTGGCCTGCGATCGACCCGGTGGCGCCTGCGGCTGCCGAAACCACGACGGTTTCACCGGATTGCGGCCGGCCGATGTCGGTCATGCCGAAGTAGGCGGTGGCGCCGGTGGGGCCGTACACCGACATGATCGCGAGCTGGTCGGTTTCGCCGGGGATCGGGGTGGTGAAGATGTCGTCGCGGATGAGCACGTACTCCTGGAAGCCGGTGAGCGTGGTGACGATGTCGCCGACCTGGTATGCCGGGCACCGGGACGCGACGACCTCACCGATGCCGGCTGCTCGGATGACCTCGCCCAGCTGCACGGGAGGCAGGTAGCCCGGTTGGTCGTTGAGCCACGTTCGGACGGCAGCGTCGATGCCGACGTAGGTGGTGCGGACCAGCGCCTCGCCGTCGGCGGGCTCGGGCGCCGGGACCGTGACGAGTTCGGTGTCGTCGGGCTGCACCAGTCCCGTCGGGCGGCGGCGCAGCACGATCTGGCGGTTCATCAGGTCAGCCACGAGGGTGAACCTACACGGGCTGCGCTAGCACAACGGCCTGACAAACCGCGGTCATTGAAACTGCTTTATTCACAGACCTTTTCAGCGGTGGATGACCGCGTGATGTGTCGGTCGTCGCGGCTATCATTCGACCATGCGTTCGAAAGCCGGGCGAGATGCGGTGTTCGCAGCCGTGGAACGGTACCGCGCCGCGGTGGCCGAGCTGGCGGAGGTGGCGCTGGACGGGCTGGCGCTGCCGGACCTGTGTGCGGTGCTCGATGCCGTGGAGTCGGGACGCTGTCGGCTACCGATCATCGAGCATCAGGCCATCAACCGGATCGCGGCGACGGCCGGCGCCGACCAGATCGGCCGGTCGTTGAAGAGGTATCTGGCCGAGCGGCTGCGCATCCGGCCCGCCGAAGCGGCCCGGCGCATCGCCGACGCCGAGATGCTCGGCGAACGGTCGACGCTGACCGGCGAGCGATTGGCGCCGGCGTGGGCGGGCACCGCTGCCGGGCAGCGCGGCGGGGTGCTCAACGCTGACCATGTGAGGGAGATACGCCGCTTCTTCCATCAACTTCCGGATTGGATCGACGAGTCGACCCGGATGCGTGCCGAAGCGGAGCTGGCCGGAGTGGCGGCGAAGTTTCGCCCCGACGAGCTCGCGGTGCTGGCCGACAAGCTCGCCGATTGCCTCAATCCCGACGGCATCTTCACCGACGCCGACCGGGCGCAGCGGCGCGGGCTGATTATCGGGCGCCAAAACACTGACGGAATGAGCAAGATCAGCGGGTGGCTCACGCCTGAAGCCCGCGCCGGCTTGGATGCCGTGCTGGGCAAGTGGGCGGCGCCGGCTATGTGCAATCCGGCGGACGAGTCCCCGACCGTGGACGGCAGCCCATCGGAAGAAGCGATCAAGCAGGATCACCGCAGCACCGCCCAGCGCAACCATGATGCGCTCGTGGCAATGTGTCGCAGCGTGCTGGCCTCTGGTCAGTTGGGGTCACATCATGGGCTGCCGGTCAGCATCGTGGTGTCGACCACCTTGCAGGAACTTGAATCCGCCGCCGGCCTTGCCCACACCGGGGGTGGATCGTGGCTTCCGATGGCCGATGTGATCCGCATGGCCAGCCACGCTCGTCACTACCTACGCATATACGACGAGCACACCAGCCGCGAACTGTATCTCGGCGAGACTAAACGCATCGCGTCCCCGGCACAGCGAATCGTGTTGCACGCCAAGGACCGTGGCTGTAGTCGCCCGGGCTGTACCGCACCCGGCTACCTGTGCGAGGTGCATCATGTCACCGAGTGGGCCAAGAGCCATCGCACCGACATCGACGATTTGACCTTTGCGTGCGGGCCCGACCACAAGCTGCTCGACGAACAGGGCTGGACCACCCACAAGAACGCCGACGGCGTCACCGAATGGCTGCCGCCGCCGCATCTCGACTTCGGCAAACCGCGCACCAACGGGTACTGGCACCCCGAGCGGTACTTTCGACTCGGAGACGACGATGACCCTTAGCGTGCTGCAGTCGCGCGGACCCTCAGATCGCCGGGCCCAGCAGGTCGTCGGCGTCCTTGATCACATATCCGTAGCCTTGCTCGGCCAGGAACCGCTGCCGGTGTGCGGCGTACTCGGCGTCGAGGCTGTCGCGGGCCACCACCGAGTAGAAGTAGGCGCCGCCACCGCCGGCCTTCGGCCGCAGCAGCCGGCCCAGTCGCTGCGCCTCTTCCTGGCGTGACCCGAACGTGCCCGAAACCTGAACGGCTACAGAGGCTTCCGGTAAATCGATGGAGAAGTTCGCCACCTTCGACACCACCAGCGTCGACACCTCGCCGTTGCGGAACGCGTCGAACAGGGCCTCGCGTTCGGCGGTCTTGGTGGAACCCTGGATCACCGGTGCGTCGAGTTCGGCGCCCAGCTCCTCGAGCTGGTCGAGGTATGCCCCGATCACCAGCCGCTGGTCGTCGGGGTGCTTGTCGAGGATCGACTTGACGACCGCGATCTTCGAATGCGCCGTGGAGCACAGCCGGTAGCGTTCCTCGGGTTCTGCGGTGGCGTACAGCATCCGCTCATTGTCGGTGAGCGTCACACGCACCTCGATGCACTCCGCCGGAGCGATCCAGCCTTGCGCCTCAATGTCTTTCCATGGCGCGTCGTAGCGCTTCGGCCCAATGAGAGAGAACACGTCGCCCTCGCGGCCGTCCTCGCGGATCAACGTCGCAGTCAAGCCCAGGCGGCGCCGTGACTGAAGATCCGCCGTCATCCGGAACACCGGCGCGGGCAGCAGATGCACCTCGTCGTAGATGATCAAGCCCCAGTCTCGGCTGTCGAACAGCTCCAGGTGCCGGTAGGCGCCCTTCGACCGGCGCGTCATCACCTGATAGGTCGCGATCGTGACGGGCCGAATCTCTTTGCGCTCGCCCGAATACTCGCCGATCTCCTCTTCGGTCAACGACGTGCGGGCGATCAGCTCGCGCTTCCACTGCCGGCCCGCCACCGTGTTGGTCACCAGGATCAGCGTGGTGGCACCGGCCTTGGCCATCGCGGCCGCGCCGACCAGCGTCTTGCCGGCGCCGCACGGCAGCACGACCACGCCGGAGCCGCCGGCCCAAAATGACTCGGCGGCCACCTCCTGGTAGTCGCGTAAATGCCAGCCCTCCTGGCGCAGGCTGATCGGGTGGGCCTCGCCGTCGACGTAGCCCGCGAGGTCCTCGGCGGGCCAGCCGATCTTGAGCAGCATCTGCTTGATGTGGCCACGTTCGCTGGGGTGGACGATCACCGTGTCGTCGTCGATACGCGCGCCCAGCATTGGCTGAATCTTCTTGTGGCGCAACACCTCTGCCATCACCGCGCGATCCAGGCTGACCAGCGTCAGCCCGTGCGCGGGATGCTTGACCAGCTGCAGCCGCCCGTAGCGCGACATGGTGTCGACGACGTCGACCAACAACGCCTGCGGCACCGCATACCGCGAATAGCTGACCAGCGCGTCGACCACTTGTTCGGCGTCGTGGCCTGCGGCACGGGCATTCCACAGCGCCAGCGGCGTGATTCGGTAGGTGTGCACATGCTCGGGTGCGCGTTCGAGCTCGGCGAACGGGGCGATCGCCGCGCGCGCCTCGTTGGCGAGTTCGTGGTCGACTTCGAGCAGCACCGTCTTGTCGGACTGCACGATCAGGGGTCCGTCGGTCATTTCACCCATTATCCGTCGTCTACCGACTTATCCGTCGTCCACCGACACCACAGAGGTGACGCGGTGCACGGCGAAGTCGCGCACCCGGCCCGACGCCAGGTCGAACGCCACCAGCTGGCCGCCGCGCACGCTGATCGGCGACACCACCCGCTGGGTGGCCACCCCCGCCGGGTCGACGTAGCCCATCACCACCGAGGCCTGGTCACGCACGGCCTGCTGCAACAGCAGCACCGCGGTGCCGGCGTCGACGCGCACCGCGGGCGCAGTGGCCGCGACTTTGCGCAGCATCGCGACGATCGCTTCCAGGGTCTGCGGGGCAAGCGGCGGCGGGCTGCGGTACGGCCGACGCTGCGGGACGTCAGTCACTCTGGCTCCGCGCGGCCGCAGGTCGACGACCGCCCCCGTGGCGTCCTCGGCCGCCGGCGCGAACCCGGCGTCGCGCAACGCTTTGAGCACGTCGGCGATCGGCGCCTGCGCCACGGCGACCGTCGGGGCGAGAAGCCGCAATTGCACCGTCTCGGCCAACGGTGCAGCGGCCACTTGGGCCAGCAGCGCGGTGTCGTCGCACCGCACAAACGACGCAGCGACACCCACTCGCAGCTGACCGTGGCGGCGCGCCACGTCGTCGATCAAATAGGTAAGTCCTTGCGGCACAGGGGTTTTGGAGTGCTCGCGAAAGAAGGCATGCAGCCCCGCGGCTGTGCGGCCGACGTCGAGTGCCCGCCGGATCGATGCTTCGGAAATCCGGTAGACCATCGCGGCGCCGGCCGACTCGACGGTGGCGACTTCCGCCAACTGGTCGGACAGCTCGCGGCGCAGCGGACCCGGCACCACCACGGTCAAGTCTGCCTGCACCAGGAAGTGGTCGATCGGCGCGGGCAGGATGCGCTTCATCGCGGCGACGGTCTCGTCCTCGGACGCGCCGGAAATCAGCGCCCGCGCCGGCGACGTCAACGCCCCCCGGCCCACCAGCCCGAGCGCGGTGGCCTCCTCCAGCAGATCGGCGACCGGTCCAGGTTGCAAACGCAGCGCCCACCGCGGCCGCCGCCACAGCAGCAATCGCGACGCCTCCGCGGCATCGAGGCCCGCTCCCTCGGGCAAGTCGGCCAACAGCGACAGCAGCAGCCGACGGTCCAGCGGGGCCGCGGTGGAAAACAGTGCCTGCGACAGCGCGGCGATCGGCTTGTTGTCCGGCCCGCGGCGGCCCGCCAGGCTCGGACGCGACGCCAGCTCCAGCCACGTCGTCGCCAACAGGTGCCAGCGCTGCGCGGGCGGCGACTCGACGAAGCGGTCGGCCTGCACGGTGGGTGCCCAGTACGGTCCGTCGCCGTCGAGCGGTTCTGGGTGCGGCATGCCGGACACGATCAGCCCTGCAGACGCCGCAAGCTCGAGAAGCAGCCCGAGCCGCTGCTCGGAGATGCCGGTCACCTTGGCGAGCCGCTTCACCTCACGCACTCCGAGTCCGCCGCTGCGCAGCTCGGGAACCGGTGCGGCGCCGAGGGTTTCGACCAGCAGCTCGATCTCGCGCAGCATATCCAGCACCGCGCCGGCAGCGGCCGCGTCGACGTCGACCATTGAGGTCGAACGCACCGCGGGCGTCGGCTCCATAAGGCTCACCGGCCCCGGCTCTTCACCGCGCAGTACCTGTCCGACCACTCGCGGCAGGATCACGGTCTCGTCGTCGACCTGCCGCAGCAACCCGGCCGCCAGCAGCCGCTGCACCGGCCGGTCCGGTGGAGTGCCCGGCGCCGCGTCGCGGGTGCGACCCACCGGCGAGCCGGACACCAGCCGGTCCAGCAACTGGCGCTGCGCATCGTCGAGCCCGTCGACCGCGCTGATGATGTCGTGGGCGTCGCGTATGTCCTGCTCCAGCGTTACCTGACCGGGATGCCAGGGCAGCGCCGCGGGCGCCTCGGCAACCACTCGAAGGTTTCCCTCGCCCCACACCAGCGCGCGGTCGGTCAGCTCCTGCAGAGCCTCGGAGAGCGCGTTCAATGGCACGCGGTCACTGAGCAGCGCCGCCACCTTGGCTGCGGACACCGGCGCCGCGTCGGCCTGCAGCACCAGCAGCGCATCGAGCACGGCCAGCGTCAGGAAGTCCAGGTCGTCGCCGGCGGCCCTCACCGACTGGCGCGCCTGGGCCCGCGCTGCCAACGCGGCGATACTGCCCGGAGGCGGTTGGGTGAGGTGGGGGCGCAGTTGCAGCAGTCGGACCAGCCGGTCATCGGGCAGGTCGGCCAGCCAGGCACCCAGCGGCAGGCGCGGGGTGTTGTTGCTCATTGCTGACCAGCCTAAAGCAGCCGGTCAGTGTCGCGACGCGCCGTAACGCCTGTCAGAATGGGGCCGTGGCAGACAACAAATCCGCGAAGAGTCGATACGTCGATCCCGGCTGGCCGACCCTCGACGGCGACAACGACCACGCCGTCAGCGAGCTCGCTGCCGACCGCACCGGCGCGTTGTCGCCGTTCGGGGACGTCACGTTTCCCCTGCCCGCCGACGAGCTCCCGTACACCCATCCGGTGACGGTGGTCAACAAGTAGCTGGGCCCATGAGCGCTTCCGGCGCCGGCCGACTCTCGCACCTCGACGAACGAGGAGCGGCGCACATGGTGGACGTGACCGCCAAGGCCGTCACCAAGCGCACTGCGGTCGCGGCCGGAGTGTTGGTGACGACGCCGGAGGTGGTCGGGTTGATCTCCACCGGCGGCCTGCCGAAGGGTGACGCGCTGGCGACCGCACGGGTAGCCGGCATCCAGGCGGCCAAGCGCACCAGCGAGTTGATCCCGCTGTGCCATCAGCTCGCGCTCACCGGCGTGGACGTCGACTTCGAGATCGGCCCGTCGAGTATCGAGATCACCGCGACTGTGCACAGCACCGATCGCACGGGCGTCGAGATGGAAGCGCTGACCGCCGTCAGCGTCGCGGCCCTCACCCTCTACGACATGATCAAGGCCGTCGACAGGGCCGCGCGCATCGACAACGTGCGGGTGCTGCACAAAGCAGGCGGGCGCAGCGGCAGCTGGACCAGATGACGCGGTCGGCTCGAGTGGTGATTGCGTCCACGCGCGCCGCGGCCGGAAGATACGAAGACCGTTGCGGCCCAATCATATTCGACTGGCTCACGCAGCGCGGCTTCACCGTGCCGCCGCCGGCGGTGATGCCAGACGGCGACGCCGTGGGTGCGGCTTTGCGCGCCGCGGTCGCCGATACCGTCGACGTGGTCATCACTTCGGGAGGCACCGGGATCTCACCTACCGATGCGACACCCGAGCAGACGGCTGCAGTGCTCGACTACCAGATCCCCGGGCTGGCCGACGCGATCAGGCGCTCGGGGCTGCCGAAGGTGCCGACGTCCGTGCTGTCGCGCGGGTTGTGCGGGGTGGCCGGCCGCACGCTGGTGGTCAATCTGCCGGGCTCACCCGGCGGCGTCCGCGACGGCCTCGCGGTGCTCGCCGACGTGCTGGATCACGCGCTGGACCAGCTGCGCGGAAAGGACCACGGATGACAGAGGTTCTGCGCGCCGAGATCACCGAGCAGCCCGTCGACCTCGCCGAGCACGAAGCGCTGGTGGCGCATGCCGCGGCCGGCGCGGTGGTGGGTTTCGCCGGCGTGATCCGCGACCACGACGCCGGCCGCTCGGTGACACGGCTGCAGTACTCGGCGCATCCGTCCGCTCCGGACGTGCTGGCCGAGGTGCTCGCTGACATCGCCCGCGACAGCCCCGGCGTGCGCGCGCTGGCCGCCAGCCACCGCGTCGGCACGCTGACCATCGGTGACGCGGCGCTGGTGGCTGCGGTTGCCGCCGACCATCGCACCGCCGCGTTTCAGACGTGCGCCAAGCTGGTCGACGCCATCAAGGCGCGGCTACCGGTGTGGAAGCACCAGTTCTTCGCCGACGGCAGCGACGAGTGGGTCGGTTCGGCCTGACCTGTCTTAGCCGGCAGCCGGGGTCGGCGCGTCCGCGGGCGCGGCCTGCTGGGCGAGCCCCAGCAGTGCGTCGTTGAGCGCGATGTCCTGGTTGCTGATCGCGCCCCACAGGTCCTTGAGGTAGCCAGAGCCGGCGCCCTGCTGCAGGATGCCTTGCGGCAGCGTGGGCAGCTTGCCGTCCGTCATGAACTGGTTGGCGGCGTCGTAGGCCGGAGCCGGGATATCCGCCGGCAGCGGTGCGGGCGGCGCCGGGTCGGCCGGAGCGAGCGGCACCTCGAGCGAGGTCTGCTCGATGACGGCCGAGTCGGGCGCAGCGACGCCCAGGGCCTCGCCGGCGGGCGGCGTGTCGACCGCAGCCGCGGCGTCGACGATCACGCCGTCGGTAGGCGCGGGCACCTGGTCCACGGCCGGCAGCACGACATCTGCCGGTGCGACGGGTGCGTCGACCGTCTCGATGACCGGCTCGGGAGCCGGGGGCGCTTCGGGGGCCGGCGGAGCTTCGGGCGCGCGCGGCGCCTCAGGAGCCGGCGGTGCCTCGTTGACCGGAGCAGGGGCTTCGGGCGCGGGCCCGGCGTCAGCGGCCGGTGCCTCGGGAGCCGGTGCCTCGGGAGCCGGGGCCTCCGGGGCGGGCAACTGACCCTCCGGCGGCGTGGCTGCGTCCAGCGTTTGCACCTGGTTGGCCGTCCGCGGCGTGACACTGCGCTGGCTGGCGCCGGACAGGCCGGTGCCGCACACGGGCCAGGCGCCGCGGCCCTGACGGGCCAGCACACGCTCCGCGACCGCGATCTGCTGCTCGCGGGTGGCCATGTGCGCCGACGGGGCGAACTCGCTGCCTCCTGCGGAACTCCAGGTGCTCGGCGAGAACTGCAGACCGCCCTGGTAGCCGTTGCCGGTGTTGATCGACCAGTTGCCGCCGGACTCGCAGCGGGCGACCTGGTCCCATTCGCCGTCGGTGGCCGCGGCCGCGTGGGCGCTCAGCGCCAGGCCGCTTCCTCCGATGACTGCGCCCGTGAAGGCGACTTTCGCGACGTTGATGTTGGATTGCGTGGGCTTGCGATGCCGTCCACTCATGCGCGAGTTTCGTCCTCTCTACATGCGCCTGCGGAGTCAGCTGTCGGGTTCGGGCAAGAGAGGTCGCCCGGCCGGAAGAACCGGCTTCACCCCAAGGAGCCGCGTGGGCTCCGGGTCCGTGTCGGTGGACCGATTGGGTCCCCCGCCTCCATCCACGGTGTCGTCGTGTCCTTCCCTCACGGATGGAGCTCGGCGCGAAAGGGAAGGAGGGCCAACCGCATTGGGGTGGGCCGGCCTGCGCAAGACCGTAACGGTTTACGGGAAATTCGTCACCTTCAGGCGCCTACGGCGTTTCGGTCCCCGGCAAACGGGAAAGCCCCAAGAAGGGACGGCGTACCTGCAGGTCGCTTGCGGCCGACACCGCCCCGAAGCCAATCTGTGACTATTCCGTGATGTGACGGAAATCACGTCAGCCGCCGGCAAACGGCGGCAGCACATCCACGGTCTGCCCTGCGCGAAGCTGCAGCGACGGGTCGCGCACCGCCACCCCGTCGCACAGATACGAACACCGTGCGAGCACGGCGGCCAGTTGGGGATCGCGCGCTGCGAGGGTGTTCGTCAGACTGGCGACAGTCACCCCGGGATCCACGGCGAGCACTTCGGCTTCCATGCCAGCGGCGGCCTGCGCGGCCCCGAAGTAGCGGACCGTCACCTGGATCGTCGTCGTGACGTCGGTCATCTCAGCCGCCGATCGCGCTCATCGGTCGTGCCGGTTGCACAAAGCTGGGGTCGTTGATCCCGTGGCCGGCCGCCTTCGCCCACATCGCCGCACGCCACGCGGCCTCGATCTCCGCGTCGTCGGCACCGCCGCGCAACAGTCCGCGCAGGTCGGTCTCGTTGCGCGCGAACAGGCAGTTGCGCACCTGTCCGTCGGCGGTCAACCGGGTGCGGTCGCAGGCGGCGCAGAACGCGTGCGACACCGACGCGATCACCCCGACCGTCGCAGGGCCGCCATCGACCAGCCACAGCTCCGCCGGCGCCGAGCCGCGCGGCCCAGGGTTGGCTGCAAGCGTGAAATGGCGCCGCAGTGCGGTCAGGATGTCGTCGGCCGTCAGCATCTCGCCGCGGCTCCAGCGATGATCGGCATCCAGCGGCATCTGCTCGATGATCCGCAGCTGATAGCCGTGCTCCAGGCAGAACCGCAGCAGCGCGACGGCGTCGTCGCGGCCGGTTACCGGATCGAGCACCGCGTTGACCTTCACCGGATCCAGTCCCGCGGCGCGCGCGGCCGCGAGTCCGTCGAGCACGTCAGGCAGCCGGTTGCGCCGGGTGATCGCCGCGAACCGGGCGGCGTCGACGGTGTCCAGCGACACGTTGATTCGGTCCAGCCCCGCGGCGGCCAGCCGCTCGGCGCGCGTCGCGAGGCCGATCCCGTTGGTGGTCAGCGTGATCTCCGGCCGGGGCCGCAGCTCGGCCGTCGCCGCGATGATCTCTTCCAGGTTCTTGGACAGCAGCGGCTCACCGCCGGTGAATCGCACACTGGTGATGCCGAGACGCGTGACCGCGATCTGCAAGAGGCGCAGCAGTTCGTCGGGCCGCAGCAGCCGTTCGGCCGGCATCCAGTCCAGGCCCTCGGCAGGCATGCAATAGGTACATCGCAGATTGCAGCGGTCGGTCAGCGAGACCCGCAGGTCGGTGTGGACGCGGCCGAAGCGGTCGACGAGCGGTCCGTCGGCGGGGGCGTCGCCAGCGGCCGCTCGGTGCGGGCGCACCGACGGCAGACCGAGGGCGGTGACCGTCATATCCACGACCTCGCGTCGTCGGCCGGCACGATCTCTTTGCCCAACGGCACCAGCGAGATAGGGATCAGCTTCAGGTTGGCCAGCGCCAGGGGGATGCCGATGATCGTGATCGCCTGCGCGATCGCGGTCGCGACGTGACCGATCGCCAGCCACACGCCGCACAGCACCAGCCAGATGATGTTGCCCACCAGCGCGCCGGTGCCGGTGCCGGGCTTGTCGACGATCGTGCGGCCGAACGGCCACAAGGCGAACAGCGCAATCCGCAGGGCGGCGAAACCGAACGGGATCGTGATGATCAGGACGAAGCAGATGACGGCCGCGAGCAGATATCCCAGCGCCAGCCACAGGCCGCCGAAGAGCAACCAGATGACGTTCAGTATCAAGCGCATGGTATCGGCTCTTCGCCCAAGCGGCTCATCAGTTCCTCCAGGGGGTTTCCCCAGCCTACCGACCAAACGGGGCTGCTTCGCGCTGGGTGAGCCGAGTAGGATTTGCTCATCGCGTCCTGCGACTGTGCGGGGCGCGATCTTTGCGAGTGACCGTCGAGACAAGCAGGTGAGACAAGTGCCGACCGGCAGGGTGAAGTGGTATGACCCGGAGAAGGGCTTCGGCTTTTTGTCCCAAGAGGACGGCGAGGACGTCTACATCCGCTCGTCTGCGCTGCCCGCCGGCGTCGAGGCGCTCAAGTCCGGCCAACGGGTGGAGTTCGGTGTGGCGACGGGGCGGCGAGGCCCGCAAGCGTTGAGCCTGAAGCTGATCGACCCGCCGCCGTCGCCGCTGCGCACGCGTCGGGAAGCGGCACAGCACGAGCACAAGCACACGCCCGACGAATTGCACGCCTTGGTCGAGGACATGATCAAGCTGCTGGAGGGCAAGGTGCAGCCGGAACTTCGCAGAGGCCGCTATCCGGACCGCAAGACTGGCCACATGGTCGCGGAGACGCTCAAGCGGGTAGCACGCGAACTGGACGCCTGACCGCGCGCCGAGTGGTGACTCGAGGCATGGCCGCGACGGGGAGGCGTGGATTAAGCCGGCACTCGCCGGGCATCCTGAAGCCATGGCAGCCTATGTCGCCAGTGGCGGCGAGTTCGAACGCGACACCGACTACATCACCACCCGCATCACGGCCGACGGTCGTGACGGCTATCCGGTGGAGCCCGGCCGCTACCGGCTGATCGTCGCGCGGGCGTGCCCGTGGGCCAACCGGGCCATCATCGTGCGCCGGCTGCTTGGTCTGGAACCCGTGCTGTCCATTGGCTTTTGCGGTCCCACGCACGACGAGCGCAGCTGGACCTTCGACCTGGATCCCGGTGGCGTCGACCCGGTGCTGAAGATCCCGCGGCTGCAAGACGCCTACTTCAAGCGGTTTCCGGACTACCCGAAAGGCATCACAGTTCCGGCAATCGTCGACGTGCGCACCGGTGAAGTGGTGACCAACGACTTCGCCCAGATCACGCTCGATCTGTCCACCGAATGGCGCCAATACCACCGCGACGGCGCTCCCGACCTGTACCCCGAGCCGTTGCGCGACGAGATCGACGAGGTTGCCCAGCGCATCTACACCGAAATCAACAACGGCGTGTACCGCTGCGGGTTCGCCGGGTCACAAGAAGCCTACGAGCGGGCCTACGAGCGGCTCTTCACCGCGCTGGACTGGGTGTCCGAAAGACTCAGCCGCCAAAGGTTTTTGGTGGGCGACACCATCACAGAGGCCGACGTGCGGCTGTTCACCACGCTGGCCCGGTTCGACCCCGTCTACCATGGCCACTTCAAGTGCAACCGCCAGAAGCTCTCGGAGATGGCGGTGCTGTGGGCCTACGCCCGCGACCTGTTCCAGACCCCCGGCTTCGGTGACACCATCGACTTCGTCCAGATCAAGCAGCACTACTACATCGTCCACAAGGACATCAACCCGACGGGCATCGTGCCCAAGGGGCCGGACCTCGCCAACTGGCTGACGCCGCATGGTCGAGAAGAGCTGGGCGGCAGGCCTTTTGGTGACGGGACACCGCCTGGTCCGCCGGCGGAAGGGGAGCAGGTGCCGCCGGGTCACACACCGCTGGGCTAAGCCCAGGCCGTCCGCACCGACCATTCGGCGTGCGGCATCGGGAACAAATCACCCTTCTCGTCGGACACCAACGTCAGAATCTGCACCACCACCCGATTCAGCCGCCCCCCGGCGGCGCCGACGGTCGGGATCGTCACCGCCAGGCGGGAATTCGGTCGGAAGACCTGCAGCGAGGTGTCGCGCGGATCGTCGTAGAAGGCCCGCAGCAGCCACGGCGTGCGCCCGATCGAGGGCGGCACCGACAGCTGCACCACATTGCGGTCGTCCACGGCCAATTCGCCTTGGGCTCCGGCATTTTCGCAGTCGTTGAGGTCGATCGGACTGCAGTACCGATACGGTCCCACCCGAGCCAGCTGGCCGCGCGAGTAGGCGCTGATCTCCGGTCGCGCCGGCGGATGGCCGCGCACAACAAGCCAAATGCCAACGGCGACAACGCCGCACACCACGATGACGGCGCCTATCGCCGTCAGGGCGCGGGTCACTGCGGTGTTGCCATCGCGCCGGCAGGCGTGCTGCCTTCCTGCTCCGCGACCACCGGCCGGTTGCCGCCGAAGCCCGGGATCAGCGAGTCGCCGCGATAGCTCACGATGGTCTGCGCCAGGCCGAGAATCAGAAACGACGAGATCGCGGTGAACCCGACACGCAGATCGGTGTACACCAACACGCCCGTCGCGCCGCCGGCCACCCAGGCCAGCTGTAGCAGCGACTCCGAACGCCCGAATGCCGACGCCCGCGACTGCTCCGGCAGATCGTCCTGCAGCGACGCGTCCAGCGACGCCTTGCCCACTGCGCTGCAGCCCGACGTCAACAGCGCCGCGATCGCGGTGAACAGCAGGTTGCCGAAGAACGCCGCCGCCAGTGCGGCGACAGTGACGATGATCGTGCAGCGCACCACCAGAATCGACGGCCGGCCCAACTTCAGCCGCGCGCTCAGCCCGTTGCCCGCGAAGTTGCCGACGGTGGCCGCTGCCCCGATCAGCCCCAGCATGGCCACCTGCTCCAGCCCGGTCGCGTCGTGCGACTTGGCCCAGAACGCCGGATACAAGAACAAGAACCCGACCATCATCTTGATCGTGACGTTGCCCCACAGCGACGTGATGATGTTGCGGCCCAACGGCTGTCGCGGCTTGGCCCGCTTGGCAGGCCGGGGTTCGCGGTCTCGGCGCAACGGCGCGCTGTGGCTGTGGTAGGTCAGCGTGGTCGGCACCTCACCCGCGGTGACCTCCACCCAGCGGGGAATCTGCATCGACAGGTAGGCGCCGATGACCGTGACGACGACGACCACGAACAGCGCGCCGGGCAGGCCGAACAGCTTGGTGAAGACGTACTCGACACCCGCGGCGATGCCGCCGCCGACGATCGTGCCGCCGATCAACCCGAACACCGTGAGCCGGGAGTTCACCCGCACCAGGTCGATGGTCGGCGGCATCACCCTCGGTGTGACCGCGCTGCGCAGCACACTGAACGACTTGGACATCACCATCATCAGCAGCGCGCACGGGTACAGCACCCACGGCGGGAAGCTGCCGCTGGCGCCGTCGTAGTTCGCGATGAGGATCACCGCCAGCGCGGTCCGGAAGGCGAACGACATGGCCAGCGCGACACGGCGCCCGTGCTGCAGCCGGTCCAGCGCCGGACCGATGAGCGGAGCGATCACCGCGAACGGCGCGATCGTGATGAGAAGGTACAGCGCCACCCGGCTTTTACTTTCGGCCGACGCGGCCGCGAAGAACAGTGTGTTGGCCAGTGCGACGGCCATCGCGGCGTCGACTGCGAAGTTGGCCATCACCGGGTAGGTCAACGCGGTCAGGCCGGACTTGTCGGCGCCGTCAGCGGTGGCCGCCCGATGGAACAGCCCGTACATTCGCACACCCATTTCCCGGCTGCGCATCGCAGCTGCCCGGGTCACGGTGACCTTCTGCCCGTCGGATACTCCGGAGCGAGGCGGAGGCGAATACCCCTGGCCTGCCGGCTCGTCCAGCGGCGGCAGATACCGGTTGCCGCTGGGCATCGATGACCGCGAAGCCCGGCGGTACGGCACGCCGTCGGTGGGGTAGTTGGCCATGCCGGGATGTTCGTCGGCGTCGGGAGCCGGCCGGGGTGGGTAATACCGGTGATCACCGCCGCGATCACCGCCGAGGGCGTCTCGCCGCGGTCCGCTCACAGCGTCGATTGTCCACTATCGGGCGGACGCGGTGGCGCAGCTAGCCGGTGTGGCTGCGGGCGGGTGCGTCGGGCACTATTGGGGATGCAATGGACGACGTGACCGTGGCCGACGCGCAGGCCACCGAAGCGCCGGCCGCGGACGTGCTGGCCGGCGCGGTCGAGCAGGCCCGCGCGGCGATCGTCGAGTTCAGCGGTGAGACCGTCGGCGAGTACATCGGCGTGACGTTCGACGACGCCACCGCGGCCACCCATCGCTTCCTGGCGAACCTGCCCGGCTATTGCGGCTGGCAGTGGGCGGTGGTGGTGGCCGCGCATCCGGGCGCCGACCACGCGACCATCAGCGAGGTGGTGTTGGTGCCCGGGCCGACGGCGCTGCTGGCCCCGCAGTGGGTGCCGTGGCAGGACCGGATCCGGCCGGGCGACCTCGGCCCCGGCGACCTGCTCGCCCCGCCGCGCGACGATCCCAGACTCGAACCCGGCTACGTTCTCACCGGCGACCCGGCCGTCGACGACGTCGCGGTGGAACTCGGTCTGGGGCGGCGGCAGGTGCTCAGCGCGTTCGGGCGCGCCGCGGCCGCGCAGCGTTGGCACGACGGCGACTACGGCCCGCAGTCGCCGATGGCGCGGTCCGTTCGGAGGGTCTGCCGTGATTGCGCGTTCTACCTTCCACTCGCGGGCTCGCTCGGCAGGATGTTCGGCGTGTGCGCCAACGAGATGTCCGCCGACGGCCACGTCGTCGACTCCGAATACGGATGCGGCGCGCACTCGGACACTCCGGCACCCCCCGGCAATGGTTCGCCGCGCTATGACCCGTTCGACGACGGCGTGCTGGATCTAGTGGAACCTCAACAGGGCTAAGCCTTTTCGGCCGCCGCTTTGATCTTGGCAAGCGATGCGTTCATCCCGTCGAGCAGCTCCTGCTCGAAACTGGGCACTCCGCCGAACAACATGTTGACCAACATGTTCGACGCCGCCTTCACACCATTTTCGGCGTGCCGCGACTCCACCACGCGGGTACCGGTGGCGGTCGGTTCGAGCTCGTAGCTCCAGACGGTGTTGTTGGTGTTGACCCGGAACGCGAATTTGCGTTGCGGCACAACCTCGATGACCGTGCTCGTGGTCGGCCAGAACAGCCGGTTGCGGCGGTTGAGATTGACGGTCCGGGTGCCCGGACGCAACGGTCCGAGCGGCTTCATCATGCGGCACTGCGGACTCCACTCCGGCATCCGGCGGAAGTCGGTGATCAACTGCCAGACCTTCTCGACGGGAGCGTCGATGTCGATCTGGGCTTGCAACAGCGGTGCGGCCATTGGTGCCTCCTGTTCTTCAGTACAGGCCGGTTTGAGCGCCGCGCGATCCGCTGCGGGCCGCGCGACGCTGCCACAAATACAGCAACGTGCCGAATGCCGCGACGCCGAGGCCGGCGACGGTGACCGGCCGCCAAGTCTGCAGCTCAGGCACAGTGAAAGCCGCGATCGCCGCGGCGATCCAGGCCAGCGTGCACACGGCGATCACCGGACGGGGGTCGAGCAGAGCATCGGGCAGCGGAGGCGGCTTCACGTCGTGGTCCGGGTTCCCGTCGGTGCTCATCGGCACCAAACCTAGCCCACTGTCATAGTGTTCGGCCGTGGCTGCACAGGTCATCGACGTCGCCGATCCCGCCGACACGCGCCTCGACGACTTCCGCGACCTCAACAGCATCGACCGCCGCCCCGATCTGCCCAGCGGCAAGGGCCTGGTCATCGGTGAGGGCGTGCTCGTGGTGCAGCGGATGCTGGCCTCGCGCTTTCGCCCGTTCGCCTTGCTCGGAACCGACCGGCGCCTCGGCGAGCTTCGCGACGACCTCGCCGGCGTGGACGTCCCGTACTACCGGGTGCACGCCGATGTCATGGCCAAGGTGGTGGGCTTCCACCTCAATCGCGGGGTTCTGGCGGCGGCACGCCGACCGCCGATGCCCCCGCTGCTCGAACTGATCGCCGACGCCCGCACGATCGCGGTGCTCGAGGGTGTCAACGACCATGAAAACCTCGGGTCGCTCTTCCGGAACGCGGCCGGACTGGGCGTCGACGCGGTGGTATTCGGTCCTGGTTGTGCCGATCCGCTGTACCGACGCGCGGTGCGAGTGTCGATGGGTCATGTCCTGCTGGTGCCGTTCTCTCGTGCGCAGGCTTGGCCTGGTGATGTGAACACCCTGCGCGACAAGGGCTTTCACGTGCTGGCGATGACACCCGACTCGAGCGCCGTGGCCCTGCCCGACGCGATGGCCAGTCTGCGACATGAGAAAGTGGCAATCCTGGTCGGCGCCGAAGGCCCCGGCCTCAGCCGAAAAGCCATGTGCGCCAGCGACATTCGGGTGCGGATTCCGATGTCGCGAGGCACCGACTCGCTGAATGTCGCGACAGCGGCGGCGCTGGCGTTCTACGAGCGGGCTAGGCTCGGCCGATGACCGACGACGACCTTGCGCGCACGCCGTGGGGGACAGGGCTGACGGTCGCCGGATTCGTCGCGGCCGTCACTGCGGCTGCCGTCGTGGTGCTGAGCCTTGGCGTGTCGCGGGTGCATCCGCTGTTGACTGTTGCGCTGAACCTGATCGCCGTCGGCGGCCTCGCGCCGACGTTGTGGGGGTGGCGGACTGTCCCGGTGCTGAGGTGGTTTGTGCTGGGCGGCGGCGCCGGTGTGCTGATCGCGTGGCTGGCGCTGCTCGCCATCGCCGTCTAGTGGTTGCCGGAGCGAACGTCGAGCAGCACGTCCTCCCACGCCGGCACGGCGGGCCTGCGGCGCCGTGCCCGAGGCGGCGCGGGCTGAGCGGGCGGCTCGGGCGTCGGCGCCGGCTCCTCGGCGGGTGCCTCCTCGAAGTCCAGCTGGGCCACCGCTGCCACCGGGCGAAGCGGCCGCTCGAAGTTCGGGTCGATCAACTCGGTGGCGGTGTCGTCGAGCGGAGTCGACGTGCCGCCGTGCGCGCCGGGGGTGAACCGGAAGTGCGCGACGTTTCGCGAGCGGCCCGCCTGCCAGGTCAGCTGCACGGTCCAGTGGCCGTCGGCGTTCTTCCAGGCGTCCCACGACGTGGCGTCATGGTCCAGGCCGCGCGCGACGAGGGCGCTGGCCACGGTCTCGAGCAGGGTCTGCACCGCGGGCCCGTCGGCGAGCACTGGGTGCGATGCGGTTGCCAGCTCAGCCGCGCGGGAGCGCTCCAACAGCACCGGGTGCGCAAACCGCTCCACCCGGGACACGTCCACCCCGGCCGACTCGGCGACCTGCTCGACGGACGCACCCGCCCTGATCTTGGCCTGAATCTCCCTGGGACTGAGCACGTTTGTGACCTCGATGTCGACTTCTGGCTGGCGGTTGCGAGCGACCTCGCCCCGCACAGCGGCTTGCAGCCGGTCGTCGGCGCGCAGCCGGAACTTCTCGCCCGAGTGCTTGCTCTCGCAGATGATGTGTTTGCCGTCGACGTCTAGGCCGACCACCGTGAGTTCTCGCATGCCGACCTCCTCCGGGCTGTCACGACATGCCCGTCAGCTGCGCACTTTAGACGAGGACGGGGCGCAAGCGGCGCTGACACGCGCTAAAGCCGCTCGACCACCCAGTCCACGCACGCGGTCAGCGCGCTGACGTCGTCGGGGTCGACGGCGGGGAACATCGCCACCCGCAGCTGGTTGCGGCCGAGCTTGCGGTACGGCTCGGTGTCGACGATGCCGTTGGCCCGCAGCGTCTTGGCCACTGCGTTGGCGTCGACCTCGTCGGCGAAGTCGATGGTGCCCACGACCTGCGAGCGGAGCTCGGGGTCGGCGACGAAGGGCGTGGTGTACGAGGTCGCCTCCGCCCACGAGTACAGCCGCTGCGACGAGTCGGCGGTCCGTTTCACCGCCCACTCGAGTCCACCGTTGTCCAACAGCCAGTCGATCTGCTCGGCCAGCAGCACCAGCGTGCCGATTGCCGGAGTGTTGTAGGTCTGGTCCTTGCGGCTGTTTTCGACCGCGATCGGCAGCGACAAGAAGTCCGGCACCCAGCGGCCGGCCGCGGCGATCGACTCGACGCGTTCCAGCGCCGCCGGGCTGAGCAAGGCCAGCCACAGGCCACCGTCGCTGGCGAAGTTCTTCTGCGGCGCGAAGTAGTAAGCGTCGGCCTGTGACACGTCAACGGGCAGACCGCCGGCGCCAGAAGTGGCGTCGATCAGCACCAGCGCGCCGCCGGAATCCGCGGGCCGACGCACCGGGACGGCGACGCCGGTCGACGTTTCGTTGTGCGCCCAGGCGATGGCGTCCACCGACGGGTCCGACTGTGGCTGCGGCGCGCTGCCCGCCTCGGCCTTGACGATGATCGGCTCGCCCACGAACGGGTTCTTGTCCACCGCGCTTGCGAACTTGGAGCTGAACTCGCCGTACGCCAGGTGCAGCGAACGCTTGTCGATCAGCCCGAAGGCGGCGGCATCCCAGAACGCGGTGGCGCCGCCGTTGCCCAGCACCACCTCGTAACCGTCGGGCAGCGAGAACAGCTCGGCCAGTCCCTTGCGCACGCGTCCCACCAGGTTTTTCACCGGAGCCTGCCGGTGCGAGGTGCCGAACAGCGGCGCCGCGGTGGTGGCCAGCGCCTGCAGTTGCTCCGGTCGCACCTTCGACGGTCCCGATCCGAACCTGCCGTCTTTCGGCTTGATCGAGTCGGGGATCGTGAGTGCTTGCGCCATGGGGTCCAGGTTAGGCAAGCGTTTGTGGCCGTCGGCTATCGGGCACAGCCTCCGTATGAGCACTGTGGCACTGATCGACCTCAACGACGGCAACCGCATTCCGCAGCTGGGCTTCGGCACGTACCAGATCGAGCCGCAGGACACCGCCGAGGCGGTGCGCACCGCGCTGGAAATCGGTTACCGCCACATCGACACCGCGCAGATGTACGGCAACGAGGAAGGCGTGGGGCAGGGCATCCGCGACGCCGGCCTGGACCGCGAGGACGTGTTCGTCACCAGCAAGCTCAACAACGGGTTCCATCGGCCCGACGACGCTCGCCGCGCGTTCGACGACACGCTGCGCAAATTGGGCTCGGACTACGTCGACCTGTTCCTGATCCACTGGCCGCTTCCGACGCTCTACGACGGCGACTTCGTCTCGACCTGGAAGACCCTCGAAGAGTTCGCGAAGGACAAGCGCGCCCGCAGCATCGGGGTGTCGAACTTCCAGCCGCATCACGTGCTGCGGCTGCTCAACGAAACCGACACCGTGCCCGCGGTGAACCAGGTGGAGATCCACCCGTATTTCACCAACGACGAGGTCCGCGACTACAACCGCGAGCACGGCATCGCGACCGAGGCGTACTCGCCGATCGCGCAGGGCAAGGTGCTCGACGACCCGGTGATCATGCGGATCGCCGCGTCGGTGGACAAGTCGCCCGCCCAGGTGGTGCTGCGCTGGCATCTTCAGCGCGGCGACATCGTCATTCCGAAGTCGGTGACGCCCGAGCGCATCAGGTCCAATTTCGAGGTGTTCGACTTCGAGCTCAGCGACAACGAGGTGGAGGCGATCTCCGGACTCGACCGCGGTGAAAACGGCAGGACCGGAGCCCACCCGGATACCTTCGACTACATCCCCGACTAGCCATGGCAGTGACCTAGATCACGTGACATGCGTCAAGTGCCCGTCGCCCACACGACGGCGCAAGGTCTAGACAGTTACCCAGTACCCGCGGTACCGTCTCTGGACATAAAGCGCATCGATGTAAACCTCATAGGGGAGGGTACGAATGGCTCGGACGCGCGTGATCAAGCGGTGGAAGCGCAACATGGAGGTCGACCCTGGCAACCCGGCCGACCGCGAATACGTCGACACCCTGGCCGTCCTCTCCGAGGGCTCGGTGCGCCGGAACTTCAACCCGTACACCGACATCGACTGGGATGACCCCGCGTTCGCCGTCACCGAGAACGACCCCCGGTGGGTGCTGCCGGCCACCGACCCGCTCGGGCGGCACCCGTGGTACAAGGCCCAACCGCTGGAGAAGCAGATCGCGATCGGCATGTGGCGTCAGGCCAACGTCGCGAAGGTGGGCCTGCACTTCGAGAGCATCCTGGTCCGCGGCTTGATGCAGTACACGTTCTGGGTGCCCAACGGGTCGCCGGAGTACCGGTACTGCCTGCACGAGTCGGTCGAGGAGTGCAACCACACGATGATGTTCCAGGAAATGGTCAACCGCATCGGCGTCGACGTGCCGGGCATGCCGAGGCTTTTGCGGTGGATCTCGCCGCTGATTCCGCTTGCAGCGGGGCCACTTCCGATCGTGTTCTTCTTCGGCGTGCTGGCGGGGGAGGAGCCGATCGACCACGCGCAGAAGAACATCCTTCGCGAGGGCAAGTCACTGCACCCGATCATGGAGAAGGTGATGGCGATCCACGTCGCCGAGGAGGCTCGCCACATCTCGTTCGCGCACGAATACCTGCGCAAGCGCGTCCCGCACATGCGCCGGCGGCCGAAGTTCTGGCTGTCGCTTCACGTGCCGATCATCATGAGGGTGCTGTGCCAAGCGATCACGGTGCCGCCGCGGCAGTTCTTCAAAGAGTTCGACATCCCGCGCTCCGTGCGCAAGGAGCTCTTCTTCGATTCACCCGACTCGCGGCAGTGGCTGCGCGACATGTTCGGTGACGTCCGCATGCTGTGCCACGAGGTCGGCCTGATGAACCGGCCGGCGCGGCTGATGTGGCGGCTCTGCAAGATCGACGGCCGGCCGTCGCGCTACCGCTCAGAGCCGCAGCGCCAGCACCTTCCGGCGGCGTAATCGGATGCCGCACGTCATCACCCAGTCGTGCTGCAGCGACGGGTCCTGCGTCTACGCGTGCCCGGTGAACTGCATTCACCCGACGCCCGACGAACCCGGCTTCGCCACCGCGGAGATGCTGCACATCGATCCGGACGCGTGCGTGGACTGCGGCGCCTGCGTATCGGCCTGCCCGGTCGGTGCGATCGCCCCGGACACTCGGCTCACGGCTGAGCAGTTGCCGTTCGTCGAGCTCAACGCGTCGTTCTATCCGCCTCGGCCGCCAGGCGAAAAGCTGCCTCTCACATCGAAACTCGCGCCCGTCATCGAGGCGCCGGCGATCCGGCGGCGCGGCCCGCTGCGGGTGGCCATCGTGGGATCGGGTCCCGCGGCGATGTACACCGCCGACGAGTTGCTGACCCAACCCGACGTGCGGGTCAACGTGTTCGAGAAGCTGCCCACGCCGTACGGCCTGGTCCGCGCGGGCGTGGCGCCCGACCACCAGACCACCAAGCGTGTGACGCGGCTGTTCGACCGGATCACCAGCCAGCCCGGGTTCGGCTTCTATCTCAATGTCGAAGTGGGAAAGCATCTTTCGCACGAAGAGCTCCTGCGCCACCACCACGCGGTGGTCTATGCAGTCGGCGCATCGGCAGACCGGCGCCTGGACATCGAGGGCTTCGGCATGCCCGGCACCGCCACCGCCACCGAACTGGTCGGCTGGATCAACGCCCACCCCGACTACCGTGACCTGGACGTGCCGCTGGACCACGAGCGCGTGGTTATCGTCGGCAACGGCAACGTCGCGCTCGACGTCGCACGATTGCTCACCGCAGACCCTAAAAAGCTTGCCGCCACTGATATTTCGCGTGCTGCACTGACGGCACTGGCGGGCAGCAAGGTGCGCGAGGTGCTGGTCGCAGCCCGTCGGGGCCCGGCCGCGTCGGCGTTCACCCTGCCGGAAATGATCGGGCTGACGAATGCCGCGCGGGTGGCGTTGAGCGCCGACGACCACGAGCTGGTCCGAGCGGATCTCGCCCACTGCTCCGATCGCCTCACCCGGCACAAGCTCGAACTACTGGCCTCCCTTGACGTTCACGACGATCACGGCGACGCGCCGGTGGTCCGGCTGGCCTACCGCATGACGCCGTCGCGGGTGCGCGGGCGTCGGCGCGCCGAAGGCATCGAGTTCTTGGTCACCGGCACCGACACGGTCCGCGACGTCGCCGCTGGGCTTGTGCTGAGCTCGATCGGCTACCGCGGCCGGCCGGTACCGGGTCTGCCGTTCGACGACGACGCGGGCGTGGTGCCAAACCGGGGCGGCCGCGTGCTCGACCCGCAGACCGGTTCGGCGATGCCGGGCAGCTATGTCACCGGTTGGGTCAAAAGGGGGCCAACAGGTTTCATCGGCACCAACAAGTCGTGCGCCCAAGAGACCGTCAACGCGCTCGTCGACGACTACAACGCCGGCAGGCTCGCCGATCCGGTGGCAGGCCCTCGGGCGTTGGACCGGCTGCTGCGCGCGCGCCAGCCTGAGGTCATCGACCGGACGGGCTGGCAGGCCATCGATCGCGCCGAGATCGAACGCGGTCGCGCGGACGGCCGGCCGCGCGACAAGTTCGCCACCGTCGAGGAGATGCTGCAGGTGGCCGCTAGCGCCCGGCCACGCCGCGGCCTGCTGGCCGGTGTGCTGCAGTAGCGTCGGCCCGGGAAGCGGCTGCGGGAAGAGGCCAGAGCCGCACCAGCGCCGCGGCCGCTGAAGACAGCCGGCGGTCCGCCCGCCACGCGACAGCGACTCCTCCGCGCAGCACCGGCCGCACGATGCGCACCAGCCGCACGTCGTCGCGGGTGCGCGCATACGACTCTGGCAGCACTGCCACCCCGAGTCCCTGCGCCGCCAGGTCCGCGACCACCTCCGGATTGCTCACCTCGAGGGTGACCCGGGCGGTGAGCCGGGTGTGCGCGCACCCCTCGTCCAGGCTGGCCCGAATGCCGGCCCCCCGTGGCAGACAGATGAGGTCGTAGTAGACCAGACGGCGCAACGACACAGTGCCGTGCCTGGCCAGCGGGTGAGCCGGGTCGACCGCCGCCACCAGGACGTCGTCGTTGATCACCTCGACGTGCAGGCCGCCCGGCGGAGAGGAGAACCCGATGACGGCCAGATCCAGCGACCCGTCGCGCAGACCGGCGACCAGCTCGGCGGTCGGCGCTTCGATCAGGGTGACCCGTACGTCGGGGTGGCGGTGATGAAACCGCGCCAGTGTTGCGGTGACGACGCCGGGCGGGCACGACGTCATCATTCCCACCGCGACGTGGCCGCGTAGCACTCCACTGAATTCGTTTGCAATGCTACGGATTTCGGCGACGGCCGCCAATGCGGTCCGGGCCAGCGGCAGCATCGCGATGCCAGCGTCGCTGACCCGCACAGAACGGCCGGAGCGGTCGAACAAGGTCTGTCCGAGCTCCTGCTCCAGCCGGCGGATCTGTGTGCTCACCCCGGGCTGCGCGACATGCAGCCTGGCCGCTGCCTTGGTGAAGCTGTTCTCCTCCGCGACCGCGACGAAGTATTCCAACTGGTGAAGTTCCATAACCAATCATTATGGATCGCATAAGGATCATATCTTGGACTTATGGACGGGAACCGACGCACCATGAGGGCATGGAACCTATGACGATTGCCCAGACCTACTTCGACAGCTGGAACGACAAGGACTTCGACCGGTTGCGGTCGATTCTCGCCGATGATGTGACATTCTCCGGGCCGCTGGGGTCGGCGAGCGGAGCCGACGACTACGTCGCGTCGCTCGCCCGGTTCGCGCAAGCCCTCGATGGCGTCTCGGTGGAGAAGATGATCGCCGACGACAGCGACGTGCTGACCTGGTTTCACCTCCACCCCAAAGGAGGCGACCCGGTGCCCGTCGTCAATTGGTGCCACCTGGAAAACGGCCGTGTGCAGCGGGTCCGGGTGACCTTCGATCCGCGGCCGCTGCTGTAACGGACCCCCTCAGCGGTGCAGCAGCCCCGACTGAACCAGGGCCGCCTCGATGAAGTCCTGCACCGGCCGAGAGCGGAAGAATCCGGTATGGCCGCCGCGATACCAGACGATCTCGGGGCGGCCCCAGTGCTCCCAGAGCCGCACCACCTGCTCGCGCGGGTGGACCAGGCGATCGGCGACACCGCCGTAGATGAAGCGGCCACGCATCGGCACTTTCGGTGTCAGCGACAACGGTGACACCATCCGACCGATCGGTCTGGCCATCCGGATCGTCTCGCGGCGCGGGTCGTCACTGCTCAGCCCCGAGTGACGGGCCAGGACGTCGACAAGATCGGCCACCGGGACACCGAGGATCGCGCACGTCAGGCCGTCTTCGAGGCTTGCCACCAGCGCCGCGATGTAACCACCCAGAGAGATGCCGTCCAGCCCGATCGGCGATTCGGGCTCCTGCAACCGGATCCACGACAGCACCCGGCGGATGTCCCACACAGCCTGCGCCGCCGCGTGCACGTCGTCCTGCACGTCTTCGCCGGGCAGGACGGCGCCCTTGGGCACCCCGCGCTTGCGTGGGCCGTGCAGCGGCAGCACCGGCAGCACGACGTTGAGGCCCAGGTCCTCGTGCAGGTGCCAGGCGCGGAACAGCCTCAGGTCGATTCCGCCGCGGCCCATCTCTGTGCCGTGCACGCACACCAGCCACGGGCGCGGCTCGTCATGCCGCAGCATCAAGCCGTATTCACGATTGTTGGCCGTGTAGGACAGCCAGCGTTCGCGGCCGGGCTCGCCGTCGTAGGGTTCGTAGCCGCTATCGAATGCGAACCGGTGGTAGGACCGGTTGCGCCGCTTGACCTCGCGCAGTCCGATGTCGGTCAGTTCCGGCGGCGCGGCGAAGAAGCCCTCGGGCGCGTCCAGCCAGCCCTTGTCGCCATAGAACTGCAACGCGGCGGTCACCTCTTGGGTGATCCGCTCGAAGGCCACCGGTTCGCTCACCGGCCGGCTCATCCGCAGCCCGCTGAGCACGATCTCGTCGCGCAACGCCTGCGCGGCCAGCGACACGGTAGGCCGGGCGATCGGCAGCTCGCTGGGCTTACCGTCGAGGTAGTCGCGCCAGGACTGGGCGTAGTAGCGACCCGTGCGAGCGAACGGGCGAATGACCGCCGACCGCACCGCCTGCACCCGGGAAGGCTTGTCGGCAGACGTTTGTGCGGGCTTGTCCTGCGGCTCGTCGCGATGGGGTGCTGCCATGTAAGGCGATGTTATGCCTAGTGCCAACGGCACCGGACAGTCGCCCACCCCTGCCCAGACTCACCGGCAGGCCGGCCGCCTCGGACGAGGCTCAGCGCGTCGATTCGGCGACGGCAGCAAAGTTACTTCGGATCGCACTGTTTTCGATGAGCATCTTGGCGGCTTGGTGCGGCGCAGCGTGGCGGATGAAGGTACGCCGGTCCCACCAGATGAGCTTGGTCTGGTAGCGCTCGTCGGGGTACGGCGCCGCCGGAATGGGGGCGATGACGCCGCCGGACGACCGCCATCGGTTGAGGACATAGGCGGCGGCAGTGGCCATGTGGAACTGCACGCCCAGCAGCGTGGCGATGTGATATCCGCTGCGGGCAATGGCCTCGGTCAGTTGCTGGCTGTGCGCAACTTTCTCGCCGACCCAGGCGGATTTCATCTCCAGGACGCCATAGGGAATCCGGTCCTCGATCATCTTGCGTACGGCTTCTTGCCCGGGTTGGCCTTGCCATTCGACGACGGCATGCGAGTCGTCAGCGCAGCTCAGCGGACCGATCGCGCGCACCCCGGCAACCACGGTGTCGTCGGCGTCGAGGGCTGCGAAGAACATGATCGTGTCGTCTCCGCTCTCCAGAGCGGCTTGGTCGAGGGCGCATTCGACGCCGTGGCGCCGGTAACTGTGCACGGCACCTTCGCCGTACTGCTCCCACAACTGCGGATCCACGCCGGGCTGAGACACCATGAGGCGGTAGCCCGTTTCGTCGTCATGCCAGCACAGTCGCTCGCTGAGTTGGAAATTCGTGATTTGCTGTTGCGAGAATGCGATCGGCATTACTCATCTCCTTCGCGGGTTGGCTGGGGTGGACGACTTTTGCTCCCTGCATCAACTCGCACCCCGAGGGTCATATGTTTTCATAATGACCAGGCATAAATCCCGGGCTAATTCTAATAGTTCGGTTAATGCAAATCTAGATGCGAAGGGTATGTAATTAGTGCTAGTTTCATACTTTTAGTTTTCCACAGCCCGGTGCCCTTGGCGCGGCTACCACCACAACGTATTGCGGTTATGCTGCGACGGAATTCCGGCAATCGCCATTATTGACGGGTGCTTTTCCGAACGCGGCGGGCGACCATTACGACACCCTTTAGCCGTCGCCATGGCGCAAATTCGACCGGCGACTCGAGGTACTGACGAGCGCGGGCCGCCTCGACACGGCGACGTGCGCATGCCACCCTACATCTGCTGTGACACAGGCGCCTGACCCAGATGAGCACCGCGCGCGCGTCCTCGACGCCGGCGATGCTGACGACCATGCGCTCTTGACGCGGCTGCGCGCCGACGAGCGCATCGACGTGGTCGACACAGTCGCGCAACAGAAGCGCACCCTCGCCGGCATCGTGCCCTCGCCGCCACCCGAGGTGACCACCGAGCCGACGCGCTGGGCGTACTTCCCGTGGCGCCGAACGCTCGCGGCGATTCTGGGTCCGCGTGGGTATCGGCTGGTGCGACTGGACCGCAACCGCAACCTCATCACCGCCGCAGAGCACGAGCGGCTCGCCGCGCTGCGCGTGGGAATCGTGGGGCTCAGCGTCGGTCACGCCATCGCGCACACCGTTGCGCTGCAAGGAGTGTGCGGATCGCTGCGGCTGGCGGACTTCGACGATCTCGAGTTGACCAATCTCAACCGGGTGCCGGCCACCGTCCTCGACCTCGGCCTGAGCAAGGCGGTAGTCGCAGCCCGTCGCATCGCGGAGGTCGACCCGTATCTTTCGGTGGACGTGATGCCCTGCGGCATCACGCCGGAGTCTCTCGACGAATTCGTCGACGGTGTCGACATCGTTGTGGAGGAATGTGATTCGTTCCAGATGAAGGCCGGTGTGCGGTTGGCGGCGCGGGCCCGCCGTCGACCGGTGCTGATGGCGACCAGCGACCGTGGATTGGTCGACGTGGAACGCTTTGACCTCCAACCCGATCGCCCGATTTTTCACGGCCTGATAGGGGATATCGACGGCGAAGGAATCGGCTCGCTTGGAGGCGCGGACAGGGTTGCACAGTTGCTGCGCCTGATCGACGGTGCCGCGCTCTCCTCACGCGGCGCAGCATCGCTGCTCGAAATCGGCCACACGCTGTTCACCTGGCCTCAACTGGCCGGCGACGTCGCGGTCGGCGCCGGGACGATCGCGGAGGCCATCCGCCGGATAGGACTCGGCGAACCCCTTCCGTCGGGACGAATCCGCGTCGACGTCGCAGCCGCGCTGTGCAACCTCGACGATCCGCTGTCACGGCCCACCCCGACGCCACCTCCGTCGACCTCTGCGCCTGAGACGGCAGAGCCGGAGCGCGTTGCGGAATCCGTTGCTGCCGCAGCCATCCGGGCACCATCGGGCGGGAACGCACAGCCGTGGAAAATCGAATTCAGCGACCACTCGGTCAGTGTGTCGCTCGTGCCGGAGCACACGTCGACCATGGATGTCGGCCTTCGCGCCAGCGCAGTCGCCCTGGGCGCGGCCGTGTTCAATGCGCGTGTCGCCGCGGCCGCGCAAGGCGTTCTCGGTCCGGTGTCGATATCGGAAGGCGGCAACGGCTCACCGCTGCATGCGGTGCTGACCCTCGGTGACGAGCAGCCGGATAGGTTGTCCGCGCTGGCCGATGCCATGCGCAACAGGGCGACCAACCGGCACGCGGGAACAACGAAACCGTTGCCCCCC
Source organism: Mycobacterium sp. NGS35 (assembly GCF_059812855.1). Lineage (NCBI taxonomy): Bacteria > Bacillati > Actinomycetota > Actinomycetes > Mycobacteriales > Mycobacteriaceae > Mycobacterium > Mycobacterium sp. NGS35. The sequence goes on from NZ_JCALDL010000003.1 coordinate 214,192, forward strand.
GCCGCAATTGCGGATTTGACGGCCGCCGCCGCCAGCGAAGGCGGCCGGCTGCGGCTCCTGACCGACGCCGCCGAAATCAACTCTTGCGCAGCGATTCTCGGCGAATCCGACCGAATCCGTTATCTGACACCGAAGCTGCACGCGGAGATGATCTCGGAACTGCGGTGGCCAGGCGACGACGCGGCCGAGTCGGGTATCGACGTTGCGAGCCTGGAACTCGATGCAAACCAGTGGGCGGTGCTCGACATTCTCCGCCGATCCGATGTGATGGCTGAACTCGCCGCGTGGGATGGCGGCGCCGCCTTGGCCGCTGACACCCGTGACCGTGTCGCGGGATCATCCGCCGTTGCGGTTGTCTACGTGCATGGCCGTACGCTGCTGGACTATGCACGCGGCGGATCAGCGCTGGAAGCGGTTTGGGTGGTGGCAGAGCAGCATGGCATTGCGGTGCAGCCCATCTCGCCGGTGTTCCTGTACGCCCACACCGCTGACGAGCTCATCAGTCTGTCGCCCTCCCATGTCGCCGAATTGACAACGCTGCGAGACGAGTTCGCTGATCTTGTCGGTCTGGAAACGGGGGAGTCGCCGGTGCTGGTGCTGCGGATGTTCTACGCAGCGCGTCCGTCGGTGAAGAGCCGTCGGCGTCCGTTGACTGCCGGTCGGTCCGACGCGCACCTTCGATCTGCGGAGCTGCGGTGACCGTAACCCTCGATGTCCTGGTCACCTCCGTTGCGACGAAGCTGATGTCGGCGACGGCGGCGAATGCCGCTCAGGTGAGTCAGGACGTTCTGGCCACCATGGTCGAGTACTTCGACGTCGACGTGAGCTTTCTGCGGCACAACGACCACAAGATCCGGGCCTCGCGGCTGATCGCAGAATGGCCACCGCGCGAGGACATCCCGGATCCGGACCCACTCGCGGTGGTCTACTTCGAAAACGCCGATCCGGTGTTCGCGGTATCTGAGCACGCCAAAGCGCCGCTGGTGATTCGTCCGGATCCCACGACCAACGACTACCAGCGTCGCATCGAAGAGGGCCGCCACATCGTGGAGACGTCCATGGCCGCAGCGCCGCTCGTCTCGGGTGAGACCACCACCGGGGCACTCGGTTTCGTGAAATACGGCGACCGTGAATGGACCACCGAAGAGCTGAATGCGGTGGAAGCGATCGCGTCGCTGTTCGCCCAGCTTCAAGCGCGGATCAACGCCGAAGAGCAGCTGCGCTACCTCGCCGACCACGACGACCTCACCGGCATGCACAACCGCCGGTCCCTGCTGAGCTATCTCGACGGGCGGTTGCAACCGAGCCAGCCTCCTGCGGTGGCGCTGCTGTTCCTGGACCTCGACCGTCTCAAAGCCATCAACGACTTCCTCGGGCACACCGCGGGAGACCAGTTCATCCGGGCCGTCGCGCAGCGGCTCTCCGACAAAGTCGGTACTACCGCGCTGATCGCCAGACTCGGCGGCGACGAATTCGTGGTGGTTCCGCGCTCGGCTGTCGATATCCACGACGCGGAAGCGCTGGCGCAGGAATTGCACGCCGCATTGTGCGACCGCGTCAATATAGAAGGCGAATTGGTAACGCGGACCGTCAGCATTGGGGTAGCGACCGGTATTCCCGGAGAAGACAGCACAACGGATCTGCTGCGGCGTGCGGATCAGGCGGTGCTGGCCGCGAAGAATGCCGGCGGGAATCAGATCGCGGTGTTCACCCACGAAATGGCGAAGCGCAGTGAATTCCGCAACGACATCGAATTGCACCTGCAAGACGTGATCGACAGTGGGGCGCTGACGCTGCACTACCTTCCCGAGGTGGACATGCGCACCGGCGAGATCCTGGCGCTCGAGGCGTTGGTCCGATGGCAGCATCCGGTGTGGGGCCTGCTGTCGCCGGACGCGTTCATCGGTGTCGCGGAATCGGTCAACCTCGCAGGCGAATTGGGCCGCTGGGTGATCAGGGCAGCATGTTCGCAATTCGCAGCCTGGCGCGAACGTGGTCTGGGACACAATGCGCTTCTGCGGCTCAACGTATCCCCCGTGCAGCTCGTCGCGGCCGGTTTCGTATCGACAGTCGCCAACATCATGGACGAGTATTCGCTCGACGGCAGTTCGTTATGCCTCGAAATCACGGAAAGCGTTGTGGTGCAAGACATTGAGACCACACGCACGACTCTCGCGGGGCTGAGCGCGCTGGGTTTGCAAGTTGCCATCGACGACTTCGGCACCGGCTACAGCGTGCTGTCTTACCTCAAGGACCTGCCTGTCGACACACTCAAGATCGACAGGAGCTTCGTGCGTGAACTCGGCAGTAACGCCGGGGATCTGGCGATCGTGCGCGCCATCATCGGACTTGCCGAGGCGTTCGATCTCACTTTGGTCGCCGAAGGAGTGGAGACCGAACTGGCCGCTCAGACACTGGTGGCCCACGGCTGCTACCGCGCTCAGGGCTTTCTGCTGTCGCGGCCGCTGCCTCACGATGCGACCGAGAGGCTTTTGGCTGCCGGTCGAGTTCCGATGCGATTTCCCGTCACCGAGGCGGCCGGTGGATCCGACGCCGACGGCGGTGAACACGGTCACCATTCGTCTACCGACCGGGTCCATTGACCGAAGTGCAGACCGAAGTGGCACAATACCTCAAAGAAAGTCCGTATTCCGTAAAGGTATTCCGAGCGTCACGTGACCGAACCGAGCGATAAGCGAGCCGACCTCACACGTCGGCAGATTCTTCATGCCGCGGCTCATCAGTTCGCGCATCGGCCTTACAGTCAGGTCAGCCTCGACGACATTCTCGCCAATGCCGCGGTCACCAAGGGCGCGATGTATTTCCATTTCCGGTCCAAGTACGCATTGGCACTGGCGATCATCGAGGAACAACTGGACAGAGGCCGGGTCGCCGCGAAGGCTGCCTTCTCGCGTCGGCTCTCTGGTCTTGAGACGTTGATCGACATGTCGTATCTCGTTGCCACACTTGACCTCAGCGACGAGGTGTGCCGTGCCGCAATGAACCTGGTCGAGAGCGTCGGTCGTGCCGACGGTGTGCAGGCGAAACTGCTCGGCGAATGGATCGACGCATTCGCGATCATCTTCGAGCGCGCGATTTCCGAGGGTGACGTCAAGGCAGACGTGGCGCCCGACGCGGCGGGACGGCTGCTCGTCGCGTTGTACATGGGGCTGCGCCAAGCCAGCGACCTGTCGAATTCCCACACCTTCTTCGCGAACTTCGAGCAGTTGTGGCTGCTGGTCTTGTCCGCCGTGGCGCCGCCCGACCGGGCCGGGTACATGACCCAGTTCATCAAGCGGCGCACCGCGATGGCCGTGAACACGGTGCCCCTGCGCGCCGACACGCCCTGACCGCGCGGCGCTGTTACGCTCACCGGGGCGCCGCGGCGACGGCGGACTTCGGAGGAGTGCAGGCATGGCGCGGCAGGCCCGGTCTGAGTTGACCCGGCAGAAAATCATCGACGCCGCGGTTGGCCTGTTCACCGACGTCGGCTATGAAGCCACCAGCCTGGGCGACATCATCGACCGGGTCGGGGTGACCAAAGGCGCGCTTTACTACCACTTCGACTCCAAAGAGACGCTGGCGCGCGCGATCGTCGAGGATGGGATGGCCGCGATGACGGCCTGTTTCGCCGACATCACATCGGCGCCGGCGCCGGCCTTCGAGAACGTCATCCACGCTGTGTTCGTCGTCGCCGATATGGTGCGGCACGACAAGTTGGCTCGCACGGCCGTGCGGCTGGCTCGTGCACAGGCCGACTTCAGCGAGTGGGCAGCTGAGGTCTACACCGGATGGATTCAAGTGATCACATCACAGATGACGTCGGCGCGGGAGCAAGGCGACCTCAACGAGGCCACGGACCCGGTGACGGCCAGTGAGCTGCTGCTAGCCGCGGTCCTCGGCGTGGAATTGTTGTCCAGCGCCAGTTCCGGATACGACGATCTCGTCGCTCGCCTCACCCGCGCCTGGGATGTGCTGCTTCCGGCGATCGCCAACAACGAGGCGCTGCCGTACTTTCGCGAGTTCGTCTCCCGGGAATCGATGCGTCATGCGGGGTCAGCGCTGACGATCGGAACTCAAAGGCCTTGAACCCACAGCTGCTCGGTGAGGTCCTGAAAAGTCACCAGCGCCACGGGATCGTCGTCGCGTCGTAGCACCGACTTGCTCATTCGCGCGTTCACCGGCGACCCGTCGTGATGTTTGAGCTCGACGACGACATCGGCAAAGGCGCGCATGGCGGCCACTGCTGAGGTGTCCGCGGGCAATGCGGTGAACAATTCCCGAAACTGCAACGCGGTGAGTTCCGCATCGGTGTAGCCGAGCATTTCAGCGCAGGCCCTGTTCGCGAATATGATTTCGCCGTCTTCGGCCACGGCCAGCGCGGCGACCGGGAGCCGGTCGAGCAGCACCAGCGCAGGTAGCTGACGCAGGACTTCCAGGGGTGACTGGCCGGCTTGGTGGTTACGTCGACGCTCCATGGTCCCGAAAATCCTTGATACGGACAACTTCTGAATGTGGGTCACGGAAATTCGTACCACATTTCGCAGGCCTTTTTCGGTCTTCGGCAGCCTGAAAAGTGTGATCAGCAGCATGGGGCCTGCGCTGGTCGCTGACACGATTCCGGCGGTAGGAATGGAAAAATGCAATACTGCTGATCATCATTATTGAACTGGCGGGCAAATATTACGAAATGCGGAACTGATTTTACGCCGCCGCAAAGCGATCGAGCGTTCCCGCCGGTCGCATGGTTTTCGGCCGTCCCAGGTCACCGTGTCTGCGCGCCGAGACGCCGCGTGACGGTGCCCGGCCCGCTCGGGCATACCCGTGGTTGCTCGGAACGCGCATAATCATCCCGAACGTATGTAAAGATGTCATCGTTCTAGTCGTCGGTTTGATGTTGCGCGTTACGGCGAGGCGGGCTCTTCGAACCCACCTGCCAGCACGTGAGGGAAAGAGGAGTTGAATGAGTGACACATTCGCAGCCCGTTTGAACCGGTTGTTCCAAACCGTCTTCCCGCCAAGCCGCGGACCGCACAGCTCGGCGGAACTGGTGGCGGCGCTCAACGCTCAGGGCGTGCGCACGTCGGCCCCCTACATCGCGCAGCTACGCGCCGGGGTGCGCACAAATCCGTCGAAAGAGCTGGTGGAAGGCATTGCCGCGTTCTTTCGGGTGAGCCCCGCGTACTTCACCGACGAGCAGTACTTCGACAGCATGTCCGAGGGCCCTCTCGACGCGGTGACGCGTGTGCACTCGCTGCCGTGGCGGGAGCAACGGCGAATGGTGAAAAAGACGTTCACCCAGCGGCTCAACCGCCTGTTCGACACGGTGTATCCCCCTGGCCGCGGCCCCCACACCTCGGCGGAGCTGATCAATGCCCTCAACGCTCAGGGCATGCGGATCTCGGCGCCCTACCTGTCCCAGCTGCGTAAAGGCACGCGCGGGAACCCGTCGAAAGAGATGGTGGAGGGCATCGCCGCGTTCTTCCGCGTCAGCCCGGCCTACTTCACCGACGACTGGTATTTCCGGGTCATGGACAAGGAGCTGACGATCCTCGCGGCGATGCGTGACCAAGGGGTGCGACGGGTTGCCAATCGGGTGGTGGGGCTGTCCGCTCACGCCGTCGAGGAGCTCGCTGCAAAGGTTGAAGAGCTGCGTCGGGCTGAACACCTCGACTGACGCCCTCAGCGGTCCATCCGCGGACGCTGGTTAACAGCGCTTTGCCGACCGGTGTCGACGTCGCGGCCGACAGGCATTGGTCAAACCGGTTCGATGCCCACTCTTTCTGCGTGGGACGACAGCTCTACGTTTGCGATTCGCCTCGGACGACGGCAGCGCTGAGCACGCTGTCGAGCGCGGATCTCAGTGGTGCCCGGTTTTGCTAGATGTTGTGAGGTCAACAACGCCGTGGCTAGACTCGGCGGTGGTTCGGCGAACAGCCGAGCCGACGGCGCACGCCATGGGTTGAGCCGAGGCGCCATCGGTGGTTTCGGCCGGCGGGGTACCCGTGGATGCGCCGACGAGCGCGTTGGCCGCCTCGCCGAACACCCGGACGGGTGCGGCCAACGCGCTCGTGAGTGATCATGTGGGGCAAACTGCGGGCTATCTGCAATGTCGAATCTCGGGGTCGCACTGGCGATTTCGCGCGCGGCCCCAGCGCTGTACCTTTTAAGCGCCCTGGATCGGCGTTTATTTGCAAACGAAAATACGAAAGTCCGGAAACCGAAGACTTTTTTGATTAAAAGTCGGTATTGTCCGGTACATGCCGACTCAAAGCTCTATCAGGCCGGCGCCTCCTGCCAAGATGGACGGTCTTCACGCAGCAGGTAGCGAACCGCGGCGTGGCGCTGACGCGAAGCGAACCCGCTCGCATCCGCACATCGACCTGGTCAAGGGATTGACGAAGCAGGCCGCCGCCGACCTTGCCAACCGATTCGGCTGGACACAGCTCCCCACCGACGAAGTTCCCTACTACCAGAAGTCCGAGGCCACGCACGGTCGGCTCACCCGTTGGGTGCGCATTCTCGACCCCGGTCGCAGTGGCGTGGTCGAGTACATCAGCTTGTACTGGGACGACGACGGGCATTGGACCGGCCTCGCGGGTAGCGAGCGGTACCGGCGCGGCGTCAGTGTCGGCACCGAGTGGGTGCGCACCGTCGCGGCTCTGGAGGAACGCTTCCGTGGCGGCGCCACCGACGAGCAGGGCGAATCCGACCCGGCGATGCTGCGGCTGGTCGGCGAGGCCGACGCTTGATGCCGCGGATGTCGCAGCGCTGAGGCGCTAGGGCTACTGCTGGCTGAAGGCCCGCTGTATTTCTTCAGGGCTCACTTCACGTACCGGCTGGCCCAGCGACCACTGATGACCGAAGGGATCGCGCAACATGCCGTACCGGTCGCCCCAGAACTGGTCCTCGACCGGCATGACTACCGTCGCACCAGCGTCGACCGCCTGCTGAAATTTCGCGTCGACATCGGTGACGACGAGGTGGATGGTCACCGGCGTGCCGCCGAGCGCGGTCGGTGCACTGGGCTTGCCGTCGTTCATCTCGGGGAAGTCGTCGGCGAGCATAACCGTCGAACCGTTGAGCCGCAGCGCCGCGTGGATCAGCTTCTTGCCGTCCGGGCCCGGAACGCGGCCGAGTTCCACCGCTCCGAACGCCTTCACGTAGAAGTCGATGGCGGCGGCCGCGTCGTCGACGGTCAGGTGCGGCAGCACAGCAGGCTCTACCTTGATGGCCATGGTGATCTCCTTCTTCCGGGGTCGGCTCACTAGATAGACCTGCCAACGGCGCCGAAGTCATCGTGACCATCGCCTGCCCGCGAGGAAAGGATCGTGACGCGAGCGACGGCAGTCAGACGCCGACGCGGGCGATCTCCGACCACCCGTCGACCGAATCCAGCGGCCGCGGGCCGGGTCCCACATACACCGCGGACGGCCGCACCAACTTGCCCAGCCGCTTCTGTTCGAGGATGTGCGCGCACCACCCGGCGGTGCGCCCGCACGTGAACATCGCCGGCATCATCCTTGCGGGCACGCCGGCGAAATCGAGGATCACCGCAGCCCAGAACTCGACGTTGGTTTCGATCGCCCGGTCTGGGCGGCGTTCGCGAAGCTCGGTCAGCGCCGCCTGCTCCAGCGCCGCGGCCACCTCGTAGCGTGGCGCGGCGAGTCGCTTGGCCGTTGACCGCAGCACCCTGGCCCGCGGGTCCTCCGCGCGGTACACGCGGTGGCCGAAGCCCATCAGCTTCTCCTTGCGGTCGAGGATGCCCTTCACCACGGCGGTCGCGTCGCCGGTCTTCTCGACCTCTTCGATCATCGGCAGCACGCGTGCCGGTGCGCCGCCGTGCAGCGGTCCGCTCATCGCGCCGATGGCCCCGGACAGCGCGGCGGCCACGTCCGCGCCCGTCGACGCAATCACCCGCGCGGTGAACGTCGACGCGTTCATCCCGTGCTCGGCCGCAGACACCCAGTAGGCATCGATGGCTTCCACGTGCTTGGGGTCGGGCTCGCCCTTCCAGCGGGTCATGAATCGCTCTGTCACGGTTGAACATTGGTCGATCTCGCGCTGCGGTACCGCTGGGCGCTCGATCCCCCGGGCGGACTGCGCGACGTACGACAGCGCCATCACCGACGCCCGCGCCAGTTGCTCGCGCGCCGTGTCGTCGTCGATGTCCAGAATCGGCTTGTATCCCCAGATCGGCGCCAGCATCGCCAAACCCGCTTGCACGTCGACACGCACATCACCGGTATGGATCGGCAGCGGGAACGGCTCGGCCGGGCGCAGGCTCCGCCCGAATCTGCCGTCCACCAACAGCGACCACACGTCGGCGAACGTCACCCGCTGCTCGACCAGATCCTCGATGTCGACCCCGCGGTAGCGCAGCGCACCGCCGTCCTTGTCCGGCTCGGCAATCTCGGTAGTAAAGGCCACCACGCCTTCTAGTCCGCTGACGAAATTCTCCGGTACCGCAGTCATGGCGCTGATTCTCGCACCCGGCTTGCCGGCGCTGTCTACCGGTCGGTAACCACCGGTGCGCTGCTGCGGCGTAGCGTTGCCGCGTGGCGCGACCGGACAACGAGCACCTGGCACGGATGCGAGCCGAATACGGTTCGGTGGAGAAGGACGGCAGTCCGGACCTGGACGTCGACTGGCTTGCCGACGGATGGGTTGCGTTGCTGTGCAAGTGGATTGACGACGCCGAACGCGCAGGCGTGGCGGAGCCGAACGCGATGGTGCTGGCCACGGTCGACCGTCAGGGAAGGCCGGCGAGCCGGTCGGTGTTGTGCAAAAGCGTGCACCAGACCGGCATCACGTTCTTCACCAATTACGACTCCGCGAAAGGTGTCGAGCTGGCCGCGACACCGTATGCGTCGGCGACGTTCCCGTGGTACGCGCTCGGCCGTCAGGTGCACGTACGCGGGCCTGTGAGCAAGGTCACCGCGCAGGCCACCGCGGAGTACTGGTCGAAACGGCCGCGGGGCTCGCAGCTGGGCGCGTGGGCATCCGCGCAGTCGCAGCCCATCGGTTCGCGCGCCGAGTTGCTGGACCGACTCAAAGAGGTCACGGAGCGCTTCGCCGGCGTCAACGAGATTCCGGTACCGCCCAATTGGGGCGGCTACCTCATCGGCCCGGACGTCGTCGAATTCTGGCAGGGCCGAGAAGACCGGTTGCACAACCGAATTCGGGTACACGACGGCCGTGTCGAACGTCTTCAGCCGTAGCTCGCGCCTGCTGGCGGACACCGCGCCGCTGCGTACGCCCGACTTTCGCCGGCTTTGGCTGGCCGGTGTCGTCACCGTCATCGGCGCCAACCTGACGATCTTCGCGGTGCCGGTGCAGATCTATGCGCTCACCCAGAATTCGGCGTACGTCGGGCTGTCGGGCCTGTTCGCGCTGGTGCCGCTCGTCGTGTTCGGGCTGTGGGGCGGCGCCTGGGCCGATGCGATGGACCGGCGCCTGCTGCTGATCATCGCGTCGTGCGGGCTGGCGCTGGCGTCGGTGCTGCTGTGGGCGCAGGCGGCGCTGTCGCTGAACAACGTCTGGGTGGTGCTGTGCCTGCTGTCGGTGCAGCAGGCGTTTTATGCGATCAATTCGCCCACCCGCGCTGCGGCGATCCCTCGGATGCTGCCGGGCGAGCAGCTGCCCGCCGCGAACTCGTTGAACATGACCGTGACGCAGTTCGGCGCGATCGTCGGGCCGCTGCTGGCCGGGGTGCTGCTGAAGTGGGTGGACCTCTCGGCGCTGTATCTGATCGACGCGATCACCTGCTGCGCGCCGATCTGGGCCACGTTCCGGTTGGCCAAGATGCCGCCCACCGGCGAGCGCTCCGTGGGGTGGGGGTTCGCCGCCGTCTGGGACGGGTTCCGCTACCTGGCCGGGCACACCGTCGTGCTGATGTCCTTCGTCGTCGACATCATCGCGATGGTGTTCGGCATGCCGCGTGCGCTGTTCCCGCAGATCTCGCACGAGAGTTTCGGCGGGCCGGTCGAGGGCGGCACCACGATGGCGCTGCTGGCGGCGGCGATTTCGGCGGGAGCGGTGGCCGGTGGCGTGTTCTCCGGCTGGCTGCCGCGGATCCGGCGGCAAGGGCTGGTGGTGGTCGCGTCGATCGCGGTCTGGGGGCTGGCCATGGTGGGCTTCGGGCTGTCGTCGGGCGCGGCGAACGGAACCGGCGGCCTCATGCTCGGGACGGCCGTCGTGTTCCTGGCGATCGGCGGTGCGGCGGACATGGTGTCCGCGGCGTTCCGGTCGACGATCCTTCAGCAGGCCGCCTCCGACGAGGTGCGGGGCCGGTTGCAGGGCGTGTTCATCGTCGTCGTCGCGGGCGGACCGCGGCTCGCCGACGCCGTGCACGGTGCCGCTGCCGCTGCCGTCGGCACCACGGTCGCCGCGGCGGGCGGCGGGGCGCTGGTGGTCGTCGGGGTGCTCGTCGCGGCGCTCGCGGTGCCCGCGTTCGTCCGGTACCGCGTGGCCGTCGCCGGTGACGAGCCCACTGAACGCGGCGACTAGCCGGGTCTTGCGCGTTACGATCCTGTTCGTGGTGGAGGTGGACGGGGCGGGGGTGCCTGGCCTGCGGGAACGCAAGAAGCAGCGCACCCGCTCGATGCTGATCGATGCCGCGGTGCAGCTGTGCGACGAGCAGGGCTACGACCGCACGACCGTCGACCAGATCGCCGCCGTCGCCGACGTCTCGCCGCGGACGTTCAGCCGCTACTTCGCCACCAAGGACGCCGTCATCCTTGCGCTGATCGACGACATGACCGCTGAGATCGCCGTGCATCTCGGGCGCCAGCCGCCCGACCTGCGCCCCGTCGACGCGTTGTTCGCCGCCCACATCGCGATGATCCGGGCCACGGCGACGGCGTCGGCCGGCGACTTCACCACCGAACGGCTGAAAACCATTGCGCGCATTGTCAACTCGTCGCCTGCGCTGCGGCTGGCGGCCAGTGATTTCCGCGACCACGCGGTCACGGCGGCGCTCGCCGCACGGATGGGTGTCGGTGTCGACGACAAGAAACTGCAGCTCGCGGTCGCGGTGTTCGCGACGATCCTGCTGCACGCGGTCGCCGAGTTCGGCCCGGACACCGACTGGCCCCGGGTGGACGCAGACGCGCTGGCCGCGGTGCTGACCGAGACCTACGAACAGTTCACGGACGTCTGCACCGGCTCGCGGGCGCGTGTGTGACCTGCTGTCCTAACCCCGCGCGGGCGCGCCGCCGAGAATACGGCTACCGTTTTGTAGGCTCACCCTCACCAGCGAAGAAGGGACTTCCGTGGCCGATAACTCATCCAATGCCGAAGAGTTCGCCACCCTTCAATACCCCGGGGGTGAGCTCCAGTTACAGATAGCGCGCGCCACTGAGGGCGCCGACGGGATCGCGCTGGGCAGCTTGCTGGCGAAATCCGGTTACACCACGTTCGATCCCGGCTTCGTCAACACCGCGTCGACGAAGAGCGCGATCACCTACATCGACGGTGACGCCGGCATTCTGCGCTACCGCGGCTACCCGATCGAGCAGCTCGCCGAGAAGTCGACGTTCATCGAAGTGAGTTATCTGCTGATCTACGGCGAGCTGCCCACCAAGGAGCAGCTGGCGAAGTTCACCACCCAGATCCAGCGGCATACCCTGCTGCACGAGGACCTGAAGCGGTTCTTCGACGGCTTCCCGCGCAACGCGCATCCGATGCCGGTGCTGTCGTCGGCGGTCAACGCGCTTTCGGCCTACTACCAGGACTCGCTGGACCCGTTCGACGACGAGCAGGTGGAGTTGTCGACGATCCGCCTGCTGGCCAAGCTGCCGACGATCGCTGCGTATGCCTACAAGAAGTCGGCCGGCCAGCCTTTCCTGTATCCGGACAACAAGCTGACGCTGGTGGAGAACTTCCTCCGGATGACGTTCGGTTTCCCGGCCGAGCCGTACGAGGTGGACCCGGAGGTGGTTCGGGCCCTGGACATGCTGTTCATCCTGCACGCCGACCACGAGCAGAATTGCTCGACGTCGACCGTGCGGCTGGTCGGGTCGTCGCAGGCCAACCTGTTCACGTCGATCTCCGGCGGCATCAATGCACTGTGGGGGCCGCTGCACGGCGGCGCGAACCAGGCGGTGCTGGAGATGTTGGAGAAGATCCGCGCCGCCAAGGGCGACGTCCACGACTTCGTCAAGCGGGTCAAGAACCGCGAAGACAACGTCAAGCTGATGGGCTTCGGCCACCGCGTGTACAAGAACTACGACCCGCGCGCCCGCATCGTCAAAGAGCAGGCCGACAAGATTCTCGGCAAGCTCGGCGGCGACGACGAACTGCTGGACATCGCGAAGGCGCTCGAGGAGGTCGCGCTGACCGACGACTTCTTCATCGAACGCAAGCTGTACCCGAACGTCGACTTCTACACCGGCGTGATCTACCGCGCGATGGGCTTTCCGACGCCGATGTTCACGGTGCTGTTCGCGTTGGGGCGGCTCCCCGGCTGGATTGCGCACTGGCGCGAGATGCACGACGAGCCGGGCGGCAAGATCGGCCGGCCGCGCCAGATCTACACCGGCTACGGCGAGCGCGACTATAAGGCGCTCGACAGCCGCTAGCCCGCCTCCTTCGCGAGCGTGCGTGTCTGCGCAGCGACACGCCGCGAATGGCGTACCGCCGCGCGCGCTCGCGGGCGTCGAGAGCGATTTTGCTCACCTCGCGCGCCCGACAGTTGTACTTTTACAATCGTTGGATGAGCACGCTCAGCCCACGCCGCAAGGCGATCATCCTGACGTCCTGTTGCCTGAGCCTGCTGATCGTGTCGATGGATGCGACGATCGTCAACGTCGCCATCCCCGCGATACGCACCGATCTCCGCGCATCCGCCTCGCAACTGCAGTGGGTCATCGACATCTACACATTGGCGCTCGCGTCGCTGCTGTTGCTGTCCGGCGCGGCCGCCGACCGGTTCGGACGCAGACGCACGTTCCAACTCGGGCTGAGCGTCTTCGCGCTGGGCTCGCTGCTGTGCAGCCTCGCACCGACCATGGGCGCGCTGATCGGAGCGCGGCTGGTGCAAGCGATCGGCGGGTCGATGATGAATCCCGTTGCGATGTCGATCATTACGCAGGTGTTCACGGGGCGCGTCGAACGAGCTCGCGCGATCGGCATCTGGGGTGGGGTCGTCGGCATCTCGATGGCCTTAGGACCCATCGTCGGTGGCGGGCTCATCCAGTGGATCGACTGGCGCGCGGTGTTCTGGATCAATCTGCCGATCTGTGCGGCAGCGATCCTGTTGACCGCCATCTTCGTCCCTGAATCGAAGTCCGCATCCATGCGTGACGTCGACCCCGTCGGCCAGGCGCTCGGCATGGTCTTTCTCTTCGGGGTCGTGTTCGTGCTCATCGAGGGACCGTCGATGGGGTGGGGGAACGTGCGCACTATCGCGGTGGCCGCCATCGCTGTCACCGCTTTCGCCGGCTTCCTTCGCTACGAGTCCCGCCGGCGCGATCCGTTCATCGACCTTCGCTTTTTCCGCAGCGTGCCGTTCTCCTCGGCGACGATGATCGCGGTCTGCGCGTTCGCGGCGTATGGCGCGTTTTTGTTCATGATGTCGCTGTACCTGCAAGGCGAGCGGCACTTCTCGGCGCTGCACACCGGCTTGATCTACCTGCCGATCGCGGTTGGCGCACTTGTCTTTTCACCGCTGTCCGGTCGGCTGGTCGGCCGCTTCGGCAGCCGTCCGTCATTATTGGCCGCCGGCACGCTGATCACAACGGCGACGCTGATGTTGACCCAGCTCACCGAAACGGCGCCGGTGTGGCTGATCTTGGTGATATTCGGCATCTTCGGGATCGGCTTCGCGATGGTCAATGCGCCGGTGACCACGGCCGCGGTGAGCGGAATGCCGACGGACCGCGCCGGAGCCGCCTCGGCGGTGGCGTCGACGAGCCGGCAGATCGGCGTCAGCGTCGGTGTGGCACTGTGTGGCTCGCTCGCGGGCGGGGCGCTGGCGGCCCATGCTGATTTCGCCACTGCGGCGCGGCCGCTGTGGTTCGTCTGCGCGGCACTCGGCTTGGCCGTCGTGGTGCTCGGCGTGGTGTCGACGTCGCCGCGGGCGCTCCGCTCGGCGGAGCGGCTGGCCCCGTTGATCGCCGGACCGGATCACCGGGAGCCAGCGCGTGCCGCGTAACCGGTTGGCCGACGAGGTCTGGCGGCAGATGTCGGCTTTGGTCCTCGACAACAAGGACCGCTGGCGGCGCGATGTCGTCGACCGAACCGGTTTGCCGTTCAGCAGGATTCGCATCCTGCGGCGGCTGCGCCGAGGCCCGATGACGGTGAGGCAGATCGCCGATGCTGCGACCATCGATGCACCTGCGGCCACCGTGGCCGTCAACGATCTCGAGGCGCGTGGACTGGTGGCACGCCGCCCCGACCCGGCCAACAGGCGCTGCAAGCTCGTGTCGTTGACGCGCGCGGGCCGTGACCTGGTCGCATTGATCGATGCCGTCGACGATCCGGCGCCCGAAGCACTTTCATCGTTGGGCAACGACGATCTTCAGGTGCTGCACGACCTGCTCGGTCGCGCTCTTGCGAACGCGAGGCACGGCTAAGACTCGAGGACCGCCATCGCGGCATTGTGCCCGCCGATTCCAGACACACCGCCGCCACGACGAGCTCCGGCCCCGCACAACAGGATTCGATCATGCGAGGTGGCCACTCCCCAGCGACGGGCAGGGCTGTCCAAAGGTTCGTCGTCCTCGGCGAACGGCCACGCGAGCCCTCCGTGGAAGATGTTGCCGGCCGTCATGCCCAGCGTCTGCTCCAGATCGGCGGTGGTCTTCGTTTCGATGCAGTCAGGCATCAGCACCGCCTGAATCGGTTCTGCGAGAACCGAATTCAGCGAATCGAGCACCGCCGAGGTGAGCTGCTCGCGAGAGCCCAGACCGTGCGGGGTGTGCAGGCCGAACACCGTCAGCGTCTGCGCCCCCGACGCGCGCAACGCCGGCGACAGAATGCTGGGATCGGCCAGGGAATGGCAATAAATCTCGCAGGGCACCGGTGTAGGAACCGCACCGGCCGCAGCGGCAGCGTACGCCGATTCCAGTTGACCGAACGTCTCGTTGACGTGGAAGGTGCCGCCGAAAGCTTGCCCGACGGTGACGCTGCGGTCTCGTAGCCGCGGCAGCCGTCGCAGCATCATGTTGACCTTCACCTGGCTGCCGGGAGCCGCCGGCGGCGCGGGTTCACCGAGAAGCGACGCGAGAACCGTCGGCGTCACTCCCGCCAGCACCGATGCGCCGTGCACCGCACGTTCGTCGTCATGCACGCGGTAACGCACGTCGCCACCCGGATCGATCGCGAAAACGTCTGCGCCGGTGACAATTTCGGCACCATACCGGGTGGCCGCGGACGCGAGCGCGTCGGTGAGCGCGCCCATGCCGCCGATCGGCACGTCCCAGTCACCGCCGATCAGGTGGTACAGAAAGCACACGTTCTGCCGCAGCGACTCGTCGTCGAGGTTTGCGAAGGTGCCGATCAGCGCGTCCGTGGCGATCACACCGCGGGTCAGGTCGTCGGGTGCTGCCGTGCGGATCGCCTGACCGATCGGCTGCTCGATCATCGACGTCCACGCCGCGTCGTCACCCACCCGTCGTCGCGCTGCGCTGCGCGACAACAGCGGCGACGTCATGGTCGGCCACAGGGCATCCGTGACCTTGCGGCAGCGGCGGTAGAAGTCGTCGGCGATGCCGCGGTAGGGCCCGACCAGCAATCCGCGCCGCCCGCCCGACGCGGGATCCGGCGTGTACGACGAATACCGTCGCCGGGCCAGCCGCACCGGCAGTTGCAGCTCGTCGACGACCAGTGAGGGCAGCAGACTGACCAGATAGGCATACCGCGAGATGCGCGCGTCGACGCCGGCGAACGGGCGCTGCGACACCGCCGCACCGCCGACATGGTGCAGCCGCTCGAGCACCAGAACGCGCTTGCCGGCGCGTGCCAGGTAGGCGGCGGCGACCAGACCGTTG
The DNA here is from genome assembly GCF_059812855.1 of Mycobacterium sp. NGS35. Lineage (NCBI taxonomy): Bacteria > Bacillati > Actinomycetota > Actinomycetes > Mycobacteriales > Mycobacteriaceae > Mycobacterium > Mycobacterium sp. NGS35. The sequence goes on from NZ_JCALDL010000003.1 coordinate 230,184, forward strand.
TGACCACCGCCGACGACGACGGCGTCGTAAGCCGCTGTCAGTTCGACCCTGTCAGTTCAAGTAGCCCTCGACCTGATCGGCGGGGCGTTCCTGCGCATCCTTGGGATCGCCGCCGGTCTCGCGCAGCGCGCGACGCTGCCGCAACAGGTCCCAGCACTGGTCCAGCTGTGCTTCCAGCGCGTTGAGCCGCGCCTGCTCTTCGTCGCCGCTGATCTCTCCGCGCTGAAGTTTGGCGCGCAGCTCCTTCTCCTCGGCGACCAGCGCGTTGATCCGGGTCAAGGTGTCGTTGTCCTCTGCCACCACCCCAGTGTGCCCGCTGCCGTCCGCGGGGTGACAGGCAAACCCGAGATCGACTTCCCGATCCGCCCGGCAGCCCTCGGTCGGCCCGAGCGTGCGTCGAGTATCGGCGTCCGCGGCGTGTCGGTGCGCAGACACGCACGCTCGGCGGAAATCAGAACGGCGACTCGGACGGCTTCGGCCCCGGCAACCGCAGCAGCAGCCGGGCGCCACCCAGCGGGCTGGCCTCCAAAGACGCTGTGCCACCGTGCAATTCGGCCTGCTGGGCGACCAGCGCCAAGCCCAGACCCGAGCCGGAGTGCGAGGCCGTCGAGCCGCGGGCGAACCGCTCGAACACCACCGCGCGTTCCTCTTCCGGCACCCCGGTGCCGTTGTCGTCGATGGCGATCTCCACGCCGTCGCGAGAACTGACTGCCGACAACTGAATTCGCGTCGCTCCGCCGTGCTTGACCGCGTTGGCGATCGCGTTGTCCACAGCCAGCCGCAGACCGGCCGGCAAGCCCACGATGATCACCGACGGCGACGGCATCAGCGACACGTCCAGGTCGGGATAGATGCGGATCGCGTCATGCGCGGCCCGGTCGAGCAGCTCGGTGATGTCGACGGGCACATGGTCGTCGGAGGTCGACAGCTCGCCTTGAGCCAGCCGTTCCAAAGCCGACAGCGTCGCCTCGATCCGCGACTGCGTGCGGATCACGTCGTTGAGCACTTCCTTGCGCTGCTCGTCGGGAAGGTCAAGCGTGGCCAGCACTTCCAAGTTCGTGCGCATGGCGGTCAGCGGCGTGCGCAGCTCGTGGGCAGACACCGACGCGAAGTCGCGGGCCGAAGCCAGCGCGGCCTTGGTGCGGTCCTGCTCGTTGAAGATGCGCTGCAGCATGCCTTCCACGGCGTCGGCGATCTCCACCGCCTCGGTGGCGCCGCGGATCTCCAGGTCGGGCGCCTCGTCGCCGGCGTCGATCGAGCGGGCTTGCTGCGCAAGGCGTTTCAGCGGGCGCACGGCGAACGCGGCCAGCAGCCATCCGAAGACGCCCGCGGCCACGATCGCGAACATGCAGATGAAGATCACGCGGCGGTGCAGGTTGTTGGTGTCGGCGATGGTGTCGTCGTAGGTGGCGCCCACGGCCAGCGACATCGGCGGCTCCGACCCGCGGATGTCGACCGTGCGGACGCGGTAGCGCACCCCGTCGACGTTGGTGTCGGCGTAGTCGGCGGTCAGCGGCGGCAACACCACGTCGGAGTTGGAGCGGACCTGGTCGCCTTTGCGCACGGTGATGACGACGTCCTGGTCGTTGGGCGACGGCGGGATCTGCTCCAGTCCGCGCGGCACGAACGGCACCGCGAACCCGGCGGCCTCGTCTAGCCGGCGGTCCAGCCGCTCCAGGCGGTCGTTGGTGATGCCGACCCATACCACGGTGCCCACGATCAGCACCGGGATGGCCGCGCCGATGGCCGTCGCGAAGGCGACCCTCGTCCGAAGTGACGGGGTGCGCCGGAAAATGCGTGACAGCCGGTTCATCGGTGACTACTGCGTTCGCAGGACGAAGCCCACTCCACGAACAGTGTGCAGCAGCCGCGGCGCGCCGCCCGCCTCGAGCTTGCGGCGCAGGTAGCCGATGAACACGTCGACCACGTTGGTGTCGGCCGCGAAGTCGTAACCCCAGACCAGCTCCAGCAGCTGGGCCCGCGACAACACCGCGGTCTTGTGTTCGGCGAGCACCGCGAGCAGGTCGAACTCCCGCTTGGTCAGGTCGACGTCCACGCCGTTGACCCGAGCGCGCCGGCCCGGAATGTCCACCTCGAGCGGACCCACCTGAATGGTCTCCGACGACATCGTCGCCGTCGCCCCGCGGCGGCGCAGCAGTGCGCGCACCCGCGCCACCAGCTCCTGCAGCTGGAACGGCTTGACCAGGTAATCGTCGGCGCCGGCCTCCAACCCCATGACCCGGTCGTCGACTGAGCTGCGCGCCGACAGCACGCACACCGGCACGTCGTTGTCCATCGCCCGCAGCGCGGTGACCACGCTGACGCCGTCGAGCACCGGCATGTTGATGTCCAGGACGATCGCGTCGGGCCTGGTCTCGGTCGCGCTGCGCAGGGCCTCGGCGCCGTCGGTGGCTGTCGCCACGTCGAATCCGGACAGCCGCAGTCCGCGCTCCAGCGACGCGAGCACGTCGGCGTCGTCATCCACTACCAGCACACGCGGAGAGGCAGCACTGTCCATGTGCACAATCTTGCCTGATTGGCGACCCGAAGCGGGGGACGTGCAGGGCCCTTCCGGCGGGGAATGTTTGACCTTCACCTTTGTTGAGGTTCTAGCGTGGGCGCGATGAGCATGGAATCGGTGGCCCGGACCACCCTGTACCGGCAGATGAGCGCGCGCGGCGGCGACCTGCGCTCGCTGGCTGACCGCGCACTGATGCGGCGGATCTGGCGGTTCGCCGGTCGGCATCATCGCAGGCTCGCGGTGTTCGTCGCGGTGAGCGTCGGCACCGCGCTGCTGGCGGTGGCCACCCCGATGTTGGCCGGCAAGGTGATCGACGCGATCGTGCGCGGCGGGCCGTCGTCGACGGTGGTGGTGCTGGCACTGGTGATCGCCGCCGTGGCGCTGGCCGAGGCCGGTACCGCGCTGGTGACACGCTGGCTGTCGTCGACGATCGGCGAAGGGCTGATCCTGGACCTGCGTACGGCCGTCTTCGACCACGTCCAGCGGATGCCCGTCGCGTTCTTCACCCGCACCCGCACCGGCGCGCTGGTGAGCCGCCTCGGCAATGACGTCATCGGTGCGCAGCGGGCGTTCTCCGACACGCTGTCCGGTGTGGTGTCCAACGCGGTGACGCTGACGCTGACGCTGGCGGTGATGATCGGGATCTCGTGGCAGGTGACGCTGCTCGCGCTGCTCCTGGTGCCGTTGTTCGTGGTGCCGGCGCGGCGGATCGGCTCGACGATGGCGCGGCTGAGCCGGGAAGGCGCGATCCACAACGCCGCAATGAATACCCAGATGACAGAACGCTTTTCGGCCCCGGGCGCGACGCTGGTCAAGTTGTTCGGCAGTCCTGAGCGCGAGTCTGCGGAGTTCGCGGTGCGCGCCGGGCGGGTACGCGACATCGGTGTGCGTTCGGCGATGCTGCAGTCGACGTTCATGAACTCGCTGACGCTGATGTCCGCGTTGGCGCTGGCGCTGGTGTACGGGCTGGGCGGGGTGCTGGCCATCGGCGGCCATCTGCAGGCGGGCGCGATCGTCTCACTTGCGCTGCTGCTGACCCGGCTGTACGCGCCGTTGACCGCGCTGGCCAATGCACGCGTCGAAATCGCCAGTGCGCTGGTGAGTTTCGAGCGGGTGTTCGAGGTGCTCGACCTGGTGCCGCTGATCCGGGAGTCAGCGGACGCCGTCGCGGTTCCCGACGGGCCCGTGCGTGTCGAGTTCGACGACGTGCGGTTCAGCTATCCGTCGGCGGACAAGGTGTCGCTGGCCTCGTTGGAGGAGGTAGCCGAGCTGGATGATCGGGGCGGAGTCGAAGTGCTGCACGGCATTTCGTTCACCGCCGAGCCCGGTCAGATGGTGGCCCTGGTCGGATCGTCGGGCGCGGGAAAGTCGACCATCGCGTCGTTGCTGGCCCGGCTCTACGACGTCGACTCCGGCGCGATCAGGCTGAACGGCGTCGACGTGCGTGACGTCACGTTCGCGTCGCTGCGTAACACCGTCGGGATGGTCACCCAAGACGGGCACCTGTTCCACGAGTCGATCCGCTCGAATCTGCAACTGGCTGCGCCTCAGGCCACCGACGACGAACTCTGGGAAGCGCTGCGCCGGGCCCAGCTCGCGGACGTGGTCGCCGACATGCCCGACGGCCTGGACACGGTGGTGGGGGAGCGGGGATACCGGTTGTCGGGCGGGCAGCGGCAGCGCCTGACGATCGCGCGGTTGCTGCTGGGGCAGTCCCGCGTCGTGGTACTCGACGAAGCCACCGCGTCATTGGACTCCGCTTCCGAAGCCGCTGTGCAGCAAGCACTTTCGGAGGCGCTGGCCGGCCGCACGTCGATCGTGATCGCACACCGGCTGTCCACCGTGCGCGCCGCCGACGTCATCCTGGTGATCGAGGACGGCCGCATCGTCGAGCGCGGCACTCACGAGCAGCTGCTGGCCCGCGGCGGCCGCTACGCCGAGTTGTACGTCACCCAGTTCGGCGACGACGCGGCCGCCGCCTGAAATCGCTTGGCGGAGCTAGCGGTACACCAGACCACTGAGCTGCCAGGTCAGCTTGGTGCGAACAGCGGGCACGCGAGAAGCCAACGGCATCAACGTGTTCCGGATCGGCCGAAATGCCGGTGGCAGTGTAGCCAGCCGAGTCAGTCGGTCGGTCAACTGCAGCACCTTCTGGGCCATCGGCCGTCGTACCGCGCTGTAGCGGTCGAGCAAGACCTCCGGCGCGCCGCCGACCACGCGGTCCAGCACCTCGGCCAGCGCGATGGCATCCTGGATGCCCAGGTTCATGCCCTGTCCGCCGGCCGGGCTGTGCACATGCGCGGCGTCGCCGGCCAGCACGAGCCGGCCCGTGCGATAGGTGTCCGCAACGCGGTGGTGGATGCGAAAATGCGAGCCCCACAGCACTTCTCCGACGGCGAGCCGGCCCGGTCCGAAGCCGCGGTCGTCGAGGATCTGCTGCACGAACGCTTGTGACGGCTCTCGCGGCGCGTCGGGTGCAGGCGCGACGATGCGGAACACGTCGCCCGGCAGCGGCGCGACGACCAGCAGCCCCGCCCGCGCGTAGAACAACAGGATCTCGCTGACCGGCACGTCACCGCGCAGCCGCACGTCGGCCAGCGCGAACTCCTCTGCATAGGCGTGCCCGCGGAAGCCGATGCCGGCGGCCGCGCGTACCGCGCTGTGCATGCCGTCGGCGCCCACGACGTAGTGCGCCGCGATCTGGTCGCCGTCGTCGAACGTCGCCACCGCCCCGTCGGCGCTCTGTTGCACACCCACCAGCTTCCTGGGGCGCACCACTTGCCCGCCGAGCTCTTCGAGGCGATCGAGCAATACCCGCTCGGTTTCGGCCTGGGAGATCATCAGCGTGTACGGGTACGGCGTGGGCAGGCCGCGGAAATCCAGCGGCATCAGCACCCGGTCGCGGTCGCGAATGCTGAAGCTGCGCGCCTGAATGCCATGCTTGACCAGCTGATCGGTGACGTCGATCTGCTCCAGCACCTCCAGCGTGCGGGCAGCCACTGCGGCGGCGCGCGACGTGTTGGCGCCTGCGGGCAACGCGTCGACCAACGTGGTCCGCACGCCCCGTCCGACAAGCGCCGCGGTCAAAGTGAGCCCCGTCGGGCCGGCGCCCACGACCAGTACGTCCGTCGAATCCATCGCGACCTCCTTTGCCAACGCTTGTTGACTTTCAGCATGCGCTTGAATGCCGCTGATGTCAACGCTCGTTGGCCTACACTTGTTGACGTGGTAGCGAAGCGCTCCGAACAGACCAAGGCGGCGATCCTCGCCGCGGCCCGGGAACGCTTCGCGGCGGTGGGTTACGAGGCCGCGACCATCCGCGCCATCGCCGCCGACGCCGGGATCGACCCGGCGATGGTGATGCGCTATTTCGGCAGCAAGGACCGCCTGTTCGCGGCCGCGGCTCGATTCGACCTGCGTTTTCCTGACCTGACGACGTCGCCGCGCGACCGACTCGGCGAGGCGTTGGTGCGCCATTTCCTCGACCGTTGGGAGGGCGACGAGGCGCTGGTTCTGCTGCTCAAGTCCAGCGCCACCAATGCCGAGGCGGCCGACAGGATGCGACAGATCTTCGTGGGTCAGCTCGAGCCGATGGTCGCGACCCTGGCCGCCGATGCGGCACCACAGCGGGCCGGGCTGATCGCCACCCAGATTCTGGGCCTGGCGATGTGCCGCTACGTGCTGAAACTCCCTCCGGTAACGGCGATGACGCGCGACGACGTGGTCGGCTGGCTAGGGCCGACGGTGCAGCGTTACCTCGACGCGCCGGCCGCCCGCGCAGCCAGGCGATAGGGTCGATGCGCGATCGCCGCGGCGACGATCCGCTGGACCGCGCTGGACGGCGCTGGACAAGGAGCAGGTGATGACGTATTCGACGGGCCCGGGCGGCTACGGCGGCCCGCCGCAAGAACCGCAGGCGCAGGGCTACGGCGCCCCGCCCAGGGAGGAGCGAGGCCTGCCGTTCTATCTGAACCTCGGCGTCGTCGCCCTCGGCATCATCAGTTTCTTCCTCGGCTTCGCGCCGTACGCCCAAGGCGGCGCGGTGTCGAGCAGCGGCGGCCCATCCGACGACGACAACACGATGAGCTTCTTCGACAACTTCGGGGTCGGTGTGGGCGTCATCGGGCTGAGCCTGTTGTTGGCCGCCGGGCTGATCGCCGGATTCGCGTTGCTGCCCAAGCAGCGTGCCAACGAGGCAGCCGTCGCCGGCCTGTCGATCGCCGGCTTCCTGTCGCTGCTGTTCTTGCTCATCGGACTGGTGGACAGTCTGGGCGGCCAGGAATTCGGCGCCGGGGTGGGGCTGATCCTGGCTCTGGTGACCGGGTTCCTGCAGTCGGCGCTCGCGGTGGCCGCGCTGCTGATATCGGCCGGCGTGATCAAGCCGCCCGCGCCCAGGCAGCCGCAGTACGGCTACTACGGCAGCGCCGGCTACGGCGCGCAGGGATATCCGCAGGGCCAGCCGCAGCAGCCCTACTACGGTGCGGGCCAGCCCGGTTATCAACAGCCGCCGTCTCAGCCGCAGCAGCAGCAGCCGCCGCAGCAGCAGAACCCGTGGTGAGTCAGCCCAGCATCCGGTAGCGCGCCAACCGGTCGGCGTTGCGCTGCTCGTCGGGCAGGCTGCGCAGCGCGCCCAACTCGGCCGCAACCGCACGCGACAGCCGCTTGGCGAACTCGATCGGCTCGTCGGCGGCGTCCGGATGCTCGGGCACGATCGCGTCGACGATCCCGGCCGCCAGCAAGTCGGCCGACCGGATGCCTTGCGCCGCAGCCAGTTCTGCTGCGTGTGCAGTGTCGCGATACACGATTGCGCTGGCACCCTCCGGCGGCAGCGGCGCCAGCCAGCCGTGCAACGCGGCCAGCACCCGGTCGGCGGGCACCATTGCCAGCGCCGGCCCGCCGCTGCCCTGCCCGAGCAGTACCGAGACCGTCGCCGTGGGCAAAGTGACCAGTTCTGCCAGACACTGTGCGATCTCGCCCGCGAGGCCGCCCTGCTCGGCTTCGGCCGACAGCGCCGGCCCGGACGTGTCGATCACCAGCACCAGCGGCAGCCGCAGTCCAGCGGCCAGCGCCATTCCTCGGCGCGCCTCGCGTAGCGCCGCCGGGCCCACGCTGTCGCTGGTGCGCTTCTGCCCCAGCAGCACGGCCGGCTGGCCGCCGAACCTGGCCAGGGCCAGCAACGTCGCGTGTCCTTGCCCGGTGCCGGAGAGCACCACCTTCTCGGTCGCGCCATGCCGCAGCAGAACGCCGACACCGGGACGGTGGGGACGACGTGACGCCAGCACCGAGTCCCAGGCCGGCACGTCGGGCGTCGGCTCCGCCTCGGGCGGCTTCGGCGCCGGCGCCGGCGGGTCGACGATCACTTTCAGCGCCCGTTGCAGCGTGCGCCGCAGCCACTTCAACGGCACCACGCCGTCGATCACGCCGTGTCGCTGCAGGTTCTCCGCGGTCTGGATGCCCGCTGGAAACGGCTCGCCGTACAGCTGCTCGTAGACCCGCGGTCCCAGAAAGCCGATCAGCGCGCCGGGTTCGGCGATGGTTACGTGGCCCAGCGAGCCCCACGACGCGAACACGCCGCCTGTCGTCGGGTGCCGCAGATACACCAGATACGGCAGATGGGCCCTCTTGTGCTGCTCCACCGCCGCGGCGATCTTGACCATCTGCAGAAATGCGACGGTGCCTTCCCCCATCCGGGTTCCGCCGGAGCTCGGAGACGCCAACAGCGGCAGACGCTCACGGGTCGCGCGTTCGACGGCTGCAGTGATCCGCTCCGCCGCCGCGACGCCGATGGATCCCGCCTGATAGTCGAACTCGCTCGCCACCACCGCGACGCGGCGGCCATGCACTCGGCCCTCGCCGCTGCGCACCGACTCCTCGCCACCGGTGTCCCAACTGACTAACGATCCGGCATCGAGCACGGCGTCGCGCAACTGCGCGGGAGAGATCCGGCTCACCGCACCACGGTATCGGCCGCCGAGTTCGACTGGCGCAGAAGGATTCTCGTCGCCATAATTAGCAGTCGTCGACCGAGAGTGCTAACGCAAGGTGGACAGGAGGGAGGAGTTCTTGATGCGTGGCACCGACTTCGTCCGGGATGCCGAGGTGGTCCAGCCGATGCGGATCGTGCTCGTCGCCCCGCCCTACTTCGACGTGCCGCCGAAGGGCTACGGGGGCACCGAAGCTGTGGTTGCCGACTTGGCCGACGCGCTGGTGGACCGCGGCCACGACGTGACACTCCTGGGTGCCGGCGAACCGGGCACCAAGGCGCGGTTCGTGCCGCTGTGGGACCACACCGTCGGCGACCGGCTGGGTCAGCCGTACCCCGAAGTGATGCACGCGGTCAAGGTGCGCAACGCCATCGCCCGCCTTGCGGTCAACGAAGGGGTCGACCTCGTGCACGACCACACCTTCGCCGGGCCGCTCAACGCGCCGTTCTACAAAGCGCTCGGCATACCGACCGTGGTCACGGTGCACGGGCCGATCGACGACGACCTCTATCCCTACTACCGCGAGCTCGGCGGTGATGTCGCGCTGGTCGCGATCAGCGATCGGCAGCGGGAACTCGCCCCGGACCTCAACTGGGTGGGCCGCGTGCACAACGCGTTGCGGGTCGACGACTTCCCGTTCCAGGCCGACAAGGGCGACTACGCATTGTTCTTGGGCCGGTTCGCCAGCTACAAGGGTGCGCATCTGGCCTTGGAGGCCGCCCACGCCGCCGGTGTGCCGCTGGTGCTGGCCGGCAAGTGCGACGAGCCGCACGAGCAGGTCTACTTCGACGAACAGGTGCGGCCGCTGCTCACCGACACCGACCACGTCTTCGGCCCGGCCGATGCGCACAGCAAGCGCAAGTTGCTGGCGGGAGCGCGCTGTGTGCTGTTCCCGGTGCAGTGGGAGGAGCCGTTCGGGATGGTGATGATCGAGGCGATGGCGTGCGGCACGCCGGTGGTCGCGCTGCGAGCCGGCGCGGTACCGGAAGTCGTCGCCGACGGTGTGACCGGCTTCATCTGCGACGACCCCGCGCAGCTGCCAGCCGCGATGGACAAGCTCGACGCGATCGACCCGGCCGCTTGCCGCCGGCACGTCGCGACCCGGTTCAGCGTCGCCGCGTTCGGCTCGGGCTACGAACGCATCTACCGCCGCATGGTCGGCCAGCGCACCGACAGCCCGCGCCGCATGCCGTGGCGCAGATCCCGGCGCCGCGCGGCCGAGGTGCCGGCCATCAGTGAGAAGGTCAGCGCATGACCGGTCAGCCGACCCCGCTCAACGGCAGCGAACCCGCCGCGATCGGTTCCGGCGGCGACACGGTGACGCTGGTCGAAGGCGCCACGTTCTGCCTGTCTGACCGGCACGGCGACGTGCGGGCGGGCAAATCGCATGGACTTTTTTTCCGCGACGCCCGCGTGCTGTCCCGGTGGGAATTGCGCGTCGACGGCAAGACCGCTGAGGCGCTGGATGTGCAGGCTCCGGAAGCCTTTGCGGCGCAATTCGTTTCGCGGCGCCCGCCGCGGTCGGGCACCGCTGACAGCACGCTGCTGATCGTGCGCGACCGGTTGGTCGCCGACGGCATGCGCGAGACGATCTCCGTGTACAACCTCGACCGCGAAAGCACCGTGGTGTCGCTGGAGTTGCACGCCGACGCCGACTTCACAGACCTGTTCGCGGTGAAGGAGGGCCGCGCGGCCACCGCGAGCGCCGACAAGGCGGTGCTGAACCGCGAGCTGATGCTCTACGACCCGATGGACCGCGTACGCGGGCTGAGCATCAGCGCGTCGGCAGATCCTGTCGTGCTGCCCGGCTCGCTGTCGTGGCGAGTGGTCGTGCCACCCGGTGGATGCTGGCAGACCGAGGTGCTTGCGCAGCCGACGTGGGTCGACCAGAAGGTGGCCAGCCGCTTCGGCCGGACAGACGAGCCGCAGTCCAGCGGGCCGGCCCGCAAGATCGAGGCCTGGCGCGACACGACCACGGCTGTGGCGGCCGACGATCCGGTGCTGTCGCTGGTGCTGCAACGCACCGAGAGCGACCTGGGCGCGTTGCTGGTGACCGACGAGGTGCACGGCCGCCCGTTCGTGGCCGCCGGCGCACCCTGGTTCATGACGCTGTTCGGCCGCGACAGCCTGTTGACCGCATGGATGGCGTTGCCGCTCGACGTCGAATTGGCCGTCGGTACTCTGCAACTGCTGAGCAAGGTGCAGGGACGGCGGGTGGATCCGATCACCGAGGAAGAACCGGGCCGGATCATGCACGAGGTGCGCCGCGGCCCGGCCAGCGACGCGGTGCTCGGCGGCACGGTGTACTACGGGTCGATCGACGCGACACCGCTGTTCGTGATGCTGCTCGGCGAGTGCTGGCGGTGGGGCGCCGACCCGGCGGAGGTGCGGTCGCTGCTGCCCGCGGCCGACGCCGCGCTGGACTGGATGGCGCGCTACGGCGACCGTGACGGCGACGGCTTCATCGAATACCAGCGCGCCACCGATCGCGGCCTGATCAACCAGGGCTGGAAGGACAGCTTCGACGGCATCAACGACGCCGAGGGGCGCCGCGCGGAACCGCCGATCGCGCTGTGCGAAGTGCAGGGGTATGCGTACGCGGCGATGCTGGCCCGCGCAGAGCTGGCCGAGGAGTTCGGCGAGTCCGGCGACGCCGAGCGCCTGCGGCAGCGCGCCGCCGAGCTGCGCGAGCGGTTCTGCGAGGCGTTCTGGCTGCCGGACCGCGGGTGGTATGCCACTGGCCTGGACCGGTGGAAACGCCCGATCGACGCGCTGACCAGCAACATGGGCCACTGCCTGTGGACCGGCATCGCCCCCGACGAGCACGCGGCCAAGATCATCGAGCGGCTGTCCGGCGCCGAGATGGACAGCGGGTTCGGGCTGCGAACCCTGGCCACCACCATGGGCTGCTACAACCCGATGAGCTACCACAACGGATCGGTCTGGCCGCACGACACCGCGATCGCGATCGCCGGGCTGCTGCGGTACGCGCATCTGCCGGGTGCGGTGGAGCTGGCCGAGCGGCTGGCCAAGGGGCTGCTGGACGCGGCCGGCGCGTTCGGCGGCCGGCTGCCGGAGCTGTTCTGCGGCTTCCCCCGCGAGCAGTTCGCTTCCCCGGTGCCGTATCCGACGTCGTGTTCTCCGCAGGCGTGGGCCAGTGCGGCGCCGTTGCTGCTGGTGCGCTCGTTTTTGGGCCTGCACCCGCATGTGCCGCACCGACGGCTGGAGGTATCGCCGCGGTTGCCGTCGGCCTGGGGACGGCTCGAGCTGGCCGACCTGCGGCTGGGGCCGGTGACCGTGCACGTCGAAGCCGAGGGTCAGGCGGTCAAAACGTCGGGGCTGCCCGAAGACTGGCAGCTGGTGACGCCCGATTCGGCGTCCTCGATATGGTGACGTCATGATCGGTGTCACCCGGGTCGACAAGGTCACCACCATCGAGATGCAGCGGCCGGACCGTCGCAACGCGCTGAATTCCGAGCTCGTCGAGGAGCTGCGCAAGGCGATCGAGCAGGCCGGGGCCGACGACATCCGCGCGATCGTGCTGACCGGGCAGGGCAGTGTGTTCTGCGCCGGGGCCGATCTGTCCGGCGACGCGTTCGCCGCGGACTATCCCGACCGGCTGATCGCCCTGCACAAGTCCATCGACGAGGCGCCGATGCCGGTGATCGGCGCCATCAACGGCCCCGCGATCGGCGCGGGCCTGCAGTTGGCCATGATCTGCGACCTGCGGGTGGTGTCGCCCGACGCGTTCTTCCAATTCCCGACCTCGAAATATGGTCTGGCGCTTGACAATTGGAGCATCCGACGGTTGTCGTCGCTGGCCGGGTACGGTCGTGCGCGGGCGATGTTGCTGACCGCGGAGAAGCTGACCGCCGACGTCGCGCTGCAGACGGGGCTGGCCAACCGGATCGGCTCGCTGGCCGACGCGCAGAAGTGGGCCGAGGAGATCGCCGGGCTCGCGCCGCTGGCGCTGCGCCACGCCAAACGCGTGCTCAACGACGACGGCGCCTACGAAGAACAGCGACCCGTGCACAAGGAACTGTTCGACAAGGCATGGAACAGCTCAGACGTGGTCGAGGCGCAGGTGGCGCGCTTGGAGAAGCGGCCGCCGAACTTCAAGGGCGCCTGAGCGGCCATGTTGTCGGGCGCGCTGCGGGTCGGCGTCGGCACGGCCACGCTGCTGGGCGGCGGGTGGTTGCTGCGCGCGCTGCGGGGCGCACCGGCCGCGCTGGGTGCCAGCCCGCTGGCCATCCGGGAAGTCGCCGCCGGATCGCCGAACTACCGCAACGGCGCGTTCGTGAACCTCGAGCCGACGTCGATGTTCGAGGTCAGCCGCGAAGAGCAGCGGATCATGCTGCGCGAGATGCTCGGCGGTCGCGCCGGCCGCTCACCCAGCGAGATTCCGGTGGAACGGCCGGCGGGCCTGGGCACACCGACGCCGCTGGCGGTCACCTGGTTCGGCCACGCCAGCGCACTGGTGGAGGTCGACGGCTACCGCGTGCTCACCGACCCGGTGTGGAGTGAGCGCTGCTCGCCGTCGCACGCCGTGGGCCCGCAGCGGCTGCATCCGCCGCCGATCCCGCTGGAGTCGCTGCCGGCCGTCGACGTCGTGGTGATCAGCCACGACCACTACGACCACCTCGACCTCGACACTGTGCTGGCGCTCGCCCGCAGCCAGCGGGCGCCGTTCGTCGTCCCGTTGGGCGTCGGCGCGCACCTGCGCAGCTGGGGCATCCCGAAGCAGCGCATCGTCGAATTGGATTGGGGCCAAAGCACTTCCATCGACGATCTGACACTGGTGTGCACACCGGCGCGGCACTTCTCTGGCCGGTTCGTCAGCCGCAACACCACGCTGTGGGCGTCGTGGGTGATCGCCGGCCCGCGCCACCGCGCCTACTTCGGCGGCGACACCGGCTACACCCGCAGCTTCGCCGAGATCGGTGCGCAGCACGGCCCGTTCGACCTCACGCTGCTGCCGGTGGGCGCCTACAACAAGCTGTGGCCGGACATCCACATGAACCCCGAGGAAGCCGTCCGCGCGCACGTCGACCTCAACGGTGCCGCCAAAGGCGTTCTGCTGCCGATCCATTGGGGCACGTTCCGGCTCGCACCGCACCCGTGGGCCGAGCCCGTCGATCGGCTCGTCCCCGCGGCCGCGGATGCCGGCGTCGACGTCGCGGTGCCCAAGCCCGGTCACCGGCTCGAGCTGCCGGACTCGTCCGCGCGGGACGAATGGTGGCACCTGTGAGCCTCGACGGTCGGCCTCGCTTGTAAAGACGACGGGCGCTCGACGACAATGACGGCATGAGTTTCCTCGACAAGGCCAAAGACCTGCTGGGCAAGAACGCCGACAAGGTGGAAACCGCGATCGACAAGGCGGCCGACATCGTCGACTCAAAGACTCAAGGCAAGTACAAAGACACTGTCGACAAGGTTCAGGAAGCGGCCAAAAAGGCCGTCGACAAGGGCAACCCGAAGACTTGACATATGGCGAAACTCTCTGTCTCCGTCGACGTCCCGTTGCCGCCGGAGAAGGCATGGGACTGCGCCTCTGACCTGTCGCGCTACAAGGAGTGGCTGACCATCCACCGGGTGTGGCGCAGCAAGCTGCCCGAGACCCTGGACAAGGGCACAGTGGTCGAGTCCATCGTCGAGGTCAAGGGCATGCCCAACCGGATCAAGTGGACGATCGTGCACTACAAGCCGCCGCAGGCGATGACGCTCAACGGCGACGGCAAGGGCGGGGTCAAGGTCAAGCTGATCGGCAAGGTGAAGCCCAACGACAACGATCCGTCGAGTTCGCAGGTCACGTTCGACGTACACCTGGGTGGGCCCGCACTGTTCGGCCCGATCGGGATGCTCGTCGCCGGAGCGCTCAAGAGCGACATCCGGGAATCGCTGGACAACTTCAAGGCGGTCTTCGCGGCGTAGCTCCCGTCGAGACTGCGGTGAGATCGCGATTTCTGCGAAAACTGCGATCTGTGCGCAGAATCAGGAGGGCAGATGTACGAGTACGGCATCGATTTCGCCGGCGTTCAGGCGATCGACATCCACACCCACGTGGAGGTCGACAGCCACGGGCACAAGGCCACCGACGACCAGCTCGCCGCGGCCACCCAGCAATACTTCAAGCTCGGCCCCGAGAGCAGCTTCACCGTGGACCAACTGGCCGAGCACTACCGCCAGCGCAACATCGCCGCGGTGGTGTTCACCATCGACGCCGAGTCCGCGTCGGGACATCCGCCGAACTCCATCGACGACATGGTGGACGGCGCCGCGCGCAACAACGACATCCTGATCCCGTTCGGCAGCGTCGACCCGTGGAAAGGTCAGCGGGCGGTGCGCCGCGTGCGCAACTTGGTTCACGACCATGGCGTCAAGGGGTTCAAGTTCCATCCGAGCGCGCAGGCGTTCGATCCGAACGACAGGCGGTTCTACCAGATCTATGAGGCGATCGCCGAGGCCGGCGTCCCGGCGCTGTTCCACACCGGGCAGACGGGGCTGGGCGCCGGCATGCCGGGCGGCTACGGCATCAAGTTGCGCCACTCCGACCCGATGCTGCTCGACGACGTGGCCGCCGACTTCCCGGAGCTGACGATCGTGATGGCCCACCCCGCGGTGCCGTGGGTGGACTCGCAGATCGCGATCGCCACGCACAAGGCGAACGTCTACATCGACTTGTCGGGCTGGTCGCCGAAGTATTTCCCGCCGCAGCTGGTGCATGCGGCCAACCGTCAGCTCAAGCACAAAGTGCTGTTCGGTACCGACTTTCCGTTCATCCAGACCGACCGCTGGCTTCGCGATTTCGACACCCTGGGCATGGATCCCGAGGTGCGGCGGCTGATCTTCAAGGAGAACGCCCTGCGCGTACTGGGCCTCGCCTAGCGTGAACCTCGCCTCGCTTGCGCGACCGTGCGCGTCTGCCCGGCGACACGCCGAGAACCACGCACAACAGCGCACGCTCGCGGGGCGCGAGCGATGAGTTTCTACGCGAGCGGCAGTCAATACCGGCGAGCTGAAAGGAGACTCACATGACCCCCGCACCGCTTGGCGCACCGATCTGGATCGACCTGTCGTCGTCGAATGTCGACCGCGCCCAGGAATTCTACGGCGCCCTCTTCGGCTGGACGTTCGAGTCGCCCGGTCCCGACTACGGCGGCTACATCAACGCAGCCAAGGACGGCAAGCCCGTCGCAGGGCTGATGCAGAACCAGCCCGAATGGAACGCTCCCGACGCGTGGAACATCTACTTCCACACCGCCGACATCCACAAGACCGCCGAAACCGTAAGCAGCGCAGGCGGATCGGTGTGCGTGGCGCCGATGGAAGTTCCGGAGAAGGGCTGGATGGCGATGGGCATCGACCCGTCCGGCGCGCCCTTCGGCCTATGGCAGCCCACCGGCCATCGCGGCTTCGAGGTGATCGGCGAGGCCGGCGCGCCGGTCTGGCATCAGCTGACCACCCGCGAGTTCACCAAGGCGGTCGACTTCTACCGCACCGTGTTGGGCTGGCAGACCCGCGTCGAGCATGACTCCGACGAATTCCGTTATCACACAGCGGTTTTCGACGGCGAGGACGCACTCGGCCTGATGGACGGGTCTACGATTCTGCCCGACGACGTCCCGTCGCACTGGGTCACGTTCTTCGGTGCCGACGACGTCGACAAGACCCTGCAGCTGATCACCGACCTGGGCGGCAGTGTGCTGCGCCCGGCCGAGGACACCCCGTACGGGCGGCTGGCGTCCGCTGCGGACCCGACCGGCGCGGTGTTCAACCTGTCTTCGCTGCGCTGATCCCGAACTGGCCCTTGCGCAGGGTGTCGAGCAGTTCGCGGTACGGCCCCACCAGATAGGCCGTGTCGCCGGCGGTGAGCCGGGTTTCGCGGCGCGGGTGCACCGTGAACGTGCCGTCCTCTCGGCAGATGGCGATGACGCGGGTGTGGGTGGACATCTCGATCATGCGTATTCCGTCGAGCTCGCTACGAGGTTCCACCCGCACCCCGCCCACCATGAACGACCGCTGGCCGACCGAGAACGTGCCGATGACCTGAAGCCCCAGCGCCGCGCCGATGAACCACGGCGTAGCCAGTTCGACCGTGGAGCGCACGTTCGCGAAGCCGAACCGGTGCGCCACCGCGGCACCGAGCGCGCGGTCGTAGACCCGCAGCACCACCGGCACGCCCGGCCGGTTGCCGCGCCGGCGCCACCGCGAGCCGAGAATCTCCTTGAGCACGATGCCGATCTCGATGTTCACCATGTCGTCCTGGGTGAGCACCGCAACCGCACGCGCTTCGGAAACCCGCGCGGCCTCCAGCGTCTGGCGCAGCGTCGCGTCGCCGAAGATCACCGGGACGTCCAGTGCGGCGGCCGCCGACAGATAGCGGTTCTCGTCGTTGTTCTCGATGACGGCGACTTCGTAGCCGGCCGCCCGCAGGTCGCTGACGACGCGGATGCCGAAGGACCCCAGGCCGACGACGATCACGTGGCGGCGCAGATGCCGCACCCGCCGCCGGCCCGCCGACTGCGCGAACCGCCGCGACAGCAGCAGGTCGGCGATGAACGCCACCAGGATCGCGACGGTGGTGACGCCGGCGAACATCATCACGATGCCCCACAGCCGCAGCCAGGTCGGCTGTTCGATGAAGTTGAAATCGCCGTAGCCGACGGTCGCGATGGTCTCCGTGGAGAAATACAGTGCGTCCACCCACGTCATGCCGGGGTACTGGTAGGCGAACCGCAGCATCATCGTGGAGCCCACCAGCAACGCCAGCGTGACCGCCAGCAGGCGGTAGAACAGCGGGTTGATGTCCTCGCGCAGCATCCGCAGCCCGTCGACCATCCGCACCCACCACCGGCGCCGATAGCGGTGGTTGGCTGTCGGCGGCTCCGCCCGGATACCGCGCGCGGCCAGCTCGTCGGCGGTGCCCAACATGGCCGTCCAGTCGCCGGCTTGCACCTCGAGGTCGCGGCCCGGGCAGGCCACCACCTCGCCGGCGTGTGGGGCGGTCTCGCCTTTGATCACTGCGACGGGCGCGAGGTCGCCGAACAATTCACGTAGCGTGGCGTCGCGCGGCGCCTCGGTGCCGGAGACGACGAACTCGACGCCGGCGATCGTGATCGCGTGCGTGGTGCGCGACAGACACGCTTCGACCACCGACGACGCGGCCAGGTCGGCGACATCGAGGATGGCCCCCGGGCCGTTGCCGCCTGCGACCGCTTCTCGCAGTACGGCATTGACCAAGCGGGCCACCACGCGCACATTCGGGTTGGCTTCGCGTGCCAGCAGTGCGATCTCGAGATTGATCGCGTCGTTGTGTGCCACGCAGATGATGGCGTTCGCGTGGTCGATGCCGGCCTCGGCGAGCTCGGCGGGCGAGGTGAGCATGACCACCGATGTACCGGCGCTGTTGAGCTCCTCGACGATTCGCATCGCCAAGGCGTCGTCGCCGCAGACGATGGTGTGGCCCCGCATTCTGGGTAACGCTACTCCGCGGCCAACGCGAAATCCGCGTAGTCGAAGCCCGGCACCACCACGCAACTGACGAGGCTGGGCTGGTCGTCGCGGGGCCGTGCCCGCTGCCAATATCCCGGCGGCACCAGCACTTGCGGCTCTTCGCCCGCGTCCAGGTCAGAACCGAGCAGATGCGTTGTGGCCGTTGCTTGTTCACGGCCCACATCCAGCAGCAGCGGGCTGCCGCGATGGAACATCCACAACTCCGCGCTGCGTACGGTGTGCCAGGCCGACTGCTGGCCGGGCAGCAGCATAAACAGGATCGCGGTGCCGGCACTGCGCGGGCCGGCGTAATCGGGCGGGAGCGCTGATTCGGCGATCGTCAACTCGCTGCGCCACGTTTCGACGAACCAGCCGCCCTCGGGGTGCGGCGACATGTTGAGCCGTCGAGCCCAATCCGGAACCTCCGCCATGGACGTTCACAGTAGTGCCGCGTCGACGCGCTAGGGTGCCAACCATGATCCGGCTGCGTCCCGGTTGGCTGGTGGTGCTGTTCGCGGCGGTGATCGCGGTCAGCGGATGGCTGCCGTGGCGGACCACGAACGTCAGCGGGGGTGGGCATTCCAGCGCGATCGGCGGCACCGTGGGTGCGTTGTCGCCGCCGGCGAAGTTCGACGCCGGGCAGTTGATCATGCTGCTGGCCTCCGGGCTCGTCGTCGCCGGCGCGATGACCGCGCGCGAACTGTCGGCGCGCATGTCCGCCGTTGCCGCCCTTGTGCTTTCGCTGTCGATCGGCGCGATGACGGCGGTGTACTACCACCAGAAGATCCATCCGCCGGTGACCGTCGGCTACGGGTTTTACATCGCAGCGGCGGCGACGGGCGCGGCGGCGCTGTGTTCGCTATGGGCGTTGTTCTCGGCGCTTTCGTCACGCCGGTGAGCCCTGAAACCGCTTGCTAGGCGGCCACTTCCACCGGATAGAGCAGATGCGTGCCTCGGAAGCCCTTGAGTTCCACCTCGCGCGGTTCGCCGACCTCCACCTCGTCGCTGACCGCGTCGAACACCGGCTCGCTGATCAGCACTTCGCCGCCGTCGGCCTGGGCCGCGACCCGCGCCGCCATCGCGACGTTGCGGCCGAACAGGTCGTCGCCGCGTCGCACCGACTTGCCCATGTGGATGCCGATGCGCACACGAATAGCCTTGCCGGACAACCGCTTCGCCTGCTTGCGCAGCGCCTGCTGAATCGCCAGCGCGCAGTGCACCGCCTCGTCGGGGCGCGCGAACGCGACCATGAAACCGTCGCCTTGGCTTTTGACCACGTGCCCGGAGTGCTTGTCCACACACTGCCGCACCAGCTTGTCGTGGCGGGCGAGCAACCGCACCCACGCCCGGTCACCCATGCTTTCGTTGAGCGCCGTCGACTCCTCGATGTCGGAGAACAAGATCACGACGTTGCCGCCGTGCGTCAGCCGCGCAAGGTCAGGCCGCTCGACCTCGGCCCAGTCGGCGAGCTCCTCGATCGAACTGCGCACCGCCGCGCCCAGCCCGCGCTCGCGGATCAGGTTCGCCGTCTGCCACACCGTCTTGACCGCCTCGCGGCCACCGGTGATCAGCTGCTGGCGGGTGTCGACGCGCGACCTCAGTTCGTCGGCCTCGCGGCGGGTCCGCAGCAGCAGCAGTGCCAGTACCGCAAGCCCGACCGCCTCCGCGACAGCGAGGGCGGCGAGTACCCATAGCAGCGCGTCGGTCATCGCTATCCGCCGAACAACAGGTACAGGCCGGTGAACGTGTAGCCGACCATCACCAGCATCATCGCCAACTGCCCGGTCAGCTGGTGTCCCTGCGGCAGGACGCGCAGCGCTTTGTCGTGGGCGGCGATCACCGCGGCGATGTGCCCGGCCACCACGAATGCGACCTTGATCGTCGCCAACGCCGCCGGATGCGACGACAAGACGTACGACACCTCAGCATTGCTGAGCCACAACACATTCCAGCCGCGTCCCAGCGGATCGCCGAGCCGCACGAACGTCTCCTGTCCGCGCTCCACCAGGTAGCTGAGGTAGTGGGCGAAGATGTAGCCGACGACGATCGGGATCAGCGAGTGGGCCATCTGGCCGGGCAACGCCAGCCGTTGGCGGCGGTCCACGCCGCCGGTAGCGCAGGCCGCCGCCGAGAACGTCAGCGCCACAACCGCTGCGAACACCAGCAGTCCGCATGTCTTGACCAACGTTGCCGTCAGCACCGACCCACCGGACAGGTCGTCGACGAAGTTGCGCCAGCCCGGCGTGGCGGAGAAGCTGTCGAACGCCGTCGACCCGAGCAGCACCGAGAGCACAACGACCACACCGGGACGCACCGGCAGCGACGGCAGGTGGTCGAACGGGTTGCCCACCACGATGCGCCCCGTGTCGCGATTGCGGCGAAACGGCGAAAGTCTCGATGCCACAACGCTGTACACCTCGAACGGATCGGCCCGGGCGAACCAGCGCTCACCCCAGATCTCCGCACCGATGATCATCGCGACGGCGTACACCAGCAGCCACAGCTTGATTCCGTGCAGCGAGCCGGGATCGGGGCTGGCCAGCTCCAGCCAGACGAACGCGAACAAGCCGAACGCGGCCGGGAAGTAGCCGAGCCGATCCGGATAGCGGGCATGGCGGAATCCGAAGAGCTGCACGGTGTGATACACCGTGCGCATCGGCGAGATCACCCGCCACACCGGGCCAAACACCAGCGACACCGCGACGACTCCCACCCACAGCAGCACGTAGAACACTCCGGGCAGAGCGTTGCGGTTGTTCTGCGGGCCGTAGATGCCGCCGATCACCACCCACACCGTGAACACGAATACGACGCCCGCCGCCACCCAACGCGTCAACCGGGCATCAACTACGCGGGTCACCCAATCCGGAAGCGCGCGACCGGGTTTGGCCGGGTCGAACCGCGGCTTGCGCCACGCGAACGCCACGACTGCGAACGTGAACGTCAACGCCCAAGCGGCACCCACCAAGGCGAAGCCGAGCGGTACGGGCAGGTCGGTAGAGCCGCCGAGCCCATGTGCGAGCACGGCCTGATGGTCGGGCGTCACTGCTGAACTTGGATGGTGGCGATGGTGCGGTCCAGCTTGTGCAGCTCCACCTCGACCTGACCCGGGACGTCGACGCTGAACTGGAACGTCTGATTCGGCTTCGCGTCGACGTGGAACGTGTGGTCGGGCACGGAGTGCACGTGCAGCTCGTCAGCCGCATCACTGTTCACCTGCACCCGAATCGGCTGTCCCACTTTGGCTTTGAGCTGGGCGTTGGTGGGCGTGACGGTGCCCTTGTTGATCGTGACGTCGACGACCAGGCTGGGTGCGGCCTGCTGCGGTGACGGCGGTGGCAACGCCGACGAACTCGGCTCACTGCTCTTCGATCCCCCGCACGCGGTGACGAGTGCGAGGGTGGTCATCAGGGCGGCGACGACTCGTGGCGTCATTCCGACTTCTCGTTCCTTTCCGAGGTGTTCTCAGGAGTTCGCCTGTCGCGCACGGCAACCCAGACGATCACCGCGACGACGGCGATCGCCGGCACGAATGCGGGCACAGCGAGGATCAGCGCATGGTGAGCGAGAACCTGCTGCACCGTCACGCCTGCGCTTTGGGTCGGTCCTCGACGTCCGCGGTTGTCTCGAATTCGCTGTTGTTGATCCGGCCGGTACCCCAGGTGAGCGCGGCGATCAGCGTCAGCGTGCAGGCCAGCACCACCAGGCAGCCGGCGAACCACAACCACGTCGGGGTGTCGGGTGTGCGTTCACGCTGCAAAATGGTGATCTCCGGCTGGAACTTCGCCACACCGACGATCGTCGGCGAGTTCAGCTGGTTGGCCGAAATGCCTTCCACCGGTTTGCCGATTCCTGGGTCTGCCGCCAGATAGATCGGCACGCCCGCCATCTTCTTACCGTCCTGGATGCGCAACAGCGTCTTCCATGACCCGTACACCGGAACGGGCTGGTTCGAGCGATAATGGCCCGGCCCCAGGCGTTGCAGGCGATCGATGACGATGCCGCGGTCGTTCTCCATCTTGCCCTGCCACGACAGCAGCGAGACCCACTCGGGGTCGGCGCCGACGAGGTCGGGTGGGCTGATCCGCACGTCCGCGTCCATCATCTTGTGACCGTCGACGTTGCTGGCCTCGGTGAGCTTGATCGTGGCGAGCACGTTCGGGTCGGGGACGTGGTACTGCAGCCCGTTGGCGGTCGCTCCGCCGATGACGACGACGGCGGCGGCGACGAGCCCGATCCCGATGGGCCGCGACGGCAGCCGCTGGCCGGTGAACACCATGCCCAGCATCGCGCCGCAGACACCGACCAAGATGGCCACGGGGACCGCCATCGCGAGCGCCTCCGGCCACATGCTCGTCGGCCAGGGATACGGGTACACCGAGCCGATCCACAGCGACTCCAGCCAGAGGCCGACGGTGGCGATACCCAGACCGCTCACGGCGCCGAACAGCAGCGGGCGCTTGAGCAACGGTGTCAGTGCCAGCAGTTCGACGACGATCGCGGGTCCGAGGTAGAGCGGGAACCAGTTGATCGGCGCGCCGAGGATGGGACCGACCACCAAGGAGACGGCACCGCGCAAACCGATGGCGAACAACGCGGCCAGGATCGCGGCGCCGCGGCCCATCATCATTCGGGCGGCGACCAGACCCAGCGATGCGGCGGCGGCGATGAGCATCGGCTGGAAGACCAACCGGAACTGCGGCACGCCGAAGTCGAACTCGATCTGGTACACCGACATGCCGATGACGATGCCGCCGAAGCCCAGGTACTGAACGGCCTTGAGCCCCAGCCCCTCCTCGGGGGGATTGTCGCGGGTGGCCATCCGGCCCTCGTACTCGAGCAGCAACGCGGCGATGGTGGAGAACCCGGCACCGCCGATCATCATGAGATGGGTTGGGCCCCATAGGGTTACGTCTTGGCCGAAGATGCGGTGCCAGATGTCGTCGAGCGGGAAGCCGAGCAGCGCGTACATGCCGCAGCCGGCCATCAACACGCCGCCGACGGGGGCGTACCAATTGCGCGTGATCCTCACAGCAGCCGGACCGGGTTTGTCGTAGGGCAGCACTACCGCCAGCATCCCGGCCACGAACAGCAAGAAGAGGCCGAAGAGGATGAAGTAGTGCGCTGGGTTGGCCAGCGGCCCGGCGTCGCGGCCGTTGCCGATATGCCAGCTGACGTCCCAGATGAAGCCGAACAGTGCACAGATGATGGTCGTGATGAACAACGCGATCGGCAACGCGACCCATGGCGGGCGCTTGAACCGACGGCCGAAAGCGTCGGCTAGCCGAGTAAGCCAGGTGATTTTGCGCGTACGGTGCATGTAGCCGATCCACAGCAGAACTGCGAACACGACGGCCGCGCCGACGCTCAAACCGATGACCTGGTCGAGGGCAGCACCGCCGCCCTCGGAGGTTGCAGCAAGTATCGACATGTCCATTGACTCCCCGTTCATTGCCACACCGACGAGTATGGCTTACCAAGTACCGCCGGTAACAGGTCTTGAAACCACTTCACAGCGGACGGATCGTGTGCGAGTGCTGATTAGCGGGCGCGTAAATTAAGCGGAAACGAGGCACGAAGGACAGCAATGATCGAGCAAGATGGGCGGACGCTGGCCACGAAGATGGCCGAGCTGGCCCGCCGGGTCGCGGTGCCCAGCAGCGTCGAAGACGTTCTGTCCGGCGTGACGGCCACGGCGATCGAAACCATTCCGGGAGTCGACGCCGCCGGCGTCCTGATCGTCACCAAGGGCGGCAAGGTGGAATCCCACGCCGGCACCTCGCAGCTGCCGGAGGAACTCGACCGGCTGCAGGGCGAACTCGGCGAAGGGCCATGCCTGGAGGCTGCGATCAACGAGCTGATCGTGCGAACCGACGACTTCAAGGAAGAACACCGGTGGCCGCGGTACTCACAGGCGGTTCTCGAGATGGGCATCCGTAGCAGCCTGTCGTTCAAGCTCTACACGAGCACCGACACCGCGGGCGCGCTGAACCTGTTCGCGTTCGAGCCGAACATGTTCGACGCTGAGGCCGAAGCGATCGGCTCGGTGCTGGCCGCACACGCCGCTGCGGCGATCCTGGCCAGCCGGCGCGGCGAGCAGCTGGAATCAGCGCTGACCAATCGCGATCTGATCGGCCAGGCCAAGGGCATCATCATGGAGCGCTACAAGGTCGACGCGGTGCGCGCCTTCGACATGCTGAGGGAGCTGTCGCAGACCAGCAACACCAAGCTGGTGGACATCGCACAGCGCGTGGTGGACACGGCGCTGGACTGATAGCCGGGCGTGGCATGTCATCAGCACCGTTGGTTCCCGCCGCGAACGAACTCGTTGAGTCGTTTTCCAGTTATGGGTTCGTCATCACGTGACCGATCGCGTCGGCCAGGCGCACCTCGAGCAAGCGGTCATCAAAACCTTTTCTGGCTCGGCATGGTGGACAAGCTCTTGGATTAAGGCTCCTCCGCGCGCGGCGTGCCGCTCACTGTTCCGGCGACAGGGTTCGACTGGTGTGGAGCGGGCGTCGATTTGCAGTGCGTGCGTGGATGGCAATAAGTCGCCCTATGGGGACTTATATGGGCTGGTATTGGCTTAGGGTTGCTTATCTCATATATTGGGTGGTGCCTGTTGCGGTGAGCTTCAGGAAGTGAACCCGGCAGCCTTCCGGACGGTGGGCGGGCCGGGTTTCGCGCATTTGGCCACGGTTAGACCTGTTTTACGGCGGCGATCACAGGCTCGATTCGCCGTTTCCAGTGGCCGCCGCGCGCCCAGCACCACGCGATCGCATCGGGCACCGCCAGCAGCACCTCGGACCTGGCTCGGTGGTGTTCATAGCGCAAGGTGTCGCGGCGCCCTTCGGCACGTGTCAGCTCGATCAGTCGCTGCCTGTCCCAATGGATGATGGAATCGTCTTGCTCAAGCACTAGTAGCGTTTGCTCGCCCGTGATGTCCCTAATCAGGGCTTGCAGGCAGGCATCCCGTGCGCCGAGCGGGTCCTTATAGCGCTGGTCGGCGTCATAGATGGTGGCGGTCACGGCCGCAGCACAAATGGCGTCGCATATTGCGCGTCGGCGCAGATCGCTTTCCTTGGCCATGTGGATTCGGGTCTGTCCGCGCAAGATGAAGCGCCGCATGGTTTTCCGCAGGTCCCCAAGTTCCGTAGCGATGTGGACGCTAGCAACCAGTACGTAGCCACGCTGTTTGGTTTCGTCGACGTAGATGTGGCGAACGGTCACGACATGCTCCGAGCACCCAGGAGCGTCGCCGCCGCGCGGTTTGACTGGCTTATGGTGGTGGGCCGGTCATGGAAATGGTGCGCTTCTACCTTCACATACCTTCACACCGATTCTCGACGTGGAATCGCCCTGTTCACAGGTTCCGGGGAATGACCGTGTTCGCGCGAGCGATGGGATGTGTCGATGCGCATGCTCGGAGACGTTAACGAGCGGGCATGCAGACACCCCGTGATCAGCGCGCGTTGTTGGGTCAGCTGTAGAGCACCTACATCCGCGGCGCGGGCGCCATTCGACTGGCTACTGATCTATCAGACGCTAGTTGTTGCGGCCGACCGCCGCGGGAAGCTCGGCGACGACATCGCCGAGCTGGGAGACGCCGTGCACCAAGCATTCCTCGCCGATTTGGCTACCGTCGACGATGTTTACAGGTACACGACGCGCGCTCCAGAGGACATACCAAGTGGGTAGGCCACCGAAGATTGATCCGTTCAAGCCGATCCATAAAGGCTCTCACTCTGCCAGAGGGCTCGAAGTCGGACTGCCTTCGATCCGTTCGGGTACGTCTCGTCGACGTCGATGCCAACGCTGGTCAGGATAAAGTCCCGGAAGGTAGCGTTGGAAAAGTCGAGCACATAACCGCTTCTCATACCAAACAGATGTTCAAGTTTTTGCTTTGTCGAGTTATTCAGGCTGGCCATTGTGACTAAGAGTCCTCTTAACTATTCTCTTCCTGTCTTTCAGCACTCGCGATAGCTGAGCGCCAAGCACCCTTTTCATTCGGTACATCGAACAGGGATAACTATGTTGTCAATAGAGCAACCAAAGTGTGTACCGATCGCCAGGGACCCTACCGAGATTAAAACTCGTTTACAGCGGTCAGTACGTGGAAAGTAAGTCTATGCCGTGCCGCAGACATGTACCGATAGACATGCGAGAGGCCGGCACTTCCTGTGCCGACCTCTGTATTTGCAGCTCTGTATCGAACGTGCGTTCGAATCATGGTGCCCCCGGCAAGATTCGAACTTGCGACACCGGCTTTAGGAGAGCCGTGCTCTATCCCCTGAGCTACGAGGGCCGATCGGCTCGCAGCTTACCGGCCCGGCGTCAGCGCAACTCCGCAATCACCTTCGAGAACGCCTCCGCGTGGTGCTCCTGCACGGTGAAGTACGTCAGCGAGTAGGTGTCGCGGTACCGCCGCAGCGTGTCGGCGATGTCGCGCGCCGTCCCCGCCAGCACACCGGGCAGCTTCCGCAGCTCATCGTCGGACAGCTCCGGCGAATACCTGCGGGCCAGCCGCAGGTCCGGTGCCCCGCTCGAGTCGCGCGGTACCGCGATGATCGCCAGATTGCACTCGATGTCGTCGAACCGGTCGCCGGCCACCCCGCGCACGAACTCGACGCGCTCGCCGAGCGGATCCGCCGCCATCCCGCCCGGCCGGCCACCGGCGATGCCGATGACGTGGGCGTGGTGCGCCGCGATCGTCAGCACCCGGTCTCCCGCGCCGGCAATCAGCAACGGCACATCGGGCAGGTGCTCACGCATGTAGGCCGTCATGTGCGCCAGGTAGTCGACCCGCTGCCCGGCAGTCGGAAACGGCAACTCGGCGGCCTCGAACTCTTCGCGGACGTATCCGGTGCCCAGCCCGAGTTCGAATCGGCCGTCGCTGAGCATGTCTACGGCGGCGGCGTCGCGGGCGAGCAGCGCGGGTTTGTAGAACCCGGCGTTCAGCACGAACGTGCCGAGCCGGATCGTCGTCACCTCGGCCGCCGAGACCAGCGCGGGAAACGGAGCCGGCGCACCCAGATGATCTGGCACCTGAAGGATGTCGTAGCCGAGGTCTTCGGCGCGGCGGGCGGTCTCCTGCCACGCCGACCGCGAGCCCTTCGGCAACAACCCGATGCCGAACCGGAAGTCTTTGGCCATCGACAGCGATGCTATGCGAGCACCGCCTGTCAGCCGCGCGGCGACTCCGAAGGCGGCTTGCAGCACAACGCCAGCAGCGCGATGTGGGCGCCCGGGGCGTCCTGCGGATAGCCGGACCGCATCCACTGCGCCGCCTTGCCGACCGGCGCCAACGGTCTGGCAATCATCCGTGCGGGTGCCGCCAGATACTCCGCTGTCTTGCTCATCGGTCTGTTCATCCTGCTTGCCCAGCTGCGTCGGTGGTCTCCAGAAGATGTCCCCATTGTCGGCGCGCGACCGCCATTGCGCCAGGGTGTGACGGCTCGCGGCCTTCGGCGAGCTCGACCAGCGCCTGCGCGACCCGCAGCGCCGGCACCACGTACTGCCGCGACGTCGCGACGATCTCGTCGAAGGCCTCTTCGACCGGGCACCGCCGCAGCGCCAGAAGCACGCCTTCGGCCCGATGCAGCATCGGAGCGTCGGCCGCTCGATCAATGGGTCGTCGATGCGACGTGCTGATCATGACGGTGTATTCCCGCGCGCTGGAGCCGGTAAAACCGATGGGCTCAAGCGTTTTTGGCGCGGCTGGCGGTGAATGCGACCGTCACCTCGTCGGCCACCTTCAGCGTGCCCATGAACAGCGAGTACGGCTTGACGCCGAAGTCGGTTTGGCGCAGCTGCACTTGGGCCGACATCTGCCATGCGTCGCCGAGATCCGCCACGCCGACGTCGACGGTCTGCGGGCGCGCGGTGCCGTGGATCTCCACGGTCCCGGTGAGGCGGTAGCCGTCGGGTGTCGTGGCGACGTCCTCGGACCGAAATGTGATCGTCGGGAACCGGTCGCGCTCGAGTGACTTGAACGCGTTCGAGCGGACGACGGCCTTCTCTGGTCCGGACAGCGGCGTCACCCCGCCTTCGCCGCGCAGCACCTCGAGCGAGTCGACGTCGACGTCCAGCTGGACGGCGGTGGGCTGGTCGCCCGTCCAGGTGACGGTGCCCCGCCAACTGGTCATCGCGATGGTCAGCCGGTGACCCATTCGCGACGCCCGCCCGGTGACACCGGTCTTGATCAGAAGCTGGCCGTCGGACGCGTCCAGCCGCCACACGTCAGCGGTCACGGCGCCGCGATGCCCAGCTTCACCTTCGTCGTCTTGGTGGCTCCCGACGGGTCGGTGTAGGTGAGCGTCACGGTGTCGCCGGGCGCCTTCGAACGCACGGCCGCCACCAACGCGTCGGCGCCGTCGATGACCCGGTCGTCGAGCTTGGTGACCACCGCGCCGACGGGAAGGCCCGCCGAGGCTGCGGAGCCGCCGCTGACCACCTCGACGATCCGCGCCCCATGGGTGTCGGCGTTGCTGGTGACCCGCACACCCAGCGACGCGCGCGACGCCTTACCGGTGGTGATGAGCTGGTCGGCGATGCGCTTGGCCTGGTCCACCGGGATTGCGAAGCCCAGCCCGATCGACCCGGCCTTCGCGTCGGCGCTCGACGTGTCGCCGATGGTCGCGATCGCCGAGTTCACGCCGATGAGGTCGCCGTTCATGTTCACCAGCGCCCCGCCCGAATTGCCGGGGTTGATCGCCGCGTCGGTCTGGATCGCGTCGAGCACGGTGTTCTGGTTGTCCGCGTCACCCACCGTCGACACCGGCCGGTTCAGCGCGCTGATGATGCCCGCCGTCACGGTGCTGTTGAGCCCGAGCGGCGACCCGACTGCCACCACGCTCTGGCCCACCCGAAGGTCCGCCGACGAGCCCAGGGTGATCGGGGTCAGTCCGGTCATGTTCTTTGCGCGCACGACCGCGATGTCACTGGTCGGGTCTGCGCCGACGATCGTGAACGGCGCAGTACGGCCGTCGTTGAAGGTGGCGGTGGTGTCGGCGCCGGCGCGTCCGCTCGGTGCTGCACCCGGGACCGACACGACGTGGTTGTTGGTCAGGATCAGGCCGTTGGGGTCGAGGATGATTCCGGACCCCTCGGCGAACGCATTGCCGAGCTTGGTCTCGAGCTTCACCACGCTGGGCACCACCTTGGCCGCCACCTGCTCCACCGACCCGGCCTGCAAGCGGGCCGGCGGCTGGCCGCTGTTGGTGGCGGTGGTCATCGTGCTCAGCCGCGAATGCGGCGACGAGACCGTCAATGCCACACCGCCTCCGATCGCGGCCGAAATGACCGACAGCACAACCGCTCCCGCGAAGATCAGGCCTGCGCGGGACCGCTTCGGAGGGGCCGGCTGGGCCGGTGGCAACACCGCGGTGTACGGATAGGCCGCGCGCTGCGGCGGATACGTCGGATGGCCGTACGGCTGCTGATAACGCGTGCGCGGATCCGGGTATGGCGGGCGCTGCGGGTACCGCGGGTCGTAGGTCATCTCGTGCGTCCTCTTCGTCTGCCTGGCCGCGCGCCGCCGGTCACTTCACACACGGCGCTTGGTCGTTGGTCATGCGGGTGAGGTCGGTGGGTGCGGGAGTTCGGGGCCCGGCCGCCGTGGCCGACACCGTGGCGACGGTACTGGTCGGCGATGTCGTGCTGGTGGCGGTTGTGGTGCTTTCTGTGCTTGCGGTGCTTCCTGATTCACTGTTTATCAGGTAATCGGCGCTGGGGAAGTCCGTGCCCACGGTCAGCTGCACCGTGTCGCGGGCCAGGCTGCTCGACGGGGTTGCGGTCAGGTTGAGCTGACGGGCCAGCGCCTCGGCCGCCGGCCCGGCGCCCGGCCCGTAGGTGATGGTGCTCTCGTCGCTGACGCTGTCGGCCGTCGTGACTTCACCCGCGGTGAATCCGCGGTCGCTGAACGTGTTGACCAGTTTCGTGGCCAGCCCCTTGTAGTCCGAGGCGTTGACCACGTTGAGCACCACGCCGCTGGCTGCGGACAGCGCCTCATTGGCGGTCGACAGCGGCGCCGTGGTCGTGCTGCCCGTCGGCGCGGTGTTTGCGGTCGGGGCGCCGACGAGGTCGCGCACGATCGCACGGATCATCGGCACGTCGACGGTGTTGACGTCCTCGCCGGCGGAATCCTGGGTGAAGCTGCTGATCGGCAGCGTGTA
Organism: Mycobacterium sp. NGS35; assembly: GCF_059812855.1. Lineage (NCBI taxonomy): Bacteria > Bacillati > Actinomycetota > Actinomycetes > Mycobacteriales > Mycobacteriaceae > Mycobacterium > Mycobacterium sp. NGS35. Next base: position 260,354 of record NZ_JCALDL010000003.1, read on the forward strand.
CAGCGAAACCCCACGGTCGGTGAACGCCGACGCGTGCTGGATGAAGCTGGAGATGTCCAGGCTCGAGTCGACGGCGATGTTTTGCCGTGCCACGTCCAGCAACCGGTGCAGGTCGCTGGGACTCGACAGCGATCCGCCGTGACGCAGTGCGTTGAGCAAGGACACAATGAACGCCTGCTGTCTACGGGTGCGGTCCAGGTCGGTGAACATCTCGTCGTTGACGTCGCGGCGCTGCCGCACGAACGCCATCGCCTGCGCGGCGTCGATCTGCTGCACCCCCTTGTGGAAGTCGGCGCCGGAGAAGTTGTCGTAGGTGTCTTCGTTCAGGCACACCGTGATCGGCTGCACCACCTGCGCGATCTGGAAGAACGCGGCCAGCGTGACCTCGATGAAGTGGTCGATCGGGATGCCGAGCAGGTTGCGCACCGTGTTGATCTGCGCCTTACGGCCGGCCTCGCGGGCCTTCTGCTCGTTTGCGGTGGGATCACCGGACGCGTCCAGCTTGTCCATCACCCGCTGATAGGCGAACCCGTAGGCCTGCTTGACCTTGCCTTTGCACTGGCAACCGGCGAGGTCGACGTAGTCGTCGCGGGGGATCGAGATCGCGGTGATGGGCGCGGTGCCGGCCGGGATGTGCACCACGATCAGCACGTTGGCGTTGTAGCCACCCGCCGTCTCGTCGCCGGCGTGCAGCGCGTCGTACATTTCCTGCGGCAACGGCCGGCCGTGCTGGTCGAGGCGGCTGTCGAGGCCCATGATCAGGATGTTCTGGTCACCGCCGGTGGAGGCGGGCGCGCCCTCGAGCGCCTGCGAGATCGTGATCCCGCCGAACAAGTTGCGGTTGCCCGCCCAGGCCATCCCGGTGATCACCACGATCACCACCGCCGCCAGCGCTGTGACCAGCTGGGCCACGACCAGCAGCGGGCGCCGCGCCGACCGGCCGGGCAACCGGTGGCGTGGCGCCGACGAGCGAGGTCGGGCTTCCCGACCCCGGAAGCGGTGCGCCGGGCTGCTCATGATTACCAGGCATTATCCCTGACCGGGAGCAACCCCGCCTGCGCCGCGTGATTCAGCGCACTTCCGTCGTCCGCGCCGCCCGGCACGACGATTCGTCAGCGGTGCGGGTTGAAGCGAAAAGGGTTGCGGCTCAAGACAAGTCGCCGGTGAGGTAATGCTGCAACGCGGGTGCCACCGCGTCGACCAGGGTATTGACGTCCATCGAGTGGATGGGTTCTGAGCGGACCGCGTAGCGCATGATCCCCAGCCCCACCACCTGCGACGCACACAGCGACGCGCGCAATTTGATCCTGTCGACGCCCAGCCGCTTCAGCAGCGGGCTGAAGACCGGTACCGTCAGGCTCTTCTCGACGATGTCCACGGTCTTGGCCAATCCCGTCGTCGCCACAGCACTGGCGGCGAACGGGCCGCCGCCCGCCAGATCCCAGGTGGTGAACAACATGAAAAGCGTTTGCCGCCCCGACTGATTCACGCTTCCGGTGACGACCCGCTCGATGAACTCCTTGGTGGACAGAGGCAGCCGTAGCAACCGTGCCACCGGATCGCCGGGTTTACGTGACGGCTGTTCGGCTCCCATCAGGCCAGAATCGCTTGTCGGAGCGGGCTCGTCAACGACCGGGTCAACGGCGCGCCTGCATGTCGAGTACGACGTTGTCGCCGTTGATGCTCTTGACGGTGACGTCCACCCGGTACGCCTGGCTTTTGACCGTCATTTCGCAGACCACTGTCGCACCGACGCTGGGGCGCAGATTGTCCGGGCACGACACGGATTCCGGCTTGCTGCCCGCCCACTCCTTGTCGCGGATCTGGTTGGCGACGTCCTCTTTGGTGACGGTCTTGGGCTCAGAAGAACAGCCGCCGACCGCGAGCAGCAAACCGGCGAGCACGCAAGAAACAATCGCTGGCGCAACCGATTTCGCCATCCCGCGCCTCCGTCTCCGATCGCCGAGTGCGCCCACTATGACACGAGCGTCCCAGAATTGTGCGCGGAACACCGCGAAAAACCGTTGGCGTCAGGTGCTTCTGCGCATCGGTGAGAGAATGCGGACACCATGGGCGAACATCCTACGATCGGCGTCGAAGAGGAATTCCTGCTCGTCGATCCCGGCACCGGCGAACCTGTGCCGCTCAACCGGGCGGTGGCCGATTACGCCGATGCGCGCGGAGTGAGGCTTCAGCTCGAACTCACCAGCTGCCAGGTCGAGACGACCTCGGGTGTTCTCGCCGGCAGCGACGAACTGTGCACCGAATTGCGCCGGTTGCGCCGCACCGCCGCCGAGGCCGCGTCGGCTGCCGGCGCGCAGTTGTTGGCCGTCGCGCTGCCGCCCTCGGTGCCCCACCACTTCCCGGTGACCGACACTCCGCGCTACCGCACCATCGGCGAGCACTTCGGAATGATTGCCCACGAACAAGGCATCTGCGGCTGTCACGTCCACGTCGCGGTGCCCGATCGCGTTGCGGCCGTCGCGGTGAGCAACTGGTTGCGACCGTGGCTGCCGCTGCTGTTGGCGCTGACCGCCAACTCCGCGATCTACCGCAACGCCCACACCGGTTACGCCAGCTGGCGCAGCGTGCTGTGGGCACGCTGGCCCAGTGCCGGGCCGCCACCGTTCTTCGAGTCGGTGGCCCACTACGAGTCGACGGTCGAGATGCTGTTGGACACCGGCGCGGTGATCGACGACGGGATGATCTATTGGGACGTGCGGCCGTCGTCGAAGTTCCCGACCATCGAGGTGCGGGTGGCCGACGTGCCGTCGACAGTCGCCGAGACGGTGCTGCTGGCGACGCTTATCCGGGCCGCGGTGATGACCGCGCTCGACGAGATCGAGCGGGGCCGCGCAGCACCGCGGGTGCCGGCCGAGACGTTGCGTGCCGCGTACTGGAAGGCCGCCCGGGACGGGCTCGACGGTTGGGCGGTGGACCTCGCCGACCGCCCGCGACCCGTGCGCACAGGCGAGCTGTTGGCCAGGTTCGTCGACCATCTGCGCCCGGCACTGGAAGAGCTCGGCGAGTATCGGCAGGTGACCGGCGAACTGCAGCGGCTGGCCGCAGAGGGCAACGGCGCGACCCGCCAGCTGCGCGCCTGGCAGCGCCGCCACGACGCGGCCGACGTGATCGCCGAGGCCGCGGCCGCGACGCTCAGCTGAGCGGCAGCTTGGCTATCACCGGGCTGGTCGGCTTGTCGGAGCCGCTGCCCGGCTCGACGGTGAAGGCGAGGGCATTCGAATGGCGCAGGTCCGGCAGCACGGCCCGGGTCGAGGGCGCGACGGCCTTTTCGTCCATCGTGCCCGCCGACGTCGGGCCCTGGTCGCCGATCAACCACATCTGATACACCGTGCCCGGCTTGGGCGGTGGCACGTTGTTCATCACCAGCACGCCGGCGTTCTTCTCCCGCGAGAACACGACCGTCGCCGTGCCGCCGCCGGGGATCGCCCCCGAGACCGTGTGCACGTCGGGTGCGGCGAACACCTGCTCGGCTGTGGACGGCTGCGGCGCCGGGCGCAGCGCGAGCCCGGCGGCCAACGCGCCAAGGCCCACCACCAGCGCCGCAGCGGCAGCGAGAAGCGTTGTGCGCCAACGAGTTTGCCTGGGACGCGAAGCGACTGCGGCCAGCACTCGGTCGCGCAGATGCGCGGGCGGCTCAACCGCCGTCGCCGCCGACAGCACGGCCAGCGTCTCCCGCACCCCGCGCACCTCGTCGTGGAATGCATCAGCGACCACGGCCGGCGCCCGGGCGACTCGATGCTCGATCCCGGCGCGTTCGTCGTCGCCGACGGCGTCGAGCGCATACGGCGTCGCCAGCTCGACGAGTTCGAAGTCGGACGGCTCGGTCATGTCACACCCAGGCAATTGCGCAGGCCGCGCAACGCGTCGCGCATCCGTGACTTGACGGTCGCAAGGTTAGTCGAAAGACGCTCGGACACTTGCGAATACGTCAATCCGCCGTAGTACGCCAGTTCGATTGCTTCGCGTTGCGGCTCGGTGAGCGCGGCCAGGCAGTCGACCACCTGACGGCGCTCGTCGCTGGAAATCGCCGCGTCGGCCACGACGTCGGCCGCCGGTTCGGCGGTGGTCGTGCCGTAGCGGACCTCGCGCTGGCTGGCGGCCTGCTCCGCCCGGACCCGGTCGACGGCCCGCCGGTGCGCGATGGTCAGCAGCCATGCCAGTGCCGAACCTGTTGCCGGGTCGAAACTGCCGGCGCTTCGCCACACCTGCAGATACACGTCATGTGTGGTTTCTTCGCTGTAGCCGGGATCCCGCAGCACCCGGCTCACCATCCCGAACACGCGAGCGCGGGTGCGGTCGTAGAACGCGGCGAACGCGTCGGCATCCTGGCGGGCCACCCGGCCCAGCAACGCGTCCAGCTCGCTGTTGCGCTGCGACGATCCGACCATCGAGCGGTAGCCTAGCGGGACCGCGAGCGTCGTCATGACGCAACGCTTTGCTCCGGCGGGTCGGTCACGTCGATGTGCACGGCGCAGGACACCGACGGTCCACTGGCGGCCATCGGCTGCCACGGCACCCGGCGCATCCCGCGCAGCCACAGCATGACGCCCTGCAGCCGCCTGGCGAACCCGGCCAGCAGCGGCGCCGCAGGTGCGACGAACTGCAGCCGCAGCAACTGTGCCACGGTCGCGGGACGGCGGGTTCCGCGCACGGTCGCGACGAACGCCGGCGCGTCGTTGCGGTACAGCGACACCTCGACGTCAAGGCGGTGGCCAGGGCGCGGCGCCCGCAGCACGTAGTGGCCGTCGACCGGGTGGAACGGGGAGCCGTACATCCGTTTGACGGCCAGCACCGGCGCGTCGGCCGACGGCAACAGATACGCGTGCCGTTCGCCGCGGGTGTTCTGCACCTCGGCGATCACGTGTCGCAGCAGCCCGGCGCGATCGTGACACCAGTAGAGGGTCAGCGGGTTGAACACGTGGCCGAGCACCCGCGGCTGCAGCAGCGCGGTGATCTGCCCGCCGGGCAGCGTCACGCCGTGGCGGGCGAGGACGGCGTCGAGACGCTGGCGCAGTGAATCGGCGTCGGAACCGGTGAAGTGGTCACGGGGGTCGAAGCGGGCGAAGGCGCGCAGCCAGCGGGGCAGGTCCGGCAGGTCGTCGACGTCGACGTACCAGCTGTAGCTGCGGTGTTCGAAGTAGTGGTTCACCGGCGCCTGCCGCAGGTGCGTGATCCTGGTCCGGTAGATGGCGGGCGTCGCTTGGCCAGTGCGCTTCACACCCGGTATTCGGACCAGGCGCCGGGCCGGATGGGCCGGTCAGGCCCAGCTGCGGGCGGCCGCGGCCAGACCGTGCACCAGTGCGGAGGTGACCGGCGCGAGCCCGTCGTCCTCGGGTGGGCGGCTTCGCGGGCTGATGCCTCGCACTCGCGGTGACAGCTCCAGCTGGACACCACCGCCGCGGGTGCGGTTGACGGGGTTGTCCGGATGCATGCCGCGCAGTTCCGGCGGTATCGCGGCGAGGTCGGTCACCAGCTGGTAGCCGGGCAGGTGCAGGTGGCGGGTCATGTGTGCGGCCAGCACTCGGTTGCGGCCGCCGGCCAGCAGCTGGGTGCTGCGTCCGATGCGCCCGTAGCCGTGCAGCGACAGCACCGTGTCGACGTGCCCCAGGAACTCCGCGAGCCGCACCGACTCCTCGGCGCGAAATCGCGCCGACGGCAGATGGTGCGGATAGCGATCCGGGTGGCGCAGCAGGTACACCGACGCACCGGCCGCGTCTGCGGCCCGCTCGGCGATCACGTCGGTCATCTGCTCCAAGCCGCCGCCGTGGATGGCCAGAAACCCGAACCGTGACCGCAACTGGCTCTCTTCGTGCACCCCAGGCTGTTGCAGGAGCTCCGAAAGTGTTTGCGGCCCAGTGCTTTTCGACGCGAGCGGACGCGGCCAGTGGGTGGGATCCCAGCGGCGCAGGAACTCGATCCAGCGGTGTGGCAGGCGATGATGGATCGCTCCGTCGATGATCCGTTCCAGATATCCCGGCCGCGGCGCACCGGTTTGCACCCGGTGGTCGATGTACACCCACGCTTCGGCGGGTCCCTCGGCGGTGTGCACGGTCAGCCGGTCACGGCGATAGCGCACGGGCACGCCCTCGGCGCTGTCCAGCGTCGCCAGGTCGCGATCGGACACCTGCCAGACGACCCCGTGCACGTGGATGCCCTGAAACGGCTCGACGGTGGCGACGCCGCGCTGGTTGATCAGCCAGTCGTGGTCGGCCAGCGTCGCGGGAACGGGGTCGGCGGCGTCAGGGCAGCGCCGCGCCATCTGCGCGACGCACAGGTTGGAGCCGTAGGCGAAGTACCTGTGCATCAGCTTCGACGGTCAGCCCGCGACAGTCAGATACAGCAGTCCCACATTCAGCACACTAATCAACGCGGCGATTACCCAGCCGAACGCGCTGGTGACCCGATGGTTGGCGTCGGTGCCCATCACCGACGTATCACTGGTCAGCCGGACGAGCGGGATCAGCGCGAACGGTATCCCGAACGACAGCACCACCTGCGACAACACCAGCGCGCGGGTGGGATCCAGCCCGGCCCCCAGAATCACCAGCGCCGGCACCAGCGTGATCAACCGCCGCGCCAGCAGGGGGATTTTGCGGCGCAGCAGCCCGGCCATGATCATCGCGCCCGCATATGCGCCCACCGACGTCGACGCCAAGCCCGAAGCCAGCAGCCCGATCGCGAAGAACAACGCGACCGTCGGCCCCAGGGTGTCGCGTACCGCGGCGTGCGCACCCTCGATCGTGTCGGTGTCGTGGCGGCCCTGCAGGTTGTTGGCCGCCACCAGCAGCATGGCCATGTTGACCGCACCGGCCACCACCATCGCCAGCGCCACGTCCCAGCGGGTGACCCGCATCAGCACCGCCCGGCGGTGGCCCGTGGGGTGGCCGTGACGGTCGCGCGTCAGCCCCGAATGCAGGTACACCGCATGCGGCATCACGGTCGCGCCGAGCATCGCGCTGGCCAGCAGCACGCTCTCGGTGCCCTGAAAGCGTGGCAGCAGGCCCGCGACCACGTCACTGGCCGGCGGTGAGTTGACGAACAGGCTGGTGAGAAAACCGATGGCGATGACCAACAGCAGCCCGGTGATCACCCGCTCGAACATGCGCTGGCCGCGACGGTCCTGGACCATCAGCAGCAGCAACGACACCAGCCCGGTGATCAAACCGCCGACCACGAACGGCAACCCGAACAGCAACCGCAGTGCCAGCGCCCCACCCACCACTTCAGCGAGGTCGGTGGCCATGGCCACCATTTCGGCTTGCGCCCAGTAGGCCAGCCGGGTGGGGCGACGCATCCGGCTGCCGACGGCCTCGGGCAGTGATTGGCCGGTGACCAGGCCCAGCTTGGCCGATAAGTACTGCACCAGCCCCGCCATCGCGTTGGCCAGCAGGATCACCCACACCAGCAGAAAGCCGAACTGTGCTCCGGCGCTGACGTTGGCAGCGACGTTGCCGGGGTCGACGTAGGCGATCGCGGCGACGAACGCGGGGCCGAGCAGATACCAGCTGGGCCGCAGCCGCGCCTCGGTGATCGGCGGCACTACCAAGGTGGGCTCCCGGTTTCCGGTCTGGCGAATCGGAAAGTTAGGTTACCCGAATGCTGCGGCGGTCAATCAGGGCACGGACCAGCCGCCGATGCCGAAGACCGGGCCGCCACGGTACAGCCACGGCTGCTCGAGGTACGGCCCGGGCGCGACGACGACGTTCGGTGAGCTGTTGATCGACGTGTGGGTGCCGCGCTCGCACTGCATGGTCCACGGCGCGACGGTGGCGCAGGTCGGCAGCGCGGTTGCCTCGGGGGCGGTGCCGACCGCGAACCCGGCCGCCGCGAGCACCGCCGCTGCCGACCACCGCATCGTCAGCACGAGCTCGGCCTAGCGGCGCCCTTCGCCGCTGCTCTCGTCGTACGGCACCGGGTACGGGCCGGCGTAGGCCTCGTCCCAGTACGGCAACGTGAATTCGCTGACCGACGGCGAGTCGTTGATCTGAACGTTGCCCGGCGAGCTGCACACGGTGTCGTTGGTGCCCGTGGTGGTGCAGGTCTGGTCGTCAGCGGCGGCGGCCGGCGCGCCGAACAGAGCAGCGACCGCACCGGCGGCCAAGACGTAGCGGATCCGGATGCTCATGGAGGTCCTTTCCAAAACCCTGTAGCTAGGGAGCGTACCGCCCTTTGCCGGTCACGAGCGGCAAGTCGAGCGTGGTGCGGATACCCGGCTCGGCGGCCACGACGGCCGGAATCGCGTTGACGACGCGCATGGCGGTCGCCACCAATCCGGCGTGGTTGTGGTCGCCGTTGGGGCTGGACAGGCACAGGTCCAGTGCGTACGACGGCTCGCCGGTGACCTCGACGCGGTAGGAGCCGCCGGGCTGGGCAGGCTGCGGCCAGTCCGGGCAAAGGTCGTCGCGCAGCCTCGTCACGTGCTCCAGCACCACCGCGGGCCGTTCGTCCACCAGCCCCCGCACCTCGAACCGCAGCGCCGCGGCGGTGCCTTTCGCGATGGGCCCGGCTGCGATCCGGAAATCTTCGGGCGCGGGTTCGCGGTAGTACACCTCGACCACCTCGTCGAGCGTGATGCCCAGCCCGGCCGCGATCTGGCGCACCACTGAGCCCCAGGCCATGCTGAGCACCCGCGGCTGCAGCAGGATCGGGATCTCGTCGAGGGGCTTGCCGAAGCCCATGACGTCGAACATCACCGCCGCGCTGTCGTATGTCGCGTAGTCGACGATCTCCATGCAACGAACCTGCTGAATGCTCTGACACGTCCCCGCGAGCGCCAGCGGCAGCAGGTCGTTGGCGAAACCCGGGTCGATGCCGTTGACGAATACGCTCGAATTCCCTTGCTGTGCCGCCTGCTCCAGCGGGCTGATCAGCTCGTCGGGAATCACGTTCCACGGGTATTGCAGAAACACCGGCCCGCTGCCCACCACGTTGATGCCGGCCGCGAGCAGCCGTCGATAGTCCTCTAGTGCGTCCGGCAGCCGGTTGTCGGCCAGTGCCGTGTAGACCGCACAATCAGGCTGTGTCGCAATCACTTCCGCGACGTCATTGGTGGCGGTTACCCCGGTCCGCCGGTCCATTCCGGCCAGTTCGGCGGCGTCGCGTCCGGCTTTGTCGGGCGACGACACCCACACGGCGGTGAGCTCGAACGCGGGATCGGTGAGGACGCCGGCGAGTGCATGCTTGCCGACGTTGCCGGTTCCGATCTGGGCGACTCGCAATGTCATCGGCGTCTCCTTACAGGTCAGGGAAGGGCAGTTCGAGGTTCGGCATGTTCAGTCCGCCGTCCACCTCGAGGATCTTGCCGGTCAGGTATGCCCCGGCCGGAGACGCCAAATAGACTGCGGCAGCGGCGATGTCGGCGGGATCGCCCAGCCGGCGCATCGGGGTGGCCTTCTCCAGCTGGGTGCGCATCTCGTCGTTGCTGGCGACCACGTCCAGCGCGGAGGTGAGGATCGATCCGGGGGCGATCGCGTTGACCCGGATGCGGGGGCACAAATCCAGCGCAGCCAGCCGGGTGTAGTGCGCGAGCGCAGCCTTGGCGGTGCCGTACGCCGCGAAGCCGCGGCCGGGCACCCGGCCCATGGTCGACGTGATGTTGATGATGCTGCCGCCGCCGGAGTGCTCGAGCATCAGCGGCGCCGCCGCGACCACCAACGCGTGGGCGGTCGCAACGTTGAACGTGAACGCGCTCTTCAGATCCTTCGTGGTGGTGTTCAACAACAGGTTCGGCATGGTGCCGCCCACGTTGTTCACCACGATGTCGAGCCGGCCGAACTCGTCGACCGCGGCCTGCGCCAGTGCCGCGGTGGCGTCGGTGTCGGAGAGGTCGGCCACCACCACGTGCGCGCGCCGGCCGAGTGCTCTGATCTTGTCGGCGACGTCGTCGAGTTCGCTTCGGGTGCGCGACGAGACGAGGACGTCGGCGCCCACTTCGGCGAAGGCGATGGCCATCGCCGCGCCGAGGCCGCGCCCGCCGCCGGTCACCACTGCTACTTGATCGTCAAGCCGGAATCTGTCGAGGATCACCCCGGCAGACTAACGCGCTGTGGCCGCGCTACCTCTTGCCGGCGGCTTTCTTCGCCGGTGCCTTCTTGGCAGCCGACTTCTTCGCGCTGCCCGATGCCGCGGGCTTTGCGGCTGACGATTTCTTGGCGGCTTTCTTCGCTGGTGCCTTCTTCGCGGCGCTCTTGCTCGCCGAGCCGCCGGACTCCGAGCGGCGCCGTCGCACGCTGGCCTCGAGCTTGGCCAGCAGATCCGACACGTCGTCGGTGACGTCGAGGTCGGCTGGCTTCTCTTCGGTCGGAAACGCTTCGCCGCCTTCGAGTTTCGCCTCGATCAGGTCATGCAGGTGTTCCTGGTAGGTGTCGCGGAACTGGTCGGGGTTGAAGTCGTCGGCCATCGACTCCACCACCTGCTCGGCCATCTTCAATTCGGCCGGCTTGATCTCGACTTCCTTGTCCAGCACCGGGAAATCGGGATCGCGAATCTCGTCGGGCCACAGCAGTGTGTGGATCACCATCACGTCGCGTTTGCTGAAGTCCTTGACCCGCAACGCCGCAAGCCGGGTCTTGTTGCGCAACGCGAAGTGCACGATCGCCACGCGGTCGGTGTTGGCCAGCGTCTTGGCCAGCAGCACATAGGACTTCGTCGATTTGGAGTCGGGCTCGAGGTAATAGCTTCGGTCGTACAACAGCGGATCGATGTCGCTTGCGGGGACGAATTCCAGCACCTCGATTTCGCGGCTGCGCTCTTCTGGAAGGGTGGCCAGGTCCTCGTCGGTGATGATCACGGTCTGTCCGGTGTCGGATTCGTAGGCCCGGGCGATGTCGCGGTAGTCCACTTCCTCGCCGTCTTTCTCACAGACCCGCTTGTAGCGGATCCTGCCGTGGTCTTTGGCGTGGACCTGGTGGAACTTCACGTCGTGGTCCTGGGTCGCGCTGTAGACCTTCACCGGGACATTCACCAGCCCGAAGGAAAGTGAGCCCTTCCAGATTGACCGCATACCTCAGTATGACGGACACGCCGGCGTATACCTTGGTCCGCGTTGGAAGGTGCCGCCGAAAGGGAACACAGGCTCCATGGCTGGGATTCCGCATGTGTGGCCGCCGGAACGCGTGGCTGGTCCGCACGTGCGGCTGACCAACGCGGACAAGGTGTTGTACCCGGCGACGGGCACCACCAAAGAAGAGGTGTTCGGCTACTACATCGGCATCGCCGAATGCATCCTGCCGCACATCGCCGGCCGCCCGGCCACCCGCAAGCGGTGGCCCAACGGCGTGGCGGAGGGGTCGTTCTTCGAAAAGCAGCTCGCCGACTCGGCCCCGGACTGGCTGACCCGCGGCACGGTCGTGCACAAGTCGGGCGTTACCACCTATCCGATCATCGACAGCCCGGCGGGACTCGCGTGGATCGCGCAGCAGGCGGCGCTGGAAGTGCATGTGCCGCAATGGCGGTTCTTGAACGGAAAGCCAGGCCCTGCAACGCGTTTGGTGTTCGACCTGGATCCCGGGCCCGGCGTGCCGATGGCCCAGATCGTCGAAGTGGCCCATGAGATTCGCGACCTGCTGGCAGACATCGGCCTGACGACGTACCCCGTGACCAGCGGCAGCAAGGGCGTGCATCTGTACGCGCCACTGGACAAGCCGATCAGTTCGCAGGGCGCGATCACGCTCGCGAAGAAGGTGGCTCAGCAGCTCGAGCAGGCCGACCCCCAGCGGGTCACGTCGACCATGACCAAAAGCCTGCGCACCGGCAAGGTGTTCGTCGACTGGAGCCAGAACAACGCGGCCAAGACCACCATTGCGCCGTATTCGTTGCGGGGGCGCGAAGAGCCGACGGTCGCGGCGCCGCGCACCTGGGAGGAACTCGACGATCCCGAGCTGCGGCAGCTGCGTTTCGACGAGGTGCTGCGCAGAGTCGCCGAACACGGCGATCTGCTGGCGCCGCTAGACGCCGACATGGCCACCAGCGACCGGCTGGCCAAATACCGCAGCATGCGTGATGCGTCGAAAACACCTGAGCCCGTTGACGTTTCAGCGCCCACGCCGGGCGCGAACAACCGGTTCGTCATCCAGGAACATCATGCCCGCCGGCTGCACTACGACCTGCGGCTGGAACGAGACGGAGTACTGGTCAGCTGGGCGGTGCCGAAGAATCTGCCCGACACTCCATCGGTGAACCATCTCGCGGTGCACACCGAAGACCATCCGCTGGAATACCTGACGTTTCAGGGCACCATCCCCAAAGGGGAATACGGCGCAGGCAAGATGATCGTCTGGGACACCGGCACCTACGAAGCCGAGAAGTTCCGCGACGACGAAGTGATCGTGACGCTGCACGGAAAGCGAATCTCGGGGCGCTATGCGCTGATTCAGACCAAGGGCGACCAATGGCTGGCGCACCGGATGAAAGAGCAGGACTCGCCGACCGTGCGTGACATGGCGCCGATGCTGGCGACCCTGGGCTCCGTCGAGAACCTCACTCACGACGAGTGGGCGTTCGAGGGCAAGTTCGACGGCTATCGGCTGCTGATGGAGGCCGACCACGGGCGGATGTGCCTGCAGTCGCGCAGCGGTCGCGACGTTACCGGCGAATACCCGGGACTGCAGGCGGTGGTCGACGCGCTGGCTGAGCACCACGCGATCCTCGACGGCGAAGTGGTGGCGCTGGACAGAAACGGCGTGCCCAGCTTCTCCGAGATGCAGAACCGCGCCCGCGCGACGCGGATCGAGTTCTGGGCGTTCGACGTGCTGCAGCTGGACGGGCGCTCGCTGCTGCGGGCGCGCTACCGCGACCGCAGACGGGTGCTGGAGGCGCTGGCCGCTGACCGCGACGAGCTGATCGTGCCTGAGCTGCTCAGCGGTGACGGGCCCGACGCGCTGGCGTATTCCCGTAAGCGCGGCTGGGAAGGCGTGGTGGCCAAACGCTGGGATTCCACCTATCAGCCGGGCCGGCGGTCGAAGGCGTGGATCAAGGACAAGAACTGGAACACCCAGGAGATCGTGATCGGCGGCTGGCGGGAAGGCACCGGCGGCCGCACGAGCCAGATCGGCGCGCTGGTGATGGGCATTCCCGACGGCAACGGTCTGCGGTTCGTGGGCCGCGTCGGCACCGGGTTCACCGAGAAGGAGCTCGACCGGCTCAAGAAGATCCTGACTCCGCTGCAGACCGACGAGTCGCCGTTCACCGAGCCGCTGCCGCGGGCCGACCGCAAAGGGGTGACGTTCGTGCGGCCGGAGCTCGTCGGCGAGGTGCGCTACAGCGAGTGGACCGGCGACGGCCGGCTGCGCCACCCCAGCTGGCGCGGGCTGCGCCCGGACAAGACGCCCGACGAGGTGTCAGTCGAGCTACCCACGTGACCCTCGTTTGGCGCGAGCGTGCGCGTCTGTGCACCGACACGCCGGCACGGGCGTACAGCGGCGCACGCTCGGCCACAGCGACCGCGGCACACTTGACCGGTGAGCAACAACGTCGTCACCTGCCCGCACTGCGGTACGCGCAATCGCGTGCCCGCGTCGACCACCGGCAAGCCGCGCTGCGCTAACTGTCGGCAGTGGCTGCCGTGGATCATCGATGCCGACGACCGCAATTTCGCCGAGGTCGTCGAAAAGTCTTCTGTGCCAGTGCTTGTCGATCTTTGGGCAACCTGGTGCGGGCCCTGCCGCATGGTCAGTCCCGCACTCGAGCAACTCGCGCAGGAGCGGGCCGGCAGCCTGAAGCTGGTCAAGGTCGACGTCGACGCCGCGCCTGCGACCGCGCAGCGCTTCACCGTGCAGGCGGTTCCGACACTTCTGGTGATCGACCACGGCAACGTGCTGGCCCGGCAGTCCGGCGCAGCACCCGTCGCGGCGTTGCGAAGCTGGCTCGACCAGGCGCTGACCCAGTAGCGGTCAGCTGCGCCGGCGGCGCCAGAGCACCAGCCCGACGACGGCGACGACGGCCACGACGGCCGCGATCGGCACCGCCGGCATGGCCTTGGCGCGCACGTCGGCCGCCTTCTGCTGAGCCTGCTTCTTGACGTCGAGCTTCTCGCTCAAGGTCCCCACGGTCGCCCCCAGCTGTTGGCGCGTCCGCTCGATGTCGGCCTCGATGTCGCCGACGCTCGCGTCGGGTCCCGGCTCCGGTGGCAGTCCGTCAGGTGTGGTCATGGCGGACAGCGCCTTTCAACTCGTCGATGTCAGTCTTCACGCTCTCGGCGGTCTGCCGCGGTGGCGACACCTCGTCGATCTGCCGCTTGCTCACCAGCGCCGCGATGCCGGCCGCAGTGAACAGCACCGCGGCGACGATCACCGCTGCCGCCCAGACCGGCAGCACCAGCGCCAGCGCGGCGACCCCGGCCGCCACCACAGTCCCGAAACCGAAGAACGCCAGCAGCCCGGCCGCGCTGAACAGTCCGGCCCCGATGCCGGCGTGCTTCGCCGCGTCTTGGAACTCTTTTTGCGCCAGCCGCATCTCGTCGCGCACGAGCCGCGACGTCTGCGTCGACAACTGGCTCATCAATTCGCCGATCGACGGTTCCGCCGCCGGCCTGGATTCGATGCTCATGCGGGTCGATTTCCCGTTGTCAAGAAGCCGAAACATACTGGCTGGCGTGGACACGGACGTGATCGTGGTCGGGGCGGGGCTGACGGGGCTGGTGGCCGCCGCTGAGATTGCCGACGCCGGCAAGCGCGTGATGCTGTTGGACCAGGAAGGCGAGCAGTCCCTGGGCGGGCAGGCGTTCTGGTCGCTGGGCGGGCTGTTTTTGGTCGACACGCCGGAGCAGCGGCGCATGGGTGTCAAAGACTCCTACGAGCTGGCGCGGCAGGACTGGTTCGGCAGTGCGCAGTTCGACCGCGCCGAGGACTACTGGCCGCGCCGCTGGGCGGAGGCGTACCTGGATTTCGCGGCAGGGGAGAAGCGAGAGTGGTTGCGCGCGATGGGCCATCGCATCTTTCCCGTGGTCGGCTGGGCAGAACGCGGTGACGGACGCGCCGACGGGCACGGCAACTCGGTGCCGCGGTTCCACATCACCTGGGGGACCGGTCCAGGAGTGGTCGAGCCGTTCGAACGCCGGGTGCGCGCGCACGCCGATGCCGGCCGGATCGTGTTGCGGTTCCGGCACTGCGTCGACGGACTCGTGACGGACGCGGGCGCGGTGACCGGGGTTCGCGGGCGCATCCTCGAGCCGACGACACAGCCGCGCGGCAAGGCGACCTCCCGCGGCTCGG
This sequence comes from Mycobacterium sp. NGS35, assembly GCF_059812855.1. Taxonomy (NCBI): domain Bacteria; kingdom Bacillati; phylum Actinomycetota; class Actinomycetes; order Mycobacteriales; family Mycobacteriaceae; genus Mycobacterium; species Mycobacterium sp. NGS35. Next base: position 275,587 of record NZ_JCALDL010000003.1, read on the forward strand.
TCGGCGACTTCGAGTACACCGCCCAGGCCGTCGTCGTCACGTCGGGAGGCATCGGCGGCGACCACGAGCTGGTGCGCAAGGCATGGCCGCCGCGGCTTGGCACGCCGCCGAAGTCCATGGTCGCGGGCGTGCCCGCGCACGTCGACGGCCGGATGCTCAACATCGCCCGGGCCGCCGGTGCCCGGCTGATCAACCCGGATCGCATGTGGCACTACGTCGAAGGGCTGCGCAATTGGGACCCGATCTGGGAGAACCACGGCATCCGGATCCTGCCGGGCCCGTCGTCACTGTGGCTGGACGCCACCGGTCAGCGGCTGCCCGCGCCGTGCTACCCCGGCTTCGACACGCTGGCCACGCTGCGGCACCTGCGCACCACCGGCTACGACTACTCCTGGTTCGTGCTGACCCAGAAGATCATCGAGAAGGAGTTCGCGCTGTCGGGTTCCGAGCAGAACCCGGATCTCACGGGCAAAGATCTGCGGCTGCTGGCCTCGCGGGTGCGCAGCGGCGCGCCCGCTCCCATCGAAGCGTTCAAACGGCACGGCCCCGATTTCGTCGTCGCCGGCACGCTCACCGAGCTGGTCGACGGAATGAACCGCGTCGGCGACGAAGCGCTGATCGACGAATCCTCTTTGCGCGCAACGTTGCAAGCGCGCGATCGGGAGATCGACAACCCGTACTCCAAGGACACGCAGATCACCTTCATCCGCCAGCATCGCCGCTACCGCGGCGACAAGATCAGCCGCATCGCCACGCCGCACAAGATGCTGGACCCGGCCAACGGTCCGCTGATCGCGGTGCGGCTGAACATCCTCACCCGAAAAACGTTGGGCGGCTTGGAAACCGACCTTGACGGCTGCTGCCTGGGGTCCGACGGGCTGCCGGTGGCAGGGCTGTACGCGGCGGGGGAGGTCAGCGGGTTCGGCGGCGGCGGGATGATGGGCTACAACGCGCTGGAAGGCACCTTTCTGGGCGGCTGCCTGTTCTCCGGCCGCACCGCGGGACGGGCCGCGGCAGCCGCGGTGGGCTGATTTCTGCGGCGGTGGGTGAGTTCTGCGGCGGTGGGTGAGTTCTGCCGCGAGCAGACGCTAGATCGCATGTTTCGGGCGTTGGGCATGCGATTCAGTGTCTGCTCGCCGGGGAGCTCAGCGCCCGCGTCAGGTGGGTATCGATGCGCTGCGCCAGCCGCTGCGGATACCTGCGGACGTCCTCTGCCAGTATCGGGATGACTGTCCATCCGAGTTCTTGCAAACCTGCGAAACGCGACTTGTCTCGACGCATCGCTGCAGGACTCGAATGCCACAAAATGCTCTCGTATTCGGCGGCGACCCGTTCCGCGGGCCATGCGAAGTCAACGCGCCACGCCTCGCCATCCGGGCTGCAGATCGTGTATTGCAATTCAGGAAGTGGCAACCCGTAGTCGATCATGACAAGCCGTGCTTCGCTTTCCATGCCGGATTCCGCTCGCCCGTCGGCGTATTGGAGGAGTTCGCGGACCGCGACGATGCCACGCCTTCCTCGTTGCTCCGCGACGGCGGCTTCGAGCGCAGCCCGGCTGCATCGCATCGAGTGCAACGCCGCGTCCAATGTTGCGAGTGCGCGCGGACGCCGCAGTGCTCGCGCTACCTCGATGGCTGTCCAGGCCGGTGCGGTCGCCAGTCGGCCCGAGATTCGGGCGAGCGGCGCGCCAGTTCGTTGGTGAACGATGAGGCCGATCTTCGAGCGCAGGCGTATTCCAGGATCGAGTACATGAATGGCCGTGGTGTTCTGGAGATCGAAGCCGTACAGTGCCGCGGCCGTTCCCATGCACGCCATTGCCGGCCTTCCGATGAACAAGTCGAGTGCTTGAAGGCGCCCGAGAAGGCTAGGTTCGGTGGCGGCGTAGACGCCTGTCCAGACGCGAACGAGCCGACCCCTTTTCACGTGGACGTCGAGCTGTTGACGAGTCATCACCGTCAGCAATTGCGAAGTGGTGGCGAATTCACCTAGTCCCGGCGGGAAAACAGGCATCTAGTGACAATGCGGGGACAGCCGCAGGCACGACCTGTCCGAATGCCCGATCTGGGGACAGATCGCACACTGTTGATAACCAGTCCACCCGCGAGCAGACAGTAAATCGCACGTCCTGGGCGTCAGGCATGCGATTCAGTGTCTGCTCGCGGGGGAACTCAGCGCACCCGAGCGATCACCTTTTCGGCGTACTTCTCCAAGTGGCGCAGCTTCTTGTCCAGTGGCTCGGTGTCCGGCCCGACGATGTAGGGAATGCGGAAGCCGACGATCACGTCGGTGACGCCCTTGTCCTCGAGCCGCTTGATCCCGTCCACGCTGTAGGCATCGGGCGACATCACGTGCACTTCGAAGGGTCCGCTGTTGCCCGAAGCAGCGCGAAACTCGTTGAGCCGCAGCAACAATCGATCCAACTCTTCCGGGGAGCCGCCGCCGTGCATCCACCCGTCGCAGCGCGCCGCGCGGCGCAGCGCCGCATCCGCGTGCCCTCCGATGAGGATCGGGATCGGCTTGCTGGGCGCCGGCGTCATCTTGGTCTTGGGGATGTCGTAGAACTCGCCGTGGAACTCGAAGTACTCGCCGGACGTCAGACCGCGGATGATCTCGATGCACTCGTCCATCCGCTTGCCGCGCTTGGCGAACGGCACACCCATCAGCTCGTAGTCCTCGGGCCACGGGCTGGTGCCGACGCCCAGGCCCAGCCGGTTGCCGAACAGTGCAGCCAGGGAGCCGGCCTGCTTGGCCACCAGCGCCGGCGGCCTGATCGGCAGCTTGAGCACGAAGAAGTTGAACCGCAAAGACGTCGTGACCGCCGACAGCGCACCGGCCAGTACGAAGGCCTCGACGAACGCCTTGTCCTCCAGGAACTCACGGCTGCCGTCGGCGGTGTACGGGTAGACGGAGTCCGACTCGTAGGGATAGGCGATGCTGTCGGCGATCGTCATCGCGTCGTAGCCCGCCGCCTCGGCGGCCTGTGCCAGCGGCAAATAGAAGGCGGGATCTGTCATCGCCTCGGCGTAGGTGAACCGCACGAGCGCAGATTACTTCACGTATTGTTGCTTTTACCTGCAAGCCTGAGGCCGACGATGTCTATTAGCCGACGAAATGCGCTCCTGATGGAGGTCGCTGACCTTCTCGCCGATGTGCAATACCGCGCCGACGACGACGCCGTGCTGACTGAGCTCACCGCCAGTGCCGCCAAGTTCGTTCCCGGCGCGCAGTTCGCCGGCATCACGGTGGTCGACGCCAAGCGGGGCATCGAAACCGTGGGGGCCACACACGGGTATGTGACTGCCCTCGACGACCTGCAGCGAACCTACAAGGAAGGCCCGTGCCTGGCCGCCGGGTGGGCCAACCACGTCATCCGCATCGACGACCTCGAAGCCGACGAAAGGTGGCCGCGCTTTTGCCCCGACGCGGTCGCACTGACGCCGGTGCGCTCGATCTTGGCCTTCCGTTTGTTCAGCGACGCGAAAACCACCGGAGCGTTGAACTTCTACGCCGAATCAACACAGGCCTTCGACGACGAGTCCGTGGAGCTCGGTCTCGTGATGGCCACCCACATCGCACTGGTGTGGAACATGGTCCGTCGCGGCGAGCAGTACCGCAGCGCACTGGCCTCCCGCGACATCATCGGCCAGGCCAAGGGCATGCTTATGGAGCGCTTCAACATCGACGCGGTGCAGGCATTCGAATTGCTGAAGCGGCTCTCCCAGAACTCGAACACCCCCGTGGCCTCGATTGCGGAACGGCTGGTGTACGCGGATCATCCACCGCGATGACCACGTCGACGCGACCGAGAGATCCCAATCCCTCCGCCAGCGCCCGTGCCGAACTTGCGGGCCGGCGAGCCGACGAGCTGAGGCGCCGTCGCGAAGAGCTGGCCCGCGGTGTGCCGCCGTCATTGCAGTCCGTCGAACAGGCCCATCGTCGCGCCCAAGAGTCGCGCAAGCGCGCAATCGACGCGCACATCGCCGCGGCGGCCCGTCATCGCGAGGCCGGCGCGGTGCACGCCGCCGCCGCGGCCAGCCATGAACAAGCCGCGATGCAGGCCGGGGACGGCGACAGCGAGTGGCACCTCGATGCTGCTGAGCGCCATCGGCGAGAGGCGAGATACCACGAGGCGGCGGCACGACATTGCGAGCAGCTCGGTAGGCTCGATGGACTCGAATGACCTTGTCAGTCCAGGACTTCCATCAATAGCAGCGCGCCGTTGACGGTCCTTTCCGAATTGCGGAAACCCGTGCAGGTGACGCGCACCTTGATCTCTCGGCCCCGTCGGTTGACCGCTTCGACAACCGCCTCGGCGGTACCGTCAGGCTCCAGAAACGCGTGGCCGATAAGGGGTTTGATCGGATCCATCGGCAACCCGATGTCCAATGACGGCAGCGCAACTCCTTCGGCCTCGTCCGCACGCATGCCCCATAAGTCCTCGCAGGCGCGGTTCCACAGGCTCACCCGCATCTCGCGGTCCACCACCGCCATGCCCAAATGTATTGAGTTGACCAGTGAATCGATGAAGGCCTTCGATTCGTCCAATTCGATGCTGCGCTCGCGAAGGGTGTCGTTGATGGTGTGCAACTCGTCGTTGGTCGACTGCAGTTCCTCGTTGATGGTTTCGAGTTCTTCGTTGGTGGACTGCAGTTCCTCGTTGGTGGTCTCCAGCTCTTCGACCGTCGACTGCAGCTCTTCGTTGGTGGTCTCCAGCTCTTCGTTGGTGGACTGCAGTTCTTCATACGCCGTCTCGAGTTGTCGATTGGTCTGCACCACTTTGTCCAGCAGAGCCCGGGTGGCACTGACGTCGAAGAACACAATCGATACACCGAGCAGACCGTTCTTGGCGTCGATGAGCGGGTTGACATGTATCTCGTACCACGCAGTTTCGGCGCCGGGACGTTGCCAGCGCACGTCCTGGATCCGTGCGGACCGCCGCTCGACCTTTGCCTGCTCGACGTAGGCGCGCAGTTCGACAGGGCGATATGAGATCTCCAGATCCCGCAGCAAGCGCCCGATGTCGCGGACCGACAATCCGAACGCCGTTTCTGCCTGCTGGTTGATCATTGCGACGGTGTCGTCGGCGGTGACCACGATGTGGGCTACGGGACTGGTCCGAAAAGCGAACTCCCGCAAGGGATCCAAGCCGGGAATCTCGCCGATCCGCTCCATCAGAATGGTCGCCGGGTCGACGCGATCGACATGAGCGTGCGACCCACCGAGCTTGCGGAACACGCGATGCTTGAGGTTCAGCGGCGCGAACCGGTCACCGTGGCTGAGCAGCATCTCGGCGTGTCCGAGGAACAGGATGCCCCGCGGTGCAAGCGCAAAATGCAGCCTTCCCACCACGATCCGCTGCGTTTCGGCGTTCAGGTACATCAGCGTATTGCGGCACACCAGCAGGTCGACCCGCGAGATCGGCGCGTCCTTCACCAGGTCATTACGTCCGAAAATCACCACGCGGCGCAGGTCGGAACGAAAGACGTAGCGGCCGTTCACTTTCTCGAAGTAGCGGCTGAGCAGGTCCTTGGGGATCGCCTCCACATCCTTGCTGTCGTATGTCGCCGCGCGAGCCTGTGCCAGAGCATGCTCGTCGACGTCGGTGGCGTAGATCTTGACGCGCTGGCGAAACTCTTCGGGTCCGAGCGCTTCGGCCAACAGCATCGCCAGCGTGTAAGCCTCCTGGCCCGACGCACATCCGGCGCTCCACACGCGAATGGGGTCGCTGGGTCCGCGTTCGGCGAGCATGGTGGTGATGACTTCGTCGCGAATGAACTCCCACGCCTCCTGATCGCGGAAGAAGTCGGTGACGTTGATCAAGATCGTGTTGAACAGTGCGACGAACTCGTCGGCGCTGGCCTGCAGCACGTCGAGGTACTCCTCGAAGGTCGCGATGCCGGCCTGGTCCATCCGGTGCCGTACGCGTCGCATCAACGACGTGCGCTTGTATCCGGTGAAGTCAAAGCCTCGCGAATCGCGCAGGTACCGCAGTAAGGCCTCGAAGGCCTCGTCTTTCTGCCCTTCCATCTGACCCCGTCCGTCGACTCCGAGCGAACCGAATCTACTCGGTCAAAGCCGATTTTCCGGACCGATCACCGCCCACACGGTCTTTCCCGACGGCGTGGGGGAGTTTCCCCAGGCGCGGCACAGCGCCGCGACGATGGCTAACCCTGAGACGTCGTCGCCACCCCCGCTGGCACGTTCGCGTCGCATCGCCGGCGCGGTGTTGCCGTCGGAAACGGCGATGGTGACGAGCTCACCCCTGGCTTCGACGCGCAGCGCGGGCGAGCTTGCGGTATGGGTGAGCACGTTCTCCACCAGCACTGTCACGACGAGTTTGCCCACCGACACCAGATCGGAGCGCGACCATGAAGTGAGCCAGTCTTCCACCAAGTGACGAGCTCGGCTGAGGCTGGCCACCGTCGACGGCAGCTCGGCCCGTGCCCGCCGCCGCACGGACATGCTGCTCAGATCCGGCAGCGCCTGCTGTGCCTCTTCAACGGTCGAAAAGGTGGGCACGTAGCGATTGATGCCGTTACGCCGCATGGCTTCGCGACCCTGCTGATGCTGACACACCACGATCAGCGGCACGTCCGGCCACTGTCCGATGTGCCAACGCGCGCTGGTGATCACCGCCCACGCCGAATCCGTCGGCACCGCAAGGCATGTGACGTCGACGATCACGGCGGCGGGATCGTCGAGTGAGGCCTTGATGATCGCGTCTCGCAGCGCCAGGTAAGTGGTGCTGTCGAGCACTCCCTCCGGAGTCAGGATGTGAGCGTCCTCGGTCCGCCGTTCGCAGACGACGAGCTGGTGTGCGTTGTCAGCCGGCATCGTGCGCGCCTGCACCGCTGTAGGTCTGCGACAGCCGCTCGCCCAGGACCGCCATCGCGTGTTCGGCTTCGTTGGCCAGCGCGTCATATCTTTCGAACAGCGGGCCGGACCCTTCTTTGTCGGCCATCTTCCGGGCCAGCTTTGCCTTCTCCTGCAGGCTGCGCAACGCCACCCAGAGCGCGCCCTCCACCTCTTCGTCGCGGGCTTGCAACAGCGCTTCACTGGTCCACGCATGGCCGACCCGGCAGCGGAAATTGCCTTCGCTGATGGCCTGCAGCGACCCTTTGCAGTCCGGGCAGACGTAGCCCGACGGCGGGCCCAGCTGCTCGGTATCGAATGACGTGGCGAAGCGTGTTCCCATCGCGATGCGGTTCTCCAGTTCGATATTGGCATCGTCGGTCATGTCGAATCCCTTGATTTCGCGGTGCGCCAGCTTTGCCAGCAGCCGGCCCATCTCCGCGGCGGTCGCCTCCTGCTCGACCACCCCGGCACGCAGGGCGTTGGTGGGCATTGTGGCGTACAGCGCGTCGCGCGGCTCCTGTACCAGCGTCGCTCCGCCGCGCCTACGGATCGCGCCCAAGCCGAGCACCCCGTCGTCGAGCACCCCGGACAGCAGCACCCCGATGGCACGCGGGCCGTACGCGACGGCAGCAGAGCGGAACAGCGCATTGATGGCCGGTCGGTAGCCGTTCTCCGTCGGCCCGTTGGAGAGCACGACATGGTGGTCGTGGACGAGCAGGTGGCGATCGGGCGCGCAGACGTAGACGCGTCCGGCTTCCAGCGGCGCCCCGTCTTGGGCACGAACCGCCGACAGCGGGCCGGCGCGATCAAGGATGCGGGCGAGCACGCTGGGCGCGCCAGGGGGCATGTGCAGGACGACGGCGACGGCCATCGGCAGATCCGCGGGCAGTCCGGCGGCGAACTGGGTCAGCGCTTCGACGCCGCCGGCGGAAGCGCCGACCGCGACCACACCGCGCAATTCGCCGTTGTTGCTCGTTGGAGGCCCCATCCCGAGTCGGATACCCAGCGAGCTGCCCAGAGCAACCTTCGGGTACCGCACACGATACGCCGATTCCGCAGCGCGGGCCCCGCCCGTTTACGCAGGGCGCATACTCGCGAACGTGACGGAGTTTGCACGCTACATCGCCGAAGAGATCGCCACCGACCACGTCGACGGATTGTTGTCACGGCGCGAAGCGTTGCGCCGGCTCGGTCTGCTGGGTCTGGGTGCCGGTGCCGCGAGCGCGTTGATCGCCGCGTGCGGGGCGGGCGGCAAGAAGTCACCGACAACGGCGACGACGGGCACGCAGGCGGTCACGTCGGCACCACCGGGGATGGATCACGCGCTGCCCACGCAACCGGTGACGTGGGCGGGGCCGTCCGGGTCGCTGCAGGGCGCGTGGGCCGCGGCGACGACACCTCGGGGCGGCGTGCTGGTGATCCACGAGAACAAGGGGCTCAACGATTGGGTGCGGTCGGTGGCGGGGCGGTTCGCGGGCGCCGGGTACTCCGCGCTGGCGATCGACCTGCTCTCCGAGGAAGGCGGCACAGGACGGTTCAGCGACCCGGCGCAGGCGACGGCCACGCTGGGCAACGTGCCGCAGGCGCGGTTCGTGGCTGACCTGAAGTCCGGGGTGGCCGAGCTGCAGCGGCGGGTCGGCGGTTTGAAGGTGGCCACGGTCGGCTTCTGCTTCGGCGGCGGGATGGTGTGGCAGCTGCTGGCGTCAGGCGAGCCCACGCTGTCGGCCGCGGTGCCGTTCTACGGGCCACTGCCCGCCAATCCGGACTTCTCGCGCTCCAAGGCTGCGGTGCTGGCGATCTATGGCGCGCAGGACAACCGGGTGACGGCGTCGAAAGACGCTGCGGTGGCGGCGCTCGATCGCGCCGGGCTGGTCAACGAGGTTGTCGTCGAGCCGGACGCGGACCATGCGTTCTTCAACGACACCGGTCCGCGCTACAACCCGGCGGCCGCCGCCAACGCATGGAGCCGCGTGCTGGACTGGTTCGGGCGTTACGTCAGCTCGTAGGGCGGTGCCCCGACCCCGACGATCGAATAGCCGCCCCACGGCGTCTTCTCGGTGATCCGGGCGTCGGCTTGTCGTGTCGCGGTGGCGATCGTCAGGGGCCGGTGGGGCAGTTCGGCGGTGCCGAAAACCATTCCCTGCCAATGGAATCTGCCGTCGATCGGATCCAGGCGACCGGCCAGCCTTACGCGCACCCGGTGGGTCTGGTCGTCGACGGTCACGGTGGCGGGGCCGTCGTAGACCTCACGGCTTTCGTGGTTGACGTCGAAAGCTCTGTGCGGCAGCGTTTTTCGCGCACGTTGTGCGTACTGCTGTTGGGCGCTGCGACGTACCTCGATCCGGGTACCGTCGTGGTTCTGCAGGAGCTTCACGCATGCGTCGATGCAGTCCCGCTGCTGCGCGGGGTCCGCAGCGTCGGGTCCGTCGAGCAGGAAGTAGTTGGGGAAGCCGTGTACAGCGACGCCGAGGTATGCGGTGGCGGCGTCATGCCACGCCTGCTGGATGGTCAGCCCGCTGGTGCCCACCAGCGCGTCGTCGGGCACATTCGTCGCGAGGTGACATGCAGTGGCGAAGACGACGGCGTCGACGCTGTGGTGGACGCCGTCGGTGGTGCGGATTCCGGCCGGCGTGACAGCTTCGACGGGTTGGCTGACGTGGCGCGGCTGCGTGACGTCGCGGCGACGGAACAACCGCCGCTTGACGTTTCGCGTCTGCCAGGTGGGTGGGCAGTCGAACAGTGTGACGTCGGCGCCCTGAAGGCGGGGGACGATGTGCGCGGCGCGTGCGCCGATCACCGCGATGCGCCGTCCGATCGGGTCGAAGTCGGCCGGCCATTGCGTCCAATGGAACGACAGCCCACGAAAGCCATTGTCCGGCAGAGTCGTCTGGTGCAGCTTTCGGCGGACGTCGACGACCACGTGCGCTCGTCGCTCGTCGCCGCTGCTGGTGCGCACCAGCCAGCTGTCGGTGGCGTCGTCGAACCGCGCCGCGACAACGTCGTCGGCTTCGAGCACCCCGATCACAGGAACTTCGTGCGCTTCCACAACCGCCGCGCGATCGGACCCATCAGGCCGACCTCGTCGAGAAACGCTGCCAGCGGGGCGAATCCGGCCCGCTGCGCCTCGTGGTAGTGCGGGTTGGCGCGCGCCGTCTTGCGGGCCACGCGACCGTCGAGTCCGGCGCGGTTGTAGGGGACCGGGTTGGTGAACAGGTAGCGAAAGACCACCCCGCCGAGGCCGTTGATGTTGGCTACCCACAACCTGCGCAGCCTGGGCATCTCCGCGACCCGCTTGCGCACACCGTCGCGCGCGAACTGGATGTGACGCGCTTCCTCGGTGACGTGAATCCGCATGAGCCGCTGCACCATTGGCTGCAATTCGGGGTCGTCCATCATCTGGCGCTGCAGCGAGTCGAAGATCTCCTCGCCGATCAGCGCGGCAACCCACATGAACGCGCCGCGGAACGCCAGCGGCAGCGAGTTGATGATCCAGCGCTGATAGCGTCGCGGCTGCACCGGGCGGGCGCCCACACGTTCGATAGCCTTACCGAACATCACCATGTGGCGGGTCTCGTCGCCGAGCTCGGTCAGCGCGTAGTGAGTGGAGTTGGCGGTAGGGTCGCGGTGCAGCACGTGGCGCAGCAGAGACTGGTTGAGCATGTTCTCGAACCAGATGCCCGCCGACAAAGTGTTGACGAACTCCTGGCGGGACAGTTCGATCTGCTGCGGGCGGGTCATCGCGTCCCACATCGGGGTGCCGTAGAGCGAGACGACCTTGGGCGGCAGGTAGAACTTGTCAGGGTCCAGGGGCGCGTCCCAGTCGATGTCGACCACCGGCTCGTAGCTCTTCTTCACTGAGCCTTTGAGGAGTCGTTCTGAGAACTCTTCGCGGGTTGTCGACTTGGTCGGGGTAGTCACCGTTGACGTCCCTTCGGTCAGGGTCTGCTCGTTCGACGCTAGGTCGGCGTCCGCGCTTAAGTCAATACCTCGGGTACCGGATACTTGGGGTACTACGTCGGGTCGTAGCAGTTACCCTTGCGGCATGACCCGCCGCATCCACGTCATCGGCATCGGTGCTGGCGATCCGGAATACGTTACGGTGCAAGCGATTTCGGCGCTCAACGACACCGACGTGTTCTTCGTGATGGACAAGGGGGACGCGAAGAGCGACCTGGTGGCGTGGCGGCGCGCGATCTGCGAGCGGTTCATCCACCCGTCGCGGTCCTACCGGTTCGTCGAGCTGCCCGATCCACCCCGCGCCCGCGACGGCGACTACGCGGCCGCGGTGAGCGACTGGCACGCGGCCCGAGCACAGCTGTGGGCCGACGCGATAACCGGTGCGCTGACGCCGTGCGAGGTCGGGGCCTTCTTGGCGTGGGGTGACCCAGCTCTGTACGACAGCACGCTGCGGATCCTCGACGCCGTCGCGGCACGGGTCGACATCGAATACGACGTGATACCGGGTATCACCGCGATCCAGGCCCTCACCGCCCGACACCGCTTGCCGCTCAACGACATTGGCGAGCCGGTGTTGCTGACCACCGGCCGCAAGCTCGACCCGGGGTTCTCGGGCACCGTCGTCGTCATGCTCGACGGCGACTGCGCATTCCGGAAATGCCCGGCTGCCACCCGCATTTGGTGGGGTGCGTACCTGGGCACCGAGCACGAGCTGCTGGCATCGGGCACGGTCGGTGACGTCGGTGACCAGATCGTCGCAATGCGCGCCGACGCCAGGGCACGCCGCGGCTGGATCATGGACACGTACCTGTTGCGCTCGGCAACGTGAGACGTTCGTGACAGGATCGGCCGCATGGCAGCATTTTTCCTGCGTGCCGCGCTGACCGGGTTGGCGCTGTGGGTGGTCACGCTCATGCTGCGACCAGCACTGGACTTCGTCGGCGGCGACACGACGCTGCAGAAGGCGGGCATCGTCTTCGTCGTCGCGGTGATCTTCGGGGCGGTCAACGCGGTGATCAAGCCCGTCGTGCAGATCCTGTCGATACCGCTCTACATCGTGACGCTGGGGCTGATCCACGTCGTGATCAACGCGCTGATGTTGTGGATCACCGCATGGATCACCAAGAACACCACCGGCTGGGGACTGTTCATCGATCATTTCTGGTGGACCGCGATCTGGGCGGCGATTCTGCTGTCGATCGTCAGCTGGGTGCTGGGACTGGCGACACGCAACGTCGGACGCGCCCGCGACTGACCGGCACACTGGACACATGCCCGAATTGCCCGAGGTGGAAGCACTCGCCGACCACCTGCGTCGCCACGCCGTCGGACTGACCGTCGGGCGCATCGATGTGTCGGCGTTCTCGGTGCTCAAGACCTTCGACCCCCCGCTCACCGCGCTGCACGGCCAGACCGTGACAGGCGCGAACCGGTGGGGCAAATACCTCGGCCTGCAAGCCGGCGGGCTGCACCTGATCACCCATCTGTCGCGTGCCGGGTGGCTGCGGTGGTCCGACAAACTGGCGACCGCGCCGCTGAAACCCGGCAAGGGGCCGATCGCGCTGCGGGTACATCTCGGGCCGCCGGGCTCGCCGGGCTCGCCGGGCTCGGCGGGCTCGGGTTTCGACCTCACCGAGGCCGGCACCCAGAAACGCCTGGCGGTGTGGCTGGTCGACGACCCCGCAAAGGTGCCCGGCATCGCCACGCTGGGCCCGGATGCGCTGGAGCTCTCGCCCGAGCAGCTAGCTGCTGTGCTGGCCGGCAACAGCGGCCGGCTCAAAACCGTGCTGACCGACCAGAAGGTGATCGCCGGGATCGGTAACGCCTACAGCGACGAAATCCTGCACACGGCCAAGCTCTCGCCGTTCGCGACGGCCGCCAAGCTGACACCCGAGCAGGTGTCGGAACTGCACGACGCGATGATCTCGGTGCTGACCGACGCGGTGCAGCGCTCCGTCGGCCAGCAGGCGGCGACGCTGAAGGGCGAAAAGCGTTCAGGCTTGAGGGTTCACGCCCGCACCGGCTTGCCATGTCCGGTGTGCGGTGACACTGTGCGGGAAGTGTCGTTCGCCGACAAGTCATTTCAGTACTGCCCCACCTGCCAGACCGGCGGCAAGGTGCTGGCCGACCGGAGACTGTCGCGCCTGCTGAAATAGGCTGTCCGGGTGACCCGCCAGAAGATCCTTATCACCGGAGCCAGCTCGGGGCTGGGCGCCGGCATGGCGCGCGAGTTCGCCGCCAAGGGCCGCGACCTCGCGCTGTGCGCCCGTCGCACCGACCGTCTCGACGAGCTGAAAGCCGAGCTGACCGACCGCCACCCGAACGTCAAGGTGGCCGTCGCCGAGCTCGACGTCAACGACCACGAGCAGGTGCCCAAGGTGTTCGCGGCGCTGTCCGACGAGCTCGGCGGCGTCGACCGGGTGATCGTCAACGCCGGGATCGGCAAGGGCTGGCCGCTGGGTGAAGGCAAGCTCTGGGCCAACAAGGCGACGATCGAGACCAACCTCGTGTCGGCGCTCGTGCAGATCGAAACTGCGCTGGAGATGTTCAAGAACTCCGGCTCCGGTCATCTGGTGCTGATCTCGTCGGTGCTCGCCAACAAGGGAGTGCCCGGTGTGAAAGCGGCGTATGCGGCGAGCAAGGCGGGGCTGTCGTCACTGGGGGAGTCGCTGCGGGCCCAATACGTCGACGGGCCGATCGCGGTGACCGTGATCGAGCCGGGCTACATCGAATCCGAGATGACCGCGAAGTCGGCCTCCACGATGCTGATGGTGGACAACAAGACTGGTGTGCGGGCGATCGTCGACGCGATCGAGCGCGAACGTGGCCGGGCTATCGTGCCCAGCTGGCCGTGGCTGCCACTGGTGCAGTTGCTCAAGGTGCTGCCACCGCGGTTCGCGAGGCGATTCGCATGAGCCGCCGCGCCGCCGTCGCATGCGCCGGCGCGCTCACCGCGCTGGCTGTGGCGGCCTGTGGCGCCGGCGACCGGCACGTGGACACCAGCGCCGCACCGGGCGCGGCACCCACGACTGCGGGTACCTCTGCGGCTGCCGCCCCGGCGCCGGCCGGGCCGGCAGCCGGATTCGCCGATGTGGTCGAGCAGGTCAGCCCCAGCGTCGTGACGGTGCAGACCGACGGCGGCGAGGGCAGCGGAGTGGTGTTGCGGCCAGACGTCGTGGTGACCAACGCCCACGTCGTCGGCAACGCCCGCGACGTCACGCTCAGCTTCGCCGACGGCGCGCAGGCCCGCGGCGCCGTGCTGGCCCTCGACGTCGTGACCGACCTGGCGGTGATCCGATCCGAGCGCTCGGGTCTGCCGGTACCGCAGTTTCGGGCGGAGCTGCCGCGGCCCGGCGAATGGGCAGTGGTGATCGGCAGTCCGCTGGGATTCCAGAATTCGGTGACCGCGGGCGTCATCTCGGGCCTGCACCGCGACATCCCGGGCTCCGCGGCGCAGACGTCGTCGCTGGTCGACCTGATCCAGACCGACGCACCGATTTCTCCGGGCAACTCAGGTGGCGCGCTGCTGGATGCCAACGGGCGCGTCGTCGGCATCAACGAGGCTTACATCCCGCCGGCCGTCGGCGCGGTGTCGCTGGGTTTTGCCATCCCGACGTCGACCGCGATGGACATCGCAAATCAGTTGCTGGACAAGGGAAGAGCCAGCCACCCGTTCCTGGGCGTCAGCATCGGCCAGCTGACGCCCGCGATCCAACAGCGCCTGGGTGTGCAGGTGGACCACGGCGCGTTGGTCACCGCGGTCGACCGTGGATCACCGGCCGCTGCCGCCGGCTTGCGGCCCGGCGACGTGATCGTCGAGTTCGACGGCAAGCCGGTCGACACTGTCGAGGATCTGCTGGCCGGACTGCGGCGCACGCAACCCGGTGCCCAAGCCGAGGTCGAGTTCATGCGAGGCAATGACCGCCAGCAGGCGACCGTGACCGTCGGCTCCCGCTAGGACTACGGGACGCGGCCGCGTTCGCCGCGGTAGCGCCGCACCAGCGCGTCGGTGGAGCTGTCGGACTGCCGAGGCGGCGACGCGTCCCCCGTGAGCACCGGCAGCAGGGCCTTGGCCTGTGTCTTGCCCAACTCCACGCCCCACTGGTCGAACGAGTCGATGCCCCAGATGACGCCCTCCGTGAACACGATGTGCTCGTACAGTGCGATCAGCTGCCCCACCACCGACGGGGTCAGCGCAGTCGCCAGGATCGTCGTCGACGGTCGGTTGCCCGGCATCACCTTGTGCGGCACCACATCTGGTGGCGTGCCTTCGGCAGCGATCTCCGATGCGGTCTTGCCGAACGCCAGCACCTGCGTCTGCGCGAAGAAGTTGCTCATCAACAGGTCGTGCATGCTGCCGCGGCCGTCGGCTGTGGCCAAATCGTCTGTGGGCCTGCTGAATCCGATGAAGTCGGCGGGAATCAGCCGCGTACCCTGATGCAGCAGTTGGTAGAACGCGTGCTGGCCGTTGGTTCCCGGCTCGCCCCAGAAGATCTCGCCCGTCGAACATGTCACCGGTGAACCGTCGATGCGCACCGACTTGCCGTTGGACTCCATGGTCAGCTGCTGCAGGTAGGCGGGAAAGCGTGCCAGATCGTTGGAGTAGGGCAGCACCGCACGGGTCTCGGCGCCGAAGAAGTTGTTGTACCAGATGCCCAGAAGACCAAGCAGCACAGGCGCATTCGCGTCCAGCGGTGCCGTCTTGAAATGTGTGTCCACCGCGTGGAACCCGGCGAGGAACTCCGCGAACCGCGACCGCCCGATGACGGCCATCAACGACAGCCCGATCGCCGAGTCCACCGAATACCGGCCGCCGACCCAGTCCCAGAACCCGAACATGTTGTCGGTGTTGATCCCGAAGTCGTCGACGAGCTTGCGGTTCGTCGACACCGCGACGAAGTGCTTGGCGACGGCTGCATCCCCCAGCGCGTCCGTCAGCCACCGCCGCGCTGCTGTCGCGTTGGTCAACGTCTCCAACGTCGAGAACGTCTTGGACGCAACGATGAACAACGTCTTGGCCGGGTCCAGATCGGCCAACACCGCCACCAGATCGGCCGGGTCGACGTTGGAGACGAACCGCGCCGAGACCCCCGCGTCGGCGTAATGCCGCAGCGCCTGGGACACCATCACCGGCCCCAGGTCCGACCCGCCGATACCGATGTTGACGACAGTCGTGATCCGCTCACCCGTCGCACCGGTCCACTCGCCGCTGCGCAGCCGATCGGTGAAATCGCCCATCCGGTCAAGCACCTCGTGCACGTCGGCGACGACGTCGCGTCCGTCGACGGTCAGCGACGCGCCCCGGGGCAGCCGCAGCGCGGTGTGCAGCACCGCGCGGTCCTCGGAGGTGTTGATGTGCACGCCGGCGAACATGTCGTCGCGGCGCCGCTCCAGACCCGCTGCCCGGGCCAGATCGACGAGCAGTGACAGCGTCTGGCGAGTGACCCGGTGCTTGCTGTAGTCGACGTACAGGTCGCCGACGCTGACGGTCAGCTCGCGCCCGCGGTCGGGATCCTCGGCGAAGAATTCCCGAAGGTGCTTGGTGGCGATCTGATCGTGGTGGCGCTGCAGCGCGCTCCACGCGGATGACGCAGTGATGTCGGCAATTTCGGCGGCCATGGATCAGACCCTAGTAGCTTGCGGCAGTGCGCTTCCGACCTCCGACGAGACCGTCGCGAACCCCGCCGCCCGGCGGATCGCCGCAAATTCGGCCCTCATCGCGTCGGTGGCTTCGTGCGTGTCGGTGAACGTCTGGTCGTCGGCGAGCACCGAGATGTTCAGTTGCTCGACGTAGCTCCACACCGTGATGTTCACCGCCGCGCCCGCGGCGATCGGGCCGACGGAGTAGATCTCGGTGACCACCGCGCCCGCAATGCTGCCCCGCTGCCGCGGCCCTCGCACGTTCGAAACCACCAGGTTCAGCAGCGAATTCGGTGCCTCCCGCTTCGAGAGCCAGCGGAACGTCTCGATCACCGCGGCGGGCGGCACGTACTCAAGCCAACGACCCACAGTGCTGGGACCGAGCAGCTGATGGTTCTCTTTGGCGACACCGGCGGCCGCCGCGGTCAGCCGCACCCGTTGCAGCGGATCGTCGACGTGCACCGGCAGCGACACCAGCATCGTGCTCAACGCATTGCCCGTGATGCGGTCCGGCGACGTGTCGATCGCCGCCGGAACCGAAGCCACCAGCGGCGCGTCGGCGTGGCCGTCGTAGCGCAGCAACAATTCGCGCAGTGCGCCCGCGGCCGTCGCCAGCACCAGGTCGTTGAGCGTGATGCCCAGACTCTTGCTCGTCTCCTTGGCCTCCGACAGCGAAAGTGTCGCGCTCGCAAAGGTTCTCACCGGCGAAACCTTGTGATTCATGAATGTCGGCGGTGGGCGTCGAGCCAGCTCGGGATTGCGCCGGCGCTGGCGGGTGCGCCGCCGAAGCCGGTATACGCCCGCCACCCCGTCGCGAGCCACCGACGGCAACTGCCGCAGTTGGCCGACGTGGTCGCGCATCGCCGCGCGAATCAGCTCCGCCGCCGACGGAACCGCGGCCGGGCCGGGCGGCGGCGCGTCGTCCCCGGCGGAATCCGGCCACTCCATTCCCCGCGCCATCAGATTCGCCGACGCCACGCCGTCGGCCAGCGCGTGGTGCACCTTGCCGATCACCGCCACGCGCCGGCCCGCCAACCCGTCGGCGAAGTACATCTCCCACAGCGGGCGGCGACGGTCCAGGGCAGTGCTGGCGATCTCGCCGATCACTTCGTCGAGCTCCCGACGGCCACCCGGCGCCGGCACCCGCACGTGGCGCAGGTGGTAGTCGAGGTCGACAGCAGCGTCCTGTAGCCACATCGGACGGTGCAGGTGAAACGGGATGTCGACGAGTTGATAGCGCAGCGGTTCCAGCGCGCTCAGCCGCTGCCGGAAGACCTCACGGAACGCCTCGAACGTCGGCTCGCCCTCGAAGGAAGCGGTGTCGACCACGGCAACCTTCAGCGTGTGCTGGTGCACGTTGGGTGTCTCGCTGTAGAGCATCAACGCGTCCCAGCCGCTGAGTCGCTTCACGCGCTGAGAGCTGTGGCCCGTCGGTGCACGGATTCGATCGCCGCCCGCAGTCCCGGCCCGAACTTGTGTGGCGCAAGCGTGCAACGCGCGTGGCCGGCGTCGACGGGCACCATGTGGGCGCCGGGGATCTGCTCGGCCAGCGCCTGCTGGCGCCGCGGCGAGAACACCCGGTCGCGCATCGTGACCACCACCGCGGTGGGCACGTCGATGTCGGCGACCCAGGGCCGCGAATCGAACCTGACGAGCTCGGCGACCGACCGGGCGATCGCGGCCGGGCTGGTGCTGCGGAACTGGTCCAAGATCCACTGGTGGTCGCCGCGCACCGGCTCGTCAGCGCACACCGCCGAGGTGCACCGCTGCGGCAGCGGGGTGAACGCGTCGATCAGCGCCGCGAAGATTCCCGTCGCCAGCCGCTCATAGCTTGCCCGCGACACCGACGCCGTGGCTGCGCACAGCACCAGCCCGTCCACCCGCTCGCGGTGCCGCTTCCACACCAGCTGCGCGACCATCGAGCCCATCGAGTAGCCGACCGGCACGAAGCTGCGCACGCCCAACGCGTCGGCGACCGCGGCGACGTCGTCGGCGCAGTCCTCGAGCAGAAATCGCGGCGACGAGATGCCTTGGCCGTGGCCGCGCTGGTCGAAGACCACGACCCGGCCGAACGGGCGGATGACGTCGAGCACCGGGCACCACGTCATCAGCCCGGTGCAGGCCAGCGAATGCAGCAGCACATAGGTCGGCCCGTCGGATGGGCCCGAGTCCACCACGTAGGTGCTGCCGCGCCCGGGCAGGTCGACCAATCGGCCCGACGGGACCTCGTCGACCGTTGCCAACCCGGGAATGTTGGGTAGCCGGGGCATGTCGCGATTACAGCACGCGCCAGTGCGCCTGGCCGGTCAAAGGAGTAAATGTCTGACTATGGATACCGACAAGCTGCTGTCGTCCGTGCCCACCGGCGTGTGGATCGGCGGTGAGGAACGCAAGGCAGCCAACACCTTCGATGTGAAAGACCCCTCCGACGACCACGTGCTGGTCTCCGTCGCCGACGCCACCGCCGACGACGCCAAAGCCGCCCTCGATGCCGCCGCGGGCGTGCAAGCCGACTGGGCCGCCACGCCGCCGCGCGAGCGCGGCGAGATTCTGCGTGCGGTGTTCGAGGCGATCACCGCCCGCGCCGACGACTTCGCCACGCTGATGACCCTCGAGATGGGCAAGACCCTGCCGGAGAGCAAGAACGAGGTCACCTACGGCGCCGAGTTCTTCCGCTGGTTCGCCGAAGAGGCCGTCCGCTATCACGGCCGCTACGCGCCCAGCCCGGCCGGCACCGGCCGCATCCTGGTGACCAAACAGCCCGTCGGCCCGTGTTACGCGATCACCCCGTGGAACTTCCCGCTCGCGATGGGCACCCGCAAGATCGGGCCGGCAATGGCCGCCGGGTGCACGATGATCGTCAAGCCCGCGCAGGAGACCCCGCTGACCATGCTGCTGCTGGCCAAGCTAATGGACGAGGCGGGACTGCCCAAGGGTGTGCTGTCGGTGCTGCCGACCACCGACGCGAAGTCGGTGACAGGTGCGCTGATCGACGACGGCCGGCTGCGCAAGCTGACGTTCACCGGCTCGACGGGCGTGGGCAAGGCGCTGGTGAAGCAGGGCGCTGACAAGCTGCTGCGGATGTCGATGGAACTCGGCGGCAACGCGCCGTTCGTGGTGTTCGACGACGCCGACGTCGACGCGGCCGTGGAGGGCGCGCTGCTGGCGAAGATGCGCAACGGCGGGGAGGCCTGCACTGCGGCCAACCGGTTCCATGTCGCCAACGCGGTCCGCGAGGAGTTCACCGAGAAGCTCGTCAAACGGATGAGCGAGTTCACGCTGGGCAACGGCCTGGACTCGTCGGCGTCGCTGGGCCCGTTGATCAACGCCGACCAGCGGCAGAAGGTCGAAGAGCTGGTCGACGATGCCGTGAAGCGCGGTGCGACGGTCGCAGTCGGCGGCAAGGCCCCGGACGGGCCCGGCCACTTCTACCCGGCGACGGTGCTCACCGACGTGCCCCCCGACGCGCGCATTCTGCATGAAGAGGTGTTCGGCCCCGTCGCGCCGATCACCGGGTTCGACACCGAGGAAGAGGGCATCGCCGCGGCCAACAACACCGAATACGGTCTCACCGCGTACATCTACACCAAGTCGCTGGACCGGGCGCTGCGCGTGTCGGAGGCCATCGAATCCGGCATGGTGGGGGTGAACCGCGGCGTGATCTCTGATGCGGCCGCGCCGTTCGGCGGCGTCAAGGAATCGGGCTTCGGCCGTGAAGGCGGATTCGAAGGCATCGAGGAGTACCTGGAAACCAAGTACATCGCGCTGACGAAGTAGCCCCGCCGCCGGCCGGCGGCAAGAGGCGGCGTTGCGCAACCGGGCGCGGGGGCCTTGCGGACCTAAGCTCTTCCCGGTGAAACAGCCCCGTCGACGCGCCGGTATCCCCGCGCTGGACGGCGTCCGTGCGATCGCCGTCGCGCTGGTTTTGCTCAGCCACGGTGGCATTCCCGGCGTGGCCGGCGGATTCGTCGGCGTCGACGTGTTCTTCGTGCTGTCCGGCTTTCTGATCACGTCGCTGCTGCTCGACGAACTCGACTTCACCGGCCGCATCGACCTGCCCGCCTTCTGGCGCCGCCGCGCCAAACGCCTGCTGCCTGCGCTGGTGCTGATGGTGCTCGCGGTGGCGGCGGTCAGCGCGATGTTCCCGGCCGACGCCGTCGCGCGGTTGCGTGACGACGCCGTCGCCGCGTTCGTGTGGGTGGCCAACTGGAGCTTCATCGCCCGCCGCACCGACTACTTCACCGAAGGCGGCACACCGTCGCCGCTGCAGCACACGTGGTCGCTGGGCGTCGAGGAGCAGTACTACATCGTCTGGCCGCTGTTGCTGCTGGGCGTGGCGGCCCTGGTGGCCGCGCTGGCCCGCAAACGCCGGCGGCTGGTCATGCAGAACACCGTCCACCTAACGGTGTTCGTGCTCGCCGTCGCGGGTGCGATCGCGTCGGCCGCCGCGTCGGTCGTCATGGCCTCCGACGAGGCGCTCAACCGCGTCTACTTCGGCACCGACACCCGAGCCCAGGCCCTGCTCATCGGCGCCGCCGCGTCGGCGCTGCTGGTGCGAAACTGGCCGGCACTGACGGGCGGTCATTTCGCCATCCGGTCGCGGTCGGCGCGCTGGGTTGCCCGCGTGCTGCCGGTGCTGGGGCTGGCCGGGCTGGCGGTGGCCGTGCACACGGCCACCGGAACCGTCGGCGACTTCCGGCACGGCATGCTGCTGCTGGTCGCCGTCGCGGCCGTGGCCGTGATCGCGCCGGTCGCGCTGGACCAGCAGGGGGCGGTCGCACGGCTGCTTTCGGTCAAGCCCCTGGTGTGGCTCGGCGCGATCTCCTACGGCGTGTACCTGTGGCACTGGCCGGTGTTTCTGCTGCTCAACGGCGAGCGCACTGGCTGGTCGGGCGCAGGGCTGTTCGCGTTGCGGTGCGCGGTCACAGTGGCGTTGGCGTACGTATCGTGGCGGTTGGTCGAGCAGCCGATCCGGCGCTGGCGGCCGGTGCGGGTGCCGCTGCTGGCGCTGGCCGGTGCGACGGTCGCGTCGGCGATCGCGCTGACGGTCGTGGTGGTGCCGGCGTCGGTGCTGCCCTCGCAGAGCGACGTGTCGACCGCCGCGGCCGTGCAGTCACCGCTGGAGCGGCCGGTGGTGGTGGCGCGCCAGCAGGCCGCTGACCGCGGGCGGGTGGTGTCGGTGTTCGGCGACTCGGTCGGCTGGACGCTGATGCGCTATCTGCCGCCGACTCCGGGGTTCACGTTCGTCAACCACACGCTCGTCGGCTGCGGCATCGTGCGGGGCGGACCGTTCCGTTACTCGGCCGAGTCCGGCAACCCGAAGCCGGAATGCGAATCCTGGCCGAGCAGATGGGGCGGCCAGGTCGCCGTGGACAAGCCCGACGTGGTGCTGCTGGTGGTGGGGCGCTGGGAGACGATCGACCGGATGCACGACGGGCGCTGGACCCACGTCGGCGACCCGGCTTTCGACGCGTACCTGACGGGGGAGTTGCGTCAGGCGTTGACGGTGCTCGGGTCGACGGGCGCGCGGGTGGTGGTCACCACCGAGCCGTACAACCGGCGAGCCGAGAAAGCGGACGGCAGCCTGTATCCCGAGGATCAGCCCAACCGGATCGACAGCTGGAATGCCTTGGTGCGCAACGTAGTTGGGCAGTTCCCGAATGCGCGGGTGCTGGATCTGAACAAGAAGCTGAGTCCGGGCGGCTACTACACCACGAAGGTCGACGGCATCAGGATGCGTAGCGATGGGGTGCACCCGACCGCGGAGGCGGTGAAGTGGCTGACGCCGTGGCTGCTCGACGCGCTGGCGCCGAGGTAGCTCGGTGCTAGCGCCCCAGCCGTCCCCGGCCCAGCCGCAGCAACAGCATCGCCAGCTCACGCCCCTCGGGGCCGAGCTCGCTGTAGCGGGCGATCACCTTCATCTCGCGGCTGTGCACCAGGCGGGTGCCGCCGTGGGCCATCCGGGCTCGGCCGATCTCGCGCGAAACCTCGGTGCGACGTTTCACCGCGGCCAGGATTTCGGCGTCGAGCTGGTCGATTTCATGACGCAGCTCGTCGATCTCCGGCGTCATTTCGATGTCGATCGTCATAGTTACTCCCCTCCCCCTTATTGCTGCCAGTTTGCTCTTGTTTGCGGATCACTTCCTTCTCCGGCCCCCCGCAAGAGCCGAGCCCCGGGACCCGCAAGTGCGACTTCGGGGCTCTGAAGTGCGGTTATGTTCTCGGCACCCCTGAGGTATACCCATAGCAAAACCGCCGCCTGTAGAGCATGTGTCGAGTGTGCCACGAACTCGCCATGCCGCGCACATAAATGTCGGAACTCAGCGGTAAATTGAGGCTGACATGACTGCGCAACTCAGCTCGCAGACCGACGAACTGCTCGACGGCCTGAACCCTCAACAGCGCCAGGCGGTGCTGCACGAGGGCTCGCCACTACTCATTGTTGCAGGCGCCGGCTCGGGCAAAACCGCGGTGCTCACCCGGCGCATCGCGTATCTGCTCGCGGCACGCGACGTCGGCCCCGGCCAGATCCTCGCGATCACGTTCACCAACAAGGCCGCCGCGGAAATGCGCGAGCGGGTGACCGCGCTCGTCGGCCCCCGGGCCCGCGCCATGTGGGTGTCGACGTTCCACTCGATGTGCGTGCGGATCTTGCGCAACCAGGCATCGCTGATCAAGGGTCTCAACTCCAACTTCTCGATCTACGACGCCGACGACTCGCGGCGGCTTCTGATGATGATCGCCAAGGACATGGGGCTGGACACCAAGCGGTACTCGCCCCGGCTGCTGGCCAACTGCATCTCCAACTTGAAAAACGAGCTCGTCGATCCCGAGCAGGCGGCCGCCGACATCTCGGAAAGCGGTGACGACCTCAACCGCATCGTGGCCGAGGTGTACGCCGAGTATCAGCGCAGGCTGAGGGCCGCCAACGCGCTGGACTTCGACG
Source organism: Mycobacterium sp. NGS35 (assembly GCF_059812855.1). NCBI lineage: Bacteria > Bacillati > Actinomycetota > Actinomycetes > Mycobacteriales > Mycobacteriaceae > Mycobacterium > Mycobacterium sp. NGS35. The sequence goes on from NZ_JCALDL010000003.1 coordinate 298,985, forward strand.
ACCTGATCGGTGAGACGGTGGCTGTGCTGCAACGCTTTCCGCAGATCGCCCAGTACTACCGGCGGCGGTTCCGCCACATCCTCGTCGACGAGTACCAGGACACCAACCACGCACAATACGTGTTGGTGCGCGAGTTGGCCGGCACGGAAAGCGACGACGACGTGCCGCCCGCCGAGCTGTGCGTGGTCGGCGACGCCGACCAGTCGATCTATGCGTTCCGCGGTGCGACGATCCGCAACATCGAGGAGTTCGAGCGCGACTACCCGAACGCGAAAACCATTCTTCTGGAACAGAATTACCGGTCGACGCAGAACATCCTGACCGCCGCCAACTCCGTCATCAAGCACAACAGCGGCCGCCGTGAGAAGCGGCTGTGGACCGACGCCGGTGAGGGAGAGCTGATCGTCGGCTATGTCGCGGACAACGAGCACGACGAAGCTGCGTTCGTCGCAAGCGAGATCGACCGCCTCGCCGATCGTGGTGACATCACCTACAACGACGTGGCGGTGTTCTATCGCACCAACAACTCGTCGCGCTCGCTGGAAGAGGTGTTCATCCGCGCCGGCATTCCGTACAAGGTCGTCGGCGGTGTCAGGTTCTACGAGCGCAAGGAGATTCGCGACGTCGTGGCCTACCTGCGGGTGCTCGACAATCCCGGCGACTCGGTGAGCATGCGCCGGATCCTCAACACGCCGCGCCGCGGCATCGGTGACCGCGCCGAAGCATGCGTCGCGGTGTACGCGGAGAACACCGGCTGCAGCTTCAACGAGGCGCTGCAGGCCGCGGCCGAGGGTCGGGTGCCGATGCTGAACACCCGGTCGGAGAAGGCGATCGCCGCATTCGTCGAAATGATGGACGACTTGCGCTCTCGGCTCGACGACGAGCTCGGTGAGTTGGTGGAGGCGGTGCTCAGCCGCACCGGCTACCGCGCCGAGCTGGAGGCGTCCAACGATCCGCAGGACCTGGCCCGGCTGGACAACCTCAATGAATTGGTAAGTGTCGCACACGAATTCAGCATCGATATGGCCAACGCCGCGGCACTTCGCGACGACGACGACGAAGACGTGCCCGACACCGGGGCGCTGGCCGCGTTCCTGGAGCGGGTATCGCTGGTGGCCGACGCCGACGACATCCCCGAACACGGCGCCGGCGTGGTGACGCTGATGACGTTGCACACCGCCAAGGGTTTGGAGTTCCCCGTCGTGTTCGTCACCGGCTGGGAGGACGGCATGTTCCCCCACATGCGTGCGCTCGGCGATCCGGCGGAGCTGTCGGAGGAAAGGCGGCTGGCGTACGTCGGGATCACCCGGGCCCGTCAGCGGCTGTATGTCACGCGTGCGAAGGTGCGGTCGTCGTGGGGACAACCGATGATGAACCCGGAGTCGCGGTTCCTGCGCGAGATCCCGCAGCACCTGATCGACTGGCGCAGAACAGATCCGGTGCCGTCGCGCAGCGCACCGGTCACTGGAGTCGCCTGGGCTGGAACGACTGCCTCTGGCGGGGGCCGGTTCGGTGGTGCCGACATGCGCAGGCCCTCGCCGTCACGTGCGGCTGCGGGTAAGCGGCCGCTGCTCGTGCTCGAGCCGGGCGATCGGGTCAGTCACGACAAATACGGCCTCGGCCGCGTCGAGGAAGTCTCAGGGGTGGGCGAATCGGCGATGTCGCTGATCGACTTCGGCAGCGCCGGCCGCGTCAAGCTGATGCACAACCACGCTCCGCTGCACAAGCTGTAGCGGTGTGGGCGCGCGAACGGACGCTGCGCGTCCTTTGCAGCCGAACTCCCGGCGGCGGGGGGCCGCGAGGTGCCGCCGGGAAGTTGGTTCGGTGGGTTTCGCGCCGACGACATCGGGTACGACATGGGCATCTTCGGCTGAGGGGAGCGCACATTGATGACCAAAGATGCGATGACACGGGCGTTGATTGCCGCAGCGGCGACGACGGCAGTTTTCGCGGCCCCGGTGGCGGGGCTGATGTGGACCGAGTCGGCGCCTGCCAGTGCGGCCGGTTATCTGGCCGGCGGCCCATCTGGCTGCATTGACAGCACGGGCACCGCATGCGCGGGGCCGAGCGGCGCGAACGCGAGTGTGCCGGGGGCGAGCGCCAACGCCGGACCCGCGGGCGTGAACGCCAGCGTGCCAGGAGCGAGCGCCAACGCCGGACCTGCAGGCGCGAACGCCAGCGTGCCCGGGGCGAATGCCAATGCCGGACCGGCAGGCGCCAGTGCTGCTGTGCCAGGGGCCGATGCGAGCGCCGGACCCGGCGGTGCGAGCGCGAATGCGCCTGGGGCCAGCGCGAACGCCGGCCCTGCGGGCGCTAACGCCGATGTCCCGGGCGCGAACGTGAACGCCGGTCCTGCGGGCGCGAATGTCGGTGTGCCGGGCGCGAATGCGAACGCCGGCCCGGGTGGGGCCAGCGCATGCGCGAACGGTGTGGGCTGCGTCGGCGCCGGATAGCCAGCTTCAGCGATTTCGGCGCGCAAACGTACGCGGAGCGTCGTCTTGCGCGCCGAAATACGCTGTCCAGCGTCGGGTCGCGGGCGCCACAGCCAACGCGATCGTCGCCACCGGCAGCACCGGTAAGGCTCTGACGATCCCCGCCATGTGCGCCCCCGCGACGAAGATGCCGGCGAAGATCAGTAGCGCCAGCGCCGCGGCCACCACAGACAGGTAGACCCCGACGCGCCGGCGCAGCAGCAACCCGACCACTCCGGTGATGGTCGCGGCGCCGAACACGGCGGTCAGGAACCCGACGCCCACGCAGAACAACCGGTCCGTCCGCCACCAGCCGGTGATCAACGCGGTCGCGACCACCGAGGTTGCCCAGCCGCTCAGAATGCTGACCGTCGAGGCGGCGACGGCGGTGGCGCTGCTCGGCAGATGCGCCCTGCCGGGGATGCGCACGGGTGCTTGCCGCACTGCGCCGGTCGCCGGTTCGTCAGATTCCACCGCCGGCAGTGGCTGTCGGCGGATGATGCTGGTGCGGGTGTCGTCGCTCAGCGGCTCGTCGCTGACCCGTCCCACGTCCGGCTGGGGGATAGGCCCGGTCGGATGCCGGCGGATGATCCCGGTGCGCCCGTCGTCGAACGGTTCACTGCGCTCGCGAAAGCTCGACGGTTCCTGTCCCGACGGCTCGTCGGAAGATGTCAACTGATCAGGGGGTCAGCGCGCCGAGGCTGATGCCGCGCGCAGCCAGCCACGGCACCGGGTCGGTGCGCTGGGTGCCGTTGAGCAACACCTCGAAGTGCAGGTGCGGGCCAGTGGAATCGCCGCGGTTGCCGATCGTCGCGATCTGGTCGCCGGCCATCACCCGCTCGCCGATGGTGCAGTTGACCGTGTTCACGTGGCCGTACAGGGTCACCGTGCCGTCCGCGTGGCGCAGCTTCACCCACATGCCGAAGCCGGCGGCCGGACCTGCGTCGATCACGACGCCATCCGAGGCCGCGAAGATCGGCGTGCCGATCGAGTTCGCGATGTCGATGCCGCCGTGCAGCACGCCCCAGCGGTAGCCGAACCCGGACGTGAAGATACCGTGGGTCGGCATTACGAACAGCGGCCGCGACAGCCGTGCCTCGCGGTCGGCGCGTTCCTGCGCGTAGGCGGCACCGCGCGCCAGTTCCTCGTTGTGGACGAACGAGCTGGCCGCCGGGGTCACCGTCACCAATTGCACGCCGCTGCGCGCGGTTTCGACCGTCGCGCCGGACATCGACGTGCTGTCGGCGGCCAGCACCGTGTCGGTGGACTTGGTGTCGGAGCTCTGCACGGCGGCGTGGGCAGCGGCAGCGGCGGCGCCAGTGGCCATCGCCGCGATCAGCAGCCGTCCCTTGACCACGCTGCCCGGCGCCGGATTCTTGCGATGCTGACCTCGGACCGGTGGGGCCGTCACCCGGGTCGCGGCGGGGTCGGCGCGGAACTCGCTGGGCACCGCGAGACGCAGCGGCGTCAGGTTGTCCGTGTCGTGGAGGTCGTCCAGCTCAGGGGCGCGCAGCACCTGCCAGTCGGCGTCGAAAGCGGAATTCTCGTGGAATTCGACGTCGTCGAGGCTACCGAACTCGTTGAACGGGATGATGTCGGTGACTTCGGTGTCTTGAGGGTCGATCCAGCGGCTGCGAGCGTTCGTCGTGGTACTCAATGACGATCGGGACAAACGGTGCTGGGCCAATCTGGGAAACCTTTACGCCGTGACCGAAACGTTATCTGGCTCCGGCAGACGTTAACCAACCGCTGACGGTTTGAGCAAACCGGGACCACCAGAACACCGGCTTTTGTGACTTGAATCACGCACTGCGGCGGTGACGTCCACCACATGGATGGCATGCGGTGAGGGGGCCGTCAGCGCATGTCGATAAAGTTCCCACCGAGCGAGACCCGCACAGCTGAGCCCAAACCCGTCCGCCGACAGACAGTGAGCCGATGGATCTTTTCGAGTACCAGGCGAAAGAGCTGTTCGCCAAGCACAACGTCCCGACGACGCCCGGCCGCGTGACCACGACGGCCGAAGAGGCCAAAGCCATCGCTGAGGAAATCGGCAAGCCGGTGATGGTGAAAGCCCAGGTGAAGACCGGTGGCCGGGGCAAGGCAGGCGGTGTCAAGTACGCGGCGACACCTGACGACGCCTACACCCACGCGCAGAACATCCTGGGCCTGGACATCAAGGGTCACGTCGTCAAGAAGCTGCTGGTCTCCGAGGCCAGCGATATCGCCGAGGAGTACTACATCTCCTTTTTGTTGGACCGGGCGAACCGCACCTACCTGGCGATGTGCTCGGTCGAGGGCGGCATGGAGATCGAGGAAGTAGCCGCCACCAAGCCGGAGCGGCTGGCCAAGGTGCCGGTGGACGCCACCAAGGGCGTCGACGAGGCGTTCGCCCGCTCGATCGCCGAGCAAGGTCACCTGCCCGCCGAGGTGCTCGACGCCGCCGCGGTGACGATCTTGAGGTTGTGGGAGATGTTCGTCGCTGAGGATGCCACGCTCGTCGAGGTCAACCCGCTGGTGCGCACGCCCGACGATCAGATCCTGGCTCTCGACGGCAAGGTCACGCTGGACGCCAACGCCAGCTTCCGTCACCCCGACCACGCCGAGTTCGAGGACCGCGACGCCACCGACCCGCTGGAGCTGAAGGCCAAGGAGCACGACCTCAACTACGTCAAGCTCGACGGGCAGGTCGGCATCATCGGGAACGGGGCGGGCCTGGTGATGTCGACGCTCGACGTGGTCGCCTACGCGGGCGAGAAGCACGGCGGCGTCAAGCCGGCCAACTTCCTGGACATCGGCGGCGGCGCGTCGGCCGAGATCATGGCGGCCGGGCTGGATGTGGTGCTGGGTGACGAGCAGGTCAAGAGCGTGTTCGTCAACGTGTTCGGCGGCATCACCGCCTGCGACGAGGTGGCCAACGGGATCGTCAACGCACTGAAGATCCTGGGCGACGCTGCGACCAAGCCGCTGATCGTGCGGCTCGACGGCAACAACGTCGAGGAGGGCCGGCGCATCCTCGCCGAGGCCAATCATCCGCTGGTGATCGAAGTCGACACGATGGACGGCGCCGCCGACAAGGCTGCCGAAATGGCCGCGAGCGCCTGAAAGGACTTGGGATGTCGATCTTTTTGAACAAGGACAGCAAGGTCATCGTCCAGGGCATCACCGGCGCTGAGGGCACCCGGCACACCGCGCGGATGCTCAAGGCCGGCACACAGCTGGTCGGCGGCGTGAATGCGCGCAAGGCCGGCACGACGGTCAGCCATAAGGACAAGGACGACAACGACGTCGAGCTCCCGGTGTTCGGCACGGTCGCCGAAGCGATGAAAGAGACGGGCGCCGACGTGTCCGTTGTCTTCGTGCCGCCGAAGTTCGCCAAGGACGCGATCATCGAGGCCATCGACGCCGAGATCCCCCTCCTCGTGGTGATCACCGAGGGAATCCCGGTGCAGGACACCGCTTTTGCATGGCAGTACAACCTCAACCACGGCGCGAAGACCCGCATCATCGGGCCGAACTGTCCAGGCATCATCACGCCCGGGGAGGCGCTGGCCGGGATCACCCCGGCCAACATCACCGGGCCCGGCCCGATCGGGCTGGTGTCGAAGTCCGGCACGCTGACCTATCAGATGATGTTCGAGCTCAACGACTTCGGGTTCTCCACGTGCATCGGCATCGGTGGTGACCCGGTGATCGGCACCACGCACATCGACGCGATCGAGGCGTTCGAGAAAGACCCGGACACCAAGCTGATCGTGATGATCGGCGAGATCGGCGGCGACGCCGAGGAACGCGCCGCCGACTACATCAAGGCCAACGTGTCCAAGCCGGTCGTCGGCTACGTCGCGGGGTTCACTGCGCCCGAAGGCAAGACGATGGGCCACGCCGGCGCGATCGTGTCCGGATCGTCGGGCACCGCGGCAGCCAAGAAGGAAGCGCTGGAGGCCGCGGGCGTCAAGGTGGGCAAGACCCCGTCGGCCACGGCGGAGTTGGCGCGGGAGATCCTGAAGAGCCTCTAGACGGCGGCGGCAAGCTTCCCGGCCAGTCGCTCGACGTACGCGGCGATCTCGTCCTCGCTGCGGTCGGGCAGCCCGAACAGCACCTCGGTGACGCCGAGTTCAGCCCAGCGGGCCAGTTTTTCGGGCACCGGCTTGAAGTCGAGTGCGACGATCTGCGGCGCGCCGTCGCGGCCGGCGTCGGCCCACACCTGCTGTAGCAGCCGCACCGGCTCGTCGATCTCGACGTCACGCGGCGTGGTGATCCAGCCGTCGGCGCTGCGGGCGATCCACTTGAAGTTCTTCTCCGTGCCGGCGGCGCCGACGAGCACCGGCACGTGCGACTGCACGGGTTTGGGCCACGCCCAGCTCGGCCCGAACTTCACGAACTCGCCGTCGTAGGAGGCCTCCTCCTGCGTCCACAGCGCCCGCATGGCCTCCAGGTATTCGCGCAGTGCGGTGCGTCGCCGGTTGCCGGGTATGCCGTGGTCGGCCAATTCGTCTGTGTTCCAACCGAATCCAACGCCCAGGCTGACCCTGCCGCCGGACAGGTGGTCGAGCGTCGCGATGGATTTCGCCAGCGTGATCGGATCATGCTCGACGGGCAGCGCCACCGCCGTCGACAAGCGGATCCGTGATGTCACCGCACAGGCCGTCCCCAGGCTCACCCAGGGGTCCAGCGTGCGCATGTAGCGGTCGTCGGGCAACGACGCATCGCCGGTGGTCGGGTGCGCGGCCTCTCGCTTGACGGGGATGTGGGTGTGCTCGGGCACGTAAAACGTGTGGAAGCCGTGGTCTTCGGCCAGCTTCGCGGCGGCTGCCGGGGTGATGCCGCGATCGCTGGTGAACAGGACGAGACCGTAATCCATGCCGAGAATTAGAACGTGTTCCAGTCAGCGCGCGCAAGGCAGGGTCCTCTTCCGCCCGCGAGCAGACACCAAATCGCATAAACGGCCGCTCGGTAATGCGACTCTGCGTCTGCTCGGCGATAATCGCGGATCCGCGGCTCGGCACTAACCGGCGTCTCAGGTCGGTGCGCTAGCGTGGGGGCCGGCCGTCGAACGGCCGTCGAACGACCACGGAATGACCACCGAACGGACGCCGCCAACAGCACAGGAGAGGCTATGACCTACTCATCTGGAGCGCCCGGTTACCCGGGTACGCAGCAGCAATCCGGCGGGTACGCCGCGACATCGCAATTCGCCAAGCCCGAGTCAGCCGACTCGGCGGCAAGCAAACTGCCCCTGTATCTACTGGCCGCCGTTGCGGTCCTGGGGCTCGCCGAATATCTCCTCAGCTTCGGGCCGGTCTGGAAGTCCAGCGACTCGCCGTCCGGTGTGGTGAGCCTCGGCGTGATCGCGGCGCTGTTCGCCGCCCTGTTCGCCGCGATCGCCCTGCTGCCCAAGCAGCGCAACTACACCGCGGTTGTCACCGCGATCGCCGTCGTCGGCTTCCTGCTGACCATCTGGGAACTCATCAAGAACGCCGACGCGGCCGACTGGGCGCTGATCGTCATCGTGGTGCTCGCGGCGCTGCAGACCCTCGCCGCGATCGGGGCGCTGCTGTTGGACGCCGGCGTGGTGACGCCGCCCGCACCGCGGCCCAAGTACGACCCCTACCAGCAGTACGGCGGCTACTACGGCCAGCCGCAGCTGTCCGGCCCGCCAACCGGACCGCAGGGGGCGCCGCCGAGCTACCCGCAGCAGCACGGCTACCAGCAGCAGTACGGCGGCTACCAGGGCGGCCCGTCGACCGGCGGGTTCGGCGCCCACAGCCAGGGGCAGGGCGGCCAAGGTCCGGGCCAGCACGAGGGTCCGCCCACCCCGCCCACCGGATTTCCCACCTACGCCCAGCCGCCGAGCACGTCCGGGCTCGGTGAGCAGCAGCCGCAGCACGAGGCGCCCACTCAGCAGGTCCAGCAGGTGCGCCCGCAGGACCAGTCGCCGTCCGGTCCTCCGCCGGCATAGAAGGGCCCCGATACCCGGTTGGCCGCTAAGCCGTTAGTGGACCGCAACGGGGCGGCGGATCAGCGCCAGGCGCGCGACCTGCTGACGGTCGCGTTCGGTCCGTCGCTGGTGGCGCTGCTGGTGATCGCCGCCGTCGTGCTGATCCAGCTCGTCGCCGCCAACAGCGACATGACCGGCGCGCTCGGCGCGATCGCGAGCATGTGGCTGGGCGTGCACCAAGTGCCGGTGACCATCGGCGGCCGCGAACTGGCGGTCATGCCGCTGCT
>NZ_JCALDL010000030.1:0-353 GCF_059812855.1 Mycobacterium sp. NGS35
GCGCACACCGCCTGGATTTGGTCGTCGGAGTCAAGCTCCTCGTAGCGCCAGGCCGGCACGGGGTCGGCCGGAATGACCTGTACCGGCTCGGCGAATTGTGCACAGAACCGCGCCGCCAGATTCGGATGCCGACGGACAACGGTCTGCACCGCTTCGCGCAACCGGTCAGGGTCGAGCGGACCTGACACGCTGATGTCGAGCTGCATCGCATAGACGTCGTCGCCGTGGCCGTTGGTGGCGCCGGCATGGAACAGCAAGCCCTGTTGCAAGGGGGTCAGCGGCAGGATGTCGGCGATGCGGTATTGCTGTTGCAATGTGTCGATCTGGGACTGGGTCAGCCTGGCCGGCGCGAT
>NZ_JCALDL010000031.1:0-212 GCF_059812855.1 Mycobacterium sp. NGS35
GACAGCTCGCGGGGCGTTTGCCGGGTTATATGGTGCCCGCGGCGGTGGTGGGGTTGGATGTGTTGCCGTTGACGGTCAACGGCAAGCTCGATGTGCGGGCGTTGCCGGCGCCGGATTATGGCGGCATCGAGCGTTACCGCGCCCCCGGTGATGCGGTCGAGGAACTTTTGGCCGGGATTTATGCCGAGGTGTTGGGGCTGGCGCGGGTGGGG
>NZ_JCALDL010000032.1:0-212 GCF_059812855.1 Mycobacterium sp. NGS35
AACAGCTCGCGGGGCGTTTGCCGGGTTATATGGTGCCCGCGGCGGTGGTGGGGTTGGATGTGTTGCCGTTGACGGTCAACGGCAAGCTCGATGTGCGGGCGTTGCCGGCGCCGGATTATGGCGGCATTGAGCGTTACCGCGCCCCCGGTGATGCGGTCGAGGAACTTTTGGCCGGGATTTATGCCGAGGTGTTGGGGCTGGCGCGGGTGGGT
>NZ_JCALDL010000004.1:0-275696 GCF_059812855.1 Mycobacterium sp. NGS35
GCTCAACCCCCACTGCGCCGCAATTAAGCAAAAGAAGCAAAAAAGTTGTGGCGGCTAACTTTTCGGGGCCACAAAGAGTTGATTCGGACTTCCGAATTCGGCATACGGACCACGCATCATCGGAGGACACTTTGGCCTGTGCAGAACGGCACTATTTGGCGGCTCCTGCACAACCTTTACTAGTTCAGCCAAGTGCTAGGAGAATTCTGATGAAGTACGCCATGACGTGGACATCGCGGCTCGGCGCGTCCGGTAAAGACAACGAAGAGGCCTTGCGCCGCGCTCTTGAACTGTTTTCCAAGTGGCAGCCTCCGGCGGGCACGACCTTCCACCAATTCGTCGGACGGATCGATGGTGAAGGCGGTTTCGCAATCGTCGAAACGGACTCCGCCACAGAATTGCTCACCGAAACGTCAAAGTTCCTTCCCTTCAACTCATTTCATATCCATCCCGTGGTTGACATGAATGAATGGGCAGATGCGGCGCAGACAGGTATCGACTTCAGAAACTCGATCGGCTGAGCCGCGCAGACGGGAGGGGCCGCTCGTCACGGGTGGCCCCTTTCCGTTGCGTCGAGGCGTCCGATGTCCCTGCCGGTTCGCTATGGCGCGGGCGAGGCCAGCGGCGTCAGGGTGAAGTTTGCGGAAATCGGCCCCGGCACGTCCCCGCATTCGCCACTATTGACGGCGCTGACCATGCCGTTGCCGTTCTCGTCCCAGTTGTACTGCGCAGCGGCGGCCACCTTCCTGCCGTCATCGCAGGTGATGAAATCCAGCCGGTTGACGAACATCGTCCAGTAGCCGTTCAACGCGTACGCGTCCGCCTCCCACGGCTCCGTTTGGCCGCCCGTCTCGGCAATGTGCAAACACTGGACCCCGCAGTGCGTGACCGCCCACGTGGTAGGGCTGGTCCCACCAACCCAGTTGAATTGGTAGAGCTCCGCCGGCGGCGGCGCTGGAGCTACGTAGTCCGCGCCGTCGTCCGCGTGTGCCGGGCACGCGAACATCCCGGCGATAAGGCCAGCTCCCAAAACGGACGCCGATATCCCCCGATTGATCACCGCGCTCCTCCCCTTGCACCGTTCGATTTGACAGCCGGAGCATACGAGGATCGGCACGGTCAGCGCGCCGTTTCGGGCGCTACCTCGGGGGCGGCTCCTGGTTACCGTGTTCGCGCGCGTAACGAACCATGCGCTCACTGAGCCGAATGAGCGGGTCTTCCTGGCCCCCGGGCATGGTGTACGCAAGCTTGCGCAACTCGATGGCAAACCCGTAGAGGTCCTGACTCAGCGACGCCACACTCATTAGCGACCCCCCGTTCGAGGAGTAGATGCGAATTCCAAATATTGGGCGATCACGGGACTCGCGTACGGCTTCACGAGCACCGCGTCATAAGAAAGTTTGCTCCTGCGTATTGCTGATGTGAAGTCCAATTTGCTGTCTCCATCCCGCCGTCGACGCGATATGACGAATCCGTCCCGCCGCCCCGTCGTCGCACCCACCACCCTCTTCACGCTGGAGCCGCCGGTCTGTGACATGTCACCGAATGGCGGGCCGAACCGCAGTCCTCCGGATGCGAATAGGGCCATTGGTCCTCTCAGACAAGGGCTTTGCGCACCGGTTCCCGACGCCGCAGAACTCATACGCTGTGGGCATGACCTACGTGATCGGCAGAGAATGCGTCGACGTGATGCACAAAGACTGTGTCATGGAGTGTCCGGTCGACTGCATCTACGAAGGCGACCGCAGCATGTACATCAATCCGTACGAGTGCGTCGACTGCGGCGCCTGCCGAATGGTGTGCGAGGTTGGCGCAATTTACTACGAGACCGACCTTCCCGAGGACCAGCTGCAGCACCTGGCCGACAACGCGCGTTTCTTCGACGAGCCGCTGCCCGGTCGCGGCACCCCACTCGGTTCACCCGGCGGCGCAACCGCGCTCGGGCGCGTCGGCGTCGACACCTCGTACGTCGCCTCCCTGCCTTACCGGGAGTAGGACTTGTCTGCCGAGGCCATCGCCGTCATCGCCGAACCGGAATGCTGGCAGCTGCTGGCCAGCAAGACGCTGGGGCGACTGGCGACCAGCGTGTCGGGTCAGCCCGAGATCTTCCCGGTGAACTTCGTCGTACAGCGCCACACCGTGTTGTTCCGCACGGCGGAAGGAACCAAGCTGGCCTCCACGGTGGCCAACAGTCGGGTGGCGTTCGAAGTCGACGATCACACCTTCGAAGAAGGCTGGAGCGTGATCGTGAAGGGCCAGGCGCAACTACTGCGCACTGAAGCCGAGATCGCGGAAGCCGAACGCGCGCAACTGCTCCCGTGGACAGCGACGGTGAAGCGGCACTACGTGAGGATCGTCCCGTCGGCAATCAGCGGGCGACGCTTCCGCTTCGGCGCAGAACCCGAGACAGATCACGGCTGGGCCTGACCCGCTATCGTTGCCCATCGTGACCGTCAGCGACACCCGCGAAATCGTCATCGAAGCCACCCCTGAGGAAATCTTGGCGGTGCTCACGCAGCCCGAGTCGCTGCCGGAATGGTCGGACCTGCACTTGAGTTCGGAGGTGCTGGAGCGCGACGACCAGGGTCGTCCGGTGCGCACCAAAATGAAGGTCAAGACCGCCGGGATCACCGACGAACAGATTTTGGACTACACATGGCATGACGACGGGGTGTCCTGGACGCTGAACAGCGCCAAACAGCAACGAGCCCAAGACGCGCGCTACACGCTGACCCCGGACGGCGACAAGACCCGCGTCAGGTTCGAGCTGTCCGTCGATCCCGTGGTCCCGCTGCCCGGGTTCCTGATCAAGAAGGCCACCAAAGGCGTCATGGGTACGGCCACCGAGGGCTTGCGCAAACGCGTATTGAGCCAGAAGAACGCCGGTTAGCGTCTGAGCCGAACCGTCCGATAACCGCCGTAAAGCGTTGCGGCCACAACGAACCCGACGAAATACGCGGTGTCGGCGCCGTGCCATGCCTGTGCCACCGGACCCACGATCAGTGACGTGTTCATGAACGGCACCGCAGCGCCATAAGCAACGACGAACGCCACCAAGGCCACCACAGCGTCGAGACGGTCCGTGTGCTCGCTGTCGGGGTCGAGCAGGTGGCGACGACGGGTGCGGATTATCCAGTCGACCCCCGTGACCGCGACGAAACCGGGAATCCAGTAGCTGACCAGCAGCAGCAGATCCTGGAAACGTTTCGACATGTCCCCGGAATGCAGCCAGAGGATCAGCACGAACGCGAGCACCGTGACGACAAGCGCCGACACCGGTCGGCGCACGCGAATGCCGACGGTCTGCAGTGCCAGCGACCCGCTGTAGTCGTTCATCGCCGCCGACCCGATCGCCGCTAAGGCGATCACCAGCAGTGCGACCGCTCCGAGCACACCGCCGCCCATCACCGAGCGCACGCCCTCCGACGTCTGTTCCGACAGCACCGGTGCCGCCGCAATACCGATGCCCTGGACGAAGACGTAGGCCGACGCGATGCCGGCGAACGTGAAGCCGAAAACCGCTGACAGCGACGAGTCCGCAGGCAGATAGCGGCTGAAGTCTGCTGCGTAGCTGGCCCATGAAATGGCAAGGCTCAAAGCCACTGTCACTTCCAGGACGAACGCCCCGGCGAGGTCGTGCCCTTCGACAGCGGCGGGTGTGACGACCTGATGGCCGCTTGCAAGTTTGATCGCGAACACCGCGAACGTGATGAGCAGCACGAACGTAAGCACCGCTTGCACGCGATGGATGACTTCGTACCCGAAGAACCCGACCAGACCTTGCACCGCCAACAGGATCAACACGGCGATCCAGAACGGAAGGCCCAGCAGGACGGCGAGCGCGTCGGCGCCGAAAAGGCCGACCAGCCCGTCCCAGGCGATCGACGACAGCCACTGCAGCCCGGCGGGCAACACCACGCCGGCGCCGAACGCCATCCGGGAAATCGGCAGTTGCGCCGCACCGGTACGGGGTCCCCAGGTCGAAAGGTAGCCGACCACGAGAGAACCCAGCACTGTGCCGATGACCATGGCCAGCAGCCCCAGCCAGAAGCCGAGCCCCAGCGTGATCGCCAGCGTGCCGGTGAAGACGCCGGTCATGTTCACCTGCGGCGCAAACCAGACCGTGAACAGCCGCGCGGGCTTGCCGTACCGCTGATCGCGGCCAATGGGGGCGATGCCGTGCGTTTCAACCGCGAGGTCTCCCGAGCGGGTGGGCCGGCGGCCGTGAAAGGCCGATGCGCGCAACGGGCTAGCCGTGTCCGGGGAATCGGTCATCGCGGCGTGGCGAGAGTCAGGCTCGACGCTGCAGGCGCGGGTGGGCGCGGCCTGCGACGAGTGGCAGGTCCAGCGAGGTCACGATCCCCGGGGGCGCTGCGCACACATACGGCACCGCGTTGACGCAATGTGCCGCTGTCGCAACGATTCCCGGATTGCTCACCAGCCCGGCCTCCACGGTTTCCGGTTGCCAGCCCTTGATGGTGACGAACGTGTCGGGGTTGCCCTTCACCTCCACTTCGAAGCGCTCACCTTCACTGCCGAACGACCATGGCGGATCGAGGTTCTCCTCCCCCATCAGCCAGTTCACGCCGGCGCGCACCACCACGTCGCCGTCGACAACCGCCTCCCAGGAGAACCGCTGGGCGGCGACCTTGCCGGGTTCGATCGGTCCGATCGGCGAGTCGATGGGTGCGGTCGCGACGGCCGAGTCGTGCGCCGTGCGGATTTCCGCTCGGCCTGCGAGCCCGAGAGCCTGCAGCACCATGTGAATCGACTGCTTGAAGCCACCGGTCAACAGCGTGAGCATCGGTCCGTTTTCGGCCTCCTCGGGTGAGCCGCCGAAGCACATGATGTGCCGGACCACGTCGGCGGCGCCGTACGTTCTGATGTCCGAAAACTCTTCGGCGCGAACGAAGGTCACCGCTGACGACATGGCGGAGAATACAAGCGGCAAGATCTCGGTGACGCCGCCGGGATGGATGCCTGTGCCGTGCAGGCTCACCTTCGCTTCTTCGCACGCGACGGCCAGCGGCGCCGCCTCCTGGTCCGGTGGGTAGAACCACCCGACCGGGGTGACGACGTTCTTGCCGGACCGAAGCAACGCGACGACCTCGTCGGCGTCGGGGATGAGCGGCGCGTACACCACCGCGTCGGCGTCGGTGGCGAGGATGTCGTCGATGCTCGACGTGGCTGCTACTCCGAGGGGTGAAGCGCCGATGATCTCCCCAACGTCCTTGCCGTGCTTGTCTTTTGAGTGCACCCAGCACCCGGCCAGCTCGAGTTCGGGATGGTTGAGAATGCAGTCGATCGCGGCCTTGCCCACCGATCCGGTGGCCCACTGGATGACCCGCAACGCCATGTCCGCTCCTTTGCGCCTCGACGCGATGCGCACGAATCTAGCCCACCGCTAGTGTTGACCGGTGTCTGATTCCGTCCTGTTCGACGTTCGCGACCGCGTCGCGCTGATCACCGTCAACGACCCGGATCGCCGCAACGCGGTCACCGGCGAGATCTCCGATGCGTTGCGCGCGGCCGTGGCCCGCGCTGAAGGCGACGCCGACGTGAACGCGGTCGTGGTCACCGGAGCGGGCAGCGCGTTCTGCGCCGGCGCTGACCTGTCGGCGCTCGGTAGCGCCGGTGAAGAGCAGGGTCTACGGCGGCTATACGACGGATTCCTGGCCGTTGCCGAATGCGGGCTGCCCACCGTTGCGGCCGTCAACGGCCCAGCGGTCGGGGCCGGGCTGAACCTGGCGCTGGCCTGCGATGTGCGGATCGCCGGGCCGGGGGCGTTGTTCGACCCGCGGTTCCAGAAGCTGGGCATCCACCCAGGCGGCGGCATGACGTGGATGCTGCAGCGGGCGGCGGGGCCGGAGGTGGCGCGGGCCGCGCTGCTGTTCGGCATGCGGTTCGACGCCGACGCGGCGGTGCGTCACGGGGTCGCGCTGAAGGTTGCCGACGACCCCGTCGCGGCGGCGTTCGAGCTTGCGGCCGGTCCTGCGTCGGCACCTCGCGACGTGGTGATCGCCACCAAGGCGACGATGCGCGCGACGATAAGCCCAGGGTCCGTGGACACCGACCAGCATGCGTTCGCGGTGGAAGCCGAAGTGGGCCCGCAGGCGGAGTCGATTCGCTCGCCGGAGTTCGCCGCCCGGCTGGCGGGCGCCCGGCGCCGCTGAAACTCCTGCCGCGAGCGTGCGCCGCGTGACATGCCGCCCCGGCGTGTCGGCGGGCAGACGCGCACGCTCGCGGGAAACGGGCTAGAGGTCGAGCAGGGCGGCTTCAGGTGTCTCGACGAGTTGCCTTAGCTCGCAGAGGAACTGGGCGGCTTGGGCTCCGTCGGCGATGCGGTGGTCGAACGCACAAGTCAGCCTCACCGTGGGCCGCACCTCCACTGCGCCGTTGACGGCCACCGGCCGTGGCTTGAGCGAACCCATCCCGAGAATCGCGGCCTCGGGATAGTTGATCACCGGCACACCGTCGTCCAAGCCGAGAGCGCCGAAGTTAGAGACAGTGAACGTCGACCCGTGCAACTCCGCGGGTTTGATGCTGCTGTCCCGCGCGGCGCGCACCAATTCCGCCAGCCGCGTAGCCAATTCGCGGGTGCTTTTGGTCTGCGCATCGGCGATCACCGGCACCAACAGCCCGCGATCGGTGGCCACCGCGACACCGAGGTTCACGGTGCGGTGTGTGTGCACCTGCGGCTCGCCCTCACCGTCCACCCATGTCGAGTTCAGCACCGGATGCCGGGTCAGTGCGAGCGTGACGAACCGCAACATCACGGCAAATGGCGACACGTCGACACCCATCGCCGAGAACCGCTCGCATAACAGCACCAGCCGCGTGGCGTCGACGTCCACGCATGCGTGCGCATCGGGAATTCGACTGCGGGACAGCGTCATTCGCTCTGCCATCCGGGCGCGAACGCCCGAGACGCGGGTCACCTCATTCGCCGGACCCGCAGATGCCAGCACATCCTCGCGCGTGATCACGCCGTTGCGACCGGACCCGGGCGACAACGCGGAGAGGTCGATTTCGAGATCTTTGGCGAGCTTGCGGACGGCCGGCGCCGCGCGGGGCCGCGACGACCTCCTGCTGACGTCCATCGAGTCGTCGGCTCCGTAACCGACCAGCACCGGGTTACGCGACGGCGGCTCAACGCTTTCCATCTCGATGCGCACCAGGACAGAGCCGACCGGCAGCACGTCGCCGGGCTCGCCGCAGCGCTCGATGACACGGCCCGCGTACGGGCTGGGAATCTCGACTTCCGCCTTGGCCGTCTCCAGCGTGCACAGCGTCTGATTGAGCTCGACGACGTCGCCCACCTCGACGCTCCAGCTGGTCAGCGTCGCGTCCTCCAACCCCTCGCCGAGATCGGGGACCCGAAACACGTTGTCTGTCATGGTGACTCGAGCACCTTCTCGACGCAGTCCAGCAGCCGGTCCGGCCCGGGCAGCCACAGCTTCTCCAGCCGGGCCGGCGGGTAGGGCGTGTCGAAACCGGTAGCACGCAATACGGGAGCTTCGAGGTCGTAGAACAGCTCCTCCTGGATGCGGGCGGCTAACTCGGCGCCGAAACCCAGGGTGCGCGGGCCCTCGTGCATCACCACCACACGTCCGGTTTTGGTGACCGATGCGGCGATGGTGTCGAAATCCAGTGGGCTCAGCGACCGCAAATCGATCACTTCGAGCTTCCAGTCGTGTCGCTCCGCAGCGATGTCGGCTGCGCTCAGCGCGGTCTGTACCAGGGCTCCGTAGGTCAGCACCGTCACGTCCTCTCCGCTACGTCGCACCGCGGCGCGGCCGATCGGCGGTGTCGGTTCGGTGAGGTCGATGTCGCCTCGTGTCCAGTACCGGCGCTTCGGCTCGAGGTACATCACCGGGTCGCGGCTCGAGATCGCGTGACGCAGTAGCCAATACGCGTCGGCGGGTGTCGACGGCACCACCACCTTGAGGCCCGCCGTGTGGACCCAGTAGGTTTCGGTGGATTCCGAATGGTGTTCGACGGCTCCGATGCCGCCGAACGACGGCAGGCGAACGGTGACCGGCATGTCGACGTCGCCGTGAGTGCGCATACGGTACTTCGCCAGGTGGCTGACGATCTGATCGAACGCCGGATAGCTGAACCCGTCGAACTGGATCTCCGGCACCGGGATGAAGCCGCGCAGTGCGAATCCGACGGCGATGCCGACGATCGCAGACTCCGCCAGTGGCGTGTCGAAACACCGCTGCTCGCCGAATGTTTCAGCCAGACCGTCGGTAACCCGGAAGACACCACCCAGCCGCGCGACGTCCTCGCCGAAAACCACCACCCGTTCGTCGGCGGCCATCGCGTCGAGCAGCGCACGATTGATAGCGGCGACCATGGTGACGTTGGTGGCGGACCCCACCTCGGTGAGTTTCGGGCGCCTCGGTTCCGGTGTGGCCGTGGGCCGGTCGATCATCTGCGTCATGTCACACCTCCTTCGCCACCTCGCTCAGAAGCTGCCGTCGCTGCTCGGCAAGTTCGGGGGTGATGTCGGCGTAGGTGGTGTTGAACATGTCCGTGACGTCGAGGTCCGCCGCGTCTACAACCGCCGCACGCAGTTCGGCGCGCATCCGTGCCGAACGCGCCGCCACTCGCGAGTCCAGCCGCTCGGTCCAAATCCCCACATGGCGAAGGTATGTGCGGTAGCGCGCGATGGGATCCAACGTCTCCCACTGCCGCACCTCGTCGGCGGACCGGTAACGCGTCGGATCGTCGGAGGTCGTGTGCGGTCCGATTCGGTAGGTGATCGCCTCGATCAAGGTGGGTCCACCACCACCACGGGCGCGGGCGGCCGCCTCGGCCATCACGGCGAAGCAGGCCAGTGGGTCGTTGCCGTCGACGCGAACGCCGGCAATCCCGTAGGCCATCGCGCGGTGCGCGATCGACGGGCCGCCCACCTGGCGGCTCACCGGTACCGAGATCGCCCACTGGTTGTTCTGCACGAAGAAGATGCATGGCGCCGCGAATAGTGCTGCGACGTTGAGTGCTTCGTGGACGTCGCCGGTGCTCGTGGCGCCGTCACCCAGATAAGCGACGGTCACGGAGTCCTCGCCGAGGCGTTGCGCAGCCATCGCCGCACCGACGGCGTGCAGCCCATGCGTGCCGATTGGAATCGCGATTGGCGCGCAATGCTTGGCGGTGAATTCCAGTCCGCCGTGCCATGTTCCCCGCCAGACGGCGCCGATCTTGCCGGGTGCGATGCCACGCAGGAGGAATACGCCGAGTTCGCGGTATTGCGGAAATAGCCAGTCGGTCTTGCGAAGACAGGCCGCCGAACCGATCTGCGCCGCCTCTTGGCCGTGACACGAGGCGAAAAGCGCCAGCTCACCCTGTCGCTGCAGGTTCACGAACTCGGTGTCGAGGTCGCGGGTGACGACCATCATTTCGTAGAGCCACGCCAGCGTTTCCTCCGGCAGCGCCCGGCTGTACCTGGCTTCAGATGTCGGCAGCCCGTCCGGCTTGATCAGCCTGACCGGTTCGAGATCGACCGTTGCCGGCACGCCGCCTCCTCACGTTGCACCTTGAGTCGGCGTCACTGCCCCGGCGGGTTCAGCAAACCCGCCACACGCCTACGTGGGAACTTGGCAGCCGGTCCGCCGAAGCCCGCCGTAGCACTGGCGCTGCCGCCATTATGCGCTCAAGATCGACGACTTCGCCGGATGATGCGTGCCGGCCGACCGTGTCGTGACCAGCAGGCGGCTTCAACCTGGGGCCGTTACCGCGGAGCAATCAATTCGTTACAGTCCGGCTTCTCGCGCGATCAGCAGCAGCTGCACTTCTGTGGTGCCTTCCCCGATTTCGAGGATCTTGCTGTCGCGGTAGTGCCGCGCTACAGCGAAGTCGTTCATGAAGCCGTAGCCGCCGAAGATCTGAGTGGCGTCGCGGGCATTGTCCATCGCGGCTTCACTGGCCACCATCTTGGCGATGGCGGCCTGCTTCTTGAACGGCTTGCCTGCGAGCATGAGCGCGGCGGCGTCGTAGTAGGCGGTGCGCGCGGTGTGTGCACGCGCCTCCATGCGGGCGATCTTGAACGCGATCGCCTGATTGCGCCCGATCGGCTGGCCGAACGCCTCCCGCTCCTTGGCGTATTTCACCGACTCGTCGACGCAGCCCTGCGCGGCGCCAACCGACAAGGCGGCGATTGCGATTCGGCCCTCGTCGAGAATGCGCAAGAAGTTCGCGTATCCGCGGCCGCGCTCTCCCAGGAGGTTTTCTTGCGGCACGCGCACGTCGTCGAAGCTCAGCGGATGGGTATCGGATGCGTTCCACCCGACCTTGTTGTAGGCCGGCTCGGCGGTGAAGCCGGGAGTGGGGACCGGCACGAGGATCGACGAGATCTCTTTGCGCCCATCGGTGTTCCCCGTGACCGCGGTGACGGTGATCAGCTTGGTGATGTCGGTGCCCGAGTTCGTGATGAACTGCTTGCTGCCGTTGATCACCCAGTGCCCGTCGTCGAGCCGAGCAGTGGTTTTCGTTGCGCCCGCGTCGGTTCCGCCGCCCGGCTCGGTCAACCCGAAGGCCGCCAACGCCTGCCCGCTGGTGAGCTGCGGCAGCCACTGTTGCTTCTGCGCGTCGTTGCCGAAGCGGTACACCGGCATCGCGCCAAGCGACACGCCGGCCTCCAACGTGATCGCCACACTTTGGTCCACCTTGCCCAGTTCTTCGAGGGCCAGGCACAGCGCGAAGTAGTCGCCGCCCATCCCGCCGTACTCCTCGGGGAACGGCAGGCCGAACAGTCCCATGTCGGCCATGCCGGCAACCACCTCGTAGGGAAACGAATGCTCCGCGTCGTGGCGGGCAGCCACCGGTGCCACCACGCTTTGCGCGAAGTCGCGCACCGTCTTTGCGAGCTGCTGGTAATGGTCAGGCAGCGTGCCGGTGGACAGGAAGTCCGTCATGATTGCTCCTCTTCGGCCTTCGATTGTGCGGTTTCGTATGCGACACGCCGCTGACGGCGTCCAAATCCGCACAGTCGCGATCGGGCGGCCTCGTTGTCAGCTGTCGCCATGTCCGCGCTGAGTGATCCGGGCCAGCGCCTGACCCACCTTGACTTGGTCGCCGACGCCGACCAAAAGTTCAGCCACCCCGTCGATCGGCGCCGTCAGTGCATGCTCCATCTTCATCGCTTCCACCGTGACCACGACCGTCCCTGCGGCGACCGGCTGTCCGGTCTCGACGCCGACGGCGACGACGGTGCCGGGCATCGGGCTGCTGAGTTGGGCGTCGCCGCTGTGCTCGTCGTCGGGCCGCACCGCCGCCTCTTGCACTTCGGCGATCTCGACGGTGCCGCCGGGGCCGGCCAACCAGATATGCCCGTCGGTGCTGGCGACCGCGTACTCGCTGCGTACCCCGTCGAGCGTGACGGTCAGGTGCCGACCCGCCAAAGTCGCTGTCAGCGAATGGGTTTCGCCGTCCTCGACCCGAGCGGTGGCATGCTGTGGACGCCCGGTGGGGTGGACGTGATCGGTACGATCACCGGTGCGCAGTCGGATACTCGTGGGTGCTGTGTCGCCGACGCGCCACCCCGACGGCTGAGTCCACAGGTCATCGGTTGCGCTGCCCCATGCGGTGAGCCAGCGGTATGCGGCCGCGGCGATCAACTGGTCGTCCGACGGTGCGGCCGCGGCGAAGTCGCCGACCCGTCGGTCCAGCAGCCCCGTATCGAGCCGACCAGCGACCACGTCGGGATCGTTCAGCATGAACCGGAGGAACTCGACGTTGGTGACCACGCCGAGCACAGAGGTGTTGGCCAGCGCACGGTCGAGCAGCCGCAACGCAGCGGTCCTGTCAGCACTGAAGGCAATCACTTTGGCCAGCATGGGGTCGTAGTCGCTACCGATCTCCATGCCGGCGACCAGACCGGAGTCCACCCGCACGCCGGGCATCTGGGGTTCGAGGACGTCGAGCACCGGCCCGCCCGTGGGAAGGAACCCCCGCGCCGGGTCTTCGGCGTACACGCGTGCCTCGATCGCATGCCCTTGCAGCGTGATGTCGTCTTGGGCGACGGGAAGCTTCTCCCCCGCGGCGATGCGGACCTGCCATTCGACGAGGTCGGTGCCGGTGACCATTTCGGTCACCGGGTGCTCGACTTGCAGGCGTGTATTCATCTCCAGGAAGAAGAACTCGTCGGGGCGGTCGGCGGAGACGATGAATTCGACTGTGCCGGCTCCGGTGTAGTCCACGCTGCGGGCGGTGGCGCACGCTGCGGCGCCGATCCGGGCTCGGGTGGCGTCGTCGAGCAGCGCCGACGGCGCTTCTTCGATCACCTTCTGATGCCGACGCTGCAAGCTGCATTCCCGCTCGCCGAAGTGCACGACGTTGCCGTACTGGTCCGCCAAGACCTGGACCTCGATGTGCCTGGGCGACAGGACATATCGCTCCAGGAACAAGGTGTCGTCACCGAACGCGGCGGCCGATTCCCGGCGTGCAGAGACCAGTGCGGCTGGAAGGTCGTCGGGATTGCGCACCACGCGCATGCCCTTGCCGCCGCCGCCAGCCGACGGTTTGACCAGCACCGGAAATCCGATGTCCGCGGCGGCGGCAATCAGGTCATCGTCGGTCAGGCCCGGCCGCGCTACCCCGGGCACCACCGGCACCCCGAACTCCGACACCGTCGCCTTCGCGGCGATCTTGTCGCCCATCGTCTTGATCGCCGCGGTCGGCGGCCCGATGAACGCGATGCCCGCCGCGTCGAGAGCCGCAGCGAATTCCGCGTTTTCGGAGAGGAAGCCGTAACCCGGGTGAACCGCCTGTGCACCGGTGCGGCGTGCGGCGGTTACGACGGCGTCGATGTCGAGGTAGCTGTCACGAGCGGGTGCCGGTCCGATCCGCACGGCGACGTCGGCTTCGGCGACGTGACGCGCGTGGGCGTCGGCGTCGCTGTACACCGCGACTGAGCGAATGCCCATCTTGCGCAGTGTGCGGATGACTCGTACCGCGATCTCACCGCGGTTGGCCACCAGTACCGTGTCGAAGTCCATGATCACATCCGGAAGACGCCGTAGGAGACCGACTCGACCGGCGCTTGACCGACTACTGAAAGCGCCAGGCCCAGAACGGTTCTGGTGTCGGCCGGATCGATCACGCCGTCGTCCCACAGCCGGGCGGTGGAGTAGTACGGATTGCCTTGCTCTTCGTACTGCGCGCGGATCGGCGCCTTGAATGCCTCTTGCTCGTCCTCCGACCACGTCGTACCGGCCGCTTCCAGGGCGTCGGCGCGGACCGTGGCGAGCACCGATGCGGCTTGCTCGCCACCCATCACCGAGATGCGCGCGTTGGGCCACATCCAGAGGAACCGCGGCGAGTAGGCCCGGCCACACATCGAATAGTTGCCTGCGCCGTAGGAGCCGCCAATCACGACCGTGAGCTTGGGCACCCGCGCGCATGCCACCGCGGTGACCATCTTGGCGCCGTGCTTGGCGATGCCACCGGCCTCATAGTCGCGGCCCACCATGAATCCGGAGATGTTCTGCAGAAACAGCAACGGCACCATGCGCTTGTCGCAGAGTTCGATGAAATGCGCTCCCTTCAAGGCGGATTCACTGAACAGCACGCCGTTGTTCGCGATGACACCGACCGGATGGCCGTGTATCCGAGCGAAGCCGGTGACCAGCGTGGTCCCGTATTCCGCCTTGAACTCCGCGAATTCGCCGCCGTCGACGATGCGGGTGACGACGTCGTGGACGTCATAGGGCACTCGTGAGTCGATCGGCACGACGTCGTAGAGCTCGGTCTGGTCGGCGATCGGGTCGACGGTCGGCGCGACGTCCCACAGGTAAGGCTGGCGCGGACCCAGCGTCGACACGATCCGTCGCACGATGCGGAGCGCGTCGCGGTCGTCGTGCGCGAGATGGTCAGTGACGCCGGAGGTTTTGGAGTGCAGGTCGCCGCCGCCGAGATCTTCAGCCGTCACCACTTCGCCGGTCGCCGCCTTCACCAGCGGCGGGCCGCCCAGAAAGATCGTGCCTTGATTGCGGACGATCACCGCCTCGTCGCTCATCGCCGGCACGTAGGCACCGCCCGCGGTGCACGAGCCGAGCACCGCCGCAATCTGTGGGATGCCTTCGGCGCTCATGGTCGCCTGGTTGTAGAAGATCCGGCCGAAATGCTCGCGGTCCGGGAACACCTCGTCTTGCCGCGGCAGAAACGCGCCGCCGGAGTCGACCAGGTAAATGCACGGCAGCCGGTTCTGCCGCGCGACTTCCTGGGCGCGCAGGTGCTTTTTGACCGTGATCGGGTAGTAGGTGCCGCCTTTGACGGTCGCGTCGTTGGCGACGATGACACATTCGCGGCCCGACACTCGGCCAATCCCGGTGATGATGCCGGCACCCGGGGATTCGTCGTCGTACATGCCGTTTGCCGCCAGCGGTGACAGCTCCAGGAACGGGCTTCCGGGGTCGAGCAGACCGTCGACACGCTCACGCGGCAAGAGCTTGCCGCGGCTGACGTGGCGCGCACGGGCGCGTTCGGGGCCGCCGAGTGCCGCCGCGGCCAGCTTCTCGCGCAATTGAGCGACCAACGCGAGATGCTCGTCGCGGTAGGAAGCTCGAGGTGCCACGTCTGTGTCCCTGACAGTGAGTTAATGATGACTAACCGGGCATATGTTAGTTACGATTAACTGAAATGTCTACCGCCGCCCCCGCTGAGTCGCGTCGCAGCCGGTTGAAATTCGACCGGCGCGGCAAGCTGTTGGCCGCCGCTGAGCGGTTGATCGCCGAACGCGGCTTCCTTGCCGTGCGGTTGGAGGACATCGGGGCCGCGGCGGGTGTCAGCGGGCCGGCGATCTATCGCCACTTCCCGAACAAGGAAGCTCTGTTGGTGGAGCTTCTGGTCGGCGTCAGCACCCGACTGCTGGCCGGCGCCCGAGCGGTGGTGTCCGAGGCGCCGGACGTCGACGCGGCGCTCGACGGGCTGATCGAGTTCCACCTCGACTTCGCGTTGGACGAGCGGGATCTCATCCGGATCCAAGATCGCGATTTGGCGCATCTGCCTGAACCGGCCAAGCGTCAGGTGCGCAAAGCGCAGCGTCAGTACGTGGAACTTTGGGTCGACGTGTTGCGGGAACGCAACGGAGTGGACGAAGCCGATGCGCGGCTGATGGCACACGCCGCCTTCGGCCTGTTGAATTCGACACCGCACAGCCTCAAGGGGTTTGGCACCAAGGACGTGGCTTCCCGCTCGCGTGGCGTCTTGCGGACGATGACTGCGGCCGCGTTGGACGGCCACCGCGATTAAGACCCGATCCCTTCGCCGAGAGTGACATTTTGCAGGCTTGCAGTCGAACGTTCCCTGGAAAACGTCACTCTCGGCGATTACCCAGACATACGAAACGCCGTCCGCGGCAACGACATCGAAGCCTGACGTCGTGATCGACAACGAGATCTGTGACCGCCCCGTCCGGAGCGGCCACAGATTCGGTGACGACTGACAGCTAGTACCAGTAGCGGCGGCCGCCGACGGGACGGCCGACAGAGCCGAGGATCCAGAGGACGGCGCCGATCACGATCAGGATGACGCCGATCACCCATAGGAACTGCAGACCGAATACCCAGCCAAGGATCGCAAGGATCACCCCGAGCACAATCATGACGCGACTCCAATCGTTGAGTTGACGGGATGCGGGCTGAACAACACGCCGCTGCTGGAGGGCTGCGGCACCCGAACGTTCTCGCATGTGACCTTCGGATTGACCCCGAAGTAGTTGAGGGGCCCGGCCACGACAGTCAGCGCGACCCGCGCCGCCGTCGCGCAGTTGGTTTCACCCTGCTTGAAGTAGCCCCGCTGAAATGCTGCGATCGCCCCGATGATCAACCAGATCACGACGATCGTTCCGATAATTCCGGTGCCTCGCATTGTCGCGCCTCCATCCGCCCGGAGTCAGGTTCAATGCGGTTACCCAACCGTGAAATCCACTAAACCGCGGCCCACGGGAAAGTGGATTCATGACGCGGCGCGAGCCGCCGAAAACGCATGGGTGAGCCAGTCTTGGATGGCGGCGCCCATCACGTTGCGGTTTTCGCGCTTGTCGATGCCGTGACCGTCGTCGTCGAACTTCACGAACTTGACCGGCCTGCCTCGTTCCCGCAGCGCCTCGACGATCTGCTCGGATTCGCTCACCGGCACGTTGGTGTCATGGGCGCCGTGCACGACCAGCAGGGGTGCCGTCAACGCATCGACGCGGCGAAGCGGTGAGAGTTGTTCGAGCAGTTCCCGATCACGCACCGGGTGCCCGTATTTCGGGTAGGCGGCAGCCGCGATCCACGGTTCGGTGTTGCGGTAGAAGGTCAACAAGTCGCTCATCCCACAGATGCTGATACCGGCGGCGAACAGCTCTGGGTGAAATGTCAACGCCGCCAACGTGAGATAGCCGCCGTAAGACCATCCCGCACACGCGATGCGAGCAGGGTCGGCCAACCCGCTGTCGACCAGAAACCGGACGCATTCGGCGACGTCGTCGATCGCGGCGAATCGGCCGGCCTTGTCGTCGGCGTGCATGAAGGTGCGGCCGAATCCGCCCGAGCCGCGGACATTCGGTGTGAACACCGTGATTCCGGTGTTGAGTAGGCGTGGGAAAAACTCGTCGTACCCGGGTCTTGACTGGCCCTCCGGCCCGCCATGCAGATATATCAGTGCGCCCATCGCCGGCGCGCCCGCCGGTGGCCGGTACAGCCAGCCGGTGAACTTCATGCCGTCGCGGCCGGTGAGGGTTTCCAGCGTGGGTCCGACGGAGAATCCGCTCACGACGGGGCCACGGCTTGGTTCGCGGTCGATCCGTTGCCATTCCCGTGATCGCGGGTCGACGAGTTCGACGGTGCGCGGCATGGACGGACCCTCGACGGTCACCGCGACCATCGACCCGCCAGCGCTGATCGACAACTGCTGAGCCACCGGGGCCGGCAGCGGGATGGGTTCGTGCAGCGTGTTGTCGGTGTACTCCAGGATCTGTAACTCGCTGCGCCCCTGCAGGTTCCACAGCAGGGCAACGGTGCTGAGGTCGTCGCTGACCACGAACTCGTCGAGATCGCAGTCCGGCCGTTCGGCCACCACGTAGTACGAGACGCCGTCCGCGGTAGCGATCACCTCGAGCAGTCGGGCATGGTCGCAGCCGTTGTCGCTGCGGACGAGGGCGCGGATATACCCCTGAGAGCTGTTGACGCCGTAGGTTTTCGCCGGGTAGTAGAGGCGCATCTCCTCTCCCGTGGGGCCACAACGAACTCGGCGGGGATGCTGGTCGTCGAGGATGTAGCCGACATCCGTGGTGGAACCCGGGTCCGAAGGTAGCAGCGCGTGCTCGGTCAGGCCGTGCAGCAGGATCAGCTCTTGATAGCCGCGGGGGCCGACCCGCACCAGCGCCGCGCCGGCCCAGGCGTCCACAAGCCGACCGCCCGAACGACGGTCCAGCACAACGCGTTCCCCGCCGGCCGGGTCGATCAAACATGACTCGCCGACGCCGTCCTCCCCCATCAGCATCGCCGCGACCCGCCGACCGTCCCAACCGACCAGTTCCGCCATTCCGGCGTCCTCGTGGTCGATGCGACGAGCCATCCGGTCGTCCGGATCGGTGGTGACCACCCAGATCTGGGAGCGTTCACTACCTTCCGGCGCCACCTGACACGCCAGCCAGTGACCGTCGGGCGAATGCATGACCCGCTCGACGGGACCCTCTACCGGCAACACCACGTCACGCGACGAGCTTGCCCGCCAACCGCTCAGAAAGCGTTGCACCGCACGGGGATAGCCGCCGTCGTCGACGATGTGCGCAAATGCGGTGGCGTCAGGAGACAATGACGCGCCATAGTTCTGGCGCACCGTGCCGCCCACCGACATCAACCCTCCATGCTCTGCAACCACATCTCCAGCACAGCCAGTTGCCACAGCGAATTGGCGCCGAGCGTGGTGCGTCCGTCATTCGGTGAGTTCAGCAGTCTCTCGACCGTTTCTCGCCGATACAGACCTCGCGAGCGTGCGGCATCATTGGTCAACGCCTCACGCACGAGGTCGTAGACCTCACCTTCGATATGACGGATCCCGGGCACCGGGAAGTAACCCTTGGTGCGGTCGATAACCTCGGCCGGCAACAGTGACCGCGACGCGTCCTTCAACACGCCCTTGCCACCCGACTCGAGCTTGAGTTCCGGCGGGCAGGTGGCGGCCAACTCGACGAAATCGTGGTCCAGGAACGGCACTCGGGCTTCCAGACCCCAGGCCATCGTCATTGTGTCGACACGCTTGACCGGGTCGTCTACCAACATCACTTCTGTGTCGAGCCGCAGCGCGGCGTCGACAGCGGTGTCCGCACCAGGCGCCGATTGGTGTGCTGCGACGAATTCGCGGCTGACGTCGGTGTCGACGCAGTACTCCGGGGTGAGAATCGACATCACCTCGCCGTGGTCGCGGTCGAAGAACACCTTCGCGTAGACATCGGTCACTTGAGCGCGGGGAATATCGGCCAGCGGCGGATACCAGTCGTAGCCGGCCAGGATTTCGTCGGCACCCTGACCGGATTGCACCACCTTGATCGACTTGCTGACTTCCTCAGAGAGCAGATAGAACGCGACGCAGTCGTGGCTGACCATTGGTTCGCTCATCGCCGCAATGGTTTTCGGCAACGCCGGCAACAATCGTGAGTTGTCGATGTGGATCTTGTGATGGTTCGTGTCAAAGGTCTTGGCCACCATGTCCGAGTAGTAGTACTCGTCACCGGACTGGCCACCCGCCGGATCGAACCCGATGCTGAACGTGGCGAGGCCGTGCTGGCCTTGTTCGGCGAGCAGCGCGACGACCACCGACGAGTCGATGCCCCCGGACAGCAGCACGCCGACGGGCACGTCGGCCACCATGCGGCGCGAGACGGCAACGCGCAGCGCGTCGATCAACGCCTCCTGCCAGTCCTGCTTCGACCACCCCGCACGGTCCGGGTCGCGGCGGAATTCCGGCGACCAGTACACGGTGTCGCGGTAGCTGCCGTCGGGCTGGATCACCCGCACCGTGGCCGGCGGCAGCTTGCGCACGCCACGGTAGATGGTGTGCGGGGCCGGGACGACGGCGTGAAAACTCATGTAGTGGTGCAGCGCAACGCGATCCAGTTCGGTGTCCACACCACCGGCGTCGAGCAGCGCGCGCACGGATGACGCAAACCGCAGCTTGCCTGGCGTCTCGGACAGGTAGAGCGGCTTGATGCCGAGCCGGTCGCGGCCCAGCGTCACCACGCCGCTGGCGCGGTCGGCGATCGCGAACGCGAACATGCCCTTGAACCGCTCGACGCATTGGGTTCCCCACTTGTGGAAGGCCTTGATGATGACCTCGCTGTCAGCGGTCGAGAAGAACCGGTAGCCGGCGGCCTGCAGCTCTGCGCGCAGCTCTTTGTAGTTGTAGATACAGCCGTTGAACACCAGTGTCAGCCCGAGTTCGCTGTCGACCATCGGCTGGCCTCCGCATGCGGTCAAGTCGATGATCGACAGCCGCCGGTGCCCGAACGCCACCCGCCCGTGCGCCACGAGCCCGTCGTCGTCAGGGCCACGGGCGACCATGGCAGCGGTCATTCGCGACACCGCCGCCACATCGGCCGATTGCCCGTCGAACCGGATCTCTCCGCAAATACCGCACATGCTGGCAGACCATACGCCTGTGAGCCTTGCCCCGGCGCGCCAGCGCGTTACGCAGGTACCCTCGCAGCCATGAGGTGGATATGACCGATTCGCCGCGGCCGGGATCGCCTTCGGATCCCTCCAGCCCGAATCCGGCCTATTCCGATCCGGCCTATGCCGGCAACATGCCGCCGGCCTACTCCCCGATCCCCGCCTCCGGCCATCCGGGCTCGACCGAGCCACTGCCTCAGTACTGGACCCAGACGTATCCACAGACGGGCGCGCCGACGCCGGCCAGCGAGCCGCCCCCCGAACCGCCTCGCGGTCCGCGGCCCTGGCTGTGGGCGACGGCTGGCTTTGCGCTGGCCGTCGTCATCGGGCTGGTGATCTGGATGCTGTTCGTCACCACAAACCCTTCCCGCCAAGAGACGTCGATTCCGGCGATGCCGTCGAGCACCACCACCCGCACGCCCACGCCCACGACGTCGGAGCGTTCGATGCCGTCGATCTTCCCGATTCCTCTTCCCACGCTGTCGGTTCCGAACCCGACAACTAGCCCCAACACCTCGGGTGAGACGGAGCCGGTGGTCTACGAGGTGACCGGCCAGGGCCGAGCGATCAACATCACGTACATCGACGAAGGCGGCCTTATGCAGACCGAGTTCAATGTGCTGCTGCCCTGGCACAAGGAAGTGAATCTGCCTAAGCCTGCGCAGAATTCGGCGAGCGTGACCGTGATCAACTCCGGTCGCAATGTCACCTGCAAGATCAGCATCGGCGGCGTGCAGGTGCAGCAGCGCACCGGTGCGCTGCTGACGGTGTGCAGCCCGTCGGGCTAACGGGCCGGCGTACGGACCGCCAGCATCGCCGAGAATCCGACGGCCAGCACCACCAGCAGCCCGCCCATCCCGGCGCGGTCGGTGCCGAACGCGTCGACGAATGTGAAGAACATCCATGGTGCGACGAACGCGACCGCCCGGCCCGTCGTGGTGTAGAGGCCGAACGCCACGCCTTCCTTGCCTTGGGCGGTCATCCGCAATAACAGGGTTCGCGCCGACGCCTGCGTGGGGCCGATGAACAAGCACAGGAGCAGGCCGCAAACCCAGAAGGCGGTCGCGCCCGACAGCGACATCAGCACCAGACCGGAGGCGATCATCGCCGACAGCGAGCCGAGGATGACGGTCTTGGATCCGATCCGGTCGTCGAGCAGGCCGCCGATCACCGCCCCGACGGCGGCCACCACGCTGGCCGTCACCCCGAACAGCAACACGTCGGCCCGAGAGATGCCGTATACCGCGACGCCCAGCACCGCACCGAATGTGAACACGCCACTGAGTCCGTCCCGGAACAGGGCGCTGGCCAGCAGGTAGTACACCAGGTTGCGGTCGCGGCGCCATTCCGCGACGACGTCGGACCACAACGCGCGGTAGGCGCCGAACACCCCGGTTCGCGACGGACGGGCGGCGTCGACGTCGACGGGCCGCGGGGGCGCGATCAGAACAGGCAGCGCGAACAGCGCCAGCCACGCCGCTGCCAGCAGCATGGCCGCGCGGACGTTCAAGCCGTCGGCGGTCGTGACGTGCAGCAAGCCCCGGGTGGGCCCGTCGCCGGCGATGAATGCGCCGTACACCAGCAACAGCAGTGCGACGCTGCCGACATACCCTGCAGCCCAGCCGAATCCGGAGATTCGGCCCGAGGTCTGCGGGGTGGCGAGCTGGCGCAGCATCGCGTTGTACGGGACGCTGGCCAGGTCGCTGGCGGCCGCTGTCAGCCCAAGCAGGGCCAGACCGGCCCACAGATATCCGGGATCGTCGCGGATGAGGCTCATCGCCGACGTGAGCAGCACCACCGTCGCGGTCAGCGCGCCCAGCACGCGTCGCCGCCGCTGCGGCACATCCACCCACACGCCGATCGCCGGAGCGAGCAATGCGACCGCCAGGCCCGCGACAGTGAGCGCCCGGCCGAGCCAACTGGCCGGCGTGGTGCCGCCGGGCATGCCCGCGCCGACGGCGTCAGTGAGGTAGACGGAGAAGACGAACGTGACGACGATCGCGTTCAGCCCCGTCGACCCACAGTCCCACAACGCCCAGGCCAGCACGCGCGAGCGGGGAGCGGCCATGGTCGCCGAGCCTATCGAGCCGCTTGCGCGAAGAGCAGAACCTATCTGTCTACGATCGTCGGCATGCCAGTACCCGCACCCAGTCCCGACGCGCGCGCCGTCGTCACCGGAGCGTCCCAGAACATCGGCGAAGCGCTGGCCACCGAACTGGCCGCCCGCGGCCACCACCTGATCATCACCGCCCGACGCGCAGACGTGCTGAACGCCCTAGCGGAACGGCTCACCGACCGATACGGCGTCACCGTCGAGGTGCGGCCGGTGGACCTCGCCGATCCGACTGAGCGCACCAAGCTGGCCGACGAGCTGGCGTCGCGCAACATCTCGATCCTGTGCGCCAACGCCGGGACGGCGACGTTCGGCCCGGTGGCGTCGTTGGATCCGGCGGGCGAGAAAGCTCAGGTGCAGCTCAATGTGCTTGGCGTGCACGACCTTACGCTCGCCGTGCTGCCGGGCATGGTCTCGCGTCGGGCGGGCGGCATCCTGATTTCCGGTTCGGCAGCGGGCAATTCACCGATCCCGAACAACGCCACCTATGCGGCGACCAAAGCGTTCGTGAACACTTTCAGCGAATCGCTGCGGGGCGAGCTGAAGAAGACCGGCGTGCATGTCACGCTGCTGGCGCCCGGACCCGTGCGCACCGCGACGCCCGACGAACAGGAGGCGTCGCTGGTGGACAAGCTGGTGCCCGAATTTCTCTGGATCTCAACCGAGCACACGGCGAAGCTGTCGCTGGACGGCCTGGAGCGCAACAAAATGCGCGTGGTGCCAGGTGTCACGTCCAAGGCGATGTCGGTGGCCAGCGGCTACACCCCGCGGGCGATCGTGGCCCCGATCGTCGGCGCGTTCTACAAACGCCTAGGCGGCGGCTAGTTCTGCGCCGAAACGGAATTCCGCGAGGCGGCTTCTCGATATTCGCCGCGCCAGTTACAGCCTCGGGCGCTCAGCGCCGGCGGCGGCTGCCTGTCCCGAGAATGCTGCGCGTGATCTCGCGGCCGAGCACTGTTCCGGCTGACCGCATTGCGCTCTTGAACGCCGGGCTCTCGAACATCTTCTCGAAGAATCCCGGCTCGGCGGCATCACGCGCTGTAGCGGTGCCGGAAACGGTCGCCTCGCCCGGCTGTTCGGCCGGCGGCGCCAACCGCGCGTTGAGCCGTTCGTAGGCCGACTCCCGGTCGATGGTCTCGCCGTAAACCGCTTGCAGTGGACTGGATTTCGCGGCGGCGGCGATGGCGTCGGGGCCGATGGCATCCATCAGCGAACGCGGCGAGCGCATCCGCGTCCACGCCACCGGCGTCGGCGCGCCGCTTTCCGATAGCACGGTGACTACTGCCTCGCCGATGCCCAGCGACGTCAGAGCCGACTCGAGGTCGTACGCCTTGGTTTTCGGAAAGGTGCGGACGGTCTTCGCAAGCGCCTTCTGGTCGTCCGGGGTGAACGCGCGAATCGCGTGCTGGATGCGGGCCCCAAGTTGCGAGAGCACGTCGTTGGGCACGTCGGTGGGCAGCTGGGTGCAGAAGAAGACGCCGACGCCCTTGGACCGGATCAGCTTGACGGTCTGTTCCACCTGCTCGAGGAACGCCTTCGAGGCGTCGGTGAAAAGCAGATGAGCCTCGTCGAAGAAGAACACGAGCTTGGGCTTGTCCAGGTCCCCGACCTCGGGAAGGAAGGTGAACAAATCGGCCAGAACCCACATCAAAAACGTCGAGAACAGCACCGGCCTCGTCGCTTGGCTGCCCAGTTCGAGCAGTGTGATGACGCCGCGGCCCTGCGAATCCAGCCGGAACAGGTCCTTGGGCTCCAATTCCGGCTCGCCGAAGAACGTGTTGGCGCCTTCGGCTTCGAGGTTCACCAGCGCGCGCAGAATCACACCGGCGGTGGTCGGTGATACCGCGCCGAGCGCCTTGAGCTCGGGTTTGCCTTCGTCGCTGGACAAGAACGTGATGACGGAGCGCAGATCTTTCAGGTCGAGAAGTGACAGGCCCTTCTGGTCTGCCCAGTGGAAGATCAGGCCGAGCGTCGACTCCTGGGTTTGGTTGAGCCCCAGAACTTTTGACAGCAGGATCGGCCCAAAGCTGGAAATGGTGGCGCGCACCGGTACGCCGACGCCGCCGGTGCCCAGGGACAGAAACTCGACGGGAAACGCGGCAGGAGCCCAGTCGTCACCGGTGTCCTTGGCGCGGGCAGTGATCTTGTCGGTCGCGAAGCCGGGTCGTGACAGCCCCGACAGGTCGCCCTTGATGTCGGCCATCACGACCGGCACGCCCGCCGCCGACAGCTGCTCGGCCATCACCTGCAGCGATTTCGTCTTACCGGTGCCGGTCGCGCCGGCCACAAGGCCGTGCCGGTTGACCGTGGCCAGCGGAATGCGAATCCGGGCGCCGGGATCGACCGTGCCGTCGACCACCACCGTGCCCAGCTCCAGCGCTTTGCCCTCTACTGCGTACCCGGCGGCGATCTGCTGGGCGGGCGACAGCGACGGTTCTGTGCTCATCGGACCTGACACTACTGCCATCGAGCAGCCATGACGGCTTACTGTTGAGCGCTGTGCGTGACGAATTGGTGTGGATCGACTGCGAGATGACCGGCCTCGACCTTCGAAAGGACCGGCTGATTGAGATCGCCGCGCTGGTCACCGACGGTGAGTTGAACGTGCTGGGCGACGGCGTGGACGTGGTGATCCACGCCGACGACGACGCGCTGTCCGGGATGCTCGACGTGGTCGTCGAGATGCACAGCCGCTCGGGGCTGGTCGACGAGGTGCGAGCGTCGACGGTCGACGTGGCGCAAGCCGAGGCGATGGTGCTCGACTACATCAAAGCCTTTGTGCCACAGGCCAAGACAGCGCCATTGGCGGGCAACTCGATTGCCACCGACCGCGGATTCATCGCCCGGGACATGCCTGCCCTCGACGACTACCTGCACTACCGGATGATCGACGTGAGCTCGATCAAGGAACTGTGCCGGCGGTGGTATCCCCGCATCTATTACGGCCAGCCGGAGAAGGGGTTGGCGCACCGCGCCGTCGCCGACATCCACGAGTCGATCCGCGAGCTGAAGTACTACCGGCGCACCGTGTTCGTGCCCCCACCAGGGCCGTCGACCAGCGAGATCGAGGCGATCGCGGCGGAAATCAACGGACGCGCCGGCCCGTCGAGGGATCTGGATTCGGCTCCGGAGGCCACAAGCGGCTAATATCGCGTTCGCCGCCTGCACGTGCCGGCGGCGATGGTGAGTGTAGTTCAGCTGGTAGAGCACCAGGTTGTGGTCCTGGAAGTCGCGGGTTCGAGTCCCGTCACTCACCCCGAGGTCAGGGTCGTTTTGCCAGCGACTCCGCGACGCTACGTGTTGGCGTTACCGGCTTTCCACTGCTCCCACGGAATGTTCCAGTCGCCCAACCCGTCGGTACCCGGCAACGTGGCCCCGACGGTGTTGACGATCTGGACGATGTCGCCGCGTTTGGTGTTGTTGTAGAACCAGATTGCATTGCTGGGGCTTACGTTCAGGCACCCGTGACTCGTGTTGGTGTTGCCCTGCGCGCCCACCGACCACGGCGCCGAGTGCACGAAGATGCCGCTGTAGGAGATCTGCGTCGCCCAGTCGACGTCGGTGCGGTATCCGTTGGGTGAGTTGACCGGAACGCCGTAGGTCGACGAGTCCATGATGATGTGCTTGAACCGGTCGCCGACGATGTAAATACCGTTGTTGGTCGGCGTGCTGTTCTTGCCCATCGAGGTGGGTATGGTCTTGATCACTTCGCCGTTGCGACGCACCGTGATGGTCTTCGTGTTGTCGTCGGCGGTAGCGATCACCTCATCACCGATGGTGAAGTGCGTCTTGACGTCGTCCTGGCCGAACAGGCCGTTGCCCATGTCGACGCCGTAGATGTCAACCGCGACGTCCACTTGGGTGCCGGGCTTCCAGAATTTCTCGGGCCGCCAACGCAATTCCCGATTGTTCAGCCAGTAGAACGCTCCCTCGACCGGAGGATTCGTCGTGATCTTGATCGCGCGCTGCGCGGCCAGCCGGTTCGGGATGTTCTCGTCGAAGCGGATAGCCACCGGCTGCCCGACGCCCACCACCTCGCCGTCATTCGGCAAGACATACGCCGATGTCAGGTTCTCAGGCGAGTGAGTGCGAAACGTCATGCGCTGACGGGAGATGCCGCTGAGCCCGAGTGCCTCTGCGGTCAGCGTGTACTGCTTGTTGTAGCCCAGCGGTTCGCTGGTCGACCACGTGAGCCCGTCAGGACTCAACTTGCCCTCCACCGAGGTGCCGTCGGACCTCGAAAGGCTCACCGCCCCCAGCACACCGTCTTCCGCGGTGACGGTGACCGGCTGATCCACCGCGACACCGACCGCCCCGTCTTTGACAGATGCCTGCAGCTTGGGCACCAGAAGATCGGCGTATGGAGTGCCTTTGTCGGTGATCACCTTCGGCGCGTCGGACGCGGAGTTGCTGCTGCAGCCGCAGAGGCC
Organism: Mycobacterium sp. NGS35; assembly: GCF_059812855.1. Classification (NCBI taxonomy): domain Bacteria; kingdom Bacillati; phylum Actinomycetota; class Actinomycetes; order Mycobacteriales; family Mycobacteriaceae; genus Mycobacterium; species Mycobacterium sp. NGS35. Next base: position 26,202 of record NZ_JCALDL010000004.1, read on the forward strand.
CAAGGCTAGTGCCGAAACCAGGGTGAGAGCGATCAACCAGGACCGATGCCGACGCCCATGCGTCGCTGAACGGACCTGCCACATACGTCGTTCCACCTCACAGCCACGGCTAATTCGATACCGTTCTTTGGCAATAGTCTAAGGGCAACCTGGGCGTGCAGCGTGCCATCGACGGGTAACGCCGTTCCGTTGGCAGGTGCCTGCTTTGGCTCGCGCTGCGCTAGCCTGTTATCGTCGCCTGTCGACGCGCCGTTAGCTCAGTTGGTAGAGCAGCTGACTCTTAATCAGCGGGTCCGGGGTTCGAAACCCTGACGGCGCACTGTTGTTTCGTTATTTGCCTGCGCGCGAACATCGTTGGCGCCGCTTCTTGTGACGCTCGCGACACGGCCGGCTCGTCGTTCGCCCGTTATGCCAGGTCAGCCAGCAAATCCCCGATCCACCACGACCGTTGCTCGGCAATTTCTGATTGTTTGCTTGTGGTTCGCCGGTCACGAGGGTAGGTTTGCGAACATCATTAACGGAATCGATACGTTCAGACGGCAAATAGCCGTTGCACGTAGGGAACCGGGGTCTTTGTAGATGTCAGGGAGCCAGCCGGAGGGTTCGGGGCCAGTGGGTTCCGGCGGCACCTCAGCCATTGCTGAGCAATCGCGTAGCAAGTACACACAGCTACCTACTACCGTTTACACCTGCAACAGGCTCGGGCGCGTGGGCACCATGCGCGTCCGTGCGCTTGGATTCGTCGGGTGGTGGCGGCGGCGCACCAGCGCCTAGCCGTCGCGCTGCTGTCAGCGGTTGCGGACCCGGCGGATCGCCAACACCACAGTGAGCGCTCCGACGCCGATCAATGTGTACGTCACGGGCGGCTTCTTCAAGAAGGTGACGGTGGCGACTTTGAGGTCGTTGACCAACCGGCGCGGATGGGCCCGTTCGGTCAACGTGTCGACGGTGGCAGCCAATTGGTCGCGGGCACGGTCGATGTCGGCTTTGATGGCCTCAGGGTCACGGTCCGCCACGATGTCCTCCGCCTGTGAAGGGTTGCTGCCTGCCGCACTACCCTAGATCAGCCGAGGTGCGAACCAGCGCACTGGTGTGTGACGAAGGGAAGATCCAGCAGATGAGCGCGACGACACGGCTCGAGGTGGGCGAGAAAGCCCCCGACTTCAGCCTTGAAGACGCCGACGGCAACACCGTGTCGCTGGCCGACTACCGCGGCCGCAAGCTGATCGTCTACTTCTACCCGGCAGCGTCGACTCCCGGCTGCACCAAACAGGCGTGCGACTTCCGCGACAACCTGCACGAACTGAACAAAGCCGGACTGGACGTCGTCGGTATCTCGCCGGACAAGCCAGCCAAGCTAGCCAAGTTCCGCGACGCCGAAGGGCTGACTTTTCCACTTCTGTCGGATCCTGACCGCGAAGTGTTGACGAAGTGGGGGGCCTACGGCGAGAAGAAGATGTACGGCAAGACGGTGCAAGGCGTGATCCGGTCGACGTTCGTCATCGACGAACAGGGCAAGATCACGCTGGCTCGGTACAACGTCAAGGCCGCACATACGGCGACATTGGTTCAGCAAATCATTGCCGACGTAGCCGCCGGATAACGGGTGACCGAGACCGATCAAACCTCCGACCCAACACGTATCAAGGACCGGCAACGAGCTGTGCGTAGACCTTCGTGGTCGTAGATGAAGTGGGAATAGCCGACACCCTCGACGGGTATCTGAGCCGCCACAGCGGCGCGGAAAGCTTCTGATGTCTTGTCAGACAACGTCTTTGCGGCTACACCACTGGCGCTGATCGCTGAAAGCTCGATCTCACTGCTGGCCACACCAGTAGCGGATGCTCAGGTCAAGAGAAAGATGCTTTGCTGCTCCTGTTATGCGATTTAGAAAATTGTGGTTAACCGCGTCCGATGAATTGCCACCGAGTTTGCTGATGGCGAGACGCAGCTGTCAACGAGGTGTGATACTGCTACACGTTGCTGACGAACGGATCAGCGCAAGGAACGGAAAAACACATGGCAACAATTACTCGTGGACTGGCGGTCGCGGTTTTCCTTGGTGCCGCCGCAATCGGATCGGCAAGCCCCGCGTGGGCAGATCTCACGCCGGGGTCCTACACGGGAACCATGCTCGACGGGGGGTCGACATATCAGGAAGGTTCCACGGTCGTCTACACCGTTACCCCCTGCGGACCGAATTGCATGCATCTGGCTCCACCGCAGGCGGCGGGATTTACAGCGCACTTGCAGGGCAATACCTGGACCTCAGACGATGGAAAGATCTCAATCGATAACACCTCGCTGGTTCTGACTGCTCACGGGTCGGAAACCTACGTTATCGGCCTGACGAAGAACGGCTGACGCGGCAACTCCAAAGTTTCGGCAGCGGTTCACCCGACTTGTCCGTCTAACCCAGCTTCGCCAGCAACAGCGCCTCGGCGATCGCGGCACGTTCCAGCACGCCGAGGTGCAGGCTTTCGTTGACGCTATGTGCTTGTGTCGCAGGGTCTTCCACTCCGGTGACCAGAATCTTCGCGTTGGGAAAGGCCTCGGCGAACGCGGCGATGAACGGGATCGATCCACCGACACCCATGTCGACGGGGTCGGCGCCCCACGCCTCGCGGAACGCTGCCCTCGCAGCGTCGTAGGCCGGGCCGGTGGCGTCGATCGCATACGGCAGGCCCATATCCCCCGGCGTGACGGTCACTTTCGCACCCCACGGCGTATGGTCGTGGAGATGGCGCGTGAGCGCATCGAGGTGCGCCCCCGGGTCGCCGCCCGGGGCGATGCGCAGGCTGATCTTCGCCCTCGCCCGAGGGATCAACGTGTTCGACGACTTCGCGATGGGAGTGGCATCGATTCCGATGACGGTGATGGCGGCCTTGGCCCAAAGCCGTTGCGGCACAGTGCCGCTGCCGATCTCCCGAACGCCGTCGAGCAGGCCGGTCTCCTGCCGCACCCGCTCGGGTGGGTAGTCGAGTTCCGCGGCAGTACCTTCATGCAGGCCGGCGACGGCCACGTTTCCCTCGTCGTCGTGCAGGCTCGCCAGCAGCCGCGTCAGCACCATCAGCGCGTCGGGCACCACCCCGCCCCACATGCCGGAATGCAGACCATGGTCGAGTGTCGCCACCTCCACGACGCAGTCGACGAGCCCACGCAGCGACACCGTGAGCGCCGGCACCTCGGTGCTCCAGTTCATCGAGTCCGCCAGCAGGATCACATCGGCCGCCAGCTTGTCCTTGTGGGCGTCGAGCAACTTGTGCAGTGACGGCGAGCCCGACTCCTCTTCGCCTTCGACGAACACCGTGACACCCACCGGCGGATTGCCTTGGTGCGCACGGAAAGCAGCCAAATGCGTTGCAATACCTGCCTTGTCGTCGGCGGTGCCGCGGCCGTAGAGCCGGCCGCCACGTTCGTCGGGCTCGAACGGCGGTGAAGCCCACTGCGCGTGGTCGCCCTCGGGTTGCACGTCATGGTGGGCGTAGAGCAGCACCGTCGGCGCGCCGGGCGGGGCCGGGTGGCGGGCGATGACCGCTGGTGCGCCGTCGGCCGCGACGATCTCCACGTCGTGGAATCCGGCCGCTGTCAACAGGTCGGCGACCGCTTGCGCACTGCGCTGCACTTCTGTGCGGCGGCCCGGGTCGGCCCATACCGACTCGATGCGCACCAGGTCCTCCAGATCGCGGCGCACCGAGGGCAGGAGATCGCGGACGCGCTCGACGATATCGCTCATGGCATCGAGGCTAGCCGCGCGAGCAGACGCTGAATCGCATAATCCTAGGTCGCGAGATGCGAGTTAGCGTCTGCTCGCGGGATCAAGTGGGGGCCTCGAGGACCGCGACAGCGGCGGCGGTGTCGCCCTCGTGGCACAGCGACACGTGGATCGTGACGTCAGCGAGATGCTCGGCGATCGCGCCGGACAGCCGCACCTTCGGCCGTCCCCACATGTCCGTGACTACCTCGATATCGCGGTGGATCCCCTCCGGCAGCACCGGCCGCTGCGCGAACCGTGACCCTGACCACGCTTTGATCACCGCCTCCTTGGCGGCCCAGCGCGCAGCCAGATGCCGTGCCGCCGACGAGCTCTTGTCGGCGGCGTCGCGGCGCTCCCCCGGCGTGAACGTCTCCGCGAACACCGTTCCCGGCTGGTCGACCTGCTCCGCGAAATCGGGGATGAAGACCAGATCGATCCCCAACCCCACTATCGCCATAAAGGCAACCTAGCGGGTGTAGACATCCCGGTCGCCGAGACGCGACGTCGGATCGAGCAGCATCTCGGCCTCCTGGCGCTTCTCGGACCCGTTGTGGTCGAAGCGGCGGTCCGCGGGCCGCTCGTAGAGCGGCTGCCCACCGGCGATCGCCGACACCAGCCGCCGCTGACCGGCCATCACCCGCTCATCTGCCCGCTGCTTGTAGTCACGCCGTTGCTCCTCCGACAGCGTGGCCAGGAACGCCTGCGGGTGCACCAATGCGACCAGACCCGACACGTGCCCGAAGCCCAGGCTGGTGACCAGCCCCGCCTTCAGCGGGAACTTCTCCCCCAGCCGCAGCGTTTCGCGCGGCCACACGAAGTGGGCGGAGCCGGCCATCTCGTCGTCGACGCAGTCCAGGCTGCGGTTCGGCGGAACGACACCGTCGCGCAGGATCTGGCACAGTCCCATGATCTGGAACACCGCCGCGCCGCCCTTGGCGTGGCCGGTGAGGCTCTTCTGCGACACCACGAACAGCAGCGCCCCGTCGGACCGGCCCAGCGACTCCGCGAGCCGCTCGTGTAGCTCGGTCTCGTTGGGATCGTTGGCCAGCGTCGAGGTGTCGTGCTTGGAGATCACCGCGATGTCGTCGGGACCCACGCCGAGCTTGGCCAGCGACCGCGCCAGCACCGACTGCTTGCCGCCTCGTCCGGCGCCGAGCGCACCCATGCCAGGCGCCGGGATCGAGGTGTGCACGCCGTCGCCGAAGCTCTGCGCGTACGCCACCACCGCGAGCACCGGCAGCCCCATCTTCACCGCGAGGTCGCCGCGCGCCAGCAGGATCGTTCCGCCGCCCTGCGACTCGACGAAGCCCAACCGGCGCCGGTCGTTGGCGCGAGAGAACCTTGAGTCGCTGATGCCTCGGGCGCGCATCATCTCGGTGTCGGCAGTGGCCGCCATGTCACCGAAGCCGATGATCGCCTCCAGCGTGAGGTCGTCGAAGCCGCCGGCCACCACCAGTTCGGCCTTACCCAGCCGGATCTTGTCGACGCCCTCCTCGACCGACACCGCCGCGGTGGCGCACGCCCCGACGGGGTGGATCATCGCGCCGTAGCTGCCGACGTAGCTCTGAACCACATGCGCGGCAACGACATTCGGCAGCACTTCCTGCAGGATGTCGTTCGGCTTGTTCCGGCCGAGCAGGTTCCCGTGGTACATCGTCTGCATCGACGTCATGCCGCCCATGCCGGTGCCCTGGGTGTTGGCCACCAGGCTCGGGTGCACCCAGCGCATCAGCTCTGCCGGGGTGAAGCCCGATGACAGGAACGCGTCGACGGTGGCGACGATGTTCCACAGCGCCACCCGGTCGATCGAGCTGGCCATGTCCGGGGTGATCCCGTACACGGTCGGGTCGAACCCTGTGGGAATCTGTCCGCCGACGGTCCGCGACAGCTTGGTCTTGCGCGGCACGCGAATCTCGGTACCGGCCTTACGGGTCACTTGCCAATCCGTGCTGTCCGGCAGCGGCCGGATGACCGTGTGTTCGGGGTCGAACTGGACGAACGCCCGCGCGTCGGCCTCGCTGGAGACGACGAACGTGAAGTCCTTGTCCAAGAACACCGACACCAGAAGCGGCGATGCGTGATCCGGGTCGATCGCGCCGTCGTCGACGAACTCGCGGATGCCGGTGCGCTCCACGACCGCATCGTGGTACCGCTCGACGAGCTCGGATTCGTCGACCAGTTCACCGGTTTCGGTGTCGTACCAGCCGGGCTTCGGGTCGTTCTCCCATTTGATGAGCCCGGTGGTCCACGCCAGTTCCAGAACACCGGCCGCCGACAGCTCGTTGTCGATCTCCATCTCGTAGCGGGTACGCGACGAGCCGTACGGACCGAGTTCCGCGCCACCGACAATGACCACCAAATCGGCCGGGTCGACGTCGAGGTCTTCCCACGGCGGCGGCGGTGCCGCGGTGTAGCCACGCGGCGGCGACGGCAAGGCAGCGATGGTGCCGGCATCGTCCGTCGTCGATTCCGCTGTCTCGCTTGACATTTCCTCACGAGCCTTGGCGGCCAGCTCGGCCATGTCGAGCTGGGCGTCGGCCAGGCCGCCGGTAAGGTCGGCGCGCAACGGCTCCATCGACGCGGCCACCCGCGACTCCGGGTCGCACAGCGACAGCAGCATTGCCGCCATCTCGTCGGTGGAATACGTTGTGACGCCGGCTTCTTCGACCGCGTCGACGATCACGTCGTTGTGACCCATCAGCCCGGTGCCACGGGTCCAGCCGATCAGCGCATGCACCAGCGACACGCGCTGCGCCCACGACGTCTCTGCCTTCCACCGCGACACCACCGCGTCGAGTGCGGATTTGGCCTCGCCGTAGGCGCCGTCGCCGCCGAACATGCCTCGGTTCGGCGAGCCGGGCAGCACCACGTGCAGCCGCGACGCGATGTCGCGTTCGGCCCCGATGGTCGACAGCCCGCCGATGAGCCGCTGCACGGCCCACAACAGCACCTTCATCTCCATCTCGGCGCGGGCACCGGCCTCCGACAGGTCACCGGACACGCGCGGCGCCGCGAACGGGAACAGCAGCGTCGGCGTCTGCGCGTCCTTGACGTGAATGGACTGCGGCCCAAGGCTTTCGGTCTGCTCACTGCCGATCCACGACACCAGCGCGTCGATGTCGGAGTATGACGCCATGTTTGCCGGCACCACCCACAGCACCGCGCCGAAACGCGCGTGGTCGCGGTAAAGGGCGCGGTAGAACGCCAACCGGTCGTCGTCGAGCCGCGAGGTGGTCGCGATCACCGTCGCGCCGCCGTCGAGCAACCGCGCCACCACGGCCGCCGCAATCGAGCCCTTCGACGCGCCGGTGACCACTGCGACATCGTCGCTGTGGGTTCCCTTGCCGGGGTTCTCCGCCCCGGCCGCGGCACGGGCGAACAGCGACGCGTGAATGTTGCGGCCCGCAGCGAGCGCCTTACCCTGCCACCAAGTGGCCTGCGTGCCGACGATATGCCCGGCGCCCTCGAAGCGCTCGGCCAGCGCTGCCCAGTTGGCGTCGACCTCGTCGTCGTCCATCAGCCAGATCTTCACCAGGTCTTCGCGGGCGCTGGCCCAGCGGTCGTCGAACACCACGGCCTTGCGCCCGTCGAACACCGGCGCGACCAATCGCGGCCAGTCCGAACCGAGTTCGGCGGTGACGAGGTCGATCAGCTCTGCGTCGGTGGCCGTCGCCGGTGTGCTGACCGGGTCGTCGAGGCCGAGCTGGTTGAGCACCAGTCGGGCCGCGTTGGCCAGCACGCCGTCGCGTCCGGTGATCTGCTCGGTGAACTCCGAGAGTGCCGCCGCGTCGACGGTCGCGTTTCCGCTGCCGCCGGCCGACGGCAGCGCGACCGCGATGCCTCGGCGTGCGGCCACCGCGGCCACGGCCGCGTCGATCACCTTGTCGACCGACGCGGTGTCGGCGAGCGCGCCGTCGTGCAGGCCGCCGAGGCTGCCGCCGCGCACGCTGTTGCCTTCCCGAGTGCCGAGTGCCACCTCGACCGTGACGTGCTTGGCCCACCCGTCGCCGAGTTCCCACGTCTTGCGGACGCGCTCGGCGATGTAGTTGGGCCGCTTGCCCGACGGGCCCAGTACAGTGCGCAGCTGGTCGTTGATCGCGTCGGACAGCACGGGCCCGAACGGCTTGTAGGTGCGCGCAAGCTTGGTCAGCTGCGACTTGAGCGTGGACAGGTCGGCCTCAGCGGCGCCGTCGATGGCGCCGAGGTTCAGCTCGGACCCGAGGTCGACCAGCAGTTGGTTGCGCCGCGACGACGCACCGTCGGTGATCGACTCGATGGAGTCCAGTGGCTCGATCTGGTCGATGCGCATCTTGGCCGACAGCGCGATCAGCGCGAGCGTAGCGTCGGAGGCGTCGAACGGGATGTCGTCCGGCCGCGGCGAATTAGCCGGGGCAGTCGGTACCGCCGGTGCGGGCGCGGATTCTGCGGGCGCAGAGGCTGTTTCGACGACCTCGTCGATATCGGCCTCGGGTTCGGGGTCGGTGTCCGTCGCGAACAGGACCGCCGCGTCGCGCTCAGAGTTGAGCACTTCCACTGTGCTGTGGGCATATTCGGTCAACTTCAGCGTGTTCGACGCGAGTCCCGACACCGTCGGCGAGGACTTCACGCCGATTTCGACGAACCGCTCGACCCCGAGCCCACCGGCGGCCTCCTCGGTGAAGAGCAGATCCTGCGTCTCGATCCAGCGCACGGGACTGGCGAACTGCCACGCCAACAGCTCGATGACGACCTTGCGGCACAGCTCACGCGGCCGCTCGTTACGCCACGTGTCGTAGTCGGCGAGAACCTCGTCGAGCGGCTCGGCCGGCACGAGATCGCGGATCTCCTGGATGAAATCGCGGTCCAGGGAGAACGGCCGCGGCACCAGGTTGGGGATGTAGCGCCCGATGATCAGGTCCGGGTCTTTGTCCCGCGGCATGACCCGCTCGAGCGAGCGGCGGAACTCCGGCACGCCGACGCGCAGCACCGAGCTGTGGAAGGGCACGTCGATGCCGGGCACCAAGATGAACGACCGCTTGCCACCGGTGATCTCGCGGCGTCGCTCGACCTCTTTCTCCAACTCCTCCAAGCCGCGCACCGTGCCGGCGATCGCATACTGCGAACCGCGCAGGTTGTAGTTGACGATCTCCAGGAATTCGCCCGTGCGCCTGGCTATCTCGTCGATGAACGCCGGGACGTCCTTGTCGGCCAAGTCGATCTGCGACGGCCGGATGGCGGCCAGCCGGTAGTTGGACCGGCCCAGCTCGTCGCGCGGCACGATGTCGTGCATCTTGCTGCCGCGGTGGAACACCACCTCCAGCAGCGCCTCGAGTTCGTAGACCCCGGACACGCATGCCAGCGCGGTATATTCACCCACCGAGTGCCCGCACGCGATCGCGTCTTCGACGAACGCGCCCTTCTCCCGCATCTCGGCGACTTGCGCGGCCGCGACAGTGGCCATCGCGACCTGAGTGAACTGTGTCAGATACAGCACACCGTCGGGGTGGTGGTAATGCACCCCGGCGGCGATCAGGCTGGTCGGGTTGTCCCGAACCACATGCAGCACAGAGAAACCCAGCGTCTCGCGGGTGAACTTGTCGGCGGAGTCCCAGACCTTGCGGGCGGCCTTGCTGCGGGCCCGGACCTCCATGCCCATGCCCTTGTGCTGGATGCCCTGGCCGGGGAATGCGTACACGGTCTTCGGTGCGGCCAGCCGTGCGGTGGCCGACATGACGAGCTCGGAGCCGACGCGGGCCGCGACCTCCAGAACCTCCGCGCCCTGGTCGATTCCGACCCGGTCGACGCGGAAGTCGATTTCGGCACCGGGCTCCACCATGCCCAGGAACCGCGCTGTCCACCCGATCACCCGTGCCGGCGGCCTGGCCTGCCCGTCGGTGGCGGCGGCGACGTGCTGAGCCGCCGCGGACAGCCACATCCCGTGCACGATCGGGCCTTTCAACCCGGCCAGCAATGCGGCGGCGAAGTCGGTGTGGATCGGGTTGTGGTCGCCCGACACGACGGCGAACGGCCGCATGTCAGTGGGTGCGGTGACGGTGACGTCGCGGCGGCGCCGACGCGGCGTGTCGGTGGCGTTGTCCGACACCGCGCCTCCGGCACGCAGGGGATCGGTGAGCTCCAATGAGCCGGTGCGGCCGCGGATCGCGAACCGCTCCTGAAGCGTGGCCAGCAGCGTGCCGTCCATCGTGGTGACGGTGACCTCGACCGGCACCACCCGACCGACCTCGGTGTCGGTGGCTTCGGAAGCCGTTGCGGTGACGCTCAATTCGACAGCCTGCGTCGGCAACGTGGTGTGCAGGTGCGCGGCATGGTCGAGGTGCACCAGGCTGAGCAACCCTTCGACGACGGGGAAGCCGCTGCTGGTGGTGGCCGCGCCGATCGCCGCGAACACCGCGGGCCAGCAGCGGCCGACGAGCGCGTCGGGTACGACGCTCAGCGTCGGCGCCAGCGGCGCGCCGAACGTCGCCGTGACGCCGGTGTGGTCGGCGACCTCCTCGGGATTCCACGCGACCGTGATCCGGGCAGCACCGTCCTCGACGGCCGGCATTGCATCGGGGCTATCGACGCCGGCGGCGATCGCGAGAACCGAACGCATCGCGGCAGAGGCGTCTTGAACGGACACCACAGGCGCGCCGCCGTCGCGTACCACGTTGGTGAGCGTCAATCTGATGTCGACCCAGGTGCCCGACAGCGGAACAGACAGCACCACCTGGTCGTCAGCGGTCACTTCGAGCCGGGCACCGGTGGAATGGTGTGTGGCAGAACGGTTGTCACGCACCTGCCAGTCGGACGGGTCGGCGATGCGGTGCACTGGATTGCTGGCCATGCGGCCGGCCCAGACGACGTCCGGGGCGTCCAGGACCACGGCCAGCGGGCCGGAGACGTCCTTGCGAACCTGCCGCCGGGACAGCACCGGTCGGGGCTGGGTGCCGGACGCCAGCACCTGGTCGATGGCCGCCTGCTCGAACCGGTCGAGCAGCTCGCCGACGGGTTCGTCGACGCGGGTGATGCCCGCAACCGCTGCGGTACCGGGAATGATGCACACCGCATCGGCGTCATAGCGGGCGTCGTGGGCCTGCCACAGCGAATCGCTGCGCCACCACCGGCGCACGTCCTTGTCGATGACAGGGACGAAGTTGACCGGCTTGCCCAGGGTCTTGCACAGCTCGACAAAGAACGGCACGTCGGCCGGATGGAGCTGGATGGTCTGGGCGTCGGGGAAGCGGGTCAGCAACGCGGCGATTGCGTCATGCGGCCGCTCCAACAGTTGCGGATCGTCGAACAGGGTCTCGATCGGCCCGAAATCCTTGGGATGCAAGCGCGCTTCGGTGCGCTTGAGCATCTGCTCGAAGCGGTCGCGCCAGCTGATGTCGAGCCACGGAGTGCCGGAAGAAGCGGTGTCGGCCGTCGAATTCCCTTCTCCCACAGCCAATTCGACGTACCGGCGCAGCCACTGCGCGTACGTCATCTCGCCGACATCACCGAAATACGGTTTGCAGGTGGCGGCCATCGCGGCGATGATCTCGTCGCGGCGCGCCGCCACGGCGTCGGCGTCGCCGGCCACCTCGTCGAGCAGCCGACCGCACCGCGACGCGGCGTTGTCGATCTCGTGGATGTCAGCGCCGAGCTGACTGCGGCTGGAAGCCATGCCGCCCTGAGCTTTTCCGGCTCCGATCCACTGATCGGTGCCTTGGGTGGCCACTAGCATCTGCTTGACCTGCGGCGAGGTGGTGGCCTCCTTGGTGGCCATCGCCGCGGTGCCTACCAGGATGCCGTCGATGGGCATCAGCGGATAGCCATGGCTTAAGGCCCATTTCCCGGACAGGTATTCCGCGGCGCGCTCGGGCGTGCCGATGCCGCCGCCGACGCAGACGGTGATGTTGGAGCGGGCTCGCAACTCGGAGTACGTGGTCAGCAGCAGGTCATCGAGGTCCTCCCAGGAATGGTGGCCGCCCGCGCGACCGCCCTCGATGTGCACGATCACCGGCTTGGTGGGCACCTCCGCGGCGATGCGGATCACCGAGCGAATCTGTTCGACGGTGCCCGGCTTGAACACCACGTGGGAGATGCCGACGCTGCGGAGTTCGTCGATGAGCTCGACGGCCTCTTCCAGCTCGGGGATGCCGGCGCTGACGACGACACCGTCGATCGGCGCGCCCGCCTGGCGCGCCTTCTGCACCATCCGCTTGCCGCCGATCTGCAGCTTCCACAGGTACGGGTCGAGGAACAGCGAGTTGAACTGGATCGCCCGGCCGGGCTCCAGCAGCGTCTGCAATTCCTCGATGCGCTTGGTGAAGATCTCCTCGGTGACCTGCCCGCCGCCGGCGAGTTCGGCCCAGTGCCCGGCGTTGGCGGCCGCGGCGACGATCTTGGCGTCTACGGTCGTCGGCGTCATGCCCGCGAGCAGGATCGGTGAGCGCCCGGTGAGGCGGGTGAACTTCGTCGACAGCTTCACTGCCCCGTCGGGCAGCCGGACCACAGCCGGGGCGTAGCTGGCCCACGGCTGCGCGACCTCCGGAACGGCACCGACGGTGAACAGGTTGCGCTGTCCGCCGCGGGTGGCCGCCGGGACGATGCCGACGCCCAGGCCGCGGATCACGGGGGCCGTGAGGCGCGTCAGGATGTCGCTGGGCCCGAGATCGAGGATCCACTTGGCCCCGGCTCGGTGCAGCTTGTCGACCTCCTGCACCCAGTCGACCGGCCGCACGAGGATCGACTCGGCCATGTCGTGGGCCAGCTCGGCATCGAGCCCGATCGTCTCGGCCCAGCGGTCGATCATCGTCACGCCGTCGGACAGCCGCGGGGTGTGGAAGCCGACCTCCACCTGCACCGGCTCGAAGGTCGGGTTGAACACGGCGCCGCCACGCAGTTTGTTCTTGCGTTCGGCGGCCTCGGTGTCGGCGATCTGCCGGCAGTACAGCTCGAAGCGGGCCAGCTGCTCGGGGCTGCCGGTGATCACCGACGAGCGCCGGCCGTTGCGGATCGACAACGCCGGCGGCAGCACAGTACGGACGTCCTTGGCGAACTCGTCGAGCAGTTCTCGGATCCGTTGCGGGTCGGCGTTGGTGACCGACACCATCGGCGGGCGGTTACCCAGCGCCGAGATGCCGCGTCGGCGCGCCACCAGCGTGCAGGCGGCTCCGATCAGCTGGATGAGCACCATGAGCTCGGCGTCGTGGGTGCTGCCGGTGGTCAGCGACTCGACGGCCAGCACACCTTGGGAGTGTCCGGCGCAGGCCACAGGCGGTGTGGCGGCGAAATCCATCCCTTGGCGGGTCAGCGCGCGGATGGCCGCCAGTTGGGTGAGCAGGATGCCAGGCATCGACGTCGCAGCCGAAGTCAGCTGCTTGGCGGTGGGCACCGGCTCACCGGCGGCCAGCGCCCGCACCCAGCGCAGCGGCTGGAACCCGATCGGACGCACCACCACGAGTTCGTCGGCGATCGGCGCCAGCATCACCTCGGCTTCGGCCACCAGAGCCGCCAGGTCGTCTTCGATGCCGGCCGACGACACCAGTTCCTCGAGGTTCTCCAGCCAGCCGCTGCCCTGCCCGCCGAACGCCACCGCGTACGGTTCGCCGGCGCTGAGACGATCGACCAGGGCGTGGCTGGACGCCGGCGTCGGGGAATCGCCGTCGCGGCCAGCGGGCACCCAGTCGTGTTCGTGGATCGTCACGTGTCGCGTCTCCTCAGCATCGTTTCCGTGTCTCGCCTGTGTCCTTGCGCTGCGTCGCGAAGGGTGCTGCGATTCCCCGTCGAATCTTCAGCGGTGCCTGCCGGCCGCGGCGCGCCGGCGACGGTCCGCCGCGGCTCTGCTCGCCCCGCTGACTGCAATAAGAGTGGCATAAGAAATTGGCCGGTCACGCCCACAAGAATGGTTACTGGCGAGTTCTACGCATAAGTAACCGTCGAGTTTGTAACAAGGCGCCGATTCGGGCTCCGGAGGTTGCGCGACAAACCGCCTGCGTGCCGGTGGTTACGGTCGAGTAGCTACAACAGCGCTGTTCACAGCATGATTGTTACCAAATCGTTATGAAGAAATTTATCGACGCCCGCGTCAGCTCACGATGGCCGGGCAAGCACTTGCTCGGGCAATCAGTCGACAATTGTTCACTGAAATCGGTGAAAAAAGTTTGCTGGCGTTGTGTCCGAAACTGCTAGTTGCAGTTGATCCCACTGACCGAAGTTCGGCTTCGGGAATGCGATTGATGTCGACGGCCACGCTGGCCCGGTCCCCCAAGTCTGCGGATCCGAACGCCCCGACGGCGTGTCGCGGATGCGACGGCAGTGTCGGCACCGCGAAGCTGAGCCGATGCACGTGCACATTCAGCTCGACGCCCGCCCGGATCGAGCCGGCGAACGCGCACGAGAACTGGCTGCGACCGGCGTGGACGGCCTGTTCACCTTCGAGGGCCAGCACGACGTCTTCCTTCCGCTCGCCGCTGCCGCAGCCACCACGGATCTGGAGCTGATGACCAACGTCGCGATCGCATTGCCGCGCAGCCCGATGCACCTGGCGCATGCCGCCTATGACCTGCAGCTGCTGTCGCGCGGTCGCTTCCGCCTTGGTCTGGGCTCGCAGATCCGGCCGCACATCGAAAGCCGTTACGGCAGCAGCTGGAGCCGTCCCGCCGCGCGGATGCGTGAAACCGTCCTTGCCGTGCGGGCCATCCTGACCGCCTGGCAGCACAACGAACCGCTGCAATTTCGCGGCGAATTCACCAAGCACACGTTGATGACCCCGACGTTCGACCCAGGCCCGAACCCGCACGGAGTTCCGCCGATCTACCTCGGTGCCCTTGGCCCATTGATGACCCGGGCCGCCGCTGAGGTGGCCGACGGGCTGCTCGTGATGCCGTTTCATTCGGCGCGCCACTTCCGCGAGCGGACACTCGCGGCGGTCGACGACGGTCTGCGCCGCGCAGGCCGCCGCCGTGCCGACTTCGACATCGTCCCGCAGGTGATCGCCGCCGTCGGGCGCACAGAGTCCCAATTGGAGGCCGCCAGCATGGGAGTGCGCCGACTGCTAGCGTTCTACGGATCCACTCCTGCCTACGTGCCTGTGCTGGAGGTCGAAGGCCGCGGTGAACTGCAACCCCAGCTCAACCACCTGTCCAAGCGTGGCGACATCGCCGCGATGACCGATCTCGTGGACGACCACCTGTTGACCACGCTCGCGGTGCGGGGCACGCCGGAGGACTGCGCCGCCGAAATCCTGACCAGGTTCGGCGATGTGGCCCAGCGCGTCTGCGTGTACTTCCCGGGCTACGAGATTCCCAATGCCGACATCCGGGCCCTTACCGCGGCGCTGCACGCGGGTTAGCAAACGACGTCGCGTCCCGTGCGGTGTGTAAGGATTCCCGCGTGATCACCTCGCAGACGGGTGGCGATGCGTCACCGCGGGTCATGATCGATCCGCGCCTGCACGATGCCGTGATTTTCCAGGTGGCGCAAGGTGATTCGGTCGATCAACTGGTCGGCCGACTACACGGCGTCGACGTCCGCACAGCCGTTGCCGAGCCCGGTCCCTCGAATGCGTCGCGGCTTCGTGAGACGGCGCGGCAGCTGGGCGCCCGGGCCGAACGCTCCGTCGTCGTCGACGCCACCCCGGACGGGATAGCCGCGGCTCGAAACGGGGGTTTCTCGTTGGTGATCGGGCTCGACCGCGACAATCGCGCCACGCTGCTGGAACGCGGCGCCGACGCCGTGGTCGGCGACCTAAGCGAGGTCGGGGTGCGCACGGGCGACCGCCCGATGTCTCAGATTCCCGACGCGCTCGAGTCCTTTGGGCAGATTGCCGAGATCATCGACGGCCATCGCCCCGCGGTGTGTCTGGACTTCGACGGCACGCTGTCGGCGATCGTGCCCGACCCGGACACCGCACGGCTGGTCGACGGTGCCGCAGAGGCTCTTGCCCGATTGGCGACGCGGTGTCCGGTCGCGATCCTGTCGGGTCGCGACCTGTCTGATATCCGTGACCGAGTGGGGGTGGCCGGCCTGTGGTATGCGGGCAGCCACGGTTTCGAGTCCGTGGCGCCCGACGGTAGCTACCGCCGCAACGACGACGCCGCGGCCGCCGTGCCAGTGCTGGAGCAGGCGGCCGAGGAACTGCGCGAGACGCTGGCGTCGGTCAGGGGAATTCGGGTGGAGCACAAGCGTTTTGCCGTCGCCGTACACTACCGTGACGTCGACGACGAGCACATCGGCGAAGTCGCGGCCAGCACGCATCGCATCGGCCGGCGCGAGCGACTTCGTGTCACCAACGGCCGCAAGGTCATCGAGCTTCGGCCCGACGTCGACTGGAACAAGGGCACGACGTTGTCGTGGATCCGTCGGCAGATCGCGGCATCCGAGGGACCGGATGTGCTCCCGATTTATATCGGGGACGACCTGACCGACGAAGACGCGTTCGACGCCGTGCGTGACGACGGCATCGGAATTCTGGTGCGCCACAGCGAAGACGGCGATCGCCGCTCGGCAGCCAGATTCACCCTGGAGAATCCCGACGAAGTGCGCGAATTCCTCGACCGGATCAGCGATTTGGCAATGGCAGCGACAGCAGGCGATTGAGCTTCGCGGTGACTGCGTCCGGCAGGAACTGATTCATCGTGGCGGTGAGCTTGCTCATCGGCGACGACGCGACCACTTTCTGGTCGTCGCGCATCATCGCGTCGAAACCCTGTCGGGCGACCTTGGCGGGATCGTCCTTGGGCATGCGGCCCACCGGGGTGTCGCGCATCTTGGCCCGGGCGAAGAAATTGGTGTCGGTGGGCCCCGGCATCAGCGATGTGACCGTGACATCGGTGTCGCGCAGTTCGTCGCGCAGGGCCTCGGCGAACGACTGGACGAACGACTTCGAGGCGTTGTAGACCGCTTGGTACGAGCCAGGCATGGTCGACGCGATCGACGACGTGAACAGCACCTTGCCGGCGTTGCGGGCCGCCATGTCCCGCAACACCAGCTTTGCCAGATGCACGGTCGAGCGGACGTTGAGGTCGACGATGTCCAGCTCGTCGGCCAGTTCCGTGTCCACGAACTTGCCGCCACGTCCGACGCCGGCGTTCAGGGCCGCCGCGGCGATCGGTCGGCCGCCCTCGGTGGCCGCTTTGTACAGATGCTCGACGCCGTCGGCCGTGCGCAGGTCGACCTGGACGGGGTGCACACGCGCGCCGCCCGTGGACAGCCGGCGCACCGCATCATGGATACCGTCGTCGTCGGCGGCGGCCACCACGTCGTAACCGTGTTCGACGAACTGGGTGGCCAGCTCGAAGCCGATGCCGCTTGACGATCCGGTGACCAGGGCTAGGGGTTTGTCGTCAACCATTGGGGTGGCCTACCCGGAGCCGGCAGAAGTCATTCGCCGCCGGGTAAGCCTCACAACGATTCAAATTCACCCGCCGCCGCGCCGATAGACACCACCACCCGTCCGTCTGATTTGCTGGCTTCGGAACGACCGGGAACCCGCTGGCCGACACGGCACCCAAAGCTGTTGACGCTGAGCGCGACCGCCCTTGTCACTAGTAATCCGTGCCGGCAGACACCCTCCTCAAGCGATTTGCTGTTCCTGCTCCTGAGGACGTAGTGACTATTGGCAACTCCTGAGCCCACCGGGGCGAACCGCCGAGATGCCCGGCGGCGCCGCCGTGCGGCTACCGGGTACCCGGGTTAATTTCCTCTGGTGAACGACTCCGCGAGCAGGGACAAGTTCGAGGCCACCGCCTCGGAAGCAGCCGACCGCAGCCAGGGCGCCTACTTCCGTCGTCTGCTCATCGAGCAGCGCGCAGAGCTCGAGGTCGCGATCGCCAAGCACCTCGGCACGATCGCCAGCTACGAGGCCGCCGGCGATCTGGCCGGCATTCGTGACATCGCCCGCCTGGTCCGCCGTGCGCAGCGCGAACAGCAGGAGATCGACTGGATGATCGCCGCGCTGGACCGGCGGTTCCGGCCGCTCTCCTCCGCCCGCCCGGCATCAGCGCCGGCGCATCGCGTCGTGCATCCCGACGGAAGGTCACTGCTGTCGGTCAGCCGGGACCGGCGCCGTGCTGTTGGCGGCACCCACGGAGAAACACGAGCCGGGTAGGCGTGATCGAGTTCGCCATCGGCCGGCGACTTGTAGTATGCGCCCATGCCGTTGGCCGATGGCCAGAGTTTCGCGGGCTATACGATCCTGCGGCACCTGGGTTCCGGGGGGATGGGCGAGATCTATTTGGCCCGACACCCCAGGCTGCCGCGCAACGACGCGCTCAAGGTGCTGCCGACGACGTTCACCGGCGACCACGAATATCGTCAGCGCTTCAACCGCGAAGCCGACATCGCCGCCACGCTGTGGCATCCGCACATCGTCGGCGTGCACGACCGCGGCGAGTTCGAGGGCCAGCTGTGGATTTCGATGGACTACGTCGAGGGCACCGATGCGGCACGACTACTGCAAGAGCGTTATCCGCACGGGATGCCGCCCGACGAGGTAGTCAGAATCATCATCGCGGTTGCCGAAGCGCTCGATTACGCACACCAGCGTCAGCTCCTGCACCGCGACGTCAAGCCCGCCAACATCCTGATGTCGCACCCCGATTCCGATGCGCGGCGAATCTTGTTGGCCGACTTCGGGATTGCGCGCTGGGTGGATGATGCCAGCGGTTTGACCGGAACCAACATGACGGTCGGGACGGTCGCGTATGCCGCGCCGGAGCAGTTGATGGGCGAGCCGCTCGACGGGCGTGCCGACCAGTACGCGTTGGCCGCCACGGCTTTTCATCTGCTGACGGGGACGCAGCTGTTTGCGCATTCGAATCCGGCGGTCGTCATCAGCCAGCACCTCAGCGCGCCGCCGCCAGCCATCGGCACCCGACGGCCTGCCCTGTCGGATTTGGGGCCGGTGTTCTCCAAGGCGCTGGCGAAGAGCCCGGCCGATCGCTACGAGAGTTGCACGGCGTTCGCGACGGCACTTGCCCATCGGCTGGGCACGGTGGCCGCCGAGACCGGCGCGACCGAGGTCACCACCGAGGCGCCCGCGGCATCGGGGCCCAGGCATAAATCGGAGCAGCCGAGCCCGGTGCGGAAGCGCTCGCGAGTCCGCCCGGTCATGGTCGTCACGGTGGTGCTGGCGCTGCTGCTCGTGGGCGTCTCCGCTTTCGCAGTGCTGCTGTTCGGCCGAGACCGCGAGCTGTCGGCGTCACCGAGCCGTGAGCCTGCGCGGCCGGCATCGCCGAGCGCAGCATCAGCCGGTCCGGCGGCGCCGGCGATGCCGGTGGTACTGATCGGCGCCGACTGCGCGACCCTGGGCGCCGCAGGCGTGACATCCACCGGCGCGCAGGCCTACTGCTCGAAGTTGCCGACGACGGGTGACACGGTGTGGTCGCTGTACACCAGCTCGGTGCCCGCCCCGTCGGCTGCCACCCCGGGTCCCACCGACCAGGTGTACGAGCCGGGCATCGAACAACAGGTGCGGGTCTGCGTCGAGGAAACCCACCAGACGAGGCTGAAGTGTCGCGAAGACATCCGGCGCGGCAACATCTTCGGGCCGCCGTGACCGTCAATTGCCTTGAGCCAGTGACCGGTTGACCGCCTCGGCCGCGTGCCGGTGACCGAGCACCTCGAAGCCGACGACCGTGACGACTGGCGCGAGCGTGACCACGACCAAGCACAACGGCATCGACACCCCCGCCGCCGCCAGGCCCACCGACGCCACGAGCACCACCGCGGTGAGCACCAGCAGCAGCACGTGGAACACATCACGCGTGTGCACCAGCAGCATGTACAGCAGATAGACCGCTGCGATGAACGCGGCCACCGGAACGGCCACCGACAGCACCGTGGCCACTGACCCAAGCTCGGCGTGGTGCTCGATATAGAACGCCGCCACGTGTAGCCCGGCCCCGGTCGCGACGATCGCGCCGATGACCAGGAGATGAAGATAGCCGAACCAGAACGAGCGCTCCCGGTGCGCGTGCAGCAGCGGCGCCGCCGGCACGACGTAGTAGGTCCACCACATCCCGAAGGTCAGCCCGATACCGGCCACCGCGACCAGTACGGCTCCTACGCTCCAGCCTTGCTGCGCCACGACCGCCGACAGCGATGCCACGGTGCCGATCACACCCTCGCCGAGCGCGATGATGGTCAGCAGACCGTAGCGCTCGACGATGTGATGGGCGTGCCACGGCGTACCCCCCTTTCGGGTTTCGGCGACGAACGGGCCCAACATCTCCACTGCGATGAGGACACAGACAAACACCAGCGTCGTACGAAACGTCGTGTGCGCCACGAACAATCCGACCCAGCCGATCTGTGCGACGGCGACGTTCGCCGCGTACGTGAGACACGCGGCACGGTGCTCCGTATCCTGCGTGGCTGCCCGCAGCCACTGGGCGATCATCGCGACCCGCATCACCACGTAGCCGGCGATCATGATCCGGTTGTCGATGTAGTGCCCTTGAAGCACCGAAGCGAACGTCTGCGGCAGACCGAGCGCCAGGACCACCACGCCGACCATCTGCACCATCGTGGTGAGCCGATACACCCAGTCGTCGGTGTCGTATGCCGAGGCGAACCAACTGAAGTTCACCCACGCCCACCACACCGCGAACGTCGCGAACATGAACGCCAGCAGACCCAGACCGACATGGTTCTCCGCCAGCGCATGCGCGAATTCTGAAGCGGCGACGCCGAATCCGACGACGAACGTCAGGTCGAACAACAGCTCCAGAGGTGTCGCGACGCGGAACTGCTCATGCGGGTCGCGCCCAGACATGCGGCGCAGGCGGTGCGCCGGTGCGGACGCCGTCTGGTCTGGCTGCGGCACGCGGTTCCTTCCTCGGACGACCATCAGGCGATGCGGTCGTGGCCCGATTATCGACCGCGCCCGAGCGGTTAGCGCCTTCCAGTGCGGCGTGGGGCGCGGGTGTCACCCGCCACGCTGACCACTTTGGTGTCGGATTGCCCTTGGTCCTGCAGCTGCACGACGCCCTCGGCGTCGCTGCCGACAGGTTTGGCCGCGCCCTCGAGCACTTCTCCGACGAAGCGCACGGCCTGCGGCAGGGCGCTGTTGGTGAGCACCTTGAACACGGGCACCGCCGCGATGAACACGGCAAGCGGTGGCTCGAGCAGGCCGAGACCGACTGCCGCGGCCAGGCCGCCGAAATATCCGACCGAGCGGGGTACGTCCACTTCGACTCGGCCAACTTGGATTTCGAGCACGTTGCCGGGCGCGCCGAACCTGATCTGTACCGCCTTATCGGTTGCCATCGCTACTCCTCGTGTTGTGCGGCAGGCGTTTCATGCGTCCTCGAGTGCTTCGCCCAATTCCTGTGCCACCTTGCTGTGCTGGTTGCTGGCCAGCGCGTGACCGGCTCCGATGGCCAATGCGATGGGCCAGTCGATGATCTCGAGCGCGGCCAAGCCCGCCAGGGCGCCGTAATACGCCAGTTGTTCGGGCCGTGGTATCCGGACGCGGCCCAGCACGGGCAGCGATACCGCGAATGTGTCGGCGTCGCGCACTCGCTGTACCGCGGTGCGGTGTGGGACGCGGCGTCGTGAGTTTTCGGTCATTGTTCGCCTTCTCGTCATGGCCAATTCATTCGATGAGCGCTATGTGTCGGTCACAGTGGGCAGCGTGCCGATTCGACCTGCCGGTGTGAGCTCCGATCCGTTGACCGACGTGGTGGCGGGGCTGCTGGCCGTGCCGCTGCGCGAACTGTATGCGGCGCTTTGGCGCGCCGGCGTCGTCGAAATCGTCGATTGACCTGACACCACCCGACGCTGCCCAATTAGCCGCGAAATCGCTTCTGCGGCAAGCGTTGCCGCCGCTGCAGAGCCAAGCGCCTGCGCCCAGCCAACCGGTCCCAGGGGTGTGTTTCCCAGCAGCTGACTGACGCCGGGAGTGCTGACGAGAGTTCCCATCGCGGCCAGCGACCCGAGAGCGGTCAGCACCACCAACCGGCTGCGTGAGTCGAGCAGGGTCTGACCCAGCTGGGTGGCGACGAGCGCCACCAACGCCACGGTGGAGGCGCGTCGTGGCCGGCCGGTGAGGCTGGCCAGAGTCCAGGCCAGCGTCGCGCCCGCGGCGGTGGTGGCGCCCCGAATGCCGACAGTCCGCCACAACGCCGCCTCGTCGGGGCCGCGCAGCGCCGGGCCGGTGGTCGTCGGTTCGCTGACCGCAAGCGCCGCCGCCGGCAGCGCGTCGGTCAGCATGTTGACCAAGAGGAGTTGCCGTGTGTTCAGCGGTGAGCGGCCGGTGACGGTGCTGCCTGCGATCGCGAACAACACTTCGCCCGCGTTTCCGCCGAGCAGCACGCTCACCGCCGCCTGCACGCGCAGCCAGAGTTTGCGGCCTTCTTCAAGCGCGTCGAGCAGCGAGCTGATGCGCCCGTTCAGCAGCATGACGTCGGCTGCGGTGCGGGCCGGGTCGCTTCCGCGGGCGGCCACGCCGATTCCGACGGTGGCCGCGCGGATGGCCGCCGCGTCGTTGGCGCCGTCGCCGACCATCGCGCAGACCCTGCCCGTGCGTTCGAGCGTTTGGACCACCTGCACTTTGTTCTCCGGCGACATCCGGGCGAACACGAGGCGGTCTGCGACAGCCCGCTCCTGCCCGCGCCGTGACAACGCGTCCCATTCGGCGCCGCTGATGACTTGCTCGGCTGCGACGGCCACACCGAGTTCACGGGCGATCGCCGCGGCGGTGATCGGATGGTCGCCGGTGATGAGCCGTACCGCGATGTCCTGCTCGGCCAAAGCGGCCAGCAGCTGCGCAGCTTCGCCGCGCGGAGTGTCCGAGAGTCCGAGCAGACCGGTGATCCGCAGCCCGCGCCGGCACAGCCCCACCAACGCTTCGGGATCTCCTGCGGCGGCTCGTCGCTGGCGCGGCGTGAGCGTCCGCTGCGCCACCGCGATCACTCGCAGCCCTTGCCCGGCCATCGTCCGCACCGCCCGCCGGTGTCCGGGTCCGTCGTCGCCGCACGCACCTAGCACCGCCTCGGGGGCACCTTTGACGGTGAGCGTGTCACCCGCCAGCGTCGCCGAGAACGGGCGCCCCGACCGGAAGGGCACGTGCCCGATCACGTCATTACGCGCGGGAGCGGCGGCCGCCTCGAAGACCGCCGCGTCGGTGGCGTGTGCGAACCGGCCGTCGCCGTCGGGCAGCGGCGTGGCCTGCGCCGCGCACGCGAGGACGTCGTCGCGTGAGTGGCCGGAGGCGACGTAGACCTGCGTCACCCGCAGCCGGTTCTCGCTGAGCGTTCCGGTCTTGTCGAAGCAGACGACGTCGACCCGCCCGAGCGCCTCGACCGACCGCGGAGTGCGAACCAACGCGCCCGCTCTGGTCAGCCGCCGTGCCGAGGCCTGCTGGGCCAGCGTCGCCACCAGCGCAAGCCCTTCGGGCACCGCGGCGACGGTGACGGCCACACCACTCGCGACGGCCTGCCGCAAGCCGCTGCCACGCAACAGCCCGAGCATGCTGACCAAACCTCCGCCGGCCAGGCTCACCGGCCACGCCTTGTCCGTCAGGTCACGCAGCTGCCTCTGCAGGCCGACGTCACCGTGGTCGGCTCCGGGCACCTCGGCGGCGCGGCGCGCCTCGGTCAGCGGCCCAGCGGCGGTCACTACCGCGACACCGGTGCCGGCGGCCACCGTCGTCGCGGCGTAGATCATGCACGCCCGCTCCGCGAGCGCGACGCCCGGGGTGGCGTCGACTTGCTTTGCCACGGGCAAACTTTCGCCGGTCAGCGTCGATTCGTCGATTTCCAGGTCGGCGACGTCGATCAGCCGGGCGTCGGCGGGTACGACCTCTCCGGGGCGCACTTCGATGAGCTCGCCCGGCCGCAGGCGGACGGCGTCGACGTCGACGTAACGGCGCGACCCGTCGCTGTCGACGCGCAGCGTTCGCGCCGAAGGGACCTGAACCGCAAGCAATCTGCGCAGCAACCGCTGCGCACGCACCTGCTGGGTTGCGGCGAGCGCCGAGTTGAAGGTAAGCACCGAGCCGACCAGCACCGCGTCGACGGGCGAGCCCAGGACGGCGCTGGCCGCCGAGCCGGTCGCCAAGATCGGAGTCAGCGGGTCGGACAGCTCGTCACGCAGTGTGGTGACGAACTCGCCCACAGCATCGCGTACCGACTTCAGCGTGTGCCGGGCCGCATGCGCGGACGTCTTCACCGTGCCCGCCGACTGCCGCACCGGTGGGTCCTGCGCGGGTGCGGGCAACAACCGCCGGACCTCCTCTACTGACATGGCGTGCCAGTCGTTGACGGCGGCCGGGGGAGGCACTGAAGACCGAATGACCTTGCGTGCCAAGGAATATCCGGTCCACAGCCCGGCGGCCGCACCGGCGGTGACCGGGCCGGGTCCACGTCCGCGCACCCCCGGCACCATCAGCAGCGCACCGAGCAGCGATGCCGCGGTGGAAAGCTCGACGCCGCGCCGGCTGGCTGTGCGAGCCCCGGGCAACGCGTGCAGCAGCCGCCATGCCGCCGCGAGGTCGTCGACCATCAGGTCCGCATGCCATGGCGGTGATAGTCCGTCACTAAGCACGCCGATCCCAACGTCGGCGAGCGACATCGCTTGCGGCGCATGGTTTCCCACGAACAACACCGTGCGCCCGTCAGCTTGGAGCCTGGCCACCGCGGCGTGCAGCCCATCGTCGAGTGAGCCGTCCACTGGCGCCAAGTCGTCGAACGACGACCGCAGATCGTCCAGTTCGTCGATGTCCAGCGACGTCACGGCGGCCCCGGACCGGCGGGCCTGTGCGATCAGCGCCGCGGCCAGCGGATGGTGCATGTGGCGCACCAGCACCTGCACAGCATGCGGCGAGGCTCCGTTACCGCCCCAACCCCCAGGCACGGTGTTCCAACCCGGTGCCAGTGCCCCGAGTTCCAGTCGGGTTTGCGCCCAACGCCATATCGCCGACCTGTCCTCGTCGGGCGCGCCTCGGATTCGGCTCACCCGCAAACCATGGGCGGCGAGTGTGCGCGGGTCGATCAGCACCGCGTCGACGCGGTCGAGCCGGCGAACTGCCTCGGCCCGTAGGGCCAGCACCCCGCAGCGATCGGAAAGACCGCGAATCAGCGTGCTGGCGAACGCTTCTCGCGCCATCCGGGCTGCCTTCGGTGCTGCGACGACCGCCGCGGTGGCGGCTGCATCAGGGCTGCGGGTCAGGGCCGCGACCGCGGCCACCCCGGCCGCTTGTGCGATTGCGCTGCGATCGCCATGCCGTTCCACCGGCCCGGGTGGGAGCGGCTGACCGCGGTTCGGGACCGCCATCCCATCGCTTTCGGCGTGGCCGGCGAGCATGTGCTCGTGAGCGGCCCAGCAGCGTTGCTGCGAGCGTGACTCCGCAACCCGGGACAGGTGCAACATCACGTCGACCCCTAACGAGGCCCATGCACCGGTGGCGGTGTACACGGCCGCGCCGGCCAGGGCCAGCGCAGTGTCGGTAGTCGTTGAGCCAAACCAGCTTTCGAGCAGCCGCCGTAGCCGTGGCTGGTAATCCAGGATCGTCACCGCAGCCGCGACACCGACGGGAAGCCGGGGAAGCGGCAGCGCCCGCCCCGCCAGCGCGGCGCCCAGCCCGACGGAGGAAGCGGCCAGCGCCGCCATCCGGCCGGCGAGCGTAGCGCTGTCACCCGGCAAGTCCAGGGGCCTGTCTTTCGGCACGTGTTCGCCCGCCCGTTCGGCCTGCGCGACCGTGCCGCACAGCGAATGCACCGGCGCGCTTCCGTCGGCCAGGGTGACGACCACCCGTGACAGCGGATAGTTCAGCGCGGCTGCCGTCACCCCGGGCTGAGCACGCACGACGGCCAGCACGTGTTCACCAATGGCATGCCCGTGCTGTGGATCCCGTAGGCCCCGCACCGATATCCAGGCGCGGCCGTTGCCGTGCCAGCACCGGCGTCCGCGTGCTCCGTCGGACAGCAACGCTGCCGCGCTGCGAACGGGCACGGTCGCAAGCCCGATGCCGCCGCCGACGACGGCCGACGTGGTGTGCAGCGCTGCGTTCAGCGGAGCAACCGCGACCGTGGTCAGCAGTCGGGTCAGATGCATCGAGATGCCCCCGCAGCGCAGATCAGCGGCTGGTGGTGGGGCGGCGGGATGTGCTGGCCTTTCGCGTCCGCTTCTGCGCAGTGGTCTTGCGCGGGGCGGACTTTCGGGCCCCGCCCCCGCCACCGTCGCTGTCACCGTCGACCGATTGCAGCGGCCGTGGCGCAGACACTGCGGGCGCCGCCTCGGACCGCTTGCCGAGCTGATGGACCACCAGCGCGGTACCGCCGATCGTCAGCAGCACCGGCCACTCCACTAACCCCGCCGCGCCGAGCGCGCCCAGCGTCAGGGCGGCGGCCGAAGTGGAATGACTTCCGGTGCTCACACCGTTGCGGATTCCCGACACCGTGCCCTGAACGCCGCCGATCACTCCGTTGATCGCCGCGCCTCCAATCGCCCCCGCCGCTGCCGTGGTGGCATCTGCGGTTCGCGTGATGACGCGGGCCGCGCTCCGGGCGATGTCCATTTCACAACTCCTGACTGCCCACAGAGGAACCGGCCGCTTCCACCGCCGGCGATTTCGTGAGGCTACCCCTGAAAACCTGGGCCTAACCTGGGAATTCCGGCTCGTCGATGTCGCGGCCGGTGGCCAGGTCCGAGCAGTCGACGAACTCGACGTCACCGGCGGTTCGCAGGTATGGGCCTGCGCCGTGGTCGCCGGACATCTTCTCGATCACCTTCGGCCAGTGGCGCCGCCCGATCACGACGGGATGGCCGGGCTGGTCGCCGAACACCGCGCGTGCCAGCCCGCTGCCAGAAACCAACGCGCGCTTGACAACTCGTGCCACTACCGACGCGCCAACGTCGGGTGTGTCGACGACGTGCAGCACCGCGTAGTCCGCGTGCAGTGCGGCGGCCTGGGCGAGTCCCGTGCGAACAGAAGCGCTCAGGCCGCTCTCCCAAAGAGGCGCAGTCACCGCGATGACCCCCGGCGGAGCGGGGACCTCGGCGGCACCGAGAACGAGGATCACGGGATCACAACCGCCGTCGGCCAGCGCGCTGAGCGCAGCCGTCAGCCAGCCCTCGACCAGAACCTTCGGCTTGCCGTACCGCCGGCCGGCCCCGGCGGCCAGCAGCACGCCCGCGATCACCGGAGGTGACGTCATCCGCATCGACCCGTTCCGTCTGCAGCGGCCGAAAATGCCGCTGCCGCTATTTGAGAATAGTGATCTCCTAACGGCCTACACTCAGTTCGTGCGCGACGTGATCGACGAGCTCATGTCGGTGTGGCGGACCGGCGGTACAGCCGGTCTCGCCACCGTTGTTCGCACCATCCGTTCTGCGCCGCGCGCAGCGGGGGCCGCGATGGTGGTGGCTCCCGACCGGTCCGTCGCCGGCTCGGTGTCAGGCGGATGCGTCGAGGCGGCGGTCTACGAGCTGGCCCAGGAGGTGGTGCGGACCGGGCGACCCGTCCTGCAGCGTTACGGCATCAGCGCCGAGGACGCGTTCGACGTCGGCCTGCCCTGCGGCGGCGAGATCGACATCTTCGTGGAACCGGTGTCGCGCAAGCTCTTTCCGCAGCTTGACGACGTCGTCGAGGCGATCACGGCGCACCGGCCCGTCGCGGTGGCCACGGTGATCGCGCACCCCGACCCCACCTGGCTGGGTCGACGGCTGGTGATCGGCCCGGAGCACGCCGACGGGTCGCTCGGCTCCGCCCGCGCCGACGCGGCCGTCGTCGACGACGCCCGGGGCCTGCTGTCGGCGGGACGCAGCGCAGTTCTGGCCTACGGTCCGGACGGCCAGCGTCAAGGAGCGGAAATGCAGGTGTTCGTCGCCAGCCACGCGCCGCGACCGCGGATGCTGATTTTCGGTGCCATCGACTTCGCCGCCGCGCTGGCCCAGCAGGGCGCCTTCCTCGGATACCGCGTCACGGTGTGCGACGCCCGACCGGTGTTCGCCACCACCGCACGGTTCCCCGCAGCCGACGAGGTCGTGGTCGACTGGCCCGACCGGTACCTGAGCGCCCAGGCCGCGCAAGCAGCGATCGACTCACGCACTGCCATCTGCGTACTCACCCATGACCCGAAGTTCGACGTGCCCGCACTACAGGTGGCGTTGCGGCTGCCCGATGTCGGCTACATCGGTGCCATGGGCTCGCGGCAGACCCACGAAGACCGGCTGCGCCGGCTCCGCGAAGCCGGGCTGACAGAGACCGAGGTGAGCCGGCTGGCCAGCCCGATCGGCTTGGATCTGGGCGCACGCACCCCCGAAGAGACCGCGGTCTCGATCGCAGCGGAGATCATCGCGCGGCGCTGGGGCGGAGGGGGTCGGCCACTGTCCGAGGTCGACGGGCGCATCCACCACGAGTTGCCCCAGGGCGCCGCGACGGCGACGGCCTGAGCACTGCCGAACGTGAACGTAGGAAGAAAACGCGACCGAAATCCCGCAGACGTTTCCCGCTCGGCGACAGCACTAGTACGCTCACACGCTGAGCGACTGCTTAGCGCCGTGGACGTAGGCGCAACAGACGGATGGGAGTGCCAGTCATGACGAACACCGTCGCCACCCGTTATGCCGGGACCCGTGTCCCGCGCGTCGAGGACTCGCGGTTGCTCACCGGCCGTGGCACCTTCGTCGACGACGTCACCCGCCCCGGGATGCTGCACGCCTGCTTCGTGCGCAGCCCCTATGCCCATGCCCGCATCAACGGCATCGACGCGTCGGCCGCGCTGGCGCTGCCGGGCGTGCGGGCGGTGTTCATCGCGGCCGACCTCAACCCCTGCGTCAGAGAGGCCTGGCACGCGGTTGCCGGCAAAGACATCCCTGATACGCCCCGCCCGCCGCTAGCCGAGGGTGAGGTGAAATTCGTCGGCGACCCCGTCGCGCTCGTGGTCGCCGACAACCGCTACATCGCCGAAGACGCGGTCGAGCTCGTCGACGTCGACTACGAACCCTTGCCGGCCGTCGCGGACTTCACCACAGCCGTGGGCGCCGACGCCGTGGTCCACGAGGCATATCCCGACAACGTGGCGGGAGGACTCGGCGGAGCGCCGCCCGACGAGGAGACCTTCACCAATGCGGCTCACGTGGCGGCCGCAAAGATCTACCAGCAGATGTACGTGCCGGTGCCGATGGAGACCCGAGGCCTCGTCGTCGAATGGACGGGAGCCTCCGAAGAACTCACCATATGGGCGTCCAGCCAGTCGCCGCATGAATTGCGTGCCTTCGCCGCGCGGCTGCTGGGAATCCCCGCCCAACAAGTGCGGGTGATCGTGCGTGACACCGGCGGCGGGTTCGGCCAGAAGGTCGTTCCGATGCGTGAAGACATGTGCATCCTGCTGGCCGCGCACAGACTGCCCACCGCTGTGAAGTGGATCGAGGACCGGCGCGAGAACCTGATGGCGGCCGGACAGGCCCGCCACGTACTGGGCAACGCCAGAATGGCCTTCGACGCCGACGGCAAGATCCTGGCAGCAGACATCGACTTCCTCCAGGACGTCGGCGCATATCCGACGCCGTACCCGGTGTTGAACCAGGCCGCGATCGGCATGTTCTTCCCGGGCCCGTACCGGGTGCCCAAAGCCAGCTTCAACTACAAGTGCGTGTTCTCCAACACTGCCGGGCTGGTGGCCTATCGCGGTCCCTGGCAGTTCGAAACCCTCGCTCGCGAGATCCTTTTCGACATCGCTGCCCGCAAGATCGGCATCGATCCCGTCGAACTGCGCCGCCGCAACATCTTGCGCGGCGACGAGATGCCGTACTTCAACCCCAACGGCATGCCGTACGACCATGTGGCACCGGCGGACACCTTCGAGCAGGCTGTGAAAATCCTTGACCACGAAGGCTTTCGCAAGGAACAAAAAGACGCGTTGGCCGAAGGCCGCTACATCGGGCTCGGATTCTCCGCCTACATCGAGCCGACCGCCGCCGCGACCGGCTACATGGCCACCGAAGGTGCGACGATCCGCATCGAGCCGACCGGCAAGATCAACGTGTACGTGAACGGCGGTTCGAGCGGCAACAGCATCGAGACCACCGTCGTGCAACTGACCGCAGATGCCCTGGGCGCCAAGCTCGATGACGTCGCAACCATTCAGGGCGATACCGCTGTGACACCCTACGGCGCCGGCTCACAGGGCAGCCGCAGCGGCCCGATGACCGCCGGGGCTGTCAGCGAAGCCGGCGCGATGGTGCGCAAGCAGATCGTGGCGATGGCCGCCCATTATCTCGGTGTGGAGCAAGACGAGATCGAATTGGCCGATTCGCGCGCCAGCGCCCGCGGCGATGCGGCCAAGAGCGTCAGCTTCGCCGATCTCGCATACCGCTCCTACTACGAGCCCCAACAGCTGCCACCCGGAATGCCGGCCTCGCTGGAGGCCACCGCGCGATTCACCTCCGCGGCACCCATTCACTGGGCCAACGCCACGCATGCGTGCACCTGCGAGGTCGACGTGGCGACCGGCCATGTCAAGCTCACCCGCTACATCGTCAGCGAGGACGTCGGCGCGATGATCAACCCGAACGTCGTCGAAGGCCAGATCGCCGGCGGCACCGTGCAGGGCATCGGGGGCGCGCTGCTGGAAAACCTCGCCTACGACGACGAGGGCAACCCGCTGGCGTCGACGTTCGTCGACTACCTGCTGCCGACCGCCACCGAGGTGCCGCCGATCGAATTCGGGCACGTCGAAATTCCCGGCCCAGGCGTCGGCGGCTACAAGGGCGTCGGCGAGGGCGGCGCGATCGGGTCCACGCCGGCGGTGATCAACGCGATCAATGACGCGCTGGCCCCGTTGGGCGTCACGCTGACCAAGCTGCCCGCTACTCCCGCGGCGATCGTCGAGTTGATCGAGCAAGCGACCAGGTAAGGATTCAAAGGTGGAACTAGTCAACGAGTTTCGCGTCGGCGTTCCGGCGGACAAGACGTGGGAGGTGCTCACCGACGTCGAGCGCGTCGCACCCTGCCTGCCCGGCGCCACGCTGTTGTCGGTCAACGGCGACGAGTTCACCGGCGCGGTGAAGGTGAAGGTTGGGCCGATCACCGTGTCGTACCGGGGCAACGCGGCGTTTCTCGAGAAGGACGAGGCGTCTCGCCGGGTGGTGCTCAAGGCAAGCGGCAAGGAGACGCGTGGCAACGGCAGCGCGACAGCCGTCGTCACGGCTCAGCTCAAAGACCAAGGTGACGCCACTGATGTATTGATCACCACCGATTTGACGATTTCCGGGAAGGCTGCGCAGTTCGGCCGCGGCGTGCTGGCCGACGTCGCGGGAAACCTCATCGCGCAGTTCGCCCGCGCGCTGGAAGCCGACATCCTCGGCGGCGCGCCGGCCGGGCAATCCGCCCAAGCGCCGACCACTTCCGCGGCACAGAGTGACGCCGTCGAATCCGTCGACCTGCTGAAGGTGGTCGCGCTGCCCGTCGCCAAGCGGGCCGCGCCCGTGGCGGCGGCGCTGGCGGTCGGTGTCGCGGTCGGATTTCTGCTCGGCCGCAGAAACGGCCGCGCACAGGTACATCCGGTCGCGATCAAGACCGACGATCTGCTGACAGCCCTGTCGCGGTTGGTGTCATGAAAGCCGCCCCGTTCGCCTACCACCGGCCCGAAGCTGTCAAGGAGGCCGTGGATCTGCTGGCCGAATTCGGCGACGACGCAAAGGTTCTGGCCGGCGGGCAGAGTCTGGTGCCGATGCTCGCGATGCGGCTCACCCGTTTCGACAACCTCGTCGACATCTCCCGTATCGAGGAGCTGATCGGTATCGACGCCTGCGACGGCGAGGTGCGCATCGGTGCGGCGACCCCGCACGCGTTCGTCGGCATGGACGACGAGGTAGCCGAGTCGGTGCCGCTGCTGACCCTGGCGACGCCCTACATCGGCCACTTCCAGATCCGCAGTCGCGGGACGTTGGGCGGTGCGATCGCGCACGCGGACCCGGCGGCCGAGTATGCCGCGGTTGCGCTGGCACTTGATGCGCAGATGGAAGCTGTGTCGCCGCGAGGCGCGAGAGAGATCGCTGCCGACGCGTTCTTCACCGGCCTGTGGGAGAACTCACTAGCGGCTGACGAGATCCTCACCGCGGTGCGCTTTCCGGTCTGGACCGGCCGCACTGGTTTCGCCGTTGAGGAGTTCGCCCGCCGGCACGGGGACTTCGCGATCGCCGGCGCCACGATTGGGATCGCGCTGGATGACCACGATCGCGTAACCCGTTGCGGCATCGGACTTTTGGGTTTGGGCTCGACGCCACTGCGGGGGTCGCCGGCCGAGCACGCGGTCATTGGGCGGCCGGTCGGCGACATCACCGCTGAGGAAATCGGCCAGCTGGCCGTCAGCGGACTCGACGACATTCCGGCCGACCTACAGGGCTCGGCCGCTTATCGAGCCAAGGTCGGGGCCACAATGGTGGCCCGCGCCTGGGAATCTGCGGTGCGGGAGGCAACCAATGCATGAGTGGTCGGTGCGAATGTCGGTCAACGGCCAACCCACCGAGGCGACCGTCGAACCGCGGCTGACGCTGGCTGACTTCCTGCGCGAGCGATGCGGACTGACCGGGACCCACCTGGGCTGCGAGCACGGCGCGTGCGGCGCCTGCACGGTGCTGGTCGACGGCCGTGCGGTGCGGTCGTGCCTGATGTTCGCGGTGCAAGCCGAAGGCATGGAGGTGACGACGGTCGAGGATGTCAGCTCGCCTGACGGTGAGCTGACACCGGTGCAGTCGGCGTTGCGGGACTGCCATGGGCTGCAATGTGGTTTCTGCACACCGGGTTTCGTCATGTCGATCACTGCGCTGCTCAACGACAATCCGCAGCCCAGTGAAGAGGAGATCCGGGAAGGCCTGTCCGGGAACTTCTGCCGCTGCACCGGGTATCAGGGCATCATCAACGCCGTGCAGCGAGCCGCCCAGGCATAGCGATTTCGGTGCGTTAACGTGCGCTCAGCGCCGGTTATCGCACCGAAATCTAGAACTCGCCGCAGTTCGGCGTCGTCGGCGCGCCGTTGAACCGGTCGGCGATCCACTGCATCGCGCGTTCACCGTCCACCAGCATCGGCAGTGCATGGTTGACGATGGCCTTGTTCAAAAACGGGGGCTCCTCGTTCGTCCAGAACTGCACGTCGGCGCCCTGGGCGCACCAGTCCCGGCCCAGCTGGTTGGCGCCGGTCCACGGCACCAGCGGGTCATAGCGGTTCGACAGGATGAGCACGGGCGCATTGGGTTTGAAGCGTCCGATGCGCTGCATCTCGAAGAGACTGTTGAACGGCTCCTCGTTGACCAATTCGTTGATGTCGCGGTTGAAGTACGGCTGCAGGTGCCGGAACATGAAGTTGAAAAGCGTTTCGGCAACGCATTGTTCGGCGACCTTGTTGACCATGTCTTCGCCGCGAGGCGTCAGCGTGGCGCGGATCGCGGCTTCGTGCTCCGGATACGTCGCCATCACGGAATTCAGCGCATATCCGACCGCGCCGACCAGCACGCTGCCGTCGGCGTACGGGAACAGCTCTTTGAGGTCTGCCGGCGGCGCACCCGCATAGGTGCCGACCACGTTCAGTTCCGGCGCGTATTGCGAAGCGAGTTCAGCCGCGGACGCCGCCGCGCCGCCGCCCTGCGAGTAGCCCCAGAACGCGACGGGTCCATCGGGCTGCAGCGACGTGCCGGGCAGGCGCTTGGCCGCGCGGGCGCCGTCGAGCATCGCATTGCCCTCGGCGATCCGGCTCACATACGTGTGCACTCCCGGGGTGCCCAGCCCCTCGTAGTCCGTCATGACGATCGCGAAACCGCGCGCGACCATTGTCGAGACGAACAGTTCCTCATAGTTGAAGGCCAGGTCGGCGAATGGCGACCAGTGGATGCCCTGGTTGAACAGCCGCGACGGCGCGCACTGGTCCCCTTGGCCTTGGGTGCCTGGCCCGTACACCAGCAGCGGGCGCGGCCCATTGCCCGGCCAATCGTTGTACGGCTCGAAGTAGGTTCCCGTGACGACGTTCGGGCGGCCGCGAGCGTCGGTGCTGCGGTACATGATTCGCGTTCCGGTCGCCATGATGGCGCCCAGTTGTCCCGACGGTTCCAGCACCAGCCGCGACGGCTCCGAGCGGATCACGTCACCCGGCTGGCTTTCCGGCAGCGGGTCGGGCGGCGTGTAGAACTCGGCGTATGCGTCTTCGTTGAAGTACGGGTCGTGGCTGCGGTCAGCGGCGGCCGGCGGCGCCGTCAGCAGCAGCAGCACAACCGCGACAACGGTTGCCAGGCGACGCACGTGGCTACTTTAGGCAACTTCCCGCGTCGACGGGCAGAGTTACGCCGGTGATGTAGCGCGCCTCGTCGGAGGCCAAAAACAGCACCGCGTTGCTGATGTCTTCGGGCTCCACCCAGCCGATCGGCAGCGTGTGCATCATCTGCGCGACCACTTTCATGTCGTCGGGGCCGGGGTTCTCCAGGTCGGGCCGGAACAGCTTCATCGTGCCCTCGTTCATGAACAGCGGAGTGTTCACGTTCGTCGGATGCACGGAGTTGACCCGAATGTTGTGCTGGCCCAACTCGACTGCAAAAGTTCGCATCAAGCCGACGACGCCGTGCTTGGCCGCTATGTAGTGGCCGGTGTGCGGATAGGCCTTCAGGCCGCCGACCGAACTGGTCAAGATGATCGAACCGCCACGGCCGCCGGCCAGGATGTGCGGGACGCCGGCCTTGACGGTCTTCCAGACACCGCCGAGGTTGACGTCGATCATGTCGGTCCAGTCGGGCTCGCTGGTCTTGTCAAGCGTCGCACCGCCGTTGCCGATGCCGGCGTTGGCGACGATGATGTCCAGCCGGCCCAGCTGCTCCACGCCCGCATCCACGGCGGCCTTGAGCGCGTCGTAGTCCCGGACGTCGACCTCGGCGGTGTAGATCCGGCGGTTCTGCGCCTTCACCAGATCGGCGGTTTCGGCCAGGTCTTCGGGCGTGGACAGCGGGATCTGCACCGTGTCGATCTGCCGGCAGATGTCGACGGCGATGATGTCGGCACCTTCTTGAGCCAACCGCACTGCATGGCTGCGGCCCTGTCCGCGCGCAGCGCCGGTGATGAACGCAACCTTGCCCTCGACTCGGCCAGCCATCGGAAACCTCATTTCACACGCATGTTGAGCAGTCGCTCAGCACTCTGTCACCCGCGCGCGCCCATGTCAATCAGCGATTTCGGGGCGTTACCGTGCGCTCAGCGCCGGATAACGCACCGAAATCACTGAACCTTGGCGGGCGGCCGGTAGAAGATCAGCAGCTGCCCGATGCCACCGGCCAGCCCCAGCCCCAGCGAGATCGCCAGACCAGCCCAGCCGTCCATCCAGTTGTGGCCGAAGATCGCCCAGTCCAGGCTCAACCGGCCGGCTCCGATCGTCGCGACGGCCACCGCGCTGAGCGCCAGCACCAGGTTGTATTCCCAGCCCTCCTTGACGATGAAAAAGCCGTTGGGCCGGTGCACGGTCCACGCCGCGACGAGCATCAGTGCGACGAACCCGGCCGCCGGGATCGGCGTCAGCAAGCCGACCGCGAGCCCAAACCCGGCCGCGGTCTCGGCGACCGCCGCGATGCGCGCATGCAGCGTGCCCGGCTTCATCCCGATGCTCTCGAACCACCGGGCGGTGCCGGGAATCCGGCCGCCGCCGAAGAACTTGTTGAGACCGTGTGCGGCCAGCGTCAGGCCTAACACCAGCCGCAGGATCAGCAAGCCGACATCGAGCGCATAGTCATGAGTCATGACAGAACCTCCTATCAGTCAACGGGTTTCGGGCGACGCCTGGGCCCCCGCGCAGGCAGACGACGTCGCCCTGATGATCGCCTGAACGGTGCGCCGGCACCGACCGCAATCCGCCCCGGCGCCGCATGCCTTTGCGACTTTGTTCGTGGTCGACGCGCCCTGCGCGACGGCCTCCGCGACCGTCTGGCTGGTCACACCGTTGCACAGGCACACGTACATCAGAGATTCTCGTCGATGCGCATCGCGTGCAACAGCTTGCCGACGAACAGCGGCGGGTAGGCGCCCGATCCGGCGCTGTGGATCCACTCCGCTGCGACGTCCGGATTGCTGATCCACCGGCGCGCATCGTCCTCGTCGTCGATCTGCTGAAGGACGAGGACCTCGTGCGCATCGTCGAAAGCCCGGAATACCCAGGTCTTTTGGATGCCGGCGAGGCGCAGTCGATGCAGCCCCTGGTTGAACGTCTCGAGCAGCCTCGACACGTCGTCCACCGAGATCATCGCCGCGACCACGACGCTGGGTGCGGCGGGGGTCGCTGAGTCGGTGAGGTCGATGGCGTCGACGAGCTCACCGGCGAACACCGCGGGGATGTCGGTGACACCCACGGCGTCGAACCATTCGAAAAACACCCGGGAGCGCAGGAGTTCGACGATCGGCTCGTGGTTGCGTACGACGATGGAGACCAGGACGCGCCCGTGGTCGGCGGTCGAGGCGTGGACGAACACGTGGTGCGCGCCGATTTCGGCGAGAGCCGACTTGCGGCTCTCGAGGAGTCGCGGCACGCGCGCCGGGTCGGGGATGCGGTAGTCCGACGCGATCACCAGCGAGCGATTGGCGGCTCCCCCGGAGTCAGTCACTGGCTGGCAGCGGCTTGGCTTCTTTGATGGTCAGCGGGACATCGCCGATGGAAAGCGTTCCGGCGCCGGCCTTGGTCACCAGCACCTCGGCACCGCTTGGGTCGACGTAGCGCTTGCCCATGATGTTGCCGTCGGAGAAGTTGGGGTCGAGCTTGGCGTCACCGTCGGTGTCGGCGCCGAGTTCACGCATCGGTACCCCACCCGCGCGCAGGTCGTCGAGCCCGTCGCCGGTCTTGATCACGATGACTTCGGTGTCGCACACCTGGCTCTTGAGCCGAGTGCCGGTCTTGATCATTGCATTCTCCTCTTCGCGCAAGCGCTCATCGGCCCAATCCCTTCTTCTCCAGCAGCTCTTCGATCAGCTCGCGCCGCAACACTTTTCCGGTGGGCGTGGTCGGCAGCTCAGCACGGAACACCACCCGATCGGGAGTGCGTGATCCGCGAAGACTCTTGCGGACGTGCGCACGCAGTTCGTCGGGATCCGGCTCGGCCCCGTCCACCGGCACCACCACCGCGACGATGATCTGGCCCCACTCGGCATCGTCGACACCCACGACCGCGACGTCGCGAACCAGCGGGTGTTCCACGAGCACGTCCTCGACCTCGGCGGGCGCGATGTTCTCACCGCCGCGGATGATCGTGTCGTCGGATCGGCCGCCGATGAACAGATAGCCGTCACTGTCGAGCACCGCGACATCCCGTGTGGGAAACCAGCCTTGCTCGTCGAGCACCGACCCGATCTCGGCATACTTTCCCGACACCTGATCGCCGCGCACGAACAGCTCGCCCGATTCGCCGGGGCCGAGCACGGTGCCGTCCTCGCCGCGGATCTGTACTTCGATGCCGGGCACGGGCCGGCCCACCGAGGCCAGCCGCCGCCGGACCGCCTCGTCGCTGGCCTGATGCGCCTCGCGGTGGTCCTCCGGCGTCAGAACGGCGATGGTAGAGCTGGTCTCGGTGAGCCCGTAGGCGTTGACGAACCCCACACCGGGAAGCAGGTCCAGCGCCTTGCGCACAAGCGGCAGAGGCACTTTCGAGCCGCCATAGGCCAGCGTGCGCAGCGTCGGCAGCGGCGTCGGCTGCGCCTCGAGCTCGCTGACGATCCGGTCCAGCATGGTGGGTACCACGGTGGCCGTCGTCACCGCCTCGTCGCGCACCAGCCTGATCCATTCTTTCGGATCGAACCTGGTGAGGTACACCATCTTTCGGCCCGCATACAGGTTCGACAACGCCGCTCCCACTCCGGCGATGTGGTACGGCGGCACGCAGATCAACGCGGCATCGCCGGGGTCCGCCGACGCGAACTCGACGGTTCCCATCACGTAGCTCGTCAAGTTGTGGTGGGACAGCTCGACCGCCTTGGGGCGCGACGTGGTGCCGGAGGTGAACAGCACGATCGCAACCGCGTCAGGGTCGGCGAACTCGGCAGCCGGTTCGCCGGCGCGCGCCATCGCGACGAAATCCCCGGAGCTGACGGACTTTACGCCTGCGCCGGCCACCATTGCGCGGTAGTCGTCGTCGAACACCACCAGCGGCTCTGGCAACCGGGCGATCAGCTCGTGCAAGCCCTCGGCGCTGAGCCGGTAGTTCAACGGCGTGAACGGGCGAGCGGCCCGGGCCGAGCCAAAGATCAGCAGCGGCAGCATCGTGCCCCCGGTGCCCACGTACGCCACGCTGGCGACGCCCGACTCGGCGATCACGCCGGCGGCACCGTCGGCAAGATCGCTCAACTCGCCGACCGTAAGCCGAGTGCCATTGGCCACCAAGGCTTCTCGGTCCGCGTCAGCCGATGCGGCCATCTCCAGCAGCAGCGAAATGCTCATGACACCGTCACACCGGCTTCAGTGACGAAATCAGCCATCTACCGTCAACTTTCGTCAGGGTGACCACCACGCTGCGCGACGCCATCGACGGCGCCGGGCTATCGAGAGTCGTGGTGGTCTGGTTGAGGAAGACCAGCACGTCGGCGGTGTCCGGACGCAGTTCACCCGACACTGCGGCCGCGGCCACGGTGGCGTTGGTCTTCATGACCTTCTGCTTTGCGATCGCCGCGACTGCGCTGGCGGCGTCGTGTTCGTACTGCCCCAAAAACTCGCCGGTCAGATGCGACTTCGCATTGGCGATGTCGCGGTCGACCGACGTCGACCCATAGGAGTAGACCGCGACGGTGCCCTCCGACGCTGCGACCACCGCCGCACGCGCATCTTCAGGTCTTGTCTGTCTGTCGGGCCAGTAGACGAAGTAGGCGAGCGCCGCGAGAATTATCAGCGCAGCGGCGAACCCGCCGATCCACAACGTGCGGCCGACGTTGTTTGGCCGGGCGAGGCTACGAAAGCGCTGCAGCCGGCCCGCGCGGATCTCATCGGCGGAGGGCGCCGGCTCGTGCGCCGTGGTCACGTCGATCTCGACGATCCCCCTGTCTGTTTCGTTGTCTGTCACGGCACGAACTCCACCCGCGACATCTTGAGTTGGTCGCCGTCGGGGCTGACCGTGACGCGGAAGCGGTAGAGGCGAGGTTGCTTGTTGCCCGCGGCGTTGGTGATCTCCTCGGTGGCGGCCACCAATACGACACCCTCGTTCTCCGACATCGATTCGACGCCCGTCTTCGTCACCGTGCCGCGAGCGACCACTTTCGACGCTTCGACGACCTTCACGAAATCGTTGGCCCGGACTTCGTAGTCGTCGCGGAAGCTGCCGGTCGAGTGGTCGATGATGCGCTGCACGTCCTCCTTGGCGTGGCGGTAGTCCAACGACGTCATCGCGGTGATTCCGTCGCTGGCCGCAGCGGCGAAGGTCGCTGCACGCTGGTTGCGAGCCGTGGCCTCGTGGTGTTGCCACAGGATGTACCCGCTGCCGGCCAGGCAGGCGCAAATCACCAGCGCGGCAAGGCTTTTCGCGGCAAAGGGCCATCCCGGGCGGCTCAGCCGCAGCCGCAGCGAACGGCGCCGAGGCTTTTCGGCGGGCAGGTCGAGGTCGAGCAGATCGGAGTTGCCACTGCTCGACCGCAGTTCGGAAACCCGCGCCCGCGCCGCAGCGGCAGCGGCCTCCGCCTCTGCCGCCTCGGCTTCGGCCTGCTCGAGCAGCGCTCGGATGTCGGCTGCCGCGGCGTCTTCGGTGGTGGCGTCCGCGGCGTCACGGCTGACGCGCGTGGTCACGTCGTCACCGCCTCGGCCATGCGCTTCGTCGCCCATGAATCAGTCATACCGAACTCCGGTCTCAGTGGTCGGCCGCAAGGCCTTTGACCGGACAATTCTGCGCCGAGGGGCAGCCAGAACAGTGGCCCATCGGCCTCGGCCCTCCTCCGTGTCGGCGCTCGATTGGAGAACCACGTTATCACTTGCTGCTCATCACCTACCAGGCCAAGCGACTTCAGAGACACATAATCGAGGGCCTGGCTGCGGAAACATCATTTCCCGATTCCGCAAACATCACTTTCACCGCCTACCGCAGGCGGTCTTTCTGGACCTTGCCGGTGGCATTGAGAGGCAGCTCCTCGAGGAATTCGACATAGCGCGGCACTTTGAAGCCGGCCATGCGCTCCCGGGCCCAGTCGATCAGCTCCTGGGCCGTGACAGGTGCCTTCGGCACCACGAACGCCTTGCCGACCTGCCCGAGTCGCTCGTCCGGCACCCCGATGACCGCCGCCTGCGCCACCGCGGGGTGCTGCAACAAGAACCCCTCGATCTCGGCGGGGTAAGCATTGAAGCCCCCGACGATGAACATGTCCTTCTTGCGCCCGACGATGCGCAAGCGCCCGGAATCGTCGAGGCTGCCCAGGTCGCCGGTGTGCAGCCACCCCTCGGGGTCGACGGCCTCGGCCGTCGCCACCGGGTCGTCGAAGTAGCCCTGCATGACGTTGTAGCCACGCACCAGCACTTCCCCGTCGTCGGCGATCCGGACCTCGACGCCGTCGCACGGCAGCCCGGCGGTGGTGGCCCGGTCTTCGAACGAATCACCGGGCCGCGACAGCGTGACGTTGCCGGCCTCGGTGAGCCCGTAGCCGGTCATCAGCGTCTGGAACGGAAGCTCTTCGAGCACACGGCGAATCAGTTCGACGGGGATGTCCGCAGCTCCCGTCACGCCCGCCCGCAACGACGACAGTTTGCTCTTGTCGCGCACCGTCAGCAGTGAGTGATACAACGTCGGCGGTCCTGGCAGCATCGAAACCCGTTCGCGCGCAATGAGATCCACTATCCGGTCGATGTCGAACACCGCGACCGGCAACATTGTCGCACCCTGCAAGAAGGACGCGATCAGACCGGCCTTCAGCCCGAACGTGTGGAAATACGGGTTGATCATCAGATACCGGTCACCCTCGCGCAGATCGGCGAGCGTCGCCCATTCCTCGTAGGCCCGCAAGGTCTGCCGGTGATTCATCATCACCCCCTTGGGCCGGCCCGTCGTGCCGGACGTGAAGATGATGTCGGCGATCTCGGTGCCGTCGAGCTCGCTCACTCGCTGGTCGAACGGCTGCCCGCTGGCCAGGAAGTCGGACTTGATATCGATCGCCGGTACGCCGGGCGGGACGTCGAATTCCTGGCCGAGGAAACCCTTTTGCACCAACACCAACTTCGC
Organism: Mycobacterium sp. NGS35; assembly: GCF_059812855.1. NCBI lineage: Bacteria > Bacillati > Actinomycetota > Actinomycetes > Mycobacteriales > Mycobacteriaceae > Mycobacterium > Mycobacterium sp. NGS35. Next base: position 67,075 of record NZ_JCALDL010000004.1, read on the forward strand.
GCCGCTGCGCGTGATCACGTCGGCGGCTTCCGACGCCTTGAACCGGGTGTTGACCGGCACCAGCACTCCCCCGGCTGTCAGCAGACCGAACGCGGCGACGATCCATTCCGCGCAGTTGGGCGCCCAGATGGCCACCCGGTCGCCCTTGTCCACCCCGGCAGTTGCGAAACTGCCTGCAGCGCAACGGATCCGGTCGACCAGCTGTGTGAAGGAAAGGCGCAGCGGACCGTCGACGACGGCTTCCGCGTCGCCGAAGCGGTCCGCTGCGCTCAGGACCATCTCGGGGATGGTCCGCCAGCTAGGGCAGGTCACACCGTGACGAGGCGACCCAGATTACCGCCCATGATCTTGGCCTGATCCTCGACCGAAAGATGCTCGAGCGCGGTCACGAAGTGCGTCGGCTCCGCCAGCCCCTCGGGGTGCGGCCAGTCCGAGCCGTAGAGCACGCGGTCGACGCCCACCAGGTTGATCAGGTCGTCGATGCCCTCCTCGTAGAACGGGCTGACGTGGATGCGGTTCTTGATCTCCTCGATCGGGTTGCCGGGGAAGCTCTCCGGGGTCTTCTTGTAGACCTCGGCCATTTGGTCGAGCAGCGGGAACATCCACTTCGACCCCGCCTCGACGATGGCCACCTTCAGATCCGGGAACCGGAACAGCGCGCCGTGGATCACCCACGACGCCACCGCGTCCTGGATCGGGCGCCACTCGTTGAGGATCGCCATCGCGTTGGTCTGGAACGGCAGCATCTCCTGGGCGGTGCCGTCCCACTCGGAGATGTAGCGCGAGTAGCCACTGTCCGAGGAGTGCATGCCGACCAGCACGTCGTACTCGACGACCTTCTGCCAGAACGGGTCGAACTCAGGCAGCGCGAACGACCGCGGGCCGCGGAACCCGGGCACCGGCGCCGGCCGGATGAGGATCGCCCGCGCACCGCGCTTGACCACCCACTCCAACTCCTCGATCGCCTTCTCGACGATCGGCAGTGTGATGACCGGTGTGGTGAAGATGCGGTTCTTGTAGTTGAAACCCCACACCTCGTCGAGCCACTGGTTCAGCGCATGGATGAGCACGTGGATCGCGACGGGGTCGTCGCGCAGCCGCTCCTCGATCAGGCTGGCCAGCGTCGGGAACATCAGCGTGCGGTCGACGCCGAGCTCGTCCATCTTCTCGAGGCGAGGACCCGGCTCGAAGAACGCCGGGATCGCCCTCATCGGCTCGCCGAACAGCTCGCGACGCGTCTTGCCCTCCGGATTGCCGAACTTGAAGTACTCCTCCCACGCCCCGGGCCGGGCGACCACCTCGAAGGTGGGATTGGGGATGTAGTTGCTGATCTGGCCGCGGATCGCGATCTTGGTGCGGCCGTTGACCTGGACGTACTGGACGACGTCCTTGTACTCCTTCGGCAGGTACTTGGTCAGCGCCTCCGGCGGCTCGTACAGGTGGTTGTCCGCATCGAACAGGGGAAACGGAATGTCGACCCGATGCGACAGTTGGCCCATGAAACTCTCCTTTTCTTCTCGAGAGAATCCTATTCTCACGCGAGTGGCGTGGCAACACGCTCGGGGGCTGCCCGGCTCACGCGCTCACGCGCTTGCGCCTCACGTGCTCACGCACTTGCGCCTCACGTGCTCGCGAATGGCCGCCTTCTGGATCTTGCCGCTCGCGGTGCGCGGGTAGTCGTCGACCTCGTGCAGCTCCTCCGGCCACTTCTGCATCGCCACGCCGCTTGCCGCGAAGTGCCGGCGCACCTCGTCGAGCGTGGGCATGGTGTGCCCCGGCCGGACCCGAAGCACCGCCGCGGCGTGCTCCCCGAGCCGCGCGTCCGGGGCGGCCACCACGACGGCCTCGGCGACTGCCGGCATGGCCAGCAGCACCTCCTCGACCTCCAGCGCGCTGATGTTCTCTCCGCCGCGGATGATCACGTCGGACTTGCGGTCGGTGATGGTGAGGTAACCGTCAGCGTCGAGCACACCGACGTCGCCGGTCCGGTACCAGCCTTCGTCGTCGAACGCGGCCCGCGTCATCGCCTCGTCGATGTAGCCCAGGCACAAATCGGGCCCGCGGCTGAAGATCTCACCGTCGTCGCCGAGCCGGATCTCGACCCCGGGCCGCGGGCAGCCGTCGGTCAGCAGCCGCTTGTCCTCCGGGCCGTCGTGCGGCGTTCCGGTGACCGATGGGTGTTCGGTGCTGCCGTAGGACCGGAAGACGTGAATGCCGAGATCGGTCAGCCGCCGCGTGACCGCCGCGGGCACGGTCGAGCCGCCGAGGCCGGCCGACTTCATGTGCTGCAGGTGCTCGTCGGTGAAGTCCGGGTGGTCGAGCAGGCTGGTGAAGAAGTACGGCGGGCCGCCTCCGACCGCCAGGCCCTCCCGCTTCATCAGCGCCAGCACCTCGGCAGGGTCCCAGTGGTCGACGAGGTCGATCGGCGCGCCGTCGATCACCGGTATCAGGAACGCGCCGAGCATCCCGATGAAATGCCCGACCGGCGCCGCGGTGAGCTGCCTGCCGCGATCGGGCGGATAGTTCGCGTGCAGCTGCCGGGTCTCGCACACGATCGTCTGATGGCTGTGGACGACGCCCTTCGGGTCGCTGGTGGTGCCGGACGTGAACGCGAGCAAGGCCGGCTCGGCGGGGTCGGCCGGCAGCGTGCCGGCCATCGGCTCGTCGGCGAGCAACCCGTCGAAGCGGTGGTGATGCTCTTCGCGCGGGCGTCCCCCGAAAGCGGGAGGTGACCCCACATCGGCGCCGACCAAGCCGACGATCGGAACGTCGGCACACAGGTCGCGCTGATACTCCATGCGGCCGAACCGTTCGGCGGTGATCAACACCCGCGGCTGTGCGGCACGCAGGATGTGTGCGAGCTCCTTGCGGCCGTAGAAGTGCACGATCGGCACTACCACCGCCCCGAGCAGAGCCGACGCCCAGAACGTTGCCGCCGCCTCCATCCAGTTCGGCAGCTGGAACGCGACCACGTCACCGGGTCCCACCCCGCGCGCGTGCAGTCCCGCGGCGAGTCGGCGCGCGATCCGCTCGACGTCGCGATACGTGCCCGCCCACGGCCGTACCGTGGAGTGCACCTGGAAACCGGTGTCGGGAAAGGCGGCAAGACCGCGGGCCAGCACGTCGCCGAGCGTCTCGCGGGTCCACCACCCCTCGTCCTCGTAACGCTTGGCCAATTCGGCGGGAATGGGCCGCGTGACGACGCTTCGACCGGCGATGATCATGACGTTGGAGATGCTATTCTCCCGCAGGGAGAATGCCAATATCGCATCGGAGAACGGTCACATGGTGGACGTGGAGGTCGACGACGGACTGGCCGTACTCACCATCGACCGCCCCCACGCGCGCAACGCGATCTCGTTGGACACGATGGGCGAACTCGAGAAGGCGCTCGACGATCTCGACGCCTCGGCGGACGTCCGGACGCTCGTCGTCCGGGGCGCCGGCGACAAGGCATTCGTCTCCGGCGGAGATCTGAAGGAACTCGCCGCGCTGCGAACCGTCGAGGACGCGTCCGCTATGGCATGGCGGATGCGGACCATCTGCGATCGGCTGGCGCAGTTCCGCGCGCCCGTGGTCGCCGCACTCAACGGTCACGCGTTCGGCGGCGGCGCCGAAGTTGCAGTTGCCGCCGACATCCGGATCGCCGCCGAGGATGTCAAGATCGCGTTCAACCAGGTGTCGCTAGAGATCATGCCCGCCTGGGGCGGCGCCGAGCGGTTGGCAGCGCTGGTCGGGCCCGGACGGGCGCTGCTGCTGGCCGGGTCGGGCACCGCACTGAACGCCGCCGAGGCGCAGCGCATCGGTCTCGTCGACCAAGTGGTGCCGCGGGCGTCGTTCGACGACGACTGGCGGACGCTGGCTCGGTCGCTGGCAAACCGCCCAGCGGCCGAGATCAAGCGCGTAATCAGCGGTGTTTCGCCCGACGAAGCGGTAGCCTCTTTTGCGCGGCTGTGGGTTGGGGACGAACACTGGGAGGCCGCTGAACGAGTGATGAGGCGCGCCAGATGACTCGGACCATCGCGGGTGCGGTGTCGGCGATAGTGCTCGCGGCCACCGCGATGTGCGCAGCGGGCCCGGCAGATGCCGACGACGACGTGGTCGTCGCTCCCCTTCATCACGTGAAGTACACGCTCACGGCGCAGAACCCGATCTATGCGGAGATCTACTACCTCGACCACGAGCCTGGGGTCTTCGCCGACTGGAGCCACAACCCGTACGAGTTCATGCCGAACGTCGAAGCCGACATCGGGCCCGGGCACCCGTGGTCGTTCGAGCTGGATCTGCAGAAGCCGGAGTGGTGGGCGATGGTGATCGCCAACACCGGTTCAGAGCCCGGCACGCCGAACTTCCATTGCGAAATCGCGGTCGACGGCGTCGTCAAGGTCCGCAATGACGGCGCGAAGGGCGTGCTCTGCTCGATGCGCACCTGGTAGCTCAGCGGTGCCGCGCGTCCGACGGCTCGCCCTCCAGCCGGCGAAGGTAACGCTCCACCACTTCCACCGTTTCCGCGTGGCCCAGTGACACGCCGAGACCCTTTTCCATCGCCAGCACCGTCGACAGGCTGGTGAACAGGACCGACCACACGATCGGCGGCATGGTTTCCGGGTCGGCGTCGTAGCGCGCCAGCGCGGTCGCCAACGTCCGCCACTGCTCCTCCCGGAATCGTTCGGCGTAGTGCGCGATCTCGGCCCGCATCGTCTTGCGGTGGTTCGCCAGCGCCGCGAACTCCATCATGAACCGGCTGGTGGCGGCGTCGGTGCTCAGCCGCCACAGCGCCCACAGCGGCTGCGACGAATCCAATGCCTCAGCCTGCGCCTTGAGGCCTTGCTCGGCGCGGCGCCGGAACACCTCCAAAAACAGGTCTTCCATCGTGCGGAAGTAGTAGTGCACGAGTTGCGGCTTGAGCCCGGCGCGTTCGGCCAGGCGCCGGGAAGTGACTGCGGCGTAACCCTCTTCGAGTATCAGCCGCTCGGCGGTGTCCAGCAGCACGCCGCGGTTCTTGGCGTCCGCAGCGCCGATTCTGCGACTCGATGTCATCGCACCTCGCTCTTGCCTTGACCCCGCCCCGGCACCATGCTAAGCAGATGCACAGCATACGTCGCTCGGGCCTATCGAGTGAGGGCTTCAGGAGGCAATCACACTTATGACGAACTTCGACGGGGTCGACTACTTCACCGACCCATCGCTCATCCCTGACCCTCACCCGTACTTCGATCACCTGCGTGGCCAGAATTCCACATGTTGTCCGATCAACAACGGCGTGCTGGCCGTCACCGGCTGGGAGGCGGCGAACGCCGTCTACAAGGACGTCGAGTCCTACTCGTCGTGCGTGGCCGTCGCCGGGCCGTTCACCCCGATCCCGTTCACGCCCGAAGGTGACGACATCTCTGCGCTGATCGAGCAACACCGCACCGAGATTCCGATGTACGAGCACATGGTGACCATGGACCCGCCGTACCACACCGACGCTCGATCGCTGCTGAGCCGACTGCTGACGCCCAAACGGCTCAAAGAGAACGAAGACTTCATGTGGCGGCTCGCCGACCGCTACATCGACGAGTTCATCGACGATGGGAAGTGCGAATTCCTGGCCGCGTATGCCAGGCCGTTCTCGCTGATCGTCGTCGCCGACCTGCTCGGGGTGCCCGAGGAGGATCACGAAGAGTTCCGTACCAACTTCGGCGCCGAGCGGCCGGGTTCACGCATCGGCGGACTCGACCACGAGCCGATCGCCACCAACCCGTTGGAATGGGCCGACGAGAAGTTCAGCTACTACATCGAGGACCGGCGCAAGAACCCCCGCGACGACGTGCTGACCGGATTGGCGACGGCGAAGTACCCGGACGGGTCCACGCCCGAAGTGACCGACGTGGTGCGCACCGCGACATTCCTGTTCGGCGCCGGACAGGAGACCACGGCCAAGCTGCTGTCGGCAGCGCTGCGTGTGCTCGGCGACCGTCCGGACATCCAGCAGCAGTTACGCGAGGACCGCAGCCGCATTCCGAACTTCATCGAGGAATGCCTGCGGATGGACAGCCCGGTCAAGAGCGTGTTCCGCATGGCCCGCAGGTCCACGACGCTGGGCGACGTTCCGATCCCCGCCGGCACCACCGTGATGGTGAGTCCCGGTGCGGCCAACCGCGATCCGCAGCGATTCGACAATCCGCACGAGTTCCAGCTCGACCGGCGCAACGTCCGCGAGCACATCGCGTTCAGCCGCGGCATCCACTCGTGTCCGGGTGCTCCGCTGGCGCGAGTCGAGGGCAGGGTGTCGATGGAGCGCATCCTGGATCGCCTGGCAGACATCACCATTGACGAGGAAAAGCACGGCCCGGCCGGTCAGCGCAACTACACCTATGAGCCGACGTTCATCCTGCGCGGGCTCACCGAGCTGAACATCAAGTTCACGCCCGTGAAGTAGGCGCGCGGCTAGGTGTCGCCACGCAGCCAGAGCGCCTGGCCCTCTACGGGCACGCAGGTGAGGAAGAGCCCGTCGGGCGCTTGCGCCACGCCGTTTTGATAGTTGTTGCAGTCGGTGTTCTCGTCCTTGATGCCGAACATCGACGGCGACCGGAACCAGCGCGGCTCGTATCGCCGCGGCGACCCGCAGAACACCAGCCGGCCCCAGTCGGTCACGCCGAACACGTAGTAGGTGGTGTTGTCACACGGCGCTCCCAAGACGGCTCCTGGCTGGATGCCTGGCGTGCACGCCGGCACGTCGCAGACCGTCGGCCCGGCCGCCGCCGGTGGTGCCGCTGTGAGCAATCCAGCCGCCAACAACCCCGTCCCGGCAAGCGCGCAGAGTTTCACGTCGCTACTCTGACATAACCGAGAAGGAAGTTCTTCATTTTGGAGAAGATTTGCCGGGCCCCCGGTGATAGGGTGGCTGCTCTTGCACCGCAACCAGCGACGAAGTCGCCCGCGCACGGGAGGAGCGAGTAAGCAAGTGTCGCCGCGGAAGCGCCGAGCAACGGTGCTCGACGCGAACCCTGAGGGCTCGATCGGCGTCGAGGAGATGCCGATCGAGGACGCCGCGACATTGGCGCGGGAAGCGCAAGCTCGCGCCGATGCCGCCCGTGCCCGGGCCGAGGAACTACGGCGGCAGGTCGACGAGGCGGCGCGCGCCGACCGCCGTGCGCGCCGGCGGTCACGCCGCCCGGCAATCCTGGCGAAGGTGGCCCGAGGCGCCGCGGTGCTGGTCGTCGTCGCCGCGCTGGCCTCGACTGGATGGATGCTCTGGCATGTACGCGATGTGGACCGCCATCGGCAGCGGGAAGCGGAGTTCGCCGCGGCAGCGCGCCAGAGTGTGGTCACCATGATGTCGCTGGATCCGGCCACGGTCAGGCAACAGATGCAGCGCGTCGTCGAAAACTCGACCGGGCAATTCAAGCAGGCCCTGCAGGCCGGTGGAGCAGACGAGATCGCCAAGGGTGTCGAGCGGTCCGGGGTGCGCACCACACTCGCGGTGAAAGCAGCGGCCGTCGAGTCGATGACCGACGATTCGGCCGTGGTTCTGGTCGCCGCGACCTCCGACGGCACCACCAAGGACAACCAGAAGCTGCCGTCGGCGACGTGGCGCATCAGCGTGTCCCTCAAGGAAGACGACCACCAGCTCAAGACCTCACAGTTCGAGTTCGTCAATTGACCACCGACCAGTCCCCCTCCGATGTCGACGACGCGCGCGTCGACGAACCCGCGCGCCCGCCGAGGACGACGGCGCTCGTGCGCATCGCGAACTGGGTGCAAACACGATGGCGCTCGATCGCGCTTGTCGCGCTCGTGCTGCTGGCAGTCGGGCTGGCCGCTCTTGTGTACGTCGAGCAGTACCGGCCCGAGCAGCTCACCGATCAGCGCGCACGTCAGTCCGCCGAAGACGCGGCCACAAAAGGCGCCGTAGCGGTGTTGTCGTACTCGCCCGACAGCCTGGACAAGGACATCGCCAATGCCAAGTCGCATCTCACCGGCGACTTTCTGGCCTACTACACCAACTTCACGCAGCAGGTCATGGCGTCGACTGCGCGAGACAAGCAGATCACGACCACAGCAAACGTGGTTCAGGCGGCGGTGGAAGACATCACGCCCGATTCGGCCAAGGTGCTGGTGTTCGTCGACAAGACGTCCGAAAGCAAGGCACAGCCCGCCCCGGTGCCCAGCCAAGCCGCCGTTCGTGTCACTCTCTCGAAGGTCGACGGGTCCTGGCTGATTTCCGCGTTCGAGCCGCTCTGAGCGCCCCCGATGTTATTCTCCCATTCTGAGAATGCCATTTCCCATGAGGAGCGATCGGTGCGTTCGATCGGTGCGATAGCAGGTGCTTTACTGGCGGCTGCCTCCGCAATCGGTGGCCCGGGCGCGGGCTTTGCCAGTGCAGACAACGACCCGGCGATCAACGGCACCTACGCGGCCACGTCGAACGGCGAGTGGGCGAGAACCAACGAGAGTTACCACGACGAGGCGACGGTCCGCAGCACCTGGACCATCAGCTCGTCGTGCCCGAACCCGCTGACGTGCACCGGCACCGTGACCAGCGATCAAGGCTGGACCGCCGGCATGTCGTTCATCTCCGGATCGTGGTTGGTGCGCCGCGAACTGCCGGGCTGGGAGACCTGCGCTGACGGCACCTCAGCCACCGGCGAGCAGGTCTACCGGTTCTACCCCGTCGACCCGGAAACGGGATTCGTCAAGGTCGGTTCGCCGATCTTGGCGGGCGAGGACGCCACCACCGGCCCCAGCGGGGCCTGCGGCTTCAACAAGCTGCTGGTGATCCGGATGCCGTTCAAGCTGGTCAAGATCGCCTGACGCAGCTCTACTTCGGCAGCATGTCCTGCCACGTCTTCGGCGGCGATGCCGACGTCCCCACTCCCAGTTGCTGATACATCTGCCCGTCCGGGGTGAAGTAGCGGCCGGTGCGCGGATCATATTGCGCCACAGCGGCTGTCGGCGCGGCAGCGGGCCCGTCCGATGCGCCGGGAGCGGCCTGCGGCATAGCGCCGTCCGGCACGGGGCCAGGAGGCGGACCGTGCGGTGTCACCGCACCGGAATCGGGCGGCACCGAATCAGCAGCTGGCGCAAGCGGATTCGATGTTGGAGGAGCCGGGTTCTGGACGGCACCGGCCGGCGGCACGGGTGGCGGCGCCGCGGGTGGCCCGACACCCGGCGGCAGCGGTGTTCCCTGCACCGGCGCGAATATCTGATCACCGAATGTGGCCCGGTCGTCGAGCGGAACCCCTTGAGACACAATGTTGGGATCGAACGGGTAGGGCCCCAGCGAATGCTGCCGCATGGCCAGCGGCTTGAAAGGCTCCGGGCTGCGGCACATTTCGACGGTGGGTGCGCGCTTACCCGGAACCTCCATGCACGGTGCGTTGCGGGCACCGCGGACCGCTATCGGCGAATCCTGCGGAAGCTTGCAGTACAACCCGTCCGGGGTGTCGAGGGTTGTGGTGTCCGCTGGACTCCGCCACAGGCTCGGCGGCAGGAAGCCGACTGTGCAGGGCGGCGGGTCGCTGATGTCGATCGCGAAGTCGCCCAGCGCCCATCCCGTCTGGTTCTTCGACGGCGCGACGGCCTGGATGCCCGCGACGTCCGGCGGAAGGATCACCAGAAGTTGTTCCACCCCAGCGTGATACACCACGAGGATCTGGCTGATAGTCTTCAGGTTGGCCAGCAGCACCGGCAAGGTCGGCTTGATCTGTGACAGCAGCGCCGAGGCTTCGTCGAACGCGCCCGGCCCCTTGCGCAGCACGGTGCGGATCTGCGGGTCGTCGGTGACGAGCTGCTGAGTGATTCCCGACAGGCTTCGCGACCACAGCTTGATCGAGTCGCTGGTCTGGGCCTGACTGTCGAGCAGCGTACCCGCGTCGTTGTAGAGGTCACGGGTGTTGTCGCCGACGCGGTTCAGATCGCCGGAGAGCTTGGCCGACGAGTCGGCCAGCGAGCTGAGGTCATAGCCCGCGCCGTTGAAGCCCTTGAACGTCTCGTCGAGCAATGCGCTGATCTTGTCCCTCGGAATGCTCTTGAGCAGTTCGCTGAGCTGATCGATCATCGGACCGACGTCCTGCGGAATCGTCGTGTCGCTCTTGGCGATCACCGAACCGTTGTGCAGGTACGGGCCCGAGTCGGTGCGCGGGCGCAGCTCGACATACTGCTCGCCCACCGCCGAGATGCTGCGCACCTGCGCCTCGAGGTTGGCGGGGATCTTCGGCGACGTGTTGAGCGACATCACCGCTTTCGCGCCGTCTCGAGTCAGCTCCACGGAGGTGACCTTGCCGACCTCCACGCCGCGGTAGGTGACGTTGCTGAAGCGGTACAGGCCGCCCGCCGCGGGCAGTTCCAGCGTGACCGACATGCGACCGATGCCCAGCAGGGTCGGCGCTTGGATGTAGAAGAAGACCATTGCCAGCACGCCGACGATCGACGCGATCGTGAAGATCGTCAGCTGGATTCGGACAAAACGCGTGAGCATCAGCTACCCATATCCATTTGCGATGGCGGGAAAGGCGTTTCGGCCGCGGGCGCGGCATCCGGTGTCGGAGGCGTCCCGCCAGGTGGCACCGCACCCGGTGACGTCAACGGAGCCGGCGCGGCAGCGGGCGGTGCCTGCGGCGCGGCGGCCTGTGTGACCGGTGCGCGCGGCACGCCGGGCGGGGTGTCCGGCTGCGGCGGAGCGAGGCCGGCGCTCAACGCGGTGTTCACCGGATTGACCGGGTCGAACATGTCCCGCATGAAGTACGGCTCGCCGGGTGCCGGCGGCAGCACCGCGCCCGGTTCCCCCCAGCGCGTGCCGAGAAGCAAGCCGCGCTTCAAGCGTTCCCGCGAAATGTCGAACACCGCAAATAGATTGGCGTAGTCCCCGCGGACAGCTCGGTCGATCAGGTCCTGGCTGTACGGGAAGTGGGGAATATAGGCGAGAGCGGCAGCGAGATCGGGTCCGACATCTGCGAGCGAGCGGAAGATCGGCTCGAGGTTTTGCAGATTGCGGATCAAATAGGCCTGGCTGTCGTTGACGAGTTGCGTGGTGGTGTCGCTGAACGTGCCGAGCTTCTCCAACGCGGTGGTGATGTTCGGCCGTTCTTTGACCAGCACGTCCAGCGCCGGCGGTATCTTCTTCAGCGCGTCGGTGATCACGTCGCGTTGGCCGGCGAACGTGTTGGCAAGCCGGTTCAGCGACTGAATCGACGCGATGATGTTGTCGCGCTGTTCGTCCAGCGTGCCCACGAATTGGTCGAGCCGGGTGAGCAGGTCGCGGATCTTTTCCTGACGCCCGGACAACGCAGCGTTGAAGTTGTGGATGATGTCGCCGAGCTGTGACAGGCCGCCGGTGTTGAGCACCAGTGACAGCGACGACAAGGTCTGCTCGGTCGACGGGTACGTCGACGACTTGCTCAGCGGGATCGTCGACCCCGGTTCCAGCCGCCCGCGCGGCGGCTCACCGAGCGGTGGAGACAACTGCAAATGCATCGAGCCGAGCAGGCTGGTCTGTCCGACGCTCGCCACCGCGTTGGCGGGCACCACCACGTCCGGCCGCACCGACACCTCGACATTGGCGTGCCACCCCTGCACGCTCATCTTGCCGACGCTGCCGACCACCACGTCGTCGATCAACACGGGCGAATTCGACTCGAGCGTCCCGACATTCGCGATCTCGACGTGGTAGGTCTTCGCGTCCGGGCCCCTGCCCACGGCTCCGGGCAACGGCAGCGAGTTCACGCCTTGGAACGAACATCCGGTGACCGCCGACGCCGCGCAGGCGGCGACGACGACGGCTCGGCGCAAGCGATTCCTACGCGTCATGACGGCGGCCTCTCGGCGGGCAGCAGCAAGTCGGGCAGGCTCGGTCCCGGAGCAGCCGGTGCATTCTCCGGAGCCGGCGTGTTCGGTGGCGGCGGAGGCCCCGCCGCTTCGGTGGGCGCCGGGTAGGAGACGCCAGGGATGCGCGCCGGCGGTGGGGGCGGCGGCGCGGCAGGCGGATAGTCGCCCTGCAGCCCTGTGTATGCCGACACGGCGGGCGGCATCTCCGGCGGCCCCGGCTTCGGCCCTTCGCCACCCGGTGCCAGTCGCGGCTCGGAATACTCCACCCGGCCAGGCGAATACGCGGGCATCAGGAACGGGTTGATCGGAAGCGGATTGTTGTTGGCGTTGAGCAACCGCAATGCCGGTCCGAGGTACTGCTCGCAGAGTTTCGTCGTTTCCGTCGACGTGACGTTCTCGACCGCTCCCGCCATTCCGCAGTATTGCCACACCGGGTTGGTGAGCAACGGGTTCAGCACGGGCGCACCGACCTGGCTTCCCGTGTCCGGGTTGTAGATGTGGTAGAAGTTCGAGAACGCGGTCGGCGCCAGATGCAGGATGTTCTGGACGTCCATCTGATGGTCGACCAGCGTCTGCGTGACGTTGGCGAGCCGCTGCACCTGTTCACTGGTCTGGTTGCGGGTGCCGGCGATGAAACGCTGCACTTCGCCCACCGCGACGGAAAGATCCGACACTGCGGCGTCCAGATCGGACCGGTTGTCATCGATGACGCTGGTGAGCGTGGCCAGCCGGTTCTCGAACTGCACTATCTGAGTGTTGCTGTCGCGCAACGCACTGACGAAGATCTGCAAGTTCTTGATGATGTCGGCGATGTTGCCGCTGCCGTCGGCCAGGACACGCGCCACACCGGAGAGCTGCGCGATGGCTTGCCGGAGCTTGTCACCGTTGCCGGCCAGCGCGTCTGCGGCGCTGTCGATGAAACGGGCCACAGCGGGCGTCGACGCGTTGGCGTTCGGACCCAATTCTGTTGCGAGCCGCTTCAACTGCTCCTTGACTTCGTCCCACTCGACCGGCACGGCAGTGCGCTCGAGCGGGATCACCGCGCCGTCGGCCATCTGCGGGCCCTTCGACTTGTACGCCGGTGCCAGTTGTACGTACCGCGCCGCCACCAGGTTCTGCGCGACGATCACCGCTTTGGCGTCGGCCGGGATCGGCACACCGCGGTCGACGTGCATCACCATCTTGGTTCGCGTGCCCGCTGGCTCGATCGCCGCGATGCTGCCGACCTTGACGCCGGAAACCCGCACGTCGTCACCGGGATAGATGGCCGTGGCGGTCGTGAAATACGCAGTGATGGTCTTGGGTTTGAAGAACGTTTGGCGCACGACGAAAAACCCTGCGGCGACGAGCAAGCCGACGAGCACGATCGTCACGCCGGTCAGAAGGCGCCTTCTTGTCATCGGCCCGGCCCCCACTGCTCATACGGCTGCGGAATCCCGTTGTACGGGAAGGGAAGCTCGGCTCGCGGCCCCGCGTTGTCCGGCGGCTGTCCCACGTCGACACCGCGCCGGAACCCGAAGATGTAGTCCATGAAGGGCTGAAGCAGCTGCGGCAGGCTCAGATTCGGGATGAATGCGTTGTAGTAGAACCCGTTGGCCACGGCCTCGCCCTGGGTGATCTGGTACTTCTTCAGGCCGGGTAGCGCTTGGGCGAGGTTGTCGCGGTTCTTCTCGAGCATCGCGGTCACCCGGTTCAACCGCTCCAGCGTGGGCGCCAGTTCGGCTTCGTTGTCGTGGACCAATCCGGTCAGTTGCTGAGACACCGCAGACGTGTTGGCCAGCAGTGAAACGATCGCATTGCGCCGTTCGACGAGCACCGCCAGCAAGCTGTTGGCGTCGAGCAGCAGCGCGTTGATCTGCTGGCTGCGCTCGGACAGGATTCCGGTGACATTGGTTGCGCTCTTGAGCAATTCGCGCAGGGACTGGTTGCGGTCGTTGATCGACCTCGACAATCGGGACACGCCGTCGAACGCCGGTCCGAGCTGCGGTGCAATCTGATCGAGCGTGGCAGCCAGCGTGTCCAGCGACTGATTGAGGTTTTCGGTGTTGGTGCCCGACACGTTGGTGGTGAGATCGCTGACCGCGTCGGTCAGCGAGTACGGGGAGCCGGTCCGTGACGTGGGAATCACATCCATGGCCCGCAGCCGCCCGTTGCCGGCGGATTCCAGGGTCAATACCCGCTCACCGAGCAGGGTTCCGGTTCTGATGTGGGCGGTGGTGTCATCGCCGAGCTGGATGCGGGCGGGAACGTTGAAGGTCACCAGCGCTTCGCCGTTCTTCAGCTCGATGGCCGAGACCGTCCCGACCTTGACGCCAGACACGGTCACGGGATTGCCCTTGGCAAGACCACCGGCTTCGGTGAACAGCGCCTGGTAGCGCAGCGACGAGGCAATCGACTTGAGTTGTTCGGGCTGAAGACCGACCACGATCACGAGCACGATCAGCACCACGCCGAGGAATCCGGCGCGAATGAGTTTGCCTCCGCGGTATTTCTGCATCAGCGCTCCGCACACCGTCCGCTGGTCTGCAAGACCCACGGGAAAAACACCGGCCGGCTCGTCGGGTCAGTGGTGGTGGCGCGGAAGAAAACTCCGCAGAGGTAGTAGTTGTACCAACCACCGTAGGATCCGAGCCGCACCAACTTGCGGTAGTTCTCAGGCATCTTCTGGATGTTCGCGTCGAGGACGTCCTTACCGTCGTCGAGTAACGGCGCCAGCCGGTTCAGCTGGTCGACCGTGCCGGCCAGCGGTGGGCGTGCGTTGGTCAGCAGGTCGGCGATCGATGCAGTTCCGTTGTCCAGCTGCACAATTGCGTCGCCGATCGGGTCGCGGTCTTGAGAGAGCCCGCTGACCAGTTTCTGCAGCCGATCGAGCGTGTCCTTGAACTGGTTGCCGTTCTTGTCGAGGGTGTGGATGGTGGTGTTGAGGTTGTCGATCAGCTGCTGAATCACCTCGGTGTTGTCGGCCAACGCATTCGAGAACGACGACGTCTTCGAGAACAGCGATTCCAGTGTGCCCCCCTGGCCCTGGAAGATCTGGATGAGCGACTGCGTCAGCGAGTTGACGTCTTGGGCGTTCAATCCCTGGATCACCGGTTTGAGGCCGCCGAGCAACAAATCGAGGTCGAGCGCGCCTGCCGTCCGGTCGACTGGGATCTGGGAGCCGGCGGACATGATCTTGGTGGACCCGGGCCCGTCGGCGAGCTCGAGATAGCGGTCGCCGACGAGGTTGAGGTAGCGCACCATCGCACGGGTTCCGTTGGTGAGCTTGACGCTGCGGTCGGCGTCGAACTTCACGACAACCTTCTTGTCTTCGCGCAGCGACACCTCGCCAACGGTGCCCACCCGGATGCCCGCAATGCGGACCGTGTCCCCCGGCTTCAGCCGCGACACGTCGGTGAACACTGCGGAATATTCGTTCGTCGCGCCGGTCCGGTACTGGCCGAAGATGAAGAACAGCGACGCGGTCAAAAGGATCATCACCACCGAGAAGATGACCAACTTGACCAGCGTGCCGCGCCATCCGCCCCTCATCCGGGCATTCCGATCTGTGCGGTGTTGCGCGGCGGCCCCGCGATCGGACCGTACAACAGCTGCTTGAGACCGTCGGAGTTGAGCAGGATTCCGGGGTTTCCGTACTGTTCAGGGTTGGCGCCGTCGTCCATGATCAAGAAGTTCGGCTGGGTGTCCTTCGGCACGTTGGGCAGCGTCATGCAGTGCGGCCCGCCGGTCGCGGCCACCTTCGGCAGATTGGTCGGGTAGCGGTAGCGCTCGATGCCCAGCGTGAGCCCCACCGACACGACGATGCCCGGCAGCGGCAACGGCGGCTGGTGCGTGATCACACCGATGCCCTGCAGCGTGCAGGTCAGGCCGGGGTTGTACTCGTTGAGCAGGTCGGTGGTCGGGATCAGCGTGTGCAGGACATCGGTCAGGGTTTGCCGGTTGGTGCCGATGACGTCGTTTCCGATGTCGGCCAACCCGATCGCGCTGACCAGGAACGCGTCGAGGTTGTTCTGTTCGTCGACAATCGAGTCGCTGATGCGCGTCGCGTTGCGGGCGGTGTCGAGAAGGTCGGGGGCGGCGTCGGCGTAGGTGTCGAACACCTGCGGTGCCACTTGCAGATCGTGGCGCAGCCCGTCGAGGCTCGGGTAGGTCTTGGCCAGGAAATCATCGAGATCGCTGAGCATTTGGCCGATCTTCTCGCCGCGGCCGTTCAACGCCGTCGCGAGTGCACCCAGTGTCTCGTTCAGCTTCTCGGGCTGGATGCTCGACAGCAGCTTCGACAGTTGCTCGAATACCGTGTTGATTTCGACGGTGACATTCTTCGCGTCGAGCACCGCACCTGGCTTGATCGTCTCCGCATCCGGGTTTTTCGGTGCAACCAGCTGCACATACTTCGCACCGAAGACCGTGGTCGACGCGACGTTGACGAGCACGTTGCGCGGAATGTACTTCAGCGCACTGGGGTCCATCGCCAGGTGGAGGACAGCGTGACCGTCGGCACGCTCTTCGATCGATTCCACCTTGCCGATCTGCACGCCCCGCATCTTGACCTTGGCGTCGGGGTTCATCACCAGCCCGGCGCGGGGCGAAACCACCGTCACCGGAACGGAATTGGTGAACCCGCCGCGAAAGAGGATGATCGCCACGGCCACGACCGCGACCACCAGCAGAACGCTCACCAAGCCCACGAGGGGCCGCGTGACACTGGGCTTCATCGACCTCCTCTCTTATCCCGACAGGTTGAAGTTGCCGTTCGAGCCGTAGATCGCCAGCGACACGAGCAGCGTCACCGACACCACGGTGATCAACGACGCTCGCACCGCGTTACCCACGGCCACACCCACGCCGGATGGTCCGCCCTGGGCGAAGTAGCCGAAGTAGGTGTGAACCAACAGGATCGCCAGTGCCATCAAGATGGCCTGAAGGAACGACCACAAGAGGTCGATCGGGTTCAAAAACGTCGAGAAGTAATGGTTGTAGAGCCCGGAAGACTGCCCGAAGATCACCACGGTGGTGAACTTGCTCGCGACGAACGACAAGATGACGGCGATCGAGTACAGCGGAACCACCGCGATCATCCCCGCGACGATCCGCGTGCTGACCAGATATTCGACGGACCGGATGCCCATGGACTCCAGTGCGTCGACTTCCTCGTTGATCCTCATCGCGCCCAGCTGCGCGGTCACGCCGGCGCCGAAGGTTGCGGCCAAGCCGATTCCGGCGACGACGGGCGCGGAAATGCGGACGTTGATGAACGCCGCCAGAAAGCCGGTCAGAGCCTCGATGCCGATGTTGCCCAGCGAACTGTAACCCTGCACGGCGAGCGTGCCACCTGCGGCCAGCGTCAAGAAGCCGACGATCACCACGGTACCGCCGATCAGCGCCAATGTGCCTGCGCCCATGCTGATCTCGGCGATCAACCGAATGATCTCGCGGCGGAAGTGCAAGGTCGCGTGCGGAGTGCCGGCGATCGCCTTGCCGTAGAACAAGGTGTGATCGCCGATGCGGCCGAGGGTGGTAACCGGCCGCTTGAATTGGTCGAGGGCCCGGAATACCCGGGGGTAGGTGGCGCGCAGCGTCATCGCCTGTGCCCCATCACTTCACCGTCGCCCGGATGCCGATTGCGGTGACGACCACGTTCACGACGAACAGCGCCATGAACGCGTACACGACCGTTTCGTTGACGGCGTTGCCGACGGCTTTGGCGCCGCCGCCGGTGATGATCAGTCCGCGGTAGCACGCGACCAGTCCGGCGATGAGTCCGAACAGCGCGGCCTTGACGCACGAGATGATCACTTCCGGAACGCCGGTGAGCAGCGTGATGCCGGCGGCGAACGCGCCGGGGTTCACGTCTTGGACGAACACCGAGAAGATGTAGCCGCCCAGGATGCCGATGATCACCACGAGGCTGTTCAGCAGCAGTGCCACCAGGCCCGCCGCCAGCATCCGGGGCGTCACCAGCCGCTGCACCGGGTTGATGCCCAGCACCTCCATCGCGTCGATCTCTTCGCGAATGGTCCGCGAACCCAGGTCGGCGCACATCGCCGTCGCACCCGCGCCCGCCACGATCAGCACCGTCACCAACGGCCCCACCTGGGTGACGGCGCCGAACGCGGCACCGGCACCGCTCAAGTCAGCCGCCCCCAGTTCGCGCAGCAGGATGTTGAGCGTGAAACTCACCAGCACCGTCAGCGGAATCGCCACCATCACCGTCGGCAGCAGCGAGACGCGTGCGACGAACCAGGACTGCTCCAAGAATTCGCGCCACTGGAACGGCCGGCGGAAGATGAACATGATCGCGTCACCGGACATCGCGAAGAACCCGCCGATGGCCTGCGCCGGCTTGGAGCCTCGGCCAAGCGAGATGCCGGTGCCCCAGCGTTCCGGCCCCTTGGTCCTTGTCGCCATCAGGTCTTTGGCCCTTCCAGGATCGTCACGGCTGACACCGCTGTGGGCCCACCGATGTTGTGCGCCAGGGCAATCCGAGCACCGTCAACCTGATTGACGGCCTCTCCGCGTAGCTGGGCGAACAGCTCGACGCACTGCGCGACGCCCGTGGCGCCCGGCGGATGGCCCTTCGACTTCAGTCCCCCGCTCGGGTTCACCGGCAACGGTCCGCCGATGCTGGTGACCTCCGCCTCGACGAGCTTGTACGCGCCGAAGCGGTCGGCGAAGCCCAGATCTTCGTAGCTCATCAGCTCGATGCCGGTGAAGAAGTCGTGCACTTCAGCCACGTCCACGTCCGCCGGCGTGAGCCCGGCCATCCCGAATGCCTGCTTCGCGGCGCGCACCGTGGCGGGGAACGTGGTCATGTCGGTCTTGTGCTGGTGCATCACCGAATCCAGGCCAAGTCCGACGCCGCGGATCCAGACGGGCCGGTCGGTGAACTGGGCGACCACGTCCTCGGCGGCCAGCACCAGCGCCGCAGCGCCGTCGCTCTGGGGCGCGCAGTCGTAGAGCCCGAACGGGGTCACGATGGTCGGCGCGGCGAGCGCTTGCTCCATCGTGATCTCGAACTGCAGTCGCGCCTTGGGGTTGTTCGCGCCGTGCCGGTGGTTCTTGACCGCGACCATCGCCATGTGCTCTTTCGTCGCGGGTGACTCGTGCAGATAGCGCGCCACGTGCAACGCGAATCCGGCGGGCGACACCAGTCCCAGCGGGTAGTCCCAGGCCATATCGCGGGCCATGGCTTCCCACTCCCAGACCATGTCCTTGGTGGACGTCTCGCGGATCTTGTCCGCGCCCATCACGAGCGCGACGTCGCACGCACCGGACGCGACCCCGAACAGCGCGTTGCGCACCGCGTCGTTGCCCGTCGCGCACGAGTTCTCCACCCGCGTGACGGGCAGGTCCGGCAAACCCAGGGTGTCGGCGAGGATGCCGGAAGGGAAGCCGTCGGGAGTACCCATCGCGCCGAACCAGGCGGCCCCGAGGTCGGACTTGTCGATGCCGTTGTCGACACTCGCCGCGCACTCGGCGAACGCCATCGGCAACAAATCTTTGATGCCGAGCGCAAAGTGCTCGGCGAAGGGAGTCATGCCAGCGCCGACAATGGCTACCTTCCGCATGCCGTCCCCTCCTGCGCCTTTCGGCAATGGCTGGCGCACGTCACCTCGGCGATGTCAGGCTCAGCCACTTTCTCAAGCGTCAACAGAGTATGACTCACGCCACACTCGTTTCGGGTTCGAATGCATATCCGTAATCAGGAACCCCAGATCTGACCGCCACCCGGCGTAGCGCGAGCCGGCCGCGATCGCCGATGCCGACCGTTCCGGGCTCGGCGCCGGTCACCTTCACCAGCGCGCGCACCCCCACACCGTCGAGTTCGACGATCACCAGCGAATACGGAGCCTTGAGGCCAGGAACCGGAATGTGCACCGTGGTCTCGGTGTAGACGGTGCCGGTGCGGGGCAGCGGCACACGTTCGTAGCGCGTCTTCAACCGGCCGTCCGGGTCGACGCGATAGCGGGGCGGAAAATCCAATTCGTCGCTGTCGGCAAACTTGCCCGCCTCCCACCGGACCTTGGCTTCGAAGGCCCGCTCGTAGGCCGCGAGCGAGATCGGGATGTCCGCGCCGGGTACCACTGTGCCCGCCGGCATCTCTCGTGGTTCGGGCTCACGCCGGTGGGTGGGCGCATGACCGCCCACCACGGTCAGACCGGACAGGCTGGCCTGCTCGACGGCCACCAACGGCCCTGTCTTGCCGGCTTCGGCCATCGCCGCCAGCGCGAATAGCCCCGCACTCGCCCCCATGGTCGGCAGCGGTGCCGGATCTCCGAGGCATAGTTCCGCGGCGGTCGCGTGGTCCACGCCGGCCAGCGCGGCGGGCGTATCCAGCCAGGCCGCGCCGAGGGAGGCGATCAGGCCCCGTTCGTGCAGCAGCCGCGGATCGCCGTAGTCGTGGACCCCGCCGATCGTGTTGCGGGTGCGCACCGGGAGGCTGCGGGCGACCCGGGCGGCTGTTCGCACCCATAGCCCGTTGTCTGCCGTCAGCACCGCGGCGGCACCGGCCGGCTCCAGGTCCACTCCGATCACCAGCGTCCGAGGACGCGCCGAGCTCAGCGCGTCCAGCGCGGCCGGAGCACCACCGAGACGCTCGTCGACTTCGAGCTCTGGGTCCAGGCTCAGACCCGCCAGCAGGACTGCGGCATTGCTGCTTTCCAGCAGCGGCAAGTGGCGGCTGACGATCACCACCCGCTCCACCGCCGCGCTGCCGTCCAGCGCAGCGCGGCCGGCCTCGACCGCAAGCGTGATCGCATCCTCGTCGTCGCCGGCAACCCGGTGAAGCGCCGCTCCCCAACACGGCAGATAGGTTCCGATCGACGCGACGTACGGCATGGGGCGTCCAGCCTAGGTGACCGCGCCGGCGGTCTTGAGCTCGATGATGCGGTCCCAGTCCAGTCCGAGTTCGGCCAGGATCTCGTCGGTCTGCTCGGCGAACCCCGGCGCCGGCCCGGTCCGCGGCGCCGACACGTCGAACTGCACCGGGTTGGCGACGAGGTCGAGTTGGCCCGCGCGGACGAGGTATTCGTTGGCGCGCACCTGCGCATCCTCAGCCGCCTGCAGCGTGTCCTGCACCGGCGCCCACGGCCCGGCCAGCGTGGCGAACCGCTGGCTCCACTCCACCAGCGGCCGCTTGGACATCGCGGCCTTCAGGATCTCCACTGCTTCGGCGGTATTCGCGGCGATCTGCTCGTCGCCGGCGAAGCGCGGATCGTCGATGTACTCCTCGAGATCCATGTGCTTGCACACGTCGGCCCAGAACTTCGACGCCTGCATCATCACGAACGAGATGTAGCGGCCGTCGGCCGTCGGGTACACGCCGACGAGCGGGTTGATCGGTGAGCCGTGGATGCCCGGCGGCGGGCTGACCATCAGCTGGCCGAGGTGCTTGGTCAGCGCAACCGTGTGACCCAGCGACCACAGACCACTGCCCAGCAGCGAGACGTCGACGATCGACGGCTCGCCGGTGCGCTCACGCTTGAGCAGCGCAGCGGCGATGCCCCCGGCGAGATTGGTGCCGGAGATGGTGTCGCCATACGCCGGGCCCGGAGGAGCGATCATGCCTTCCATGCCGGGCGGCGTAATGGTCGCGGCGGTGCCGGCGCGGCACCAGAACGCGGTCATGTCGTAGCCGCCTTTGACCGATTCCTCGCCGCGCGGCCCCAGCGCGCTACCGCGGGCGTAGATGATGTCCGGGTTCACCGCGCGGATGTCGTCGACGTCGATGCCGAACTTCTTGCGGTGTCCCGGCAGGAAGCTGGTCAGGAAAACATCTGCGCGCCTTGCCAATTCGAGCAATACCTCTTTGCCCTCCGGCACGGACATGTCCAGCCCGATGCTGCGCTTGGCGCGGTTGGCGTGTTCGATGTTCGGGTTCGGGTCGCCTTCGACCCGCAGTGGTCCGGTCTGCCGCAGCCCTCGCTGCGGGTCGCCGGTGACCGCGTGCTCGACCTTGATGACGTCGGCGCCCCACTCGGCCAGCACCGCGCCGGCCGACGGGACGAAGCCGTACATCGCGACTTCGAGGACACGGATTCCGTCCAGCGGCTCACTCACTACTGCACCACCGTGGCGAGCGTCTTGGTCTCCAGGAATTCTTCGAGCCCTTTCGTGCCCATCTCGCGACCGATGCCGCTTTGCTTGTAGCCGCCGAACGGCGCGTCGGGGCTGAAGTAGCTGCCGCCGTTGATCGAGAAGGTGCCGGTGCGGATGCGCCGCGCCAGCGCGATCGCCCTCTCCTCGTTACCGAACACCCCGCCGGACAGCCCGTAGATCGAGTTGTTGGCGATTCGCACCGCGTCATCATCGTCGTCGTAGGCGATCACCACCAGCACCGGCCCGAAGATCTCGTCCTGCGCGATTTCGCTGTCGGGATCGACGTCGGTCAGCAGCGTCGGCTCGTAGAAGTAGCCCGGGCCGTCGACTTTCTTGCCGCCGGTGACCAACGTGGCGCCCGCCGCCACCGCCCGTTGCACCATGGCGTCCACCTTGTCGCGCTGACGCTCGCTGATCAGCGGCCCCATGTAGGTGGCCTCGTCGGCGGGATCGCCGTAGCGCACCATGCCGAGGAAATTGCGGACCTGCTCGACGATCTCGTCGTGGTGCTTGCGCGGCACCAGCAGCCGCGTGGTGATTGCGCAACCCTGGCCCGCGTGAGAGGTGATCATGAACGCGGCCATCATTGCGCAGGTGTTGAAGTCGGCGTCGTCGAGAACGATCATCGCCGACTTGCCGCCGAGCTCTAAAAACACCCGCTTGAGGGTGTCGCTGGCCGCGGCCATGATCTTGCGGCCGGTCGCGGTGGAGCCTGTGAACGTGACGACGTCGACGTCCGGGTGCGTAGTCAGCACCGCGCCCACCTCCGGGGCCGACGAGCTGAGCACGTTGACCACGCCCGGCGGGATGTCGGTGTGGTTGGCGATCAGCTCGCCGAGCGCCAGCGTGACCAATGGCGTGTCCGGGGCGCCCTTGAGAACGACTGTGCAGCCGGCGGCCAGCGCGGGGGCGAGCTTGGCCAGGGCGAGCTGGTTGGGGTAGTTGTAGGCGATGATCGCGGCGACGACGCCAGCCGCCTCTTTCTCCACCCAGCGGTGGTGCTGAGCACCTCTGCTCTCGATGTTGCCGAGGTCTTCGGTCATCGGATAGGTCTTCAGCAGTTCGCCGTAGTAGCGCACGATGTCGATCGGCTGGTCCAGCTGCGGGCCGGCACACAGCATCTGGGTTGCGCCGACTTCTGCAACGGTCAGCGCGGCCAGTTCGTCGCGGTGCTCGACGAGCGCGCGGTGCAGCTGCTCGAGGCAGCGGACGCGCAGCTCGACGTTCGTCGACCAGTCCGTCGTGTCGAACGCACGTCGCGCCGCGGCGACAGCGGCCTCTGCGTCGGCCGCGGTGGCGTCGGGCGCGTGACCCACCACTGCGCCGGTCGCAGGGTTATAGGAAGGAAAGGTCTTCGCGGCGCCCACCAGCTGCCCGTCGATCAGAAGGTGCCGATCGGCCGAACCCGGACCAGAGCTTCCGTTGGCGGACTGCCGAGCGGTGTCAGTCGCCGTGCCCTGTTGCGCCATTCGGCCTCCTAGACCACCTTGATAATTTGGTTCTCATCTGCGGCGAATCATACATTCCGATTCAGAGAACTCAAGCAAGTCGGCTCAACCCTGCGGCGCTGGTCAGAGCGACTGACGGCTACCACCTCACCGCCCTGACCAGGCACGTCGCGCGGTTGCACGCAGGCGATATTTGAGAGTAGTGTTCTCAAAACCGGAAGGGAGATTCTTGTCCACCATGAAGACGGTTGCGCTTTTCGCGGCCGCTGGCACCAGAAACGACGGGCTAACTGTGCGATGAGAACCGCTGTCGTCACTGGAGGCGCCTCGGGAATCGGGCAGGCCATCGCCGCGCGCCTGCGCAAAGACGGGCTCGCGGTAGCCACCCTCGATCTGCGCGCACCGGACGATGACGAGTCGGCGTTCACCGCCGATGTCACCGACCGGGCACAGGTGGACGCCGCGCTGGACGAGATCCGCGGTCAGTTCGGGCCGGTGACGGTTCTGGTCAACGCCGCGGGCATGGATTCGTTCAAGCGCTTCACCGACATCAGCTTCGAGCACTGGCAACGGATCATCGACGTCAATCTCAACGGCGTCTTTCACTGCATCCAGGCGGTGCTGCCGGACATGATCGAGGCCGGCTGGGGGCGCATCGTCAACATCTCCTCGTCGAGCACTCACTCGGGTGTCCCCTACATGGGCGCCTACGTCGCGGCCAAGTCCGCGGTCAACGGGCTCACCAAGACACTGGCGCTGGAATACGGACCCAGCGGCATCACGGTCAACGCCGTGCCGCCCGGCTTCATCGACACGCCGATGCTGCGCAGCGCCGAAGCTCGCGGTTATCTGGGCGACGTCCAGGAAAACATCAATCGCACGCCGGTGCGGCGCATCGGCAAACCCGAGGACATCGCCGCCGCGTGCGCCTTCCTGGTTTCCGACGAGGCCGGCTACATCACCGGCCAGATCCTGGGCGTCAACGGCGGCCGCAACACCTGACCGATCAGTCGAACGAAAGGACACTCTGTGGGACGCGTTGAAGGCAAAGTCGCATTCGTGACGGGCGCTGCCCGCGGGCAGGGCCGCAGTCACGCGGTTCGCTTGGCCGAGGAGGGCGCCGACATCATCGCCGTGGACATCTGCCACGACATCGAGACCATCGGCTACCCGCTGGCGCAGCCCGAGGACCTCGAGGAGACCGCCCGCCTCATCGAGAAGACCGGCCAGGGCGTGCTGACCGCGCAGGCCGACGTGCGCGATCCCGCTCAGCTGCGCGAGGCGCTGCAGAACGGCTTGACCGAATTCGGCAAGGTCGACATCGTCGTGGCCCAGGCCGGGATCGCCGGGATGAAAGGCGACCCGCCGCTGCAGGCCTGGTGCGACGTCATCAACACGAACTTGATCGGCACCATCAACGCCATCCAGGTCGCCTTACCGCACCTCAACGAGGGCGCGTCGATCATCGCGACCGGCTCGACGGCTGCGCTGATGGACGTTGCCAAGAAGGACAATCCGGGCGCCGATCCCGGTGGCATGGCATACGTCACCGCCAAGCGGCTGCTGTCGCAGTACGTCCACGACCTCGCCACCGAGGTGGCGCCGCGCGGCATCCGCGCCAACGTCGTCCATCCGACCAACACCAACACCAACATGTTGCAGAGCGAACCGATGTACCGGGCCTTCCGCCCGGATCTCGAGCACCCGACGCGCGCGGACGCCGAGCCGGTGTTCGGGGTGCAGCAGGCGATGCGCATTCCCTACGTCGAGCCCGAAGACATCAGCAACGCGGTGTTGTGGCTGGCATCCGACGAGGCCCGGTATGTCACCGGCATGCAGCTGCGCGTGGACGCGGGCGGCTATCTGAAGTGGTACGACTACCACATTTAGGGGAAGCAGTGAAGGTTTGGGTTGACGGGGACCGCTGTCAGGGCCACACGCTGTGCAAGATGGTCGCCCCGGATGCGTTCGAGCTCAACGACATCGACGGGACGTCGTCGCCGGTGTCGGAGGTGGTGGCACCCGGCCAAGAAGAGCTGGTTCGCGAAGCCGCCCACTCCTGCCCTGAGCAAGCCATCCGCATCGAAGAGTGAGTAGCCAAGGGAGACAACGCGTGAGCGTCGACATCGAGAGCGGAAGCGATAGCGATAGCGAACGCAGGCAGCCCCGCTATCACTTCGACCGTCACACCCCGGACTACCGGCTGCAGTTCGAGAAGATCACCGAGGAGATGCACCAGAAGTGCCCGGTGGCCTGGTCGGACACCTATGGCGGGCATTGGGTGGCCGCGGGCAGCAAGGAAGTCTTCGAGCTGGCTCGCTGTCCGGCCGTCTCCAATCATCACGACGTCACCGGTCAGACGCCGTACAAAGGCATCGCGATCCCCTATGCCAAGCGTGTCAACGGCATTCGCGGCGGCATGTTGGAGATGGACGATCCGGAGCACCGCCTCTACCGAACAGTGCTGAACCCGTATCTGTCGCCGGCTGCGGTCAAGCGATGGGAGCCGTTCATCGACGAGATCGTGCGCGCCAGCATCGACGAGAAGATCGAAGAGGGCCGCATCGACTTCGTCGACGATCTGGCCAACATCGTGCCCGCGGTGCTCACGCTGGCGATGATGGGCATTCCGCTCAAGAAGTGGGCCATCTACAGCGAGCCCACCCACGCTGCGGTGTACACCCCCGAGGACTCCCCGGACATCGACCGTGTGGTCGCCATGCACCGTGAGATGGGGCTGGATCTGCTGACCACCATGATGGAGATCCGTGAGAACCCGAGGCCGGGCTTGGTGAACGCGCTCGTCAACATGCGCATCGACGGCGAGCCGGCACCGGATCTCGAGATCATGGGCATGCTGGGCCTGCTCATCGGCGGCGGCTTCGACACCACCACCGCGCTGACCGCGCACTCCCTGGAATGGTTGTCGCAGCACCCGGATCAGCGCGAGCTGTTGTCCCGCGAACGAGACCGCTTGCTGGACATGGCGACTGAGGAGTTCCTGCGCTACTTCACGCCGGCGCCTGGCGACGGCCGCACGTTCTCGGCCGATGTCGAGGTCGAGGGCACCCACTTCAAAGAAGGCGAGCGGCTGTGGATTTCGTGGGCGATGGCCAACCGCGACCCCGCGGTGTTCCCTGAACCCAATGAGATTCACATGGACCGAAAAGGCAACCGGCACTTCAGCTTTGGCATCGGGGTGCACCGCTGCGCCGGCTCCAACGTGGCGCGCACCGTGTTCAAGGCGATGCTCACCGCGGTGCTCGACCGGATGCCGGACTACCAGTGCGATCCGGAGGGAACCGTGCACTACGACACCATCGGCGTGATCCAGGGCATGCGCCATCTGCCGGCCACCTTCACTCCCGGCCGCAGGCTGGGTCCCGGCCTGGACGAAACGCTGGACAAGCTGCAGCGGATCTGCGACGAGCAAGAATTGGCCCGTCCCATCACCGAACGCAAGGAAGCGGCCGTCATCGTGTGAGTTCGGCGCGCAAGCGACGCTGAGCTTCGCTTTGCGCGCCGAAAGCTGTGAATCACCGTACGGGTGCCTGAGGTTTCGAGTCAGCGCCGTCTGCGTCGACTACCGTCGAAAGTCGATGATGTCCACGCAATGGAAAAGGATCGCACTCGTTGCAGCCGCCGCTGCGCTGGCGGCGATGGGCGTCGCGACGGTCCAAACCGGCTCGGCTGGAATCGGCGCCTTGCACATGGTCGCCAACGGCGACAGCACCATCACCTCGCCGCTCCCGGCCACCACCCCCTCGATTGCCAGGGCAGCCCCGCAGGTCAAGGCGACCACGTTCTCCGGTGGCGACTGGCCCGGGCACGGGGCGTTCGGCGAGGACTGGGCCAAGTAGGCAGTCGGCCGCCTATCGTCGCGGCAGCCCGAGGACCTGCTGCGCGATGATGTTGCGCTGAATTTCCGACGTGCCGCCGGCGATCGTGCCGCCGAAGCTGCGGGCGTAGCGCTCGAACCAGCTCGCAAAGTAGTGGTCGAGGTTCATCGGCGCATACGGCCCCGTCAGCGCGGGATGGGTCAGCCCGTCGGATCCAGCTGCGGCGAGCGCATGCTCGAAGCCGCGCTGTTCGGCCTCCGAGCCGAGCAGCTTGAGCATCGACACCGACGCCGTGTCCTGTTCGCCGCGGGCCGCGCGCGCCAGCGCCGCAGAGCCCAGCAACCGAAGGGCGGTGTAGTCCATCACCATCGTGGCGTACTGGTCGCGCTCCAGCGCCGTCCTCGGATGGAAGTCGGTCATCGCGTTGTTGAGGCGGTCCGCGAACCCCAGCCACATCATCGTGCGCTCGTGGCCCAGCGATCCGTTGGCCACCCGCCAGCCCTCGTTGAGTGGACCGACCAGATTCTCGACGGGAACGCGGGCGTCGGTGAAGAAGACTTCGTTGAAGTCGAGGTCGTCCTGGCCGCAGATCGACGCGAACGGCCGGCGCACCACGCCGGGCGTGTCGGTGGGGATCATCAACGCGCTGATTCCCTTGTGCTTGGGCGCATTCGGGTCGGTGCGGACGAATGTGAGCAGCACGTCGGCGTCGTGGGCGCCCGACGTCCACACCTTCTGGCCGTTGACAACGAAAAAATCGCCGTCGGCGTCCGAAGTGAATTCAGCACGAGTTCGCAGCGAGGCCAGGTCCGAGCCCGCACTCGGCTCGCTCATGCCCAGTGACGCGGTGATCTCGGCTCGCAGTATGGGCACCGCCCAGCGATGCCTCTGCTCGTCGGTGCCAAACGTAATCAGCGATGCCGCAATGATATTCACACCCTGCGGGTTGAAGCTGTGGTAGATCCGCCGCCGGCACAGCTCCTCCAGATGCACATACTGCTGCAGCACCGTGGCGTTGCGGCCACCGAACTCGGGCGGTTGCCCGGGCAGCAGCCAGCCGTTGTCGAACAGCAGCCGCTGCCAGCGGCGCGCCCACTGCGGCATGTGCGATACCGACCGCGGCCGCTCCAATGTCTCTGCCTCAGAAGGCAAATGCTCGTCGAGGAAGGCGCGGAACTCGGCCCGGAACTCCTCGACGTCGGGATCAAAAGTCAGCTGCACGGTACTCCTCGGCGATCGTCGCTCGGTGCTCGGCTGCGCCGCCGAGCATCAGCTCGCCAGCCTTGGCCCGCTTGAGCGCGAACTGCAGATCGTTCTCCCATGTGAAACCCATCGCGCCGAACGACTGCAAGCCTTGTCGGAACACCAGTGACTGACACTCGCCAGCGGATGCCTTCGCCATCGCCGCCGCGAGCCGACGCCGCGGATCGTCGGCCGCGATCGTCAGCGCAGCGAAATAGGCCAGCGCCCGGGCACGTTCGATCGCGACGTGCATGTCGGCGCACTTGTGTTGCATGGCCTGAAAGGAGCCGATGGGCACCCCGAATTGATGACGGTCCCGTACGTGGACCAGGACCAGGTCGAGGATGCGCTGACACGCGCCCACCATCGTCATCGCCATCCCGGTGAGTGCGACGTGACATGACCGCTCGACATCGGCGTCACCGACGCGGGCGTTCTCGGGCACCCGAAGCCCGGCGAAGACGAGATCGGCGACATGCAGCACCGGGTCGAACACCGGCGTGCGCCGCGCCGTCACGTCGCCCTTGTTGACGAGGAACACGCCGGCAGCGGTCACCACCGCCACTCGGTCGGCGCGGTCGCCGTCGAGTACGTGGCGCGCGGTGCCGTTCAGCACCCAGCCGTCGGCGTCGCGGTGGGCGGTCACTCCCGCAAACACCGCCGCGCCCGACTGGTGGGGGTCGAAACGGTCGCCGGCCAGGGGCGCGAACTGCGTCATCGTCGCCAAGAACGGCGTCGGGTCGGTGGCGCGGCCCAGCTCCTCGACAACGATTGCCAATTCGACTGCGTTTTCCGGATCGTTCATCTCGGTCCAGCCGGCGTCGACGTACGCCTTCCACACCTGAGTCGGATCGGTCCCCTGCTCGGCGACGCTGCGCACGAGTGCCGGCGGACACTGCTTGGCCACGGCGTTGCGCACAGTGTCTTGCCATAGCTTTTGGTCGGCGTCGAACTCCAGAAGCATTCGGCGTCTCCTCAGGCCGGGTCGACTTCGCGGCGAGAATATCATTCTCAGGAGTGAAAGGGCCAATCTCCTAAGCGTCTCGCCCACTTACCAGCGCGCCGCTCGCGTCGACCACGTCGGTCCGCCCGCAGATCCCGCGTTCCGGTCATCCGGCCCGAGAACCGAATTCTTGCCGCCGAAGAATTCAGCTTTACACTGTGAACCTGAAGTGTAGTGTGCCGAAATAATGATTAGGTTCGCTAGCAGGTAAGGCTTGGGCCGCCGGCCGGCGCCACTAAGGACGAGATCTCGTGATTGAACACCGCGACGGCAACCGCACCCCGCTGATCGACGCGAGCGTGCACATCTTCTGCCGCTCGAACTCGGATCTGCGGGGCTTTCTGCGGGAGCCGTACCGCAGTCGCGGCTTTCCCGACTACGAGATGGATTGGTACGGCGCTCCGGGTGGCGAATACGCGAAAGGCACGAAGGGCCCGAACGGTCAGTACCCAGGCTCTGAGCCCGACGTGGTCGCCGAGCACCTCTTCGCTGACCGCCATGTGGACGTCGCGGTCCTGCACCCGATGACCCGGGGCATCATGCCCGACCGCCACCTCGGTACGGCGATCGCGGCAGCGCACAACGAAATGCTGGTGTCGCGCTGGCTGGAGCACAGCGAGTTCGGCGACCGCTTCCGCGGCACCATCCGCGTCAATCCGGACGACATCGCCGGTGCACTGCGGGAGATCGCCCGGTACAAGGACCATCCCCGCGTCGTGCAGATCGGGATCCCGCTGCAGTCGCGCGAGCTATACGGCAAGCCTCAGTTCTGGCCCCTCTGGGAAGCCGCGGTCGACGCGAATCTTCCTGTGGCCGTTCACATCGAGGTGGGTTCGGGGGTTGCTGCCGCACCGACGCCGTCGGGCAACACCCGCACCTACGAGCAGTACCTCGGGTTCATGGCGCTGAACTACCTGTACCACCTGATGAACATGATCGCCGAGGGTGTGTTCGAGCGAATGCCGCAGCTGAAGTTCGTGTGGGCCGACGGCGCCGCAGACATGCTGACGCCATTCATCTGGCGCATGGACTGCTTCGGCAGGCCGCATCTCGAGCAGACGCCGTGGGCACCGCAGATGCCGAGCGACTATCTGCCCGGCCACGTGTACTTCGTCCAGGGCAGTCTCGACGGGCCCGGTGACACCGAGTTCGCCGGCGAGTGGTTCGCCTTCACCGGCAAAGAGGACATGGTGATGTTCGGCTCGAGCTATCCGCACTGGCACTTCGGCGAGCTGACGGTGCCCAGCAGCTATACCGTCGAGCAGCGCGACAAGTTGTGCTGGCGCAACGCCGCGAGTCTGTACGGAATAGACGTCGGCGCCGGTCTCGGCGCACAGTAGAGGTAGAGCTTCGCAATCAAGGGAGACGCGATGACGGTCACGACGACAGAGCGCAAGCCGGCGGCCGAGCGCATCGCTGTGCGGTGCGTCGACTCCGACGTCCATCCGGTCCCCCGCCGCGGCGATCTGGTCAACTACATCCCCGAGCCGTGGCGCAGCAAGTACTTCCTCACCCGCCGCGTCGGTGAGCTCATCTACTACGACGCACCCGACTACGCGCACGCCTACGCCATGCGGGTGGACACCTTCCCGCCCGACGGCGAATTCCCCGGCAGCGACCCGGATCTCGCGTTCAAGCAGCTGATCATGGAGGCCGGAGCCGACATCGCCGTGCTGGAGCCTGCCGCATACTCCGCGCGGATCCCCGAAGCCAACACCGCAATGTCGAGCGCACTCAACGACTGGCAGGCCAACCATTGGCTCGATGCTCACAACAACTGGCACGAGCGGTGGCGCGGATCCATCTGCGTCGCGATCGAAGAACCCGAAGCAGCCGCCCGGGAGATCGAGCGCTGGGCCGGGCATCCCTACATGGCGCAGATCCTGATCAAAGCCGAGCCGCGTCCGTCATGGGGACACCCGAAGTATGACCCGCTGTGGGCCGCGGCCACCAAGCACGACATCACGGTCAGTTGCCACTTGTCGCGCAGCCATCACGAAGAACTGCCGATGCCTCCGGTGGGCATGCCCAGCTACAACCACGACTTCATGGTCACCTACTCCCTGCTGGCGGCGAACCAGGTCATGAGCCTGGTCTTCGACGGTGTCTTCGACCGGTTCCCGACGCTGCGAATTGTCCTGGTGGAGCACGCCTACACCTGGATCCTGCCGCTGATGTGGCGGATGGACGCGATCTACGAGGCCCGCAAGTCCTGGATGGACATCAAGCGCAAGCCATCCGAATACGTCAACGACCACATCAAGTTCACCACCCAGCCGCTGGACTATCCGGAGGACAAGACCGAGCTGACCCGGGCGCTGGAGTGGATGGAGTGCGAAAAGATACTGCTGTACTCGTCGGACTACCCGCACTGGACCTTCGATGACCCGCGCTGGCTGGTCAAGCATCTTCCCGAGCATGCCCGGGAAGCGGTTATGTTCCGCAACGGGATTGCGACGTACCACCTTCCCGAGACGGTTCCGGCCCTCGAGGGCCAGGTGCGGGTGTTCTGAATTGGCAGACGAGACCAAACCCCGGCGCCTCGCGCAGGGGCGAGAGCACGTCGTTGCGACTGTCGACGAAATCCCGCCTGGGACACACAAATTGGTGCCGATCGGACGTCACGGTGTCGGTGTCTACAACATCAACGGCACGTTCTACGCGATCGCAAACTATTGCCCGCACGAGGGCGGCCCGCTGTGTGCAGGCAGGCTTCGCGGTCGCACAGTAGTCGACGAGTCCGTACCCGGTGACGCGGTGATGGTGCGCGACCTGGAATACATCTACTGCCCATGGCACCAGTGGGGTTTCGAGCTGGCGACCGGAACCACGGCCGTCAAGCCCGAATGGAGCATCCGGACGTATCCGGTGCGGGTGGTCGGCAACGAAGTGCTGGTGCAGGCATGACGGAGAACAGCATCGAGATCAACGGCGGCAACGTCGTCTACGAGACCCTTGGAAAGACAGGCGAATTCATCGCTCTGACCCCGGGCGGCCGCTACAGCAAGGACATCGACGGGCTGCGGCCTCTGGCCGACGAACTGGTCAAGGGCGGATATCGGGTGCTGTTGTGGGACCGGCCCAACTGCGGAAAGTCCGACGTCCAGTTCTACGGCCAGAGCGAATCGCACATGCGGGCCGAGACGCTGCACGCGCTGATCACCGGTCTCGACATCGGGCCGTGCATCCTGGCCGGCGGTTCGGGGGGCGCCCGGGATTCCATGCTGACGACGATGCTGTACCCGGAGATCGTCACCAAGCTGGTGGTGTGGAACATCGTCGGCGGGGTGTACGGCTCGTTCGTGCTCGGCTCGTACTACATCGTGCCCAGCATCCTCGCGGTCCGCGGTCTCGGCATGAAAGGCCTTCTGCAGGTGGCCGAGTGGAAAGAGCGCATCGCGGAGAACCCCGTCAACGAGGAACGCATCCTGTCGCTCGACGCCGATGAGTTCCTCAAGGTGATGCTGCGCTGGCTCAACGCGTTCGTGCCGAAGCCGGGGCAGACGATCCCCGGCGTCGAGGACGAGATGTTCGACAACATCAGGGTGCCGACGCTGATCATCCGCGGCGGCGAGAACGACTGGGACCACCCCAAACGCACCTCCCTGGAGATCAGCTGCCTGATCAAGGGATCCACGCTGATCGACCCGCCCTGGCCAGAGGATGCCTGGGAGCGGGCGGCTGAGGCCCGTGCGCAGGGAAAGGTCAAGCGCTTCAACATGTTCGACACCTGGGTGCAGGCCGCTCCGGCGATCCTGGAGTTTTTGGGGGACCGCTGATGGCACACCGAGCGGTCACCGAGTGTGCGTTTCCTGACGTGCGCACCGGCGTTTCGCGTACGAAACCGCACACTCGCCGCGCGTCTGCCGCCTCAGATCACGCGGATGTGGACCTCGCAGTTCAGCGAGGCTTCGAGCGCCGTGTGGATGCGGCTTTCCGGCACCCGGGCAAGGTCTTGCCTGCGCAACGTTACGTACACAACATCCCAGCCTTCCTCGCCGGGCACCCGGGTGATGTCCCCGCTGAGCCCGAACCCGGCGAGCACCCCGTGCGCGTCGTCGTCCGTTCCCCTGCTCACGTAGGTGAGCACTCCGGCCACCGGATCGGTGCCAAACGCCTTGCGACACAACGCAATCGCGGTTCGCGTCAGTTGGTCGGCATCGGGGCCGCCCATCAGCAGCTCCACTTCACGGCGACCGGCCGGCATCGCCGCAAGGTTGTTGGCCACTACCTCGGCGCCCACGCCGCCGGCGAGTTCACGGAGCGTCGTCATGCCATGGGTTAACTGTGCAGGAGTGAGCGCACCGGCCGGGTCGACCTGGACGCGCACCACTGCGGTTCTCATGGTCGCCAGCCTATCGGCAGGACTATCGGCGTCATGAAAACCACAGCGCTGTCAACAGATCTCGCGGTAGCTGTGTGGCCCGGCTGCTCACCGCGCTTACTGCGGGTGCAGCCGGGAATCGAGGACCTGCACACGTATCGCGAGGCCGGCGGCTACCAGTCGCTTTCCGATGCGGCGCAATTGCTCGAGGAAGCCGACCGAAGCGGTGTGCTGGGCCGCGGCGGTGCCGCGTTTCCGTTGGCCGTCAAGGTGCGGGCCGTGCGCGACGCCCGGCGCAGCCGCACGGGAACAGTGGTGGTCGCCAACGGAGAGGAGGGCGAGCCGGCGTCTATCAAGGACCGGTGGCTGCTGCGGCACCGGCCGCATCTCATGCTCGACGGACTGCGCCTGGCCGCCCAGATGGTGGGTGCCCATTGCGCCTACGTCTACGTGTCGGACGCGTCGGCGGCGTCGGGTGTCGACGCCGCGGTGAGCGAGTTGGAGACGGCCGGGCTGATCGAGCTGCCGATCACCGTGGTCACCGTGACCCCCGGGTATGTCGCTGGTGAAGAAACCGCGGCGGTGCGCGCGATCAATGGCGGGCCGGCCAAGCCCACGGACAAGCCGCCACGCCCGTTCCAGGAGGGCGTCGCGGGAGAGCCCACGCTGGTGAGCAACGTCGAAACTCTTGCGGTCCTGCCGTTCGTGCACCGGCACGGCGCAGACGCGTTCCGCGCGGCGGGCACATCGGCGTCGCCAGGCACTTTCTTGGCGACGATCACCGGCGCGGGGCGCGCGCCTGCTCTCTACGAGCTACCGCACGGCCTGCCGTTCTCGGAAGTTCTTGCATGGCATGGTGTTTCGGCCGATGAACTGCGCGGCGTGCTGATGGGCGGCTACTTCGCCGGCATGCTGAACCGCGAGATCCTCGACGCGACGCTGGATCATGAGGCGCTGCGGCGGCTCGGCAGCGGATTGGGGTGCGGCGCGATCTCGCTGATCACCAGCGAGTGCCCGGTAGCCGTGGCGGCGTCGGTGATGGCCTATTTCGACCGGGAGAACGCCGGCCAATGTGGGTCGTGCTTCAACGGCACCGCCGCGATGTCGGCCGTCACGTCGGCTCTCCGTGACGGCGTCGCCACCTCCGAGGATCTGACGCGCCTCGAGCGCTGGTCCGTGGTGCTACGGGGTCGAGGCGCCTGCGCCACGCTGGACGCGGCCTGCAACGTTGCCGCCAGCCTGCTTGTGCAGTTCCCGCAGGTGGTCAGCCGCCACCTGGAAAACGATTGCGCCGCATGCCGTGCCGGCGTGTTCGATGCGCTGCGGCCCTACGAGGTGGAGGCGGTGACCAGCAGATGAAGATCCGTCTCGATCGGACGGTGTGCGACGGTTTCGGCGTCTGCGCGAAACATGCACCCGGCTATTTCTCGCTCGACGACTGGGGTTACGCGTCGCTGATCGGCGACGGCAGCGTGCTGGACGAAGACCACAACGCGGTCATGCGCGCGATTATGGACTGTCCGGTGCACGCCATCCTCACCATCGGCGAGCACCGGCCGCCGGACGGACCGCCATCGGAGGCCGATGCACACGACGAACCGGGGCTGAAAACCGAAGACAACGAAGCGGAATGGGGATTCGTCCGCTGAGACCGGGACGGCTCAGGATCGGGGCAACCGGAGGACCTGCTGCGCGATGATGTTGCGCTGAATCTCCGATGTGCCACCGGCGATCGTGCCCGCATAGCTCGCCGCGTAGCGCGCGAACCAGCTTGCGGTGGCGTGATCCGAACCGTACGGGTTGTACAGCGCGGTCATCGCCGGATCGGCGAGCCCGTCGCCGCCCGCGGCGTCGAGCGCATGCCTCGCCACGTTTTGCGCCCCCTCCGAACCGAGCAGTTTGAGCACCGAGATGGCGGCCATGTCGGGATTGCCTCGCGCCGCCCGCGCCAGCGCCGCGGAACCCAGCAGCCGCAGCGCTTGATAGTCGATCGCCGCCGTCGCGAAACGGTCGCGGTCGACGGCGGTCTCGAGGGGAAAGTCGTCGAGAAGGTCGCGCAGGTGGCTGGCGAAGTTCATCCACATGAGCGTGCGTTCATGGCCCAGCGACCCGTTGGCCACCTTCCAGCCGCCATTGAGCGGACCGACAAGGTTCTCGGCGGGCACCCGCACGTCAGTGAAGAACACCTCGTTGAAGTCCAGCTGGTCGCGGTCGTACACCGCGGGGATCGGCCGGCACACCACCCCTGGGCTGTCGGTGCGAATCAATAAGGCGCTCAGGCCTTTATGCTTCGCGGCGGCAGGATCCGTGCGTACGAACGTGAGCAGCACGTCGGCGTCGTGCGCCCCGGAGGTCCACAGTTTCTGCCCATTGACCACGAAGTGTCGCCCGCCGGCGTCGGTACGCAGCACCGCCTGTGTCCGCAGCCCGGCCAGATCAGAGCCGGCGCCGGGCTCACTCATCCCCAGCGATGCGGTCATGTCGCCACGCAGGATCGGCACCGCCCACCTGCGCTTCTGTTCTTCGGTGCCGAACGACAGCAACGACGCCGCGATGATGCCCACGCCTTGCGGGTTGTAGCAGTGATAGATCCGCCGCCGCGACAGCTCGTCGCGATGCACGTACTGCTGCAGGATGTCGGCATTGCGCCCACCGAATTCGGGGGGATTTCCGGGCAACAGCCAGCCGTGCTCGAATTGTGCCCGTTGCCACCGCCTCGCCCACTCCGGGACGTGAGAGCTCGACCGTGACCGCTCCCAGGTGGCCGCCTCCGGCGGAAGATGCTCGTCGAGGAAGGCGACGAATCGTGCCCGGAAGGCCTCCAGTTCGGCATCCAAGGTCAGTCGCACGGCACTCCTCGCCGATCCATGGCGCTAGGTATCAAGTACTTTATAGGCTGCGGAGAGCTGCCGCGACAGGAAGGGTGTCAGGTGCTCGTCGGAGAAAAGATTCTCATCACCGGAGCCACCGGCAAGATCGCGTTCCCCATCGCGCGGGCGCTAGCGCCGGACAACGAAGTCTGGGGCGCGGCTCGGCTGCGCAGTCCGGCCGACCGCGAAAAGCTCGCGGGCGCCGGGATCAGACCCATTGTGCTCGATATGTCCGCCGGCGACTTCTCGATGCTGCCCGGCGACTTCACCTACGTCTTCCATGCTGCGGTTGACACCGGCACCGGCGATTGGCCGACCTGCGTAAAAACCAACGCCCACAACTCGGGTCAGCTTTTGCATCATTGCCGTGCGGCCAAGGGTTTCGTGTTCTGTTCCACCGGGTCGGTCTACGGCTATCAGGGCCGGCGACCGCTGACGGAGGCCGACCCGCCGGGTGTGCCGCTGCGCGCGAACTACAGCTTCTCCAAAGTTGCCGCTGAGTCCGTATGCACCTGGGTCGCTGAGCATTTCGGTATTCCGTTGACGATCATCCGGATCTGCTCGACGTACGGGCCCGAAGGTGGTGCCCCCGCCGACCGCTTGGAAATGATGTTGGCGCGCAAGCCGATCCGGCTGCATCCGGACAAGCCCAATAACTACAACCCGATCTATGAAGACGACTACGTGCGGCTGGGCATCCGCGCCATGGAGGTTGCCTCGACTCCTCCGCTCGTCGTCAATTGGGCCGGCAGCGAGACCGTCAGTGTCGAGGAGTACTGCACCTACATGGGTGAGCTCGTCGGCGTCGAGCCGATGTTCGAGTACACCCCCGACGCGCACCCACCGCTGTGGCCCGACGTCACCTACATGCACCAGGTGCTCGGCCGCACGTCTGTGCACTGGCGGGACGGCTTCCGCCGGATGATCGGAGCCCGCCATCCTGAACTTCAACGGTCCGAACCGAACTCGGCAGGAAGTCGCGGCTGATGATGTTGCCTGGCACGCCCTCCGATCAGGTGGCCGGAGTTCTCGACGCCGGCCGAGGCGACATCGGCACGCTGTTCGTGTCCATGGCGACCCGCCATCCCGACGGCAGCGATGCGGAGTATCTGCGTTGGCACACGTTGGACCATCGGCCCGAACAACACCGGCTGTCCGCCGTGCGCGCATCCTTGCGCGTCGTGTCGACGCCGGAATGCCGTGCGGTCAGGGCGGCCAGCCCCGGTCGCTTCGACGCGATCGACCACGTGATGACGTACTTCTTCACCGATGTCAATGGGCTGCAACGCTTCAACGACTTGTCGATTGCCCTGGGTGCGGCTGGCCGCAAGCTCCCGCTGCTTCCACCGGTGCAACGCGCGGTCTATGGTGTCACCGCGAAGGTCGCCGCGAGCCGAATCAAAATTGGTGCCGACGTGTTGCCGTGGTGGCCGGCCCGCGGCGTGTACCTGCTCCTCGAACGGGGCTCCGCCCAGGCGTCAGAGCTACTCGACGTCGAGGGCGTCGCCGGAATCTGGACCGGGGTGGGCGAAGACGTCCGCGGTTTCAGCAGCGCGGAGCCCGGCCAGCAGATCTCATACTGCTTTCTCGACGACGAGCCGGTCCAGACCGCACAGCGCCTCCGGCCCGTACTCGAAAAGCGTTGGTGCAAAGATGATCTCGAGCCTCTTCTCGCCGCGCCGTTTCAGGTCGTGGTGCCGTACGAATGGGGTCGCTATGTACCGTGAACAGGAGTCGACGTGCGCCTCGGCCTGATGATCGGCTCCGACAAGGAGCGTCCACGCCACGAGCGGCTGACCGGACTGATCGCCGACGGGCAGGCGGCCGAAGCAGCAAGCTTCGCATCGTTCTGGATTCCCCAGGTCCCCGGTTACCTCGACGCGATGACTGCCGCTGCCCTACTCGGACAATCCACTGGCCACATCGAGATCGGGACCGCGGTCGTGCCCGTGCAGACCCGCCACCCGATTCCGATGGCGCAGCAGGCCCTCACCACGCAGATGGCCTGCCGCGGCCGGTTCACCCTCGGCCTCGGGCCGTCACACCACTGGATCGTCGCCGACCAGCTCGGCCTGACCTATGACCGCCCTGCCGCGTTGGTTCGCGACTACCTTCAGGTGCTCGACGCGGCGTTCAGACAACCCGGCCGCGTCGACGTCGAGAACACGACCTTCCGCGTGCACAGCCCGATGGACGTCACCGAATCGACCACGATGCCGATTCTGCTTGCGGCACTTGGTCCTACGATGCTGCGCATCGCCGGCGAACACACCGGCGGCACCATCCTGTGGATGGCCGACGAACGCGCCGTCGAACATCACGTGGCTCCCCGCATCACCGCCGCGGCGGCCAGCGCCGGGCGGCCAGACCCGCGGATCGTCGCCTGTGTTCCGGTGGTGTTGTGCGGGGACGACGAGATCGACGCTGCCCGTGGCCATGCCAACGAGGTGCTCGGCCACGCCGAGATCTCACCGAACTATGTCCGGCTCCTCGAGCACGGCGACGCCGAAGACGTCGGCGACACGATGGCCGCGGGCGACGAGAACGCGATCCTTTCCCGGTTGCGGCGCTACCGCGATGCCGGCGTCACCGATCTTGCCGCCCGTGTCGTCCCGCTTGGTGCCGACGCGGCCACGCGCACGGCGTCGCGGCAGCGCACGCAGGACTTCCTCGCGTCGATCGGCCCGCAGCTCTAGGGTTGCAGTTCGGCCAGCGCGTGCACCTGCTCGAGGTAATGCTCGAGCGAGTGGTGGACGAACCGCGCAGACACGGTTGTCACGCCGGCGGCGGCCATCGTCTGAAGTGTTCGTCTCGTCGACTCCGGCTGCCCCACCGGGTCGAGCGGTCGATCCGCCGGCAGCACGACGTCGAAACCTGTTGGAAGGTCATAGTATTTCAGCCATTCGGCAGCCGTGGCGACGGAGACGTTGAACGGGCACCACCCGTCGGCGAGGGTGACCGCCCGTCGTAGCGACCGGCGGGTGCGACCGCCGATCCAGATGGGCATGTGCGGCTGCAGCGCGCAGGGGTCGACCGTGAGGCCGCTGAACTCGTAGTAGTCCCCAGAGTAAGCGGGCTCGTTACTCGGCAGCGCCGCCCGAAGTGCTTTCAATGCGTCGTCGGCGCGAGCACCGCGGTCCTCGAACGGTGCGCCGAGCAAGTCGAACTCCTCCTTCAGCGTGCCGACTCCGACGCCGAGGATCACCCGACCCCTGCTGACGTGGTCCAGTGTGCCGTAACGCTTTACGATCGCCAGCGGGTGATGGTAGCCCAGCACCAGCGTCATGGTGGCGAGCCGGATCTGCCGGGTCCGCGCCGCGACGTAGCCGAACGTAGCCAGTGGGTCCCAGTACCGCGCGCCGCGCCGCGGCGCCTCACTGGACGGCACGCCGATGTGCTCGCTGCAGGTCAGATGGTGGTAGCCGAGCCGGTCGGCAGCCTCTGCGACGCGGCCGATGTCGTCGATCGTCGCGGTTTTCTCCCACGTCAGCGCAGCGCCGCCGACGTTGGTGACGACGGGCGTCGTGAGTCCCAGTTTCACTGCAGCGGCTCTTCTCCCGCCAGCACCGTGCGGTGCATGAGCCGGCCGCTGTCGGCGGAATACGGCAGCGCCCGGTGCATGGTGCCGGTGTTGTCCCAAATCAGCAGATCGCCCACCTGCCACTCGTGGCGGTACACGTACCGGGGCTGAGTGGCCCAGTCACGCAAGCGTGCGAGCAGCGCACGACTTTGCTCCACCGGCAACCCGATCACGTAGTCCGCTGTCGCGCCCAGCAGCAGCGACTTTCGCCCGGACCGGTGGGTCCACACCAGAGGGCAGGACTTCGTCGGCGACTTCTGCCAGAACACGACTTCCTCGTAGCTCATCTCCGGGTTCACGTAGTACTGCGAGCGTTCGGCGCTGTGGACCACCCGGAGGTCGGCGATCGCATCCTTGTCGGCTTGGGGTAGCTCCTCGTACGCGGCGTAGGTGTTGCAGAACTCCGTTTGTCCACCGGTGTCCGAAAGTTTGACGGCCCGCAGCAGTGTCGCCAGATTCGGGTAAGGCTGAAGCGAGCCGTCGAAGTGCCAGAACATCGAACCCTTCAGATACTGCGCCCGCTCGTTCACGTTCTTGTCGAGTGAGATCTTGTAGATGCCGCCTTGGCCTTCGTTGGCCACGATGGCGCCCAATGTGGTGGCGATCGCGACCTGCTGCTCGTCGCTGATCTGCAGACCGCGGAAGAAGACCACTCCGCGCTGTTGCAGTGTGTCGCGGATCGTTTCCGCTTCGCGGCCCGAGAGCAGCGTGTCCAGGTCGGTCTTGATCTCGCTGCCGATCATCGGTGTGCAGTCGACGATGTCCATCCGGATCAGCTCAATCGCGTCAGGATCGTGTTCGCCGAATGCTGCACGCGCGGCTGGTTCCACAACTCCACGGCCAGCGACACAGTGATCAGCGAGTACAGCAGGTTGCGCAAGTTGGCGGCTTCCGGCGTTAACGGCTGGTCGTAGTCGAATTCGTCCAGATACGCCACCGCAGCCTGGGCGTGTGGAAACACCTCGTCGTAGAACGCGCGGATCTGTTCCATCGAACTGTTCACCCGCTTCACGTAGCGCTGGTGGCCGTCTTCGATGGCCCACTCGGGCACCAGGTGTTCGAGGTCCTGGAACTGTTGCGGCAGTGAGTGATTCATGGCACCTCGGCTTTGCGGGCCTCGCCGTCGCGGACGTAGTCGGCGACCACCTTGTGCAGGTGGCGGATCAGGATCTCTTCGTCGTTGACCGGAAACTGCTTGATCACACCGCTATTGAGCATCGCCTGCATGCCTTCCAGCGGGCTGGCGTCTTCCAGGATGATGTCGTTGAGAAAAGTCACGGTGAGCTCTTGTCCCAGCCGCTCCTTGTGGGTCCTCGGCGGCTGATAGAACATCTCCACTTCGAAAATGTGCGAATGCGGGCCGGTGGGCCAGTGCGTGTGCGTGCTGAACCCGGACGCCCCGAAGATCAGCACGAAGTTCGGGAAGAACTGGAAGGAGTCGAACCCGTACTTCTCAGAGCGGGTGGGATTGAGCCCGGGTGGCATCGGACCGCGATCGCTGCGCTTGTTCCACGGGCCGGCCGCACTGGCCTCCATGACGCATTCGATGGGCTTGGAGTACGGAGTCTTGCGTGACGGTTCGCCGGCGAACGAGAACATTCGGTGCGGGCCCTTGAGTTGGTAGGCCAGCGCATCGGTGAAGGGATTGGGTTTGTCCAGAGCGGCTTTGGCCTCGGCGGTGAGGTTGCCGAACGACGACGCGTGCAGGTATGGACCGTGATAGCTCTCGGCGAAACCGTCGACGAAAATCTTCCAGTTGCACTGCAATTCGGCCTTGAACCGGTATACCTGGTGCGGGCCGTCGAAGGGATAGCCCTCGATGCCGTGGGCCAGCGGGCCCAGGAAGTCGCGCAGCGGCTCGGTGTTGAGCGGGTTGAGGTTGACGAAGATGAAGCCTTCCCACACCTCGCACTGGATCGGCGGCACCCGGCAACTGTCGGGATCGAAGTCGAGCAGCAAGTCCTTGCGGGTCGGGGCCAGCAGCGACCCGTCGAGGTTGTAGCGCCACCCGTGGAACCGGCAGTACAGCACGGGGGCGCGCCCTTGGACTTCTTCGAACGGATCGTCGCGCCACAACAACTTGTTGCCGCGGTGCGGACAGATGTTGTGGAAAGCGCGGATCACGCCGTCTTTCCCGCGCACGACGATCACCGACGTGTTGAGACACTTCAGCTCGCGCGTGAAGTAGCTGCCCGAACGCGGGACGCGCTCGACGCGCCCGACATAGAGCCACGTTTTGGCGAAGACATGCTCGCGTTCCTTGGCGTAGAACTCCTCGGACACGCAGTCGTCGAGCGAGATGGGGCCGCGGCCCAATTCGGGATATGCGTCGGTCCAGTGCCCGCTTGCCGGCTTGGCCACCAGGACGTCTTGGCTCATGAGGCTCTCCTTCTCACTGGCCTCCTCCGTTCCGGCCGACGCTACAGCCGCAGAAATCAGCGAAACAGGTGCAAACCTTCAACACCCTGTTGCATATTTGGAACTCTCATGAAGCAGGCCCCGACCTTCGACTTGGCCGCGTTGCTGGTGTTCGGCAAGGTGGTGGAATGCCGCAGCGTCTCGAAGGCGGCGGCGGTGCTGGACATGCCGAAGTCGACGGTGAGCCGCAAGCTGAGCAAGCTCGAGTGCGACTTGGGCATCAAGCTGCTTCGCAAGAACACCCATCAACTGACCGTGACCGACCTTGGCGAGCGGGTCTACGCGCACGCGGTGAAGATCCTCGAAGAGGCCAACGGCGTACGTGCCTTGGCCGAAGCCAGCCGGCACGAGCCGCGAGGCGAATTGCGCGTGGCCATACCGGTTTTCGTCGGCATCGACTACGCATCGCGGGTGGGCGCGACCTTCCTGCAGCGCTATCCGCACTCGCGGCTGGACATCCGGCTGGTGGACTCCATGGTCGACCCGGTCAAAGACGGTTTCGACGTGGTGTTCGGGACCGGACCGCTGCAGGATTCGACGCTGATCGCCCGCAAGGTGTTCAGCCTCGAACTGTTCCTGTGCGCGTCGGCGGACTTCGTGCGTCGACTGCCCGAGCCGGTCACTGCGCCCGAGCAGCTGAACGCGCTGCCGTTCATCGACTTCGGGTTCTGCGGGCCACGCAGGCTGATCCTGGCCAAAGACAACCGACGCTGCGAACTGTCACCGCGAATCCGGGCGCGTGCCAACAACTTTCAGGTGTGCAAGCAGTACATCTTGCATGGGCTCGGCATCGGCGCGATGCCCACCCAGATCATCTGCACCAACGAACTGCGCGACGGCAGCATCGTCCCGGTGCTGCCTGACTGGACGCCCGAGCCGCTGGATGTGCACATGATCTACCCGTTCG
The DNA here is from genome assembly GCF_059812855.1 of Mycobacterium sp. NGS35. Classification (NCBI taxonomy): domain Bacteria; kingdom Bacillati; phylum Actinomycetota; class Actinomycetes; order Mycobacteriales; family Mycobacteriaceae; genus Mycobacterium; species Mycobacterium sp. NGS35. The sequence goes on from NZ_JCALDL010000004.1 coordinate 110,615, forward strand.
AACTGTCGTTCTCGACGCTCATCAGTGCCTTCCACGAGACGGCATGCGAGATCATCGTCGAGAACTCCGCGATTTCGGCGCGCGAACCTACGCTGAGCGACGATTTGCGCGTCGAGATCGCACGAAGCGGGCGCAGATGACGGCACCCCGCTCGTTGCGAGAGCTGTTCGACCAGCTCGGCCTGTGCGAGGTTCCGTCGTCCGACGGCACCGTGGTGATGGAGATGCCGGTGGACGACCGTGTCACCAACGTCGCCGGCGGCTTGCAGGGCGGGCTGATCGCCACCATGGCCGACGTCACGGCCGGCCAGTTGGCAGCACGGGCAACGCCGTTCGGCAACGCGATTGCGACCACCGACCTGTTCATCCGCTACCTGCGCCCGATCAAGATCGGCCCGGCTCGCGCGGTCGCGCGAATTCTGCGGACCGGCAAGCGATCCGTCGTCGTCCAGGTCGACATCTACCGCGGCAACGACAGCGAAATGGGCGCGACGGCGACGGTCAACTTCGCCGCCGTGGGCCAACAAGACTGACCGTACAAAAAACACGCCGGCCAGCTATGGATTCATGATCGCGCCGCCTGATAACGTGATTCTCATCACTGAGAACGCCGTGTCCCTGGAGGCCACTATCAAACCCGTGGACGTGATGTGTCCGAAGCACTAGGCCGTCCCCTGCCCCCCGTCACCGACGAGACCGAGTTCTTCTGGCGCTCCGGTGCTGACGGCACATTGCGATTTCAGGAATGCACGAGATGCAACGCGCTGATCCACCCGCCCGCGCCGATCTGCCGCTACTGCCGATCACATGAAAGCGGCGTGCGGGCCGTCTCGGGCCGCGCGACACTGTCCGGCTTCACCGTCAACCACCGGTTCAGCCTGCCGGGGCTGACCGCGCCCTACGTCGTGGCTCAGGTCGCGATCGTCGAAGACCCGCGCGTGCGGCTGACGACGAACATCGTCGACTGCGACCCCGACCAACTCGAGATCGGCCAGCTGGTCGAAGTGGTCTTCGATCAGCACGACGACATCTACCTGCCGCTGTTCCGGCCAGCGGCCGAACAACCCGCCGAGCCGGCGCCGCAAGCCGTCGACGAGATCGACCCGGAGCGGTTCGGCGAACACGTTCGCCCGATGCTGACCCGGGACAAATTCGAGGACAAGGTCGCGCTGACCGGCATCGGGATGTCCGAGATCGGCCGGCGTCTGATGCGGCCGCCGCTGGCCTTGACGATCGAGGCCTGCGAACGCGCAATCGCCGACGCCGGACTGACATTCGACGAGATCGACGGACTGTCGACGTATCCGGGCGGCGGCGGCTTCGGTCCGTTCAGTGAAGGCGGAGTGACGGCGCTGGAGTCGGCACTCGGTATTCGGCCGACGTGGCACAACGGCGGCATCGAGACGTTCGGTCCCGGCGGCTCGGTGATCGCCGCCATGCTCGCCGTGGCCACCGGGTTGGCTCGGCATGTGCTGTGCTTCCGGACGCTGTGGGAAGCGACGCACGGCGAGTTGATGAAGCAGGGCAAGATCGCGCCGATGATGCGGGCAGACAGCTGGTTCCTGCCGTTCGGGGCGGTGTCTGCGGCGCACACGCTGGCCCAGAACGCCCAGCGGCACTTCCACCGCTACGGCACCACGCGCGAGACGCTGGGCTGGATTGCGTTGAACCAGCGCGCCAATGCCGCGCTGAACCCGACCGCGATCTACCGCAAACCGATGACCATGCAGGACTATCTGGACGCGCGGATCATCACGACGCCGTTCGGCCTCTACGACTGCGATGTGCCTTGCGACGGAGCGGTCGCGGTGATCGTGTCGCACGTCGACGTCGCCCGCGACATGGCCAAGCCGCCGGTGCTCGTCGAAGCCGTCGGTACGCAGATCATCGAGCGGCTCGACTGGGATCAGAGCACGCTGACGCATGAACCGCAGTCGCTCGGACAGGCGGCGCACATGTGGAGCCGGACCTCGTTGCGGCCCGACGACGTCGACGTCGCCGAGCTGTACGACGGATTCACCATCAATTGCCTGTCCTGGATCGAGGCCTTGGGATTCTGCGGCATCGGCGAGGCCAAAGACTTCCTCGACGGTGGACACAACATCGCGCGGGATGGCGTGCTGCCGTTGAACACTCACGGCGGCCAGCTGTCGCACGGACGCACCCACGGGATGGGGTTGGTGCACGAGGCCGTCACCCAACTGCGTGGCGAAGGCGGCGAGCGCCAGGTGAAAGACGCACGGGTTGCCGTCGTCAGCAGCGGCGGGCTCACTCCCAGCGGCGCAATCCTGTTGCGGGCGGACACATGAGCAACTGGCCCGCGCCGTCTTCGTGCGTCGTCGAGGTCGACGGCATACCGATGTCCGGTCTGCTCGCCGAAGCACCAGAACCGCGGGCCACCGTCGTCGCGATTCACGGCGGCGCCACGACGTCGGCGTACTACGACTGCCCAGGACATCCCCGGTTGTCCTTCCTGCGGCTGGCCGCAGCACTCGGATTCACCGCGATCGCGATCGACCGCCCCGGATTCGGCGCGTCGGCGCCGCACGCCGAGACCATGACGGATCCGGATCGCCGCGTCGAATTGGCTTATGGCGTGGTCGATGCCATCCTCGGCACCCGGTCGCGCGGCGCCGGCCTGTTCTTACTCGGTCACTCCAACGGCTCCGAGCTCACCGTTCGAATGGCGGTCGCCGACCCGAAGGTGCTGGGCCTGGAGACCTCGGGCACCGGTCGGCGCAACCAGCCCGCCGCTCATGCGGTCCTCAACAGACCGAAGATCCGTGACATCCGCCGGGGTGTGCGCGAATTGCTCTGGGACGCAGCGCACCTCTACCCCGACGACGTCATCGGCGGGGTGCAGTCACCGTCGCCCGCCTATGAGGGCACCGTGGTCGCGACGTGGCCCAATCGCGACTTCCCCGCTCTGGCAGCGCAGGTGCGTGTTCCGGTCCGGTTCACGCTGGCCGACCAGGAACCGTTCTGGGAGAACGGCGCTCGCGGCCTCGATGACGTCGCCGCGATGTTCACCTCCGCGCCCCGCGTTGTGGTCAACGAGCAGCGCGACAGCGGCCACAACCTGAGCCTGGGCCACACCGCGGCCGCATACCACCTGGGTGTGCTGTCGTTTGTCGAGGAATGCGCTGTTGCACTGCATGTTTCGGGCAAAGTGAACGTCCAACCGGAGGCCAGCTGATGCGGATCGGATTCATCGGGCTGGGCAGCCAGGGCGGACCGATGGCGCGCGCGATCGTCGATGCCGGTTTCGAGACGACGCTGTGGGCACGCCGTCCGGCGTCGCTCGAGCCCTACGCCGACACTGCTGCGAAAGTCGCCGGCTCACCGGCAGAGCTGGCAGCGGCCAGCGACCTGGTCTGCCTGTGCGTGGTCGGCGACGCCGACGTCGAGGAAGTACTGAGCGGAGACGACGGCGTCCTGGCCGGAATGAGCGACGGCTCGGTGATCGCGATTCACAGCACGGTCCATCCCGACACCTGTCGCAGGATCGCGGAAAAGGTTGAGAGAAAGGGTGTTTCGGTCATCGATGCGCCGGTCAGCGGGGGCGCTCCCGCGGTGGCCGAGAAGCGCCTGCTGGTGATGGCCGGCGGCGACGAAGACGTCGTTGCGCGGTGCCGCCCCGTGTTCGACACGTATGGCAGTCACGTCTATCTCGGGCCGCTGGGCTCGGGCCAGGTGGCCAAGCTGCTCAACAACTTGTTGTTCACCGCCAACCTCGCCAACGCGAAGACCACCCTGCAACTCGGCGAGGCACTGGGTGTCAGCGCCGCGAGCCTGGCCGACGTTCTCACGCGCGGCTCGGCCAACAGCGCTGCGCTGGGCAGCATCGCCGCGCTGGGTGGCAGTCTCGAGGTGCTCACTCAAGTGGCCGGCGCGCTGCTGCAGAAGGACGTTCGGCTGGTGGTGGATATCACCCAGAAAGCCGGCGTCACCCCGGGCGCAGTGCTCGACGCGGCCGACGCCGCATTGGAATTGCTGGGGCACCCGCGGTGAGCCGTGTCGGCTTGATCGGGGCGGGGCGCATGGGCGCTCCGATGGTCGGGCGCCTCGCAGACGCGGGCCATGACGTTCGCGTGCTGATCCGTACACCCGAAAAGAGTTCTGACATCCGAGCTTTGGGCGCGCAGCCGGTCACCGCGGTCACCGCGCTGGCCGCGGATGCCGATGTCGTCGTCGTCTGCGTGTTCACCGATGAGCAGGTGCGGAAGATCTGCCTCGAAGGTGATCTGCTGGCGGCGATGAAGCCGGGATCGGTGCTCGTGATCCACACCACCGGCAGTCCCGACACCGCAGAGGCGATCGCGACGCGCGCCGACAGGTACTTCATCGAGGTCGTCGACGCACCCGTCAGCGGTGGGCCGCACGATGTTTCGGCCGGCCACGTCACGCTTTTCGTCGGCGGCGCCGACCAGGCAGTCGCACAGGTCCAACCGCTGCTGTCCAGCTACGGCGATCCGGTGCTTCACGTCGGGCCGATCGGTACGGGTCAGCGGGTCAAGCTGATCAACAATGCGCTGTTCGCCGCCCAGATCGGGCTGGTCACCGAGGTGATCGAGTTGGGCAGTCGACTGGGCATACCGGAATCGACTCTGTTGCAAGCACTTCCGCATGGCAGCGGCACCAGCAGCGCGCTGAGCCGGATAGCCGCCGCGGGGTCGGCGTCGACCTTCGTCTCCGCGGTCGCAGACTTCATCGGCAAGGACGTCGCGGTGATCCGCAAGACCCTTGCCGAGTTGGGCTGTCACATGGGACCGCTTGACGACATCATCAACGCGGGACTGGAGGCGTGAATGAGACGACCGCCGCCACCGCCTGCGATCCGGCTTCTCCAGGTCATCAGCCCGCCGCGAAAGAGGAAACCATGACCAAGCCGAAACTGGTGTTCAACCCGTATTCGCAAGAGTACTTCGACAATCCGTACGAGATCTATCGGCGGATGCGCGATGAGGCTCCGATCTACTACGACGAGGACGAGGACTTCTACGCGCTGACCCGGTATGCGGACGTGGCGGCGGCTCTCAAAGACCACGAATCGTTCTCCTCCACCCGCGGGTGCCACCTGTCCATGATCAAGTCCGGCGAGGGATTCCAGAAATCCATCATCTTCATGGATCCGCCGGAACACCGCTTCATGCGCAGCCTGCTCAACAAGGCGTTCACCCCGCGGGCCATCCAGTCCCAGCGCGAAACGGTCGTCGAACTGGTCGAGCACTTTCTGTCCAAGGTGGATCCCGACAACTTCGATGTGGTTCAGGACTTCTCCGGCCCGTTTCCGGTGGAGGTGATCACCAGGATGGCCGGGGTGCCGGAGGACTACCGCCAGCAGGTCCGGCACTGGATCGACAAGGGTCTGGAAGTCAAGCCAGGACAGCTCGAGATGTCCGAAGAGAACATCCAGGCCAACATGGACGCCGGGGTCTACTACTACAGCCTGGTGCAGGAGCGTCGGCAGAACCCGCAAGACGACATGATCAGCCGGCTGATCGCCGCTGAGATACCCGGCGACAACGGCCAAATGCGCAAGCTCGACGACATCGAGATCACCGGCTTCGTCGCGCTCTTGGGCGGCGCGGGCGCTGAGACCGTGACCAAGTTGGTCGGCAGTGCCGTAGTCGAATTCGCGCGGCATCCCGAGCAGTGGCAGATGTTGCTCGACAACCGCAGCCTGGTACCCGCCGCCGTCGAGGAGTTACTGCGGTACGTAGGCCCGGTCCAGTACAACGTGCGCTACACACTGAAGGAAGCCGAAGTGCCCAGCGGCACGATTCCCGCGAACAAGCCGGTGTTCCTGATGAAAGCGGCCGCCAATCGTGACCCGCGCGCATTCGACGATGCCGAGACGTTCAATATCACCCGCGACCGCACCCAGGCTCCGCACCTTGGCCTGGGCTACGGCATCCACAGCTGCCTCGGTGCGGCCCTGGCACGGCTGGAGACGACCATCGCACTCGAGCACCTGCTCGACTTCATGCCGCGCTACGAGGTCGACTTCGACGGTCTGGAGCGCGTGCACATGCAAAACGTCGCCGGATACCACCGAGTGCCAGTGAGGGTTGTGAAATGACGAAGAAGATCAAGGTCGACTTCGGCCTCTGCGAGAGCAACGGGGTGTGTATGGGCATCATCCCGGAAGTGTTCGAACTCGACGACCAGGATTACCTTCACGTCCTCCAGGAGGAGGTCACACCCGAAATCGAGAGTCAGGTCAAGGAGGCCGTTCGGCAATGTCCGCGTCAGGCGATATCGATCAGCGACGAGTGAGCAGCCAATGACCACAACAGGACTCGTTTTCGACCCGTTTTCCGAGGAGTTCTTCAACGGTCCTTGGGAGATCTACCGGCGCATGCGCGAGGAAGCGCCGGTGTATTACAACGAGCAGTACGATTTCTACGCTCTGTCCCGGCACGAAGACGTGGCGGCCGCGTTCAAGGATTACGAGACCTACTCGTCGGCGTACGGGCTGGACTTGGCGATGGTGAAAGCCGCTGAGCCGCCGCCGATGAAGGCGATCATCGTGATGGACCCGCCCGAGCACCGCCAGATGCGCAGCCTGATCAACAAGGTCTTCACGCCGCGGGCGATCGAGGCGTTGCGGCCCATGGTCACCAAGACAATCGAGCGCTATATCGCCGACGCCAATCCCGAACGATTCGACGTCGTGCAGGACTTCTCCGCGTTGTTCCCGGTCGAGATCATCACGGAAATGCTCGGTGTCCCTGAGGAATACCGCCAGAAGGTGCGCGAATGGGTCGACACGACGCTGCATCGTGAGCCCGGGCAGGTCGAGATGTCCGAGCAGGGCCTGCAGGCCGTCGGCGAAACGTTCGCGCTGTATTACCAGCTGATCCAGGAGCGGCGCGCACAGCCTCGCGACGACATGTTCAGCCGCTTGATCGCGGCCGAAATCCAGGACGAACACGGCCAGCAGCGCCAACTCGACGACTTCGAAATCGCAAGCTTCGCAACGTTATTGGGCGGAGCCGGCGCCGAGACTGTGACCAAGCTGGTGGGCAATGCCGCCGTCACCTTCGCCCGCAACCCCGACCAGTGGCAGAAACTGCTCGACGACCGCAGCAAGATCCCGGCCGCTGTCGAAGAGCTGCTGCGCTACGAGGCACCGAACCAGTACAACGTGCGACGGTCCATGCGCGACGTCCAGCTGCACGGCGTGACCATTCCGGCGGGCAAACCGGTCTTGCTGCTCGGCGGTTCGGCGAACCGGGACCCCGAAGCGTTCACCGACGCCGACAAATTCGACATCGACCGCGACCGCACCGAGGCGCAGAACCTCGGCTTCGGGTACGGGGTGCACAGCTGTCTGGGTGCGGCGCTGGCCCGGATGGAAAGCGCGATAGCACTCGAGAAGCTGCTCGACTTCATGCCGCGCTACGAGGTCTTCTGGGATGAGTGCCGACGGGTGACAATGCAGAACGTCGCAGGCTGGTCGCATGTACCCGTCCGCGTGCTGACCTGATTCGGCCCGCGGAACGTCTCAGAGGCCGGAGAGGATCACGCCGTTGCAGTCGGCAGCCTTCTGGCGCAGCTTGACCGCTTGCTGGTAGGCCTCGGAGTTGTACCACTCACGGGCGGCATCGACCGATTCGAACTCCAGCAGCACGGTTTGCGTGCCATGCCATTGGCCCTCGAGCACCTCAGGGTTCTGGTCGAACGCCAGGAGCGTGGACCCCGCCATCGCCTTACCGGCCAGCTTGGCGTACTCGGCCATTCCAGCCGGATCTTTGACGTCCTCGGTGATGAGGATGTAACCCTTTGGCACTGAATCTCCTTTACTGTCAATCGGTTTCGACGATCGCCTGCTCCGGGCAGTTCGCAATCGCGTCCTTGGCCGCATCTTCGAGACCGTCGGGCACCTCGGCCGGATCGGCGACGGCGTAGCCGTCGTCGGTCATGTGAAACACATCAGGACACAGCGTCAGACACATGCCATGGCCTCGGCAGCGGTCCTCGTCGACGGCGACCTTCACCGGCCACCTCCGTTCGCCGCCAGGTCGAATTCGATGTGCAGCTCGGTGAGCCCGCGCAGTATGTAGGTCGGAATGTATTGGTAGCGGCGGTTATTCGGCGGACCGTGATGCGCCTCGCTGATGCGGATGTCGGTGGTGCGGTCCAGCAACCGCTCGAGCCCGACGCGCGTCTCGGCGCGCGCCAGGGGCGCACCGGGGCAACTGTGGATGCCGCGTCCGAACGCGAGGTGCTGGCGAGCATTCTTGCGCTCGGGGTCGAAGACATCGGGGTCGTCGAAGCGGCGCGGGTCGCGGTTGGCCGCACCGTTGATCACCATCACCGTGCAGCCGGCGCCCAGTGGCTGCTCGCCGACGGTGGTAGGCACCCGCGACAACCGGAAGTCGCCCTTCACCGGGCTTTCGATGCGCAGGCACTCTTCGATGAAGTTCGGCAGCAGGCTTCGGTCGTTGCGCAGCTTGCGCTGGATGTCGGGACGGTCACCGAGCATCTTCATCGCGGTGCCGAGCAGACGCACGGTGGTCTCCTGCCCGGCCGAGAACACGTTGGTGGCGACGCGCACCACGTCACCGACGTCGGGCACCGTCCCGTCGGGGAACGTCGCGGTGGCCAGTCCGGTCAGCACGTCGTCGCGGGGCTCGCGCCGGCGGTCTTCGATGTATGTGGCGAAGACGTCGTAGAGGTATTCCAGCGGGGTTTTGGCCAGCGTCTTGTCCGCGTTGCCCAGGCCGCTGCCATGGGTGCCCCGCGCGAGCCGCTCCAATAGCTCGGGACGGTCCTCGTCGGGGACGCCGAGCAGATCGGCGATCACGCGTAACGTGAACGGGCCGGCAAATCCCTTGATGAACTCGCCCTGACCTGGCGCCAGGAAGTCGTCGAGGATGTCGTCGGCGAGCTGCCACATCGCGTCCTCGTTCTCCTTGAGGCGCTTCGGCGTGATCAGCCGCATCAGCAGGGCGCGGTGGTTGGTGTGAGTCGGCGGATCCAGTGTCGGCAACTGGTCGCTGAACGGGATCTCGTCGCGATGCTCCTTGATGATCTCGGTGACGTCGTCCCCTTCGAGCGGTACCGGAAAGCCCGGGAACGGCCCGGTCACCGAGATGCACGACGAGAATGTTTCGGCGTCGTTGTAGACGTCGACGGCCTCCTGCCAGCCAGTCACCATCGTGACGCCGTAGTGCTCTTCGCGGGTGACCGGGCATTTGTTGCGAAGTGCCTCGTAGAACGGATACGGGTCGTCGGTCAGACGGCCGTCCCGGAAGAAGTCGACCTTGGTCAAATCCTCCGCCAGATCCTCCGCCATGTGCCACTCCGTTTCCGACGATCTCTTGCTACGAGAACGTGACTCTCATCAATGAGTATCAGATTTTCACAGTCGGCGCGCCGCCGTCAACGCGGACCCACTGCCTCGCTTCGACGCCGCATCATCACTGAATCGGCTCGTCACCCAGCACCGTGGTGCGCAGCATCTCCCGGGGTGAGTTCGGGTCATAGGGCGCGGCCCGGTGCAGCACGCCGCGGTTGTCCCAGATCACGGTGTCGCCCACGGACCAGCGGTGGCTGTATACCTTCTCTGGGCGGGTGGCTCGATCCAGCAGGTCGGCCAGCAGCGCCCGGCCCTCGTCCAGATCGATCCCGACGATGTAGTCGGCGGAGGCGCCGAGCACCAGCGATTTGCGTCCGCTGCGGTGGGTCCACACCAGCGGGTGCTCGTGAGTTGGGCGGGCCCGCCAGCGCGCGAGCTCTTCGGGGGTCGGGTTGGGGTTGACGCGGCGCTGCGACGCCTCCAGGGAATGCACCACCCGAAGCGACGCGAAGCGGTCTTTCTCGTCGTCGCTCAGTTCCTCGTAGGCGCCGTAGGAGCTGGCGAACTCGGTTTCTCCGCCGCGCTGGGCCACTTGGACCGCCGACAACACCGTGGCTTTCTGCGGTGGTTCGCCGTTGGTCGGCGTACAGCCGTCGATGTGCCAGTCGAACGTCGCGCGCAGGTAGGCCGCCGACGAGTTTTTCGACTTGTCCAGCGTCACCGGGTAGATGCCCGCGATCCGATGGTGGCCGTCGGAGGAATGATCGACCTCGCCGAGGCGTCGGCAGAATTCGACCTGCGTCTGCGGGTCGAGGTGCAGACCCGGAAACACCAGCACGCCGTTGTCTTCCAGGGCGTCGAGCACGGCTTGGCCGACGCCGTCGTTGGTGGCGAGGGCCTCCCGGTCCACCCCGGATACCTGCGCCCCGACCGAGGCGGTGAGCTTGGTGATTGTCAGCAGACTCATGATCAATGCGTCCTGTCCGTCACGGCACCGGCGCGCTGATCCGGTGAAGCTCCGCGTCGGCGGAGTCGGCGGGTTTCTGGGTACCGAAGATCTCGACCGCCATCGACACCATGATCATCGAATAGACGAGGTGCAAGAGGTTCAGCGCGTCCTCGGGGATGTCGTCGAGAGGGAATTTGTCGCAGTAGTCGATGGCCTCCTCGAAGCGGGGCGAGAACGCGTCGTAGAACTCTCGGATCTCGGGCATCGGGGTAGCCAGGCGCATCGCCCAGCGTTCGGGTTCTGTTGCCAGGCACCACTTTTCGGTGAACGGCTCGAATTCGGCGAACGCGCTTGGCAATTTCGATTCGGCCACGGTCACACCCCCACCGGAGCGCGTTCGTTCTTGTACTCCTCGACCCATTTGACCGCCTCGTGGTGAAGATGACGGACGAGGATCTCCTGATCGCTCAGCGGATAGTCGTCGACTATCGGTTCTCCCAAGCCGTACTCCAGGGCCGCCTGCGTCCCGCCCAGCATGCCCGCGTCCTGCAACGCGAATTCCTTGAGCACCACTGAGGCCACCTCGTGTTCGATGCGCTCACGGACGGTGCGTGCCGGATGAAATGCGTTGTAGGCCTCGAACTTATGGGTGTTGTGCGACGTCGGCCAGTACCGGTACAGCAGGTACCAGCCGTGGTAGATGAGGATTTCCAGGTTGGGGAAGATCTGGAAATTGGTGATGCCCCACGGCTCGATACCGCCCGGGTTCAGGCCGGCCGACTGGTGCGTCTCCGGTGTCCGCCACGGCCCCACCAGCCCGCTGCGCGTGATCCGTTCGACCGGATACATGTACTCCGGTGCCAGCAGCCACCGCCGGGTGCCTGCCGTGGACACCAGCCGGTGCGGCCCGTCGATCTGGAAGTGCCCGCACTCGAACGTCTGGTTGGGCTGACGCACCGCGCTCGGCACCTGCTGGCTGTGCAGCGACGGCACGTGGTAGTACTCCTGGAACGCGTCGGCGAAGATCTTCCAGTTGCTGTTGTTGTGCGCTTCGAATTCGTAACGCTCCGTCATCAGGTGGAACGGATAGTCGTCGAGCGCTGTGATCATGGGGCCCAAGTACTCCCGCAGGCTCCACCGCGGTTCGGGGTCGAAGTTGACGAAGATGAAGCCGTTCCACACATCGCAGTGCACCGGCTTCAACCCGTACTGTGACGGGTCCAGGTCGAAGAACTCCCCCTGCTGCTGCACGAACTTCAGTTGCCCCGTGAGGTCATAGCGCCACCCGTGGTACTTGCAGGTGAACTGGCGGCAGGTGCCTTTGACTTCCTCGTGGGGAAAGTCGTTCCAGACCAACTTGTTTCCGCGGTGCCGGCAGATGTTGTAGAAAGCACGGATCTGTTCATCCTTGCCCTTGACCACGATCACCGATGTTCTGGCAGCATCAATCTCTTTGGTGAAGTAGCTGCCCACCCGCGGCACATCCTCGACCCGGCCGACGTTCAGCCATGCCCGCTTGAACACCGCCTCGCGCTCGAGTTCGTAGAACTCGGGCGAGATCGAGTCGCGAAACGAGATAGGTCCGGTGCCCAGTTCCGGATAGTGTTCGGTCCAGCTGCCCTCGGCCGGCTTAGGCCACTTACCCATGCGAACCTCCTTGTGCTGCTTGAAATCTCATCACATCACCGAACCACCGTTGACGCCCAGAGTCTGGCCGGTGATGAAGCCGGCCGCCTCCGAACACAGAAAGCCCACCGCCGCCGCGATGTCTTGTCCCGTCCCCAGATGCCCCACGGGGATACTTGCCGCCATCTGCTCGCTCGGCGGCAGGTGGCCGGCGGCTTGCGACTGGTGTTGCATGGGCGTCTCGATGCCCGACGGCGGAATATTGTTGACCGTGATGCCGACCGGTCCGTATTCGCGCGCCAGGGAACGAGTCAAAGACAGCAACGCCCCTTTGGACGCGGCATAGTGGGCCATGCCCGGTGAACCGCGCTGGGCGCTCGACGACGAAATCATCACGATCCGGCCCCATTTCGCCTCGAGCATGTCCGGCACCGCCAGCTGACAACAGTGAAATGTGCCGGTGAGGTTCACGTCGATCAGCCGCTGCCACGCCTCGAGTGTGATGTCGGTGAACGGTGCGAAATCGACTGCGCCGGCGCTGGTCACCAGAATGTGTACTGGCCCCAATTCGCTTCGGACCTTGGCGAACGCTTCCTCCACGGCGGCGCGGTCGCTGACGTCGGCTGCGACGCCCAGCGCCGTGACGCCCTCCGCCCGCAGTTCTTCGGCCACCCGCTGTGCTGCGTCGCCGTCGAGGTCGAGCACCGCGACCTTGTTCCCGAGCCTGCCGAGCTCGTGACACGTCGCTTCGCCCATGCCCGACGCGCCGCCGGTCACCACCGCTACTCGGTTCATCGAATCCGCCTCATTTTCAACCCTTCTCGGCTACTCGTAGACCACGTGGACTGTCCGGCTGGTCGGCAGCGATTGGCACGTCAGCACCCAGCCCTCGGCCACCTCGTCGTCATCCAGTGCGTCGTTGTTGAGCATCCTGGCGCTGCCATCGACGATTCGCGCCATACACGTTCCGCACGAACCGGTTTCACATGACGACGGTGCGCGCAGGCCGGCGGTTCGTGCGGTCTGCAGCAGCGTATTGCCCGACCGGTACGGCACCGTGGTCTTGCGGCGATCCAGTTCGATGACCACCTCTTCGGTCTCTGCCGCGGCGCTGTCGAGGCCATCGGCAGGCACCGGCGCCACCTCGAAACGCTCCAGGTGCACCCGCTCGCGCGGCACGCCTGCGGTCAGGACTGTGTGTTCCACGGTGTCCATGAACGCAGCGGGACCGCAGATGTAGTAGTCAGCCGCGCCGGCCCCGGCGACGAAGGTTTCGATGTCCGACGGTGTCACGACGCCGGAGTCTTCGTCGAAGTGATGGACCACGGTCAACCGGTCGGCATAGCTGTCGGCCAGCCGGGCCAGCGCGTCGGCGAAGATCACCGACTCACGGCTGCGGTTGGCGTAGAACAAGCGGATTCGCCGAGACGATTCGGCCAACGCCGTTCGCACGAGCGACATGATCGGGGTGATGCCGCTGCCGCCGGCGAACGCCACGATGTCGTCGGAGGTTTCCCGCAGCACGAACCGTCCCTCCGGCGGTGCGGCGTGGATTTCTTTGCCTTCGGACGCGGTGTCGTTGAGCCAGTTGGAGACGAGCCCGCCGGGATCGCGTTTGATGGTGATTTGCAGATCGTCCTCGACGGGCGCGGAAGACATCGAGTAGCAGCGACGCAGCTCTTGACCGTCGACGTTGACGCGAAGCGTCAGGAACTGGCCGGCCTGATACCGGAATCTCGAGGAGCAATGCTCCGGAACGTCGAGCACGAGAGACACCGCGTCGGGTGTCTCGCGCACCACGCGCTTGATGCGCAGCGGCGCGAACCCGTCGACTTCCGTATCCCCGCTCATCGTCGTCGACGATATCAAGTACTTGTCATAGTTATCAAGTACTTACTATTGGGGGTCGATGTGGTCTACGTGCAACTGGTGGCCGGTGCCCTCTTCGATCACGCGGCCGAGCAGCTCGCGCAGCGTCTTCTGCTCGGCGCTGTTGAGCACCCCGAACACCTTCTGGTGGGCATCGATCGCGTCGTTGACCACAGCCTCGGCAACCTCGCGACCCCGATCGGTCAGGAAGGCCTGAAGTATCCGGCCGTGTTGCGGGTCTTGCTTGCGCTCCACCAATCCGCGCCGCTCGAGTTCTTTCAAGGCCAGCTGCACACCCTGCGGGCTGATGAGCAGACGCCGGGCCAACTCGGCACCCGACAGCCCGGGTTCGGCGGCCAGCTGGCGCAGCATGCCGATCTGCGCGGTGCTCACACCGTGGTCGCTCACCGAATCGTTCACGGTGGTCAATGCGAAGTACCACGCCTGCTTGAGCAGCCACAGGATGTTGTCGGTCTGTTCCATATGCGCTCCCTCGCTAGACGCTATCGCTTGAAGATCTGGCCGTTCTTCATCACGAACTGCACATCGAGCGTGGTGGAGATGTCACGGGAGGGGTCACCCGGCACGGCGATGAGATCTGCCAAGTAGCCGGGAGCGATGCGACCGAGTTCGTCATCGGCGTCGATGAGCTCTGCGCTGGTGATGGTCGCCGCCCGTAACGCCTGCATCGGCGTCATGCCGCGAGAAACCAAGGCGCACAGTTCTTTTGCGTTCTGGCCGTGCGGAATTGCCGGCGCATCCGTGCCACAGGCGATCCGCACACCGGCGGCTATCGCCTTCGGCAGCATCGATTGCGCGCGGGGGAACACCTCTTCGGCCTTCTTGCGCAACTCCGGGGCGATCCGGTCGACGGCCATCGCCTCCGTGAGGTAAGTGGTCGACACCAGAAACGTGCCGGTGTCGGCCATCATCTTGATGGTGTCGTCGGAAGCCAAGAACCCGTGCTCGATGCAGTCGATACCGGCGCGGATGCACGCCCGAATCGAGCTGTCCCCCACGGCATGCGCCGCGACCCGGACCCCGGCCCGGTGCGCTTCGTCGGCGATCGCGGCGAACTCTTCGTCCGAATATTGTTGCGCGCCTGGCGCGGTGCTGTGCGACATGACGCCGCCCGATGCGGAGACCTTGATCAACTTGGCGCCGTGCCGTATTTGGTATCGCACGCAGGCGCGCACATCGTCGACCCCGTTGGCGATCCCCTCTGCCACCGACAGCGGCATGATGCCAGGGGCAAGGCGTTGGAACACCGTAGGGTCGAGGTGCCCTCCGTAGGGCGTCACCGCATGGCCGGCCGGATAGATTCGCGGGCCGATGTGCCAGCCCTGGTCGATCGCGCGCTGCAGCGCGACGTCGAGGAGGTAGCCGCCGGTCTTGACCATCAGCCCCAAGTTGCGGACGGTGGTGAAGCCGGCCTCGAGTGTGGTGCGGGCGTTGACCGCTCCGCGCAGGGTCCGGTACGCGGGATCGTCCTGCACGCCGTGCATGGGGCTGGGCAGGCCCTCCGGTCCGCCGGGGCCGCCGATGAGCAGGTTCAGCTCCATGTCCATCAGACCCGGGAGCAAGGTGACGTCGCCCAGATCGATGTCGTCGGCCGAATTCTGCGGCAGTTCAGCAGGATTCACCGCCGCGATGCGCTCGCCGTCCACCACCACCACGGCCGGTGACCGCACTTCGCCGGCATCCACGTCCGCCCAGCGCGCGGCGCGCAGGACGGTCGGCCCGGTGCTGAATGGTCGCTCGGACATGCCTCGCTCCGTCACGGGACGGGTTCGACGACGCAGTCCAGTGACGTCGCGCCGGAGTCGGGCACCTTCGGTTGCTTCCAGCACTCGACCGGGAACGACACCTGGATCATCGAGTACAGCATGTGCATCAGGTTGAGCACATCCTCGGGCAAGTCGTCCAACGAGAACTTGTCGCAGTAAGCCAGCGCTTCCTCGGCCCGTGCGGTGATCGCGTCATAGAAGGCCTGCATCTCGGTCATCGAACTGGCCAACCGCTTGGCGTAGCGCTCCGGTTCGGTTGGCAGGCACCAGTCGGAATACGGCTCTAGGTCAGCGAATTCGGGCGGCAGCTTTGCGGTCACGGTGTCCATTGACGTCACACCCCTGCCATTCTGCGTTGATAGTCCTCGACCCATGCCGCCGTTTCCTTGTGGAGGTGACGGATCAGTACCTCCTGGTCGCACAGCAGGAAGTCGTCGAGCACGCGCGATTCGATCATCGACTGGGTGGCTTCCAATGTGTTCGCGTCCTGCAGGCCGTATTCCTTGAACGACACCGCGGCCAGTTCCTGAGCGACCCGCTCGCGCGGGGTGCGGGGCTGTGGGAAATACAGGTTGCCCTCGAAGATGTGGCTGTTGTACGACGTCGGCCAGTAGTGGTAGGTCAGATACCAGCCCTGGCCCCAGAACAAGACGACGAAGTTCGGGAACAGCTGGAACGAATCCAGGCCCCACGGATCACATTTCGCGGGGTTGAGGCCAGGCGGCATCTCTCCCAGGTCCGGTTTCTCCCATGGCCCGAACAGTCCGCTGCGACAGATGTCCTCGATCGGCTTGCGCATCTCGTCGCTCATCTCCCACGCCCGCACCCCGGAGGTGCTGACCAGCCGATGCGGACCTTCGATGCGGTAGTGCGGCGCTTCGAACCCCGCCTCGGCTGCGGCCTTGGAGTATGCGGTGGGCGACTGGTTCGCGTGCAGCACAGGCGCGTGGTAGAACTCCTGAAAAGCGTCCATGTAGAGCTTCCAGTTCGCCTTCACCTCCGAGCGATAGCTCCAGCGCGACGTCATCTTGTCGAATGGATAGCCCTCCAGATTGGTGATCATCGGGCCGAGGAAGTCGCGCAACGACTGCTCGGGTTCGTCGGCGAAGTTGACGAAGATGAAGCCCTCCCAGACGTCGCAGTGCACGCCCTTGAGCCCATAGCGGCTCTTGTCGAGGTCGAAGAACTCCTCTTCCTGCTGGACGAAAGTCAGCTTCCCGTCGAGGTCGTACCGCCAGCCGTGGTATTTGCAGGTGAACTGCCGGCAGGTACCGCTGGTCTCCTCGAGCGGCAGGTCGTTCCAGACGAGCTTGTTGCCGCGATGGCGGCAGATGTTGTGGTACGCCTTGATATCACCGGACATGGTGCGGGCCACGATGATCGAGGTGTTGACCACCTTGAGCTCTTTGGTGAAATAGCTGCCCTTGCGCGGAAGCTGTTCGACCCGCCCGACATTGAGCCAAGCCCGCTTGAAGATGGCGCGACGCTCGAGCTCGTAGAACTCCGGGCTGATCGAGTCCTCGTAGGAGACGGGCTCGGTACCCAGCTGCGGGTAGTGCTGGGTCCAGCTTCCCTCCGGCGGCTTGGGGAATCGGGCCATTTGGCTTCTCCTGTCCACGCGGTCAGGCCGGTCATGCCGCACGCGCGCCTCCCGGACTCCGGGTCTTGCCAGTCAGCAAGTCTTTGGTGCTGTTCGGCGTATTCCGGGGGTGGCGTGCAGCGCCGACGGTATATGCTTCCGCCAGCAATCGCAAGTAGTTGATATTAGGGATTGGCCCATGACGACGACCGAAGTGGAACCGAATCTCGCCCGGCCGTGGGCACCCCACCGCCTGCGGATCTATCTCGCCGTCGCGGCGATCACGGGCTTCATGTTCGTCCTGATGACCGTGGGTGTCGGTTTCGGGTTCATCGCGCCGACGTTCACCGCAGACGTCGTGGCCAACCTCCTGTTCGGCGTGCCGGTGATCCTGCTGCCGTTGGCGATCTTGTGGACGGCGCGAGGCGAGCAGCGCTCGCGACTGGAGAAGGCAGCCGAGCTCGTCCTGGTGTACCTGCCCTACACCGCCGGCAGTCAAATCGGCTACGAACTGGTCTTCTTGCTCGGCCATCCGTTCGGCCTGTGGGAGCCGACCGACGACCCGGGCTGGAAGTGGCTGTGGTGGCAGTACGGGCTGACCGACTCCCGCTACACCAGCGGCAACAACTGGATCTTCGGGCTGGAGTTCATGGGCGTGCTCGTCGGTGTGATGCTCTTCGCCGTCTGGACGCGCCTCATCAAACCCGAGTTGCCCACCGAGTCCCGAATCCGTTGTCTGTGGCTGGCTTTCGCGGGGACCGCCATGCTGATCAGCAGCACCGGCGTGTATTACGCCACTGAGGTGCGCTCTGGTTTCGCCCACATCGGCCAAGGCGCGTTCGGGTTCTGGTTCAAGTTCATCGGCGAGAACGTGCCCTTCATGGTGCTGCCTTTCCTGGTCCTCTTCGCGATCTACCTCCAGGTCGACCATTTGACCCGGCGCGCTGGCGCACACCAGGCCGCGGTCAGGGCCAGCGACGTGACCGCGAAGACACAGTTCTCGGCCGGCGGCCGCGTCATGAGGGTCAGCGAATTCGATTGACAGGCAATCCCTTTCGGCGATCGCATCGCTTCCCATGACCAAACACCACGGAAGAAGATTCGAAAAAGTTGGAAGATCCCCATTGGCCGTCGAGATACTCATTGGTACCTTTCTCGTGATACCGCAGGCAGCCGGGAGGCGTCATGAGCGATCTGTCCAGTAAGACCAAGCCCGTCGTCACCGAGTCTCTCGGCGGGGCCGCAGCGCTTGGTACTCAACCGCAGGCCCCGAGTAAGCCGGTCAAGATCTGGGCCTTCTTCGGCGGCGCTCTGCTGATTCTGCAGCTGTACGTGTGGATCCGATGGATCACCGGGCCGTACTTCGTCCAGGTTCCCGCCGGGCCCACCGACCCGCCCACGTTCATGAAGGTCATGCTCACGGTCAACGCGGCGTTCATGGTTGTCGGCTTCCCAGCTGCCATTTGGTGGTTTCTCATCAGACCGTGGCGGCGTGAGCGGCGCATCACGCTCGACGGCATGCTGCTGGTGTCGTGCGGCCTGTTCTTTTTCCAGGACCCATTTCTCAACTACGTCAACACGTGGTGCACCTATAACACCTGGGTGTGGAACCGCGGATCGTGGTCGTCACACGTTCCCGGTTGGGTGTCCCCCGAGTCGCCCGGACATCAGGTCGCAGAACCGCTACCGATCAATGCGCCTGGATACTCGCTGGTTCTGGTGACCCTGATCGTGGGTTGTCTGGTGATGCGCAAGGTCAAACAGCGCTGGCCGAACATCAGCACCTTCCGGTTGGTGCTTGTGACATACGTGTTCTCCTTCTTCTTCGACTTCGTCATGGAGGGTCTGGTCTTGTTGCCGATTGGACTCTTCACGTATCCCGGTGCGATTCGGGAGGTTTCGCTGTTCGCAGGCACCTATCACCAGTGGCCGATCTATGAGGGCCTGATGTGGGGCGGCGTGATGACAGCGCTGTGTTGTCTGCGATTCTTCACCGACGACCGCGGCCGCACGGTGGTCGAACGGGGTCTCGAGCATGTCCGGGGCGGGGCCGTGACGCAGCAGCTCGTCAGGTTTCTCGCGATTTTCGCGGCAGCCAGTGCCGCCTTCTTTTTCTTGTACAACGTTCCTGCGCAGTGGATCGGCCTGCATTCCGACCCGTGGCCGGAAGACCATCTGAAGCGCTCGTACTTCAGCGGCAGCGTATGCGGTGAGGGCAGCGATACTCCGTGTCCGGATCCGGTATTGCCCATGCCCACCAAGCGCTCCGGTTACATCGACGTCAACGGCCACCTCGTCCTTCCGGAGGGCGCAGAGATGCCGAAAGTGGTGCCGTTCGAGCGGGGCCGCTGAGGCCTCAGGGCATCTTGATCGCCGACACGTACATCTCGACCACCGGCCGGTAGAGATCGACGTCGTCTAACTGACTGCCCATCTCGACGGCGTCGGTCGTGGCAATGAGGATATGGGCGAACGTCGCCGGCGGGATCAGCAGCGTGCCGCCGAGCCGGTCGACACCGGCGACGATGTACTTCGCCAGCCCGGCGACCACCTCAGCTCTCTTGTCCGCCAGACGTTTCCGCGCATCGGGATTGCGCAGGAGGTAGAGGTTGAATTCCACTCCCAGCGCCGCATGCTCAACGCCACGGTCTCGACTCAGCTGGCGCCACCGTTGAGCAATCTCCTCCAGTTCGTGCGCCCCGATCTGACGTGCCGAGGACATGAGCTCGGCGAAGGTGTCGAAGTAGCGCCGCCAATATCGGTCGCTTGCGGCCAGAAAGAGGTCTTCCTTGGTGGAGAAGTACTTGTAGATCGCGCCCTTCGAGTACCCGGCCGCCTTCGCGATGTCATCGAGAGTGGCTGGAATGAAGCCTTTCTCAGCGAACACCTCTTCCGCGGCATCGAGCAGCAGCGAACGAGTGCGCTCGAGGCGTCGCTCCCGGGTCCAGGGCTCAATCATGCGGCAATCTTGCCATAAGAGTTGACCCCTTGGTCATTGAGATACCCGCTGGTATATTTTCAGCGCATCAGCCACTTCCGACCAGACGTGCAGCCCGTGCGATCGAAACGTGCAGAGGAGACGGTTAGCCATGAGCGACCTGACGCAAAAGCGGCCCGCTGTGACCGAACCGGCACCGGGAGCGAAATCGCTTGGCGCTCAATCACATTCGAACATTGCACCGATTCATATCTGGGCTGCGGTCGGCGGCGCGATCCTGCTCTTCCAGCTCTACGTGTGGATCCGCTGGATCACCGGACCGAACTTCGAGCGGGTCCCGCCGGGCCCGAGCGATCCGCCGATGTACATGAAGGCGATCCTGGTCACCTGGACCGCCGTGATCATCGTCGGACTGCCCGTCGCCATCTGGTGGTTCATCATCCGGCCCTGGCGCCGCGAGCGGCGCATCACGCTCGACGGCATGCTGCTGATCGCTTGCGGCCTCTTGTTCTTCCAGGATCCGCTGCTCAACTACATCAGCACATGGAGCACCTACAACACCTGGATGTGGAACCGCGGCTCATGGGTGCAAGACATCCCGGGCTGGATCTCGTTCGGCGAACCGGGCCGCATGATGGCCGAACCGTTCTTGATGAATGCGCCCGGCTACTCGTTCGTCCTGCTGTGCACGATGCTCGGCTGCTGGGTGATGCGCAAAGCCAAGTCGCGCTGGCCCAACATCAACACCCTCGGCTTGATCGGCGTGGTGATCGTCTGGACGTTCTTCTTCGATTTCGTCATCGAAGGCTTGTTCCTCATGCCGATGGGGCTGTTCACCTATCCCGGCGCCATTCGCGCCCTGTCGGTCAACGCCGGAACGTACTACCAGTGGCCGATTTACGAAGGACTCATGTGGGGTGGTGTCCAAGCGGGTCTTTGTTGTCTGCGCTACTTCACCGACGACCGCGGCCGCACCTTCGTCGAACGCGGGCTGGACAAGGTCCGCGGCGGGTTCGCCAGGCAACAGCTGACGCGCTTCCTCGCGATCTTCGCGGCCTGCAGTGCTTTTTACTTCGTCCTCTACAACCTTCCCGCACAGTGGTTCGCGCTGCATCAGGATCCGTGGCCCGACGACATCTTGAAGCGCTCGTACTTCTTGATGGGCGTCTGCGGTGACGGCACCGACCGAGCCTGTCCTGACCCGTCGTTACCGGTCCCCCTGCAGAATTCCGGGTACATCAATCCCCAAGGCAAGCTGGTGATGCCCGAAGGCGTCACGCCTCCCAAAGTCGTCCCCGTCGAAAAAGGTAGATGAGTGTTGAACAATACGTCGGCCGTTGTCAGGCCAGTAACCAACGCACCGTTCTACCGAGCGGTCGGCGACGAGGTGGAGGTATTTCGGGCGGCGGCGCGACGGGGGTTGCCCGTGCTGTTGAAAGGTCCGACCGGATGCGGAAAGACGCGCTTCGTCGAAGCAATGGCCCATGAACTCGGCCGTGAACTGATCACCGTGGCCGGCCACGAGGACATGACATCGGCCGACCTCGTGGGCCGCTTCCTGCTCAAAGGAGGGGAAACCGTCTGGGTGGACGGCCCGTTGACCCGTGCGGTTCGAGAGGGCGCCATCTGTTATCTCGACGAGATCGTGGAAGCTCGCCAGGACACCACCGTCGTGATCCATCCGCTTGCCGATCACCGTCGTGAGCTTCCGGTCGACCGCTTGGGCACGACGTTGACTGCTGCGCCGGGATTTCAGCTCGTGATCTCGTACAACCCCGGCTATCAGAGCGTGTTGAAGAACATCAAGGAGTCGACGAGGCAGCGGTTCGTCGCCATCGAACTCGACTTCCCGTCAGCGGACGTGGAAACGGACGTGGTTGCCCACGAGGCCGGGATCGACGTGGACACCGCGGCTGCTCTGGTGAAAGTCGGTCAAGCGATTCGCAACCTCGACGGCTCACCGCTGCGGGAAGTGTCCTCCACTCGCATGCTGATTCTGGCCGGCGGACTGGTTGCCGAGGGGCTCAGTCTGCGCAGCGCTGTGCGCGCCGCCATCGTGCGAGTCCTCTCCGATGACCCGGATGTGGTCCGCGCGCTCGGCGAGCTCGTTGACGCAGTCCTGCCCCGTTCGTGACGAATCCCAATTCCCCTGACCTTCAACGCTTTCGGCTCCTCGCGACGTTCATCGCCGGCCGGGCCGTCGATGTCGCCGCGGCAACACCGGGCCAGCTGGCTTACACCAACGGTCAGGTCATCTTCGTCTCAGCCGACGCGTCGGTCGGCGAGCAGCGTCGCGAACTCGTCGTGCAGAGCGCACTTCTGGGTGCGGGGTGCCTGGAGCGGCGCCTCGTAAAGGGACTGCGCGGGCGGCCTTCGGTGGCACGCCGCTATCTGGCGCTCGAGGGACGGCGCGTGCTGGCGGACTTGGCGCAGCATCTGTCGATCGCCGCCGAGATCCTGCCCGACGCGCCACCGAGCACCGCCACCGCCGACGAGTCGCTCCAAGTCGCCAGAAGCCGTGCGCGCGTTGCAGATCCGCCGAGCTGGTTCGGTGTCATCAAGCCTTCTCAACTGTCGACATCGCTGGCGGCTGCGGGCACGAAGGCAACGGACAAGGACCTGCACATGCAGTTCGATCTCAGCGGTCTGCCCGAGGCTGAGGACGACGACGAGGAAGTCGAAGACGAGTCCGGCCAAAGCAAGATCCTCAAGCTCTTCGAGAATCCGGTATTCAAAAACCAAGCGGTGTCGGACTTCTTGCGGAAGATGCTGGGCAGCTCGCGGTCCCCCGGCAACGACGCGGCGGGCGGTGAATTGCAGGTCCGCGCGATGCGCCGGGCACAGGAAGCCGGGGTCAATGCACGCCCGTTACCCACCCGGATCCAGTTCACCGACGACGCCAAGCCTGGTGCTGCGGTTGGTGTCGGGGGCGCCCTGTTCCCGGAATGGGATGTCTTCAACAACCGATATCGAGCCGACTGGTGCCGCGTTGTCGACTTCCCACTGACGGTCGACGCCGACGTCTCCGCCGCCGGTGTGGCGAAAGACGACGTGTTACGGCGGCGGCTATCTCGAGTTGGCTTGGGTCCCAAGGTGCTTCGCGGCCGCGCTGACGGCGACGACCTCGACATCGAAGCGCTCATCGACCTGTTCGTCGACCTTCGCTGCGGCTACTCGCCGCCCGAGCATGTGTACCTCGAGCGCCGCAAGCTGGCGCGCAATCTCGGTGTGCTCATCTTGATCGACTCCTCCGGATCAGCCACCGACAGTGATTCCGAGGGCCTCACCGTCCACGATCACCAGCGGCGGGCGGCGGCGACGCTGGCCGTGACCCTCGAGGAACTCGGCGACCGCGTTGCGGTGTATGCCTTCCGCTCGCAGGGCCGCCACGCCGTCCACTTACCTGCCATCAAACCGTTCGAACAGCGGTTCAGCGCTGTCGGGCGAGCCCGGCTCAACCAGCTTCAACCGACGGGCTACACGCGTCTGGGCGCGGCCATCCGTGGTGCCGGTGAGATCCTCAAGACTCAAGCCGGTACACCGAACCGACTGCTGCTGGTGCTTTCCGACGGATTTCCTTACGACGACGGATACGAAGGCCGATACGCCGAAGCCGACGCCCATAAGGCTCTCGAAGAACTGCGCGCGGACGGCGTTGCGTGCCTTTGCCTTTCGATCGGGGCCGCCGCCGATACCGACTCACTCGAGCGGGTCTTCGGTTCGGCCAGCCATGCGAGCGCCCCGACCCTCGCGGATCTAAGCCCTCGGATGGACGAGTTGTTCCTGTCGTCGCTGCGCGAACTGGCCGCGCCCAGCGCGACGAAGGTGCGTTCCTAGTTTTACTCTGGTCAGCTCTTCCGCAAGCTGTTTTCTCCTGATAACGTGCGCTGATGGCGCGCGTCGTATCCGAAACGGGTTCTGACCGAAGTCAGCGTCGGGCGTCGTATCAACGGCCGCGTTCGGTCGAAACCAAGCGCGCCCTGGTCCAGGCCGCGATGGCGCTGTGGCGGACCAACGGTTATGCGAACACCACGGTCGCCGACATTTGCCGTGCCGCGGGAGTGTCGAAGGCGCTGTTCTATTTCCACTTTCCGCGCAAAGAAGACGTGCTGTTCGACGTCGGCGTTCTCTCGACGCAAGCCGCACAGCGCACCGTACGCAAGCTGCTGAGCAAGCCGTACGAGATCCGCGGGGTCGTCGACGCGGCCCTGTCCACGCTGGAGCGATCGATGCTGCGCAATCCGCCGGAGCTGATCATCGAGACCATCCTCGAGGGCTACCGCCACGAGCATCGCATCCTGGCCGGTGATCACCCTGCGGAACCAGAGTTGGGGATGTTCACCGAATTGTTCGAGCGCGCCAGAAAAGACGGCAAGCTTGCCGCGGACCTCGACGTGCACCATCTGGCCTATCTGGCCGGGACGCTGGTCAGTGAGGGCGCGCGGCATTGGGCCGCAGGCACATTCGGGCAGCGTTCGTTCACCGACGTCGTCGGGGCCGACATCGCAGCCCTGGTCGCGGGTCACAGCAAGTAGGGAGGCGCCATGGCGTGGAATTTCGAGACCGACCCTCATTACCAAGAGCTGTTGGACTGGGCCGACACGTTCGTCCGCGAAGAGGTCGAGCCGCTGGATTTGGCATGGCCACACCAGCAGTTCGTGCCGCTGAACGAATCCCGGCGCAAGGTCGTCGATCCGCTCAAGGAACAAGTGCGCAGGAAAGGGTTGTGGGCGACTCACCTTGGCCCGGAGTTGGGTGGCCAGGGCTACGGACAGCTCAAGCTCGCGCTGCTTAACGAGATTCTCGGCCGCTCGCAGTGGGCTCCGATCGTCTTCGGATGCCAGGCGCCCGACACGGGCAATGCCGAGATCATCGCGCATTACGGCACGCCGGAGCAGAAGGATCGCTACCTGCGCCCGCTGCTGGACGGGGAGATCTTCTCCAGTTACTCGATGACCGAGCCGCAGGGCGGCGCCGACCCCACACAGTTTCAGACCCGGGCGGTGCGCGACGGTGACGACTGGGTGATCAACGGTTGGAAGTTCTTCTCCTCCAATGCCGCAACCGCATCGTTCCTCATCGTCATGGTGGTCACCAATCCGGATGTCAGTCCATATCAAGGCATGTCGATGTTTCTGGTACCCACCGACACCCCAGGTGTGGAGATCGTCCGCAACGTCGGACTCGCCGGTGAGCCGGACAACCAGGGCAGCCACGCGCTGATCCACTACGACAACGTGCGAGTGCCCGCCGAGGCGCTGCTCGGCGGCGAAGGCCAGGCATTCGTGATCGCCCAGACGCGGTTGGGCGGTGGCCGCATTCACCACGCTATGCGCACCATCGGCTTGTCGCGCAAGGCGCTGGACATGATGTGCGAACGCGCCCTGAGCCGCCACACCGCCGGTAGTTTGCTCGCCGACAAGCAGTTCGTGCAGGGCTATATCGCCGACTCGTACGCACAGTTGTCACAATTCCGGTTGTTCGTGCTGTACACCGCGTGGGAAATCGACAAGTACAACGACTACAAGAAGGTCCGCAAGGACATCGCAGCGGTCAAAGTGGTGCTGCCCACCGTACTCCACGACATCGCTTGGCGGGCAATGCAAGTGCACGGCGCACTGGGAGTCAGCAATGAGATGCCGTTCATGGGCATGGTTCACGGCGCGGCAGCGCTCGGCCTCGCCGACGGCCCCACAGAGGTCCACAAAGCCACTGTTGCCAAGCAAGTACTGCGCGATTACCGAGCCAGCGACGATGTCTGGCCCACCGAGTGGATCCCGAAGAAGCGCGAAGCCGCAAAAGCGAAGTTCGCCGAGTATCTCGAGAACGAAGTAGGCAACCTGTGACCGTTACGGCGGGTGACTCGGCGCTGGACATCGCGCGGCTTGCCGAGTGGATGGACAGCGCCGGTCTGCCGGGACACGGCGAGCCGCTGCAGGCCCGGTTTCTCTCCGGCGGCACTCAGAACGAGATCTACGAAGTCCGCCGCGGCGAGCACCGCTGCGTCATCCGGATTCCCCCTCGCGGCGCACCGCCCGATCGCGACAAAGGAATCCTTCGGGAATGGCGCATCATCGAGGCGCTCGACGGCACCGACGTGCCGCACACCCCGGCCGTCGCCGTGTGCCCTGACGCCTCAGTCCTCGGCCGCCCGTTCTACCTCATGGGTTTCGTCGACGGCTGGTCGCCGATGGGCCAGAAGTGTTGGCCCGCACCGTTCGACGCCGATTTCGACGCCCGCAAGGGGCTGGCATTCCAGTTGGCCGAGGGAATCGCGTTGCTGGCCAAGGTCGACTGGCGGGCGAAGGGCTTGACCGACCTCGGTCGCCCGGAGGGTTTCCACGAACGCCAAGTCGACCGCTGGACAAGCTTTTTCGAACGCATCAAGGGCCGCGAACTGGACGGCATGCAGACCGCGACCGCATGGTTGCGAGAGCACCGGCCGCTCGACTTCATTCCCGGGCTGATGCACGGCGACTACCAGTTCGCCAACGTGATGTACCACTACGGGGCGCCGGCGCGACTGGCCGCGATCGTCGACTGGGAGATGGGCACGGTCGGCGATCCGAAACTCGACCTCGCATGGATGGTGCAGAGCTGGCCCGAAGATCCCGACTCACCCGAGCCGTCGGCGATGAGCTACGTCGACATGCGCGGAATGCCATCGCGCGCGCAGGTGGTGGCGCACTACGCCGAGGTGTCGGGTCGTCAGGTCGACGACCTGGACTACTACGTGATCCTGGCGAAGTGGAAGCTCGCGATCGTGCTCGAGCAGGGCTTCCAACGGGCGGGCGATGACGAGAAGTTGCAAGCGTTCGGGCCGATCGTGCCGGAATTGATGGCGTCGGCCGCAGAACTGGCCGAAACCACCGACTACCGAGGCTGACGTGCGCGCTGCTGTGTGCCCGCAGTACGGGCCACCGGAAGTCGTGCGCATCGAGCAGCGACCGTCGCCGACGCCGGCGCCCGGTGAGGTACGGGTGCGCGTAGCCGCTGCGGCCGTGAACTTCCCCGACGTACTGCTGATCGCCGGCAAGTACCAGATCAGGGTGCCGCCGCCGTTCATCCCGGGCAGCGAGTTCGCGGGCATCGTGGACGAAATCGATAGCGACTGTGGGGATTTCGAGATCGGCGACCGTGTCGGCGGCACGGGACTGTTCGGAGCGTTCGCCGAACATGTGGCGGTTCCGGCCGCGGCCCTGGCACGCATTCCCCACGGCGTCGATCTGCGTGCCGCCGCCGCGTTCGGTGTCGCGCACCGCACCGCCTATCACACGCTGCGCTCGGTCGCACGAGTCGGCGCTGGCGACGAACTCGTGGTCCTGGGTGCTGGCGGAGGTGTGGGCCTGGCCGCGGTCCAGCTCGGCAGCCGGCTCGGCGCCGTCGTCACCGCCGTTGCGTCATCGGACGAAAAGCTCTCAGCAGCAAGGGTTCACGGGGCTCGACACGTGATCAACCACCGCCGGGCAGATGTGCGTGAAGCTCTTCGCGAGGCGGTGCCGACAGGCGCCGACGCGGTCATCGACCCGGTGGGCGGGGACCTGTCCGAGCCGACACTGCGGGCCTTGCGCCGCGGCGGCCGGTTCGTCACCGTCGGCTATGCGTCAGGAGTGATTCCCCGCATCCCGCTGAACCTGGTGCTCGTCAAGGGCGTGACGATCGTCGGGTTCCAATTCCAGGACGTCGCACCCGCTGAATTCCAGCGCAACGAGGAGGAGCTACGGCAGTTGCTCGTGTCCGGGCAGGCCGCTCCGCACATCGGCGCGGTGTTCTCACTCGACGAAACAGCGGCTGCTTTGCGCCTCGTCGCCGACGGACGAGCCGTCGGCAAGGTGCTGATCGAGTTGTGAACGCTCCCTCGCCCGGGCCAAGCGTGCGCAGATGCCCGTGCTGAGCGGCGTGTCGCCGTGCCGACACGCACGCTCGCGGAGGCCGGTGCGGCTAGCTGGCAGGGATGAGGTCGGCCGCCACGGATAGACAGTTGCGCAGCCCGCAGCGAAAGACTTCCGTCGGCGTGACCGAGGCGGCCGGCTGCGGTAATGCGTTGAGCGCCTGCGCTTTGAACGCCCGCGCCGCTGCGCTCAGCGGGTGCTGCACCGAGTCGACCGCCCGCTCGAGTTCGGCCGGGCACGCCTGGCCCCACAGCGTCACCTCGGTGGCGCCGTGCTCGAGGGCCGCCAGCACCCCGCGGCGGATGCGGGAGTCGCTGGCGAACAACTCTGCGGACACGGCGACCGTGTGAGGGTGCGGGCGCTCGGCCCACATGTCCAGTGCCTCCTGAAGATTCAGCGTCTCGGCCCCGAGAATCTGTATCGGTCGAAGGTCCTCGTCGCCGGCGATCAGCACAGTGACGTCCCAGCCAGCCATCACCCGGTCGAAAATCCATCCGCCGGCCGCCGCGACGACGTCGGCCACGCTGGCGCCAACCACATCGAGGCGGTACCTCATATCAGGCTCGGCCGTTCGAGCTCGCGGGCGAGCGAGTCTGCGTACCCCTTGAATGCGTCTGTCAAGGGGATCGAGGGATCGAGCAACCATGTGGTCTCCATTCCTGTGATGAACGCGATGATCTCGACAGCCTTGGCGGCCGGGTCCAGGTCGGTGCGGTACTTCCCGGCGCGCTGCCCGCGGCGGATGATGTCGGCGATGATTTCGACCGCGGCGCGATACCGGTCGACAAGGCGGTCGTGCAGCGGCGCCTCGGGGAGGATGTTCTCGACGAGCAGCACCGTGTAGGTGCCGATCAGCTCGGGCGCCCGCTCGAACCGCTCGGCGACGCGCCGGATCTCGACGACGAGGTCGCCCGACGAGCGGTCGGCGTGTGCGTCGTCGTCGGCATCGCGCGCGTCGAGCACCGCGTTGAGCAACTGTTCTTTGGATTCGAAGTGGTGCAACAGCCCGGCCGGTGTCACGCCTGCTTCCTTGGCGATCTGCGCCAGCGAGGTGTTGCGCCAGCCGTTGCGGGCCAGCAGGCGCTCGGCCACGGCGAGGATGCGCTGCTTACGGTCCTCGCCCTTCGCCAGCAACGTGGCGTACGGGCGCGGAGAGCTGGTGCTCAGAGCAGTAAGCCCGTCGTCCGCAGACACCCGACTCCTTCGTCGAAGACCAACCTAGTGAACACACAGTAGGTAGGTTTCGCCGCTGTGACAAGAGTCGCATTGAGGAAATTTCTTGACACGCGTCACCTCTGGGCGTGTCAGCGGCCGGTGGACCGACTCACAAGCCCAGCGACTTGGCGATGATCACCTTCATCACCTCGCTGGTGCCCGCATAGATCCGCGCGACTCGCGCGTCGGTGTAGAGCCTGGCGATCGGATACTCCATCATGTAGCCGTATCCGCCGAAGAGTTGCAGGCAACGGTCCACGACCCGGGCTTGCATCTCGGTGCAGAACAGCTTCACCCGCGCCGCGTCCGCGCCGGACAGCACGCCGTCGACGTGGTCGCGCACAGCGCGGTCCAGCATTGCCTGGGCTGCTTCGATCTCGGCAGACACCGCCGCCAATTCGAACTTGGTGTTCTGGAACGACGCGACCGGTGTGCCGAATGCCTTGCGGTTCTTGACGTAGTCGATGGTCGCGGTCAGCGCCGAGCGGGCCTGCGCTACCGAACCCACCGCGACGGTCAGCCGCTCCTGCGGCAGGTTGTGGCCGAGGTAGCTGAACGCCTCGTCCTCTTCGCCTAGCCGGTTGGCGAGAGGGACCCGCACGTCGGTGAACGACAGCTCCGCGGTGTCCTGCACCTTGCAGCCCATCTTCTCCAGTTCGCGGCCCCGCTCGAAGCCCGGCATGCCGTCCTCGACGACGAGCAGCGTCAGTCCCCGGCGGCGGTTCTCGGGGTCGGTCGACGTGCGGGCGACGACGATCACGAGGTCGGCCTGGATGCCGCCGGTGATGAACGTCTTCGCGCCGTTGACGACGTAGCAGTCGCCGTCACGCACGGCGGTGGTGCGCACGCCTGCCAGATCGGACCCGGTGCCCGGCTCGGTCATCGCGATCGCGGTAAGCAGCGTGCCGGCGGCCAGCCCGGGAAACCAGCGCTGCCGCTGCTCTGCGTTGGCGTAGTGCAGAAAATACGGCAGGATCACCTCGAGTTGGGTGCGCACGGTTGACAGCGTCACCAGCGCGCGGGCCGCCTCCTCTTGCAGCACGACGTTGTAGCGGTAGTCGTCGATCCCCGCTCCGCCGTATTCCTCGGGTATGGCCATCCCGAGCATGCCGAGCTCACCCATCTGCTTGAACACGTCGCGCGGCATCCGGCCGGCCTTCTCCCACGACGGGTAGTGCGGCACCACCTCTTTTTCGATGAAGTCGCGCGCAAGTTGGCGGAACGACTCATGGTCGGCGGTGAACAGGTCGCGGCGCATCACACCACCAGTTCGACGAGCGTCGCGTTGGCTGTGCCGCCACCCTCACACATTGTCTGCAGCCCGTAGCGAATCCCCTTGTCGCGCATGTGATTAACCATGCGGGTCATCAGCACCGCGCCCGACGCACCGAGCGGATGACCCAGCGCGATTGCACCGCCGAGCGGGTTGAGCCGCTCGAGGTCGGCGCCGGTCTCGGCCAGCCACGCCAGCGGCACCGGCGCGAACGCCTCGTTGACCTCGAACACCCCGACCTCGGACAGGTCGACACCGGCCTTGTGCAGCACCTTCTCGGTCGCCGGAATGGGACCGGTCAGCATCAGCACCGGATCTGCTCCGGTGACCGCCCCGGCGCGGTAACGCACGATCGGGGTCAGGTCGAGCTCAAACGCCTTCTCGGTCGTCGTCACCAACAGCGCCGCGGCACCGTCGGAGATCTGAGAAGAGTTGCCCGCGTGAATGACTCCATCGTCGACGAACGCCGGCTTGAGTCCGGCGAGCTTGTCCACGGTGGTGCCGCGCCGCACGCCCTCGTCGGCCGCCACGACGCTCGCGACGTCAGGGAACACCGGAACGATCTGGGTGTCGAACGCGCCGTTGTCCTGGGCGGCGGCGGCCAATTCGTGCGACCGGGCGGAATACTCGTCGAGCTGCGTGCGTGAAAAGCCCCACTTCTGCGCGATCATCTCCGCCGACAGCCCTTGATTGAACGAGAAATCGTGATACCGCTCGAGCACTTTGGGGCCGTACGGCATGCCGGTGGCGCGCGCGGCACCCAGCGGCACCCGGCTCATCACTTCCACGCCGCCGGCGACGACGACGTCCTGCTGACCTGACATCACGGCCTGCACGGCGAAATCCAGCGCCTGCTGGCTCGACCCGCACGCCCGGTTGACCGTGGTGCCCGGGATGGTCTCCGGCCAGCCGGCCGCAAGCACGGAGTACCGGCCGATGTTGCTCGACTGGTCGCCGACCTGCGACACACAGCCCCACACGACGTCGTCGACGATCGCGGGATCGATGCCGGTGCGCTCGACGAGCGCGCCCAGCACGACCGCTGACAGGTCCGCGGCATGCATGGTGGACAGCCCGCCGTTGCGCTTGCCTACCGGGGTGCGCACCGCTTCTACGATGACGGCTTCACGCATCGCTCTGCTCCTTTCTCGCCGGAATCCAGCGACCGGTGAAAGACGGCGTCCGCTTCTGGGCGAACGCGGCATAGGCCTCCGGCGCGTCTGCCGTGGCGAAATTGACTGCCTGCGCGCGTGCTTCACCCTTCAGCGCTTCCAGAAGGGTGCAGTCGGCACCCTCGTTCAGCAGTGCCTTGGTCTGTGCGAGCGCCACCGGCGGTCCCGCCACCAGCCGCGCAGTGACGTGGTCGACGAACGCGTCGATCTCTTCCGCCAAGACCACCCAGGTGACGAGGTTGAGCACCTGGGCCTCTTCGGCGTCGATCGTTTCCGCCAGCAGCGCAAGGCGTTTGGCCTGCTGAAGGCCGACCAGCTTGGGTAGCAGCCAGGAGCCGCCGAGGTCGACGGACAAGCCGCGCTTGGCGAAGATCTGCGAAAACGTGGATTCCGGTGTGGCGGCAACGAGGTCGCAGCCCAGCGCGAGGTTCCATCCCGCGCCGACGGCCACCCCGGTCACCTTTGCGATCGTAGGTACCGGCAATTCGTGCAGCAGCAGCGCCACGTCGGTGAGGTTGCGCATCTTGTAGGCGGGATGGGTGGGGTCGGCCGCGGAAAGGTCTGCGCCGGAACAGAATGCGCCGCCGGCTCCGGTGATGACCACCACCCGAACGTTGCGGTCGCTCCCGGCCGCCCCCAGCGCGTCGGCAAGAGCCAGCCACAACTCCCGGTTGATCGCGTTCTTCTTCTGCGGGCGGTTGAGCGTGAGCGTGCGCACGCCGTCGCGGTCGCTGGTCAGCAGGACAGGTACGTCAGACATCGACATCAGGCGTAGGCGGGCCCGATTGCGCCTTGATCGCGCAACCGGGCGATCTCGGCATCGTTGAAACCGAGCTCGGTCAGCACCGCATCGGTGTGCTCGCCGAGTCCCGGGACTGCGCCCATGGGCGGGTCGTAATCCGCGATGACGGGCGGCGGCAGGAGCGCCGGTATGGGTCCGTTCGACGTGTCGATGCGCCGCCAGCGATCCCGTGCGGCCAGCTGCGGGTGCACCAGCACTTCGCTGGGAACGTTGTAGCGCGCATTACCGATTCCGGCGGCGTCCGCTGTCTTCTGGACATGCTCCAGATCGTGCTGGGCGCACCAGCTTTCGATCGCGTCGTCGAGCAGCTCGCGGTGCGCGACCCGGCCGGCGTTGGTGCCGAACCGCTCGTCATCGGCCAAATCGTTGCGCCGCAGTATCTCTCGTGCGAGCCGCTGCCATTCGGCGTCATTGGTGGTGCCCAGGATCACGGTCTGTCCATCGGCAGTGCGGTACGCGCCATAGGGCGCCACTGCCGGCGAGCTCATGCCCAATGGCTGCTGGTCGATGCCCGAATGCCTCGTGTAGGTCAGGTGATAGCCCATGAGCTCTGCCGCCGCGTCGAACAGGCTTACACGAACCGCGTCACCGGCACGCTGACCGCGGCACAACAGCGCCAGGATCGACAATGCGGCGTACAACCCGGACACCACGTCGGCAACCGGCGGTCCCGGCTTGGCCGGCTGACCCGGCCTGCCCGTGACGGCGCACACTCCGGACTCGGCCTGGATCAGTAGGTCGTACGCACGCTTGTGGGAGATCGGGCCGCCGGGTCCATAGCCGTCGATCTCCACCGGAATGACGTCGGGGTGCCGCTGCGCCATCTCCTCGGCCGCGATGCCGAGCCGTGCCGTGGCACCCGGAGCAAGGTTGGACACCAGCACGTCGGCGCGATCCAACAGCCGATGCAATACATCAAGTCCCGCTTGGGATTTGAGGTCCAGCGTGACCGACTCCTTGCCGCGGTTCACCCAGACGAAATGCGCCGCCAAACCATTGACCACGTCGTCGTAGTGGCGTGCGAAGTCTCCCCCCTTGGGGTTTTCCACCTTGATCACCCGCGCGCCGAAGTCGGCCAGCGTGCGGGTGCACATCGGCGCGGAGACGGCTTGCTCGAGCGTGACGACGGTGATGCCGGCCAGCGGCGCGTCGGAAGGGGTCGACGAGCCGCTTGCGCCAAGAGCCGAGCGATCCGCCATCACATCACCATGCCACCGTCCACCGGCAGCACCTGACCCGTGATGTAGGAAGCCGCGTTGGACGCCATGAACACGAACGCGCCGGCGACTTCGGCCGGCTCCGCCCACCGCTTCATCGGAATGCGGTTCATCATATTCGCCGCGAATTTCTCGTTGGTTCGGATGGTCTCGGTCATCGGGGTCGCGGCAAGCGGCGCCAGCGCGTTCACGCAGATGTTCTTGGTTGCCAGTTCGCGGGCAAGCGATTTCGTGAACCCGATGATTCCGGCCTTGGCTGCTGAATAGTTGACCTGACCCAGCGTGCCGGTGATGCCGGCGGCTGACGTGACGTTGACGATGCGCCCGGTCCCGTCGGTGGGGATGTACGGCAAAGCGGCCTGGGTGACGTTGAATGCGCCCATCACATGGATGTCGAACAACAGGCGGAACGACTCCTGCGTGGTCTTCTGGAACATCGCCGGCCGGGTCACGCCCGCGTTGTTGACGACGATGTGCAGCGCACCGTCGGCCATCGCTGCGGCTTGCCCAGCCGCTGCATCGGCGGAGTCGCGGTCGGCCACGTCGAGCGCGGCCGCGTCGGCGCGGCCACCGGCAGCCGAAATGCGTTCGGCCACAGCGGCGGCAGCGTCCTTGTCGACGTCGGTGACCAGCACCGCCGCGCCTGCGTCGGCCAACGCCGCGGCAACCGCCGAGCCGATGCCCCCCGCGGCGCCTGTGACCAACGCGGAGCGGCCTGTGAGGTCGAAGTAGGAAGTCACGATCAGTAGCTCCTGGGCAGTCCGAGCACATGCGAGCCGAGGAAGTTCAAGATCATCTCCTGGCTCACCGGTGCAATCTTCATCAGCCGGGCTTCCCGGAAGTATCTCGACACGTGGTACTCCTCTGAATACCCCATGCCGCCGTGGGTTTGCAGCGCCCGGTCCGCGGCGGTGAAACCTGCGTCCGCACACAGGTATTTCGCGGTGTTGGCCTCGCGGCCGCACGGCTTGCCGTTGTCATAGAGCCAAGTGGCCTTACGCAGCATCAGCTCGGCGGCGTCGAGCCGGGCCAGCGAATCGGCAAGAGGGAACTGGATGCCCTGGTTCATCCCGATCGGCCGGTCGAACACGTGGCGCTCGTTGCCGTACTTCACCGCCTTCTCCAGCGCCACCCGGCCCAGGCCGAGTGCCTCGGCGGCAATCAGCATCCGTTCCGGGTTGAGCCCGTCGAGAATGTACTGAAATCCCTTGCCTTCCTCACCGACTCGGTCCTCGACCGGGATATGCAGGTCGTCGATGAACAGTTCATTGGAGGATACGGCGTTGCGGCCCATCTTGCGGATCGGCCTGATTTCGACGCGGCTGCGGTCCAGGTCAGTGAGGAACAGCGTCATCCCGTCGGTCTTCTTGCGCACCTCGTCGTAGGACTGGGTGCGTGTCAGAAGCAGGACCTTCTGTGACTCCAACGCCTTGGAAATCCACACTTTTCGGCCGTTGACCACATAGTGGTCGCCTTTGCGGCGGGCGAACGTGGTGATCCGGGACGTGTCCAAGCCGGCACCGGGCTCTGTCACGCCGAAGCACACGTGCAGCTCCCCCGTCGCGACGCGCGGCAGCGTGCGCGCCTTGAGTTGCTCGGAGCCGTGCACCACCACCGGGTGCATGCCGAAGATCGACATGTGAATGGAGCTGGCAGCGTTCATGCCGCCACCGGAGCGCGCGACTTCTTCTGCCAGCAGAGTGGCTTCGGTTATCCCGAATCCGTGTCCGCCGTATTCCTCGGGGATCGTCATGCCCAGCCAACCGCCATCGGCGATCGCCTGGTAGAACTCCGACGGGAATTCGTGTGCCTGGTCCTTTTCCATCCAGTAGTGATCGTCGAAGCGGCGCGCCAGCTCCGCGACCGACTTGCGGATCAGCTGCTGATCCTCCGTCAACTCGAAGTTCATTCCGCCCGGCACTCGTCCGCCTCCTTCGATCCTCGCTCAGCAGGGCGCGCACGCACATGCGCCGGTGCGGCCGTGTTCCTTCCACACCGGCGCATGCGGCGCATCGCCCTCGACTCAGTCCGTGTTGCCGGTGATCGATTTCGCGCTGGCGGCGAAGTCGGAGAACGACGAACCGGCCCGCTCCTTGTGTTGGCTCAATGCCCGGATCGAGACGTCGTGGCCCTCCGCCGCCTTGCGCAGCGCGCCCACCGTCGCCTGCTCCCGCGGAACGTGGGAGAACGGGTCGAACGAGTACCAGCGCATTGCGTTCTCGTGGGTCATCTTGTTGATCTCGTCGTCCGGAACATTGTTGGCGCTCAACACATCCCACAGCTCCTCGGGTGCACCCGGCCACATGGAGTCGCTGTGCGGGTAGTCCGCCTCCCAGCAGATGTTGTCCACGCCGATGAAGTTGCGCAGCTGTACGCCCACGGGATCGCTGATGAAGCACGTGAGGAAGTGCTCGCGAAACACCTCACTGGGCAGCTTTCCGCCGAAGTTCTGGTGCGTCCAGGTGGAATGCATTTCGTAGGTGCGGTCCACCCGTTCCAAGAAGTAGGGAATCCATCCGGTGCCGCCCTCGCTCAACGCGATCTTGAGGTCCGGATAATCCTTGATCGGCTTGCTCCACAACAGATCTGCGGCAGCCTGCACGATGTTCATCGGCTGCAGCGTGATCATCACGTCCATCGGCGCGTCCGGCGCGGTGATCGCCAGCCTGCCCGACGACCCGATGTGCACGTTGAGCACAGTGTTGGTGTCGCACAACGCTTTCCACAGCGGCGTCCAGTACTCGTTGTGGAAGCTCGGGTACCCCATCGCGGCCGGGTTCTCGGTGAACGTCAGCGCGTGCACGCCCTTCTTGGCGACGCGCCGAACCTCTTCGGCGCATGCCTCGGCGTCCCAGATGACGGGCAGCGCCATCGGAATGAACCGGGCGGGGTAGGCCCCACACCACTCCTCGATATGCCAGTCGTTGTAGGCCTGCACCAGGGCCAGCGAGAACTCCGGGTCCTCGGTGGCGAACAAGCGCCCGGCGAAGCCGGGGAACGACGGGAAGCAGATCGACGCCAGGATGCCGCCGGCGTTCATGTCCTTGACCCGCTCGTCGACGTTGTAACAGCCGGGCCGGATTTCGTCGAGGCCTTGCGGCTCGAGCCCGTACTCCTCCTTCGGCCGCCCCGCCACCGCGTTCAGCGCCACGTTCGGGATCACCGTGTCGCGGAACTGCCAGGTGTCGGACCCGTCGGGGTTGTGTACCAGCCGCGGAGCGTCGTCGATGTATTTCTTCGGCAGGTGGTTCTTGAACATGTCGGGCGGCTCGACGATGTGGTCGTCCACGCTGATCAGGATCATGTCCTCTTTGTTCATGACCGTCCTTTCGGTAGCTGGTAGGCCCGTCGGTCAGCGGTGTTCTCTATCTAAGGAAACTAGCTTCTCAATCTGCGAGAATCAACGTGTGGAACCGAGTGCGGCCGCGTTCACCTGCTGACTTCTCCCACGACAACCTCCATCTTGGCACTCCAGAGGGTCTCCAGGATTGACCAACAACGCAAAACGTGGAAACCTGTTAGGCGAAAACGGAGAACCTGATTCTCATCCTTGCGATGCGCTCTTCGCGCGAAAGCCGTCGCCGGATGGAGAGGAGATGCGCGGTGCGGCTGTCCCCGTTGCCGGCGGACGAGTGGGATGACGCCACGCGTGCGGCCCTGTCCGGCATGCTGCCCGAGGATCGGCGCAATGCCGAGGGTGCCGGCACGGCGTTGGCCACGCTGGTACGGCATCCCGACCTCACCAAGGCCTTCCTGCGGTTCAACGTCTACCTGCTGACCCAGTCCACACTTGCACCCCGCATGCGGGAGCTGGCCATCCTGCGGGTGGCGCATCGGACCAGTTGCGTCTACGAGTGGGCGCACCACGTCGATCTCGGCATGCGCGAAGGCCTGACCGATGACGACGTGCAAGCCGCCAAGCGCGGCGACGCCGCCGACGACTTCGACCGCATCGTGCTGCAGGGTGTCGACGAGCTCTTCGACGAGTCGGAGCTGTCGGACGCGACATGGTCGGCGCTCGGTGAGCGCTTCGACGACCGGCAGCGGATGGACTTCGTCTTCACGGTCGGCTGTTACACCGCGCTGGCCATGGCATTCAACACGTTCGGCGTCGAGTTGGAGAAAGACTTCGTCGCCAGAGCCGAGCAGAACAAAGAAGGAAGGTAGAAGCGGTGCCACATTTCACCAAACCCGCCGAAGGCAGCTGGACGGAGCACTATCCCGACCTAGGCACCGGTCCCGTGGACTACACCGACTCGGTCGACCCCGCGTTCTTCGAAGAGGAACGCGAAGCGATCTTCAAGAAGACGTGGCTCAACGTCGGCCGCGTCGAGCGGCTGCCGCGCACCGGCAGCTACTTCACCAAGGAGCTGCCTTCGGCCGGACCCGGCATGTCGGTGATCCTGGTCAAGACCAAGGACGGCTCGATCAAGGCGTTCCACAACATCTGCCGTCACCGCGGCAACAAGCTCGTCTGGAACGACTATCCGCACGAGGAGACGGCAGGCACCTGCCGGCAGTTCACCTGCAAGTACCACGCGTGGCGCTACAGCCTCGACGGAGAGCTGACGTTCATCCAGCAGGAAGACGAGTTCTTCAACGTCGACAAATCCGAGTACGGGCTCAAGCCGATTCGCTGCGATGTGTGGGAAGGGTTCATCTTCATCAACTTCGACGACGCTGCGCAGCCGTTGCGCGACTACCTGGGTCCGCTGGCCAAGGGCATCGAAGGCTATCCATTCGGTGAGATGACCGAGGTCTACACCTACCGAGCCGAGGTGGGCAGCAACTGGAAGCTGTTCATCGACGCGTTCGTCGAGTTCTACCACGCGCCGGTGCTGCACCAAAAGCAGTACACCCCAGAGGAAGCCGCCAAGATCATGAAGCACGGCTTCGAGGCGCTGCACTACGACATCGAGGGCCCCCACGGCATGATCTCGGTCTGGGGTGGCCAGGCGCCACCGCCAGATCTGAACATGGTCAAGCCGATGGACCGGGTCTTGCGCAGCGGTTTGTTCGGGCCGTGGGATCCGCCCGATGTCATCAAGAACCTCGAGCTTCCACCGGGGGTCAACCCCACCAGGGCGCCGCAGTGGGGCATCGATTCCTGGCACTTCTTCCCCAACTTCATGCTGCTGATATGGCAGCCGGGCTGGTATCTGACCTACCACTATTGGCCGACCAGCGTCGACAAGCACATCTTCGAGTGCAGCCTGTATTTCGTGCCGCCGAAGAATGCGCGGGAACGGCTGGCTCAGGAGCTGGCGGCGGTGACGTTCAAGGAATACGCGCTTCAGGACGCCAACACGCTGGAAGCGACGCAGACGATGATCGGCACCAAGGTGGTCGACAAATTCCTGCTGTGCGACCAGGAGATCCTGATCCGCAATCTGCACAAGGTGACCGCTGACTACATCAACTCGTACCGCAACAACGGTCGCAAGGAGGCGCACAATGGCTCTCGCAACTAGGCTGCCCGCCGAATTCGCCGATCTGGAGCCGTATTTGGATTGGGCCCTGGCCACCGAACCGGAGCGCTACGCCAAACGGCTGTCGTCCACCATGGAGGAGATGCAGGCCTTCTACGACGCCGCGTTCCCCCGGATGAACGACGTGATCGCGTATTGCGACAAGTTCCCTCTCGACGACCTTCCCGAGGACGCGCGCACGCTGATGCACATGATGCAGTCGCTGATCACCGTCTCGTTCCCGATCGAAGCCTGGAAGCAACCGAAAGTGCCCGACAGCGGTGCCACCTACGTCGACTGCATCAAGGAGCCGGTGATCTGAGCGTGGTCACGCTCAAGGCGGCTGGGCTGCTCGACGTCGACGCCGGCGAAATCGTCCGGCCGGGCATGCTGTGGATCGAAGGCGACCGGATCGTCGCACGAGGTGGCTCGGCCACCGACGGTGGCGACGTCATCGACCTCGGCGAGTCGATCCTGCTGCCCGGCCTGATGGACATGGAGGTCAACCTCCTGATGGGCGGCCGTGGGGAAAGCCCTGGGTTGTCACAGGTTCAGGACGATCCCCCGACGCGGATGCTGCGCGCAGTGGGCAACGCCCGGCGCACATTGCGGGCCGGCTTCACCACGGTGCGCAACCTCGGCCTGTTCGTCAAGACCGGCGGCTATCTACTGGATGTCGCGCTGGGCAAGGCGATCGACGCCGGGTGGATCGATGGCCCGCGCATCGTGCCGGCAGGCCACGCGATCACCCCGACCGGCGGACATCTCGATCCGACGATGTTCGCCGCGTTCGCGCCGCACGTGATGTCGCTGTCGATCGAGGAGGGCATCGCCAACGGCGTCGACGAAGTGCGCAAGGCGGTGCGCTACCAGATCAAGCACGGCGCCCAGCTGATCAAGGTCTGCTGTTCCGGCGGAGTCATGTCGTTGACGGGTGAGCCTGGCGCTCAACACTATTCGGACGAAGAGTTGCGCGCGATCGTCGACGAGGCACATCGCCGCGGACTGCGGGTGGCGGCGCACACGCATGGCGCAGACGCGGTCAAGCACGCCGTCGCGGCCGGTATCGACTGTATCGAGCACGGCTTCTTGGTCGACGACGAGGCGATCTCGCTGATGGTCGAACACGGCACCTTTCTGGTGACGACGAGGCGGCTGGCCAAGGCGATGGACGTGTCCAAAGCGCCGCCCGAACTTCAGGCCAAGGCCGCCGAGATGTTCCCCAGAGCGCGCACGTCGATGAAGGCGATTTACGACGCCGGCGTCAAGATCGCGGTCGGTACCGACGCGCCCGCAATTCCCCACGGCCGCAATGCCGATGAACTCGTCACCCTGGTGGAGTGGGGATTGGCACCGGCCGACGTGCTGCGGGCCGCCACCGTCACCGCCGCCGAGCTGATCAACGTCACCGACCGCGGCCGGCTCACCGAGGGACAGCTTGCCGACGTGATCGCCGTGCCCGGAGATCCGTTGGCCGACATCACCGTTACGCAGAACGTCAACTTCGTGATGAAGGGCGGGAAGATCTTTGTCAACAAATGAGCCGACAACCACCGAGGACATCGTCGCAATCCAGCAGTTGCTGGCCAAGTATGCGGTCACCATCACCCAGCAGGACATCGACGGGCTCTTGGAGGTGTTCACACCCGACGGCACGTACAGCGCGTTCGGTGAAACCTATGCGCTGGAACGCTTTCCGGTCTTGGTCGACGCCGCGCCAAAGGGATTGTTTCTGACGGGAAGCGCGCTGGTCGACCTCGACGGTGACACCGCCACCGGCACCCAGCCATTGTGCTTCATCGACCACGCCACCCACGACATGCGCATCGGGTACTACCGCGACACGTACGTCCGGACCCCGGACGGCTGGCGGTTGCGCACCCGGGCCATGACGTTCATCCGGCGAAATGGTGCGCACGACTCGGGCCGTCCCCACGCGGTCGGCCGACCGGCTCCGTGACTGTGGACGTCGGGGAGTTTCGGGCAGGGCTGCGGGCCTGGCTCGACGACAACGACCTGACGCCCGGCCGGGACCATTCGCTCGAAGGGCACATCAAGCAGCTGGCCCGGGTTCACCGGGCGCTGTACGACGCCGGCTGGATGCGGTACGGCTGGCCTGTGGAGGTCGGCGGCCTCGGCGGCCCGGCGATGCTGCGCGCAATCGTCGGTGAAGAGGTGGTCGGGCGCGGTCTGGCCGAACCGGGGCCGTACTCGATGGTCGAGGTGCTCGCGCCGACGATGATCGACTACGCGCCAGCGCAGTTGGCCGCGGAGATGGTGCCGCGGCTGCTGTCCGGTCAGGAGCAGTGGTGTCAGGGATTCTCCGAGCCGGGATCGGGCAGCGACCTCGCGTCGCTGTCCACGCGCGCCACACCACGCGGCGAGGACTGGGTGGTCAATGGCCAGAAGGTGTGGACGAGCTTCGCCCAGTTCTCTGCCCGGTGCGTGCTGCTGACCCGAACGGGACCTGGCCACAACGGGATAACTGCGTTCTTCGTCGACATGGACACCCCGGGTATCACCGTTCGGCCGCTGCGCACCATGCACGGCGTCGACGAGTTCTGCGAGGTGTACTACGACGACGTCGTGATTCCCGGCGACCGGATGCTCGGAAAGCCCGGCGACGGTTGGCAACTCGCGATGGACCTGCTGCCGTATGAGCGCTCGACGTGCTTCTGGCAACGGATCGCCTATCTCTACGCGAGATTCGATCGGCTCGTCGCGGAATCTCAGACAGCAGACCCGGACGACGGTGAGCTCGGTGCGGCATATCTGGGGCTGCACACACTGCGGTGCCGATCGCGGTTGACCCAGCACCGGCTGGCCGGCGGCGCGCGCCTCGGCCCGGAGACGTCGATCGACAAGGTGCTGTTGGCCACCGCCGAGCAGCGGCTCTACGACACCGCGCGCGACCTGCTGCCCGGAACCATCGAATTGGACGAAACCCCTTGGCGCACAGAATATCTGTACTCCCGCGCCGCGACGATTTATGGCGGCACCGCTGAGATCCAGCGCAACATCATCGCGCGCCGGCTACTCGGGCTCGGAAAGGAGTGACCGTGGAGCCTGTGTCCGCAGACGATCTCGAGCTGCTCGCCGACGCGCTGCGCAAGACCATGCTCGCCGCGTCGGGTGCCGAACTCGACAAGGCGCTGGCCGAGCTCGGCTGGCCCGACATGCTCGAGCAGATGCCTGAAACCGCGATTCCGTTGGTGTTCAAGTTACTTGGCGAGACCGGCGCGCATGCCCCCGTGCTGAACGACGTGGTGTGCAACGAGGCCGGACGGCCGCTCGGTGACACCGTGCCGCTGCCGTATGCCGGCAGCGCATGGGTGGTCTGGGAGCGGGCCGACCATCCCAGTTCTGCACTCGACGAGGAGATGCCGATTCGGCGCTGCGACCAAACCAGCGCGGTACCGCTTGACGCCGGCCGGCGCGCAGTGGGCTGGTGGCTGGTGGGCACCAGCCGGGCCATGCTGTCACTGGCCCGTCAGCATGCGCTGGACCGTGTGCAGTTCGGCCGGCCGGTGGCGTCGTTCCAGGCCATTCGGCACCGGCTGGCCGAGACACTCGTGGCCATCGAAGGTGCCGAGGCGACCCTGCAGGGAGCGGACGACTCTTTCAGCGCATTGCTGGCCAAGGCGGCGGCGGGGCAGGCAGCGCTCACTGCGGCGCGGCACTGCCAGCAGGTGCTCGGCGGTATCGGTTTCACCGCTGAGCACGGGCTGCACCGCCACATTCGCCGCGCGTTGCTTCTCGACGGTCTGCTGGGCAGCAGCAAAGAACTCACCCGCGAGGCGGGTGCTCGACTGCGCTCGCTCGGCTCAGCGCCGCGGCTCGTCGACCTCTGATTCGCCGTCCGACGGCCCACCTTCGCGAGGGCGGCACCACACCACCCACACACGGCGAACAGGCCAGCTCTGGCCGTGCAGCAGGTCGCGCCTTCGTGGCCAGCTGTGGCTCCAGCCCGGCGGCAACATGGCGGCTCCCCTTCAATCGGTGAGAGGCTTCCTCGAGAGGGATAAAGAGAATACTATTCTCGTTATGAGAAAGTTACAATCTCTGACACGTGCGCGGCCCGGGCGCCTGACGTCACTTTTGCACACCGTTCTCCGGTACAGTTCAACCATGTTCTCAGCTGCGTGCACGGTTTCGAGCGGCCAGTGACAAGTCCGAGCGAAGAGCCGGCCTGGAAGCAGCGTGCGGTCGAGCGATCCATCAAAACGGCCAAGCTGCGGGCCGCGCAACGTGTCCAGCGGTTTCTCGACGCTGCGCAAGCAATCATCATCGAGAAGGGCAGCACCGACTTCACCGTCCAAGAGGTGGTCGACCGGTCGCGGCAATCGCTTCGCAGCTTCTACCTGCAGTTCGACGGCAAGCATGAGCTTCTGCTCGCGCTGTTCGAAGATGCCCTGAGCCGGTCCGCCGAACAGATCCGAGCCGCCACCGAAGGGCATTCCGACCCGCTCGAACGTCTGCAAGTCGCCGTCAAGCTGCTGTTCGAGACGTCGCGTCCCGATCCGAACGCCAAGCGGCCGCTGTTCACCGATTTTGCGCCGCGGTTGCTGGTGTCGCACCCGTCCGAGGTCAAGATCG
Source organism: Mycobacterium sp. NGS35 (assembly GCF_059812855.1). Taxonomy (NCBI): domain Bacteria; kingdom Bacillati; phylum Actinomycetota; class Actinomycetes; order Mycobacteriales; family Mycobacteriaceae; genus Mycobacterium; species Mycobacterium sp. NGS35. The sequence goes on from NZ_JCALDL010000004.1 coordinate 154,304, forward strand.
CGCACGCCCCGCTGCACGCGTTGCTGACCGAGTTGATGGAAGCGGCCGCCGCAGCGGGACGGCTCAGGCCCGACATCAACCCGCGGCGGATGGCCGCGATGACCATGCAGACCGTGATGTTCGTCGCGCAGTCGAGCGCCGACACCGACGAAGGGCCCTCGCACCCGATCACCGCCGACGAAGTGTGGGATTTCTGCGCCCACGGATTCGTCGAATCCTGACCTGATCCGTCGAAAATCACATTCTCACTTCTGCAGAACCTATTTACGGCGATCGGCTGTTGAGGCCGGCCGGCAGCCCTGTCGGCCGCTGACGTCGGCGCCTCGGGCGCGGTCAACGGCCGCTTGGCGCCGACAAGAAGGCAGCACTTTCAAAGGCTCCCTCGACGAGCGACCCACGTGTTTCCATAGAACCCGGCAACACGAGCGGCGCCATCGAGACGAGGTTGGCCATGAAGCGACTCAACGGCATGGACGCCATGCTGCTGTACAGCGAGACGCCCAACTTGCACACGCACACGCTGAAGGTCGCGATTGTCAATGCCGCCGACTTCGACGGCGAGTTCTCGTTCGAGGTCTTCCGCCGGACTATCGAGCGCCGCCTCCACCTGCTCGATCCCCTGCGCTACAAGCTCCTCGACATCCCTTGGCGCTTGCACCATCCGATGTGGATGGAGGACTGCGACGTCGATCTCGACTACCACCTGCGCCGGGTGCAGGTGCCGGCACCGGGGGGCCGGCGTGAGCTCGACGGATTGATCGGACAAATTGCCAGCACCCCGCTGGACCGCAGCAGGCCCCTGTGGGAGTTCCACTTCGCCGAGGGGATGGCCGAACAGCGATTCGCGTTGATCGGCAAGGTGCACCACGCGCTCGCCGACGGCGTCGCATCAGCGAATCTGTTGGCGCGACTGATGGATTTGACCGACGGGTCGCAGAACGAACGCGACGCGCCAGACGGCTGCGCGCAGCCGTCGAAAGCCGAACTGATGTGGGAGGCGCAGCTCGACCACTTCCATCAGATGGCCGAACTTCCCGGACTGATCCGTGACGCGGTGCGCGGCGCGGTGCGGCTGCGCCGGCGCAGCAAGGAGCGCCCGCACCATCCGGATCTAGCGAAGATCTTCAACGCGCCACCGACGTTCCTGAACCATGTGGTGTCGCCGGTGCGGACGTTCGCCACCGCGACGCTGTCGCTGGCGGAGGTGAAGGAGACCGCGAAAACCCTTGGCGTGACGTTCAACGACGTCATCCTGGCCTCGGCAGCCGGCGCGTTGCGAGAACTGTTGCTGCGCTACGACGGTCGCGCCGACCGGCCGATCATCGCAACCGTTCCGGTCAGCACCGACCGGACCCCGGATCGCATCACCGGCAACGAGATCGGTGGCCTACCTGTCTCGTTGCCCGTGCACATCGACGATCCGCGTGAACGCATCCGGCTGACGTCGCTGGCCACGAAGATCGCAAAAGAGGACTACGAGCTACTCGGACCGACGCTGCAGAGCCGGATGATGGACTACCTGCCGCCGCCGCTTGCGCCGGCCCTGTTTCGCAGGCAGATGCTCTCGCCGCACAACAAGCTGATGAACGTCGCGGTCTCGAACGTCCCGGGCCCGCGCGAACGTGGACACATCGGCGGTGCACCCGTCAGCGAGATCTACTCGGTGGGCGTGCTGTCTCCCGGCAGCGCGTTCAACATGACGGTGTGGAGTTACGTGGACCAGGTGGACGTCGCGGTGCTGTCCGACGACCAGACCTTCAACGACGTGCACGAGGCGACCGATGCGATGGTGCACGCGTTCGGCGAAATCCGGCGCGCTGCAGGGTTTCCCGGGGAGCCGACGATTGTGGACACCGCGATGGCCCCGGCCACCGCGGCCGGCTAGCTTTTCCGTCCGCCGGCAAGTGCCTGCAGCTCGCTGCGCAGGATCTTGCCGGTGCTGTTGCGTGGCAGCTCGTCCAACACCGAAATCTCGCGCGGCACTTTGTAATTCGCGAGGTTGTCACGCACGTGTTGTTTGAGGGTGTCCGGCGTGGCCGCGGCGCCGTCGTTCAGCACCACAAACGCCGCCAACCGCTGACCGTACTGTTCGTCGTCGACCCCGATCACTGCCGCCTCGGCGACATCCGGATGAGCGGTCAGCGTCTTCTCCACCTCGATCGGATAGACGTTTTCGCCGCCGGAGACGATCATCTCGTCGTCTCGGCCCACCACGAACAGCCGGCCCGCCTCGTCAAGGTATCCGACGTCGCCGGATGCCATGAACCCGTCGTGGAAATCCCTGGTCGCCCCGGATGTGTAGCCCTCGAACAGGGTGCCGCTGCGGACGAAGATCTGCCCGACTTCGCCGGTCGGCACTTCCTTGAAGTTCTCGTCGAGGATCCGAATCTCGGTGCCGTACACGGGCTTTCCGGCGGTATCGGGCGCTGCCCGCAGATCTTGCGGGGTGGCGGTGGCGATCATTCCGGCCTCGGTGGCGTTGTAGTTGTTGTAGATGACGTCGCCGAACTGATCCATGAACCTGATCACCACATCCGGGCGCATCCGCGAACCGGAGGCGGTGGCGAACCGTAACGACTTGCCGCTGTAGCGGTTTCGCACCTCGTCGGGAAGATCCATGATGCGGTCGAACATCACCGGAACCACCACCAGTCCGGTGGCGCGGTGGCGGTCGACGAGTTCCAGGGTCGCTTCGGGATCGAACTTCCGTCGCGTGATGATCGTGCACGCCATCAAGGCCGAGAACAACAGCTGCGAATATCCCCACGCGTGAAACATCGGGGCGACGATCACCGTGGCCTCTTCCGCCCGCCACGGCACTCGGTCCAGCAGCGCGGTCAATTCGACTGCGCCACCGCCCGACACGGGCTTGGCGCCCTTCGGGGTGCCCGTGGTACCGGAGGTCAACAGGATGGTCTTGCCTTTGCGGCCGGTGCGTCGGGGCCGCTGACCGGCGTGCCGCTCGATCAGCTTCTCGACGGTCAGGTCTGCCGGCGCGTCGGTCCATCCGAGGATGCGCACCGCGTCGGACTTGTCCGCCAACGCCGTATCGACGATGCCGGTGAACTCCTCGTCGTAGACGATCGCGTCCACTCCCTCGCGCTCGACCACCTCGGCCAGTGCGGGACCGGCGAACGCGGTGTTGAGCAACAGCACGTCGACACCGATCCGGGCCGCCCCCACCAGCGCTTCCACGAAGCCGCGATGGTTGCGACACATGACGGCGAGCTGCTGCGGCACGCCGGCGGGCAGCGCTTGAAGCGCCGCGGCGAACGCGTCGCAGCGTTCGTCGAGTTGCCTCCACGTCAGGGTCCCGATCTCGTCGACCAGGCCTGGCCGGTCGGGGCAGCGGCGGGCTGCGGCCGCGAACCCGACGGTCGGCGTCATCCCCTCGCGTGCCATTGCGGCGGCCATCCGGACGTACTTGTCCGGCCGCAGCGGCGCGATCAGCCGCGCGCGTCGCAGGGTCCGTACCACTCCGAAAGCATCAGTGTCACCGGGCATGCCTTATCCCAGCACGGCTTCGTCGCGTTCGTCGATGCACATGCGGTTTCGACCCTATTAGAGTGCTCCACGCTGCGGATATGTTACTTTCATTTTTGAGAATGGCATAATCACCGCAACCGGCCGGAGGAGGCCCATGTCCCACACGGTGGTCGTCACGGGCGCCTTCGGCCTCGTCGGCTCTGAGACTGTCAAGCGGCTGGCCGCCGAGGGACGGCAGGTGGTCGCCGTCGATCTGCAGACCCCGGTCCACCAAAAACGGGCCGAGAGTCTGCCGTCGCGGGTGAGCGTGCGGTGGACCGACTTGACCGATGCCGCCGCGGTGGACCGCTTGCTGTCGGAGGTGGCGCCCGCCGCGATCATCCACCTGGCCGCCGTGATCCCGCCACCGATTTACCGCAACCGCGCGCGTGCGCGTCTGGTCAATGTGGACGCCACCAACGCGTTGGTGCGCGCGGCCGAAGCGCAGCCGGTTCCCCCCCGCTTCGTGGTGGCGTCCAGCAACGCGGTCTACGGGTCGCGTAACCCGCATCTGCATCCAGATCCCATCGACGCCACCACGCCACCCCGGCCGACGGAACTGTACGGCGGCCACAAGCTCGAGGCCGAGGAGCTGGTGCGGTCATCCCAGTTGCCATGGGTCGTGCTGCGATTGGGCGGCGTGATGAGCGTGGACCCGAAGGCCCTGCCGTTCACATCCGAGGCGCTGTATTTCGAAAGCACGTTGCCCAGCGACGGACGATTTCACGGCGTCGACGTCCGCGACGTCGCCACGGCATTCGCGAGGGCCGTGACCGCCGACGTCGTCGGTCGAGTTTTTCTCATCGCCGGAGACGATTCGCACCGGCTGAGGCAAGGCCAGGTCGGCCGCGCGCTCGCCGAAGCACGCGGATTCGTCGGCGTGCTGCCCGAAGGCCGCCCGGGCAATCCGGACAGCGAGGACGACTGGTTCATCACCGACTGGATGGACACCGCCCCGGCGCAAGAGGCGCTGGCGTTCCAGCACCATTCGTGGCCTGACATGCTGGCCGAGATGCGCGCGCAGACCGGCTGGAAACGCTACCCGCTGCGGCTGATCTCTCCGTTCGCCCGAATGTACGTGGAACGCAAAGGGGCTTACTACAAGTCGCCGGGCCGCTACGCCGACCCATGGGCGGCCATTCGCGCGCGGATCGGCGACCCAGCGCTGGACACCGCGAAGTCCTGATGCGATTGCTCATTCGGCGTCGTCGCTGAATGTCATAATCCGGGTCGGCGACACAAAGAGGCGGCCCATGTCCGAGACGGTGCTTGTCACAGGAGCGTTCGGTCTCGTCGGGCGCACGACAGTCAGAACCTTGGCCGCGCAGGGCCGGCACGTGGTCGCCACCGCCCGCGGCGGTGCCGCTAATCGCAAGGCGGCCAAGCGACTTGCGCCCGGAATCGAAGCGAGATGGGCCGATCTGACGGATCCGGGCGCCATCGAGCGCGTCGTTGCGGAGGCCGTGCCGGACGCGATCGTCCACCTAGCTGCGGTCATACCGCCGGCGGTGTATCGCGACGCCGGGTTCGCCCGCAGAGTCAACGTGGACGGCACGGCGTCGTTGTTGCGGGCGGCCCAAGCCCTGCCTCGGCCACCGCGCTTCGTGCAGGCGTCCAGCGCTGGGGTCTACGGCGGGCCGAACCCGTACCGCATCACCGATCTGGTCGACGCCGACACACCACCACGCCCCTGCGAGTTGTATGGCGGTCACAAGCTCGAAGCCGAGCACCTGGTGCGCGCGTCGCAACTCGAGTGGGTGATCCTGCGGCTCGGCGGGGTGATCAGCGCCGATCCGGCCGAAGCGCCGTTCGACGCGGACACCTTGTTCCTCACGACACTGTTGCCGACCGATGGGCGGGTGCACACCGTCGACACCCGCGACGTCGCCACCGCAATCGCAGCGGCGACCACTGCAGATGTCGTGGGGGAGATCCTGCCGGTGGCGGGCGACGAAACTCACCGCCTCACTTACCGCGACGTGGGCAACGACAGCGTGGCGGCCAGAGGATTCCCCGGGGTGCTCACGGGTGGCCGCCGTGGCGATCCGAATAGCGACGACTGGTACCCCAACTGCTGGATGGACCCCAGCCGCGGACAGAAACTGCTGGCGTTCCAGCATTATTCGTGGCCCCGCATGCTCGCCGAGATGCGAGCACGCACTGGCTGGAAACGGTATCCTGCGCGGCTCATGACGCCACTCGTGAGACGGTACGTGAGACGCCGTCACGCCTATCGCGGTTGGCCGGGCCAATACGCCGATCCGTGGGGCGTCATCCGCTCGAAGCTCGGCGAGCCAGGACTGGACAGGCTCGTCTCGTGATCATCTCGCGGGCGCTCGGCCGATCACTCCGATCGCCTCTAGCTCGTCGATTTCGGTTGTGCTCAAACCTAATTCGGACAGCACCTCATGGTTGTGCTCACCCAGCAACGGAGCGGGCCGCCGGTGGAACCGGTGCGGGCCGCTGGAGAATCGCATCGGCAACGTGCTGTGCGGCGCGGCCGAGTTGACGGGATGCGACACCTCCTCGAAGAAACGCCGGAACGCCAGCTGCGGCAGTTCGGTCTGCCGATGGGGCTGAATGACCTTGGCCACTGGCACTCCCGCTTCCCAGAGCAGCTCGACGATCCGGTCGCCTGACTGTTTGGCGCACCACGCGGAAAGGTGCTTGTCGATGAGGTCGTGGTGTTCGCGTCGGCCGGCATCGGTGTCGAAGTCGGGGTTCGCCGCCCACGCGGGGTTACCCATGGCTTGCTGCAGTCGCAACCACTGGTCGTCGGTGGCAACCGCGACCGCGACCCAGCAGTCGGCGCGGCCGAACTCGTCGATGTCTGATGTGGCGTAGAGGTTCTGCGGCGCGGCCGTCGGCCCGCGGTTGCCGGCCCGCTGCAGCAGCGCGCCGTATGCGGTGTACTCGATGACCTGTTCGGCAGACACATTGATCGCGGCGTCCACCATCGACGCTTCGATCAACATGCCCTCACCGGTTCGGCGGCGGTGCTCCAGTGCCAGCAGCAGCCCGTTGAGGGCGTGCACGCCCGCGTTCGGGTCGCCCACGGAATACGGCTCGTAGGGTGGGCGGTCCGGATATCCAGTCAGCCAGCTCAGTCCAGCCGCCGCCTCGATGGCGTAGGCGAACGCGGGGTTGTCGCGCCACGGCCCGTCGAGGCCGAAGCCGGGCATCCGCAGCACGATCAACTCTGACCGAATGCGCTTGAGCACAGTGGAATTCAGGCCGATCTGATCCATCACCCGGGGAGTGAAGTTCTCGACGAACACGTCGCACGCGGCGATGAGCCGGTGCAGGATATCCCGTCCGCGTGGGCGTTGCAGATCGAGCGTCACACTCTTCTTGTTGGTGTTCAGCGCCGAGAAGATCGGCGACTTCTCCCACCAGTTCTCCTCGGTGACCGGCACGCCAGCGATGAGACGGGTGCCGTCGGGGCGCCGGGTGGACTCTACGTGGATCACGTCGGCGCCGAGCAGTGCCAGCATGTGGGTGCAGGAGGGTCCTGCCCAGAACGTGGTCATGTCGAGCACGCGAATACCGCGCAGCGGCAAGTCCGTCGACTCGTCAGCGGGCGGCCGGTTGACGCGGCGGTCGGGGGTGTTTCGCCGATAGTGCTCGGTGTGCTCACCGAGTCGCGGAGCGGCCGCCGGGGGCCGCAAGACCTGCGGCTGCATGCAGTAAGGATGGCCAGGCTGGTGGAAGTCGCCGCGCGGGTTTTCCACGAAAGATCCGCGGACCCGGAAGTGCTCGAGTGACTCGATGTTGGCGCCGTTGGCCACGGGGGCGTTGGGGATGCGGAAAGCCGTTGCCAGTTCCCGGATCTCGTCGACGGTGTGGTTTCTCACCCACTCGTAGATTTCGGCGGCCCTCTCATTGGCCTGCTCGGTGATCGACAGCGGCGACTCCTCGTCGATCCACTCCTCGTGGCCGATCATCACGCACAGGTCGAACCACTGCTGCGCGGTTCCGCAGCCCAAATCCACCAAACCGTCCTTGGCAGCGGCAATCCCGGGGACCGTGAGCTTGCGTTCCGTGCGCCACGGCCGGCCGAGCATCTCGAAAAACGTCACTGGGTAGTAGGTGAGCGCCAGGATGTCCACCTCGAGCATCGACAGGTCGATGAGCTCTCCCCTACGCCCGCCGATGCGCGACAACAGCGTCGCAGCGCTCGCATACGCCCCGGCCAGATATTCACCAACTCGGCCGCCGACGTATACCGGTGCCCGGTCCGGGGCACCGCGGCCGAGGCCGATGATCCCGCCGGACCACGCCTGCAGTGTGAACTCGGTTGCCGGCTTGTCATGCCACGGTCCGTCGAGGCCGAACGGCGTGATCGAGGTGACGGTCAGATGCGGGTGCGCTCGGCGGATTTCGGACGGCGCGAACGCGGGCAGTTCGGCGACCGGCGACCCGCGCGACCACACCACCGCGTCGGCGCCGGCGAGCAACTCGCGGAGCAGGCCGACGTCGGCGGCGTCGTCGGGGTCAACGACCACGCTGTGCTTGGCGGCCGCCAGGAACGTGAACAGCGCACCGTCGGAGCCGGGGTCGATCGCCGCCCCCGACGCCGTCCATTGCCGCAGCGAATCACCTTGCGGTGCTTCCACTTTGATTACTGTCGCGCCGGCGTCGGCGAGAAGCTTCGTGCAGTAGGCGCCTGCGATACCGGTGGACAGTTCTACGACGACGAGCCCGCCCAGTGGGGCGTTCTGGGACACCACCCGTCAGTCCTTCCGCTGGCGGTTGGGCACCCAGGTCCACATCCGCGGTCCCCAACCGTAATAGCGGAACGACGGGTGGCCGAACAGCGCGTCCTCCGACGAGATGACCACGGGAAGGTCGGCACCGCTGCCGAAGTCGTTGCCGACGCCGCGGATCACCACGACTCTGACGTCGTCGTCGACAGTGGCACCGTGCAGAAGGTCGGCATAACGCAACCGCGCGGCGGTGGTGGGTGCGTTGAGGAACTCCGGGCGGTTGAACGTGATCGTCGCGATCTTGGTCGCCGGATCTTTGTCGTAGAGGATGATCTGTTCGGGGGGCGGCCTATCCGGCATCGGGTGGTCCTCAGCTGAATCCGACACGGGCGCCGTACGACGGGCTCGACGTCAGCACCTCCGGCCCGTGGGTGCCGATCAGCACCGCGTCGCGCCGGTACACCGCGCCGATGCCTTCGGCGAAGACGTAACCGGTGACAGCCAGCACCATTCCCGGCTGCAGGCGCTCCTGCGCGGCGGTTCGCGACAGGTGCGGGGTCACCACCGGCGGATCGAACCCCAGCCCCAGGCCGTGAGCGACGGGCATGGGAGGCAGCGGCTCACCGGCCGCCTCGTACGCGGCGAGCAGATCGGCGGCCGGAGCACCGGGCCGGCACGCGTCGATGAGTCTGTCCCACAACGCATTCGAGCGCCGATACAGGTGACGGACTGGCTCGGCGTCGTCGCCGTCAGCCGGCCACGTCCGGCCCACCTCGCCGACGTAACCGTCAGCCAGTACCCCGGCCGAGAAGGCCACCAGGTCGCCGGCCTGCACGCGGCCGTCACCACGGGCCCGCCGCCACGGATGTTCACGCGAGGTCACCCACGCCGCGTCCTGCGTGGCGGGGGTGCTCACGCCGCCCGCCGCCATCGCCTCCAGAAGCGCACCGGCCAAGGACCTTTCGCTGATCCCAGGCCGCAATTCGGCCACACCGGCGGCCAGCCCGTCTTCAGCGACCCGCAAGGCCGAACGAACGGCAGCGATCTCCTCGGCAGTCTTGATCCTGCGCGCGGCTCGCATCGCCAACTCGCCGTCGACGATCTCCGCCTGGGGGAAAGCCATCGGAAGCAGGTTGGCGAAAGTCGGTGACAGCGCGTCTGTTCCGACCCTGCGTGCGCTGCTCGCACCGTCGAGGCGCTGCAGCACGGAGATCAACGTCATCGGGTTCCACGCCAGCCCATACAGGTGGTCGTGTGGGATGTCGTCCGGTATCCCCTCGTCCCAGGTGCTGTTCAGATAGATTTCACCGGTGGCGCGGACCACAGTGCAGATCGGTCCGAACGGCCGCGTACCCGCCACCCAAAGTTGAGGCGCCCCAGTGAAATACCGGACGTTGGCTTGTCGACCCAACACCAGCACGTCGAGGTCGTGGGCCGCCATCGCGGCGAACGCCCGCTCTCGGCGGCTGATCCGCAATGCCCGCGCATCGGGCAGGATCTCAGTCGCCATACGGCGCATACGGGTAGTCGGTGAGCGACATCCAGCCGTCTTCGGTGATGACCACGATCTCCTCGCTTCGGTAACCGCCGGTGCCGTCCTCCCACACCACCGGCTCCAGCACCAGGACCATGCCGGCCGGGAACACGAAGTTGTCGTCGAACTCCTCGCCGAGGTCAGTGCCGATCATCGGAGTTTCGGCCGCGTTGGTGCCGATGCCGTGGCCCAGGTAGAAATGCGGCAACCACGGTTTGCGCCCGCCGTTGGCGGCGATCGCTGCTCGGGCCAAGTCTCCTGACGTCGCGCCGGCTTTCGTCACGTCGAGGACCGCCTTGAGGACGTGCCGCCACCGGTGGAACTGCTCGGCCTGCCGCGGCGTCGGCTGCTCGCCCACGAGCCAGGTCCTGCCGAAGTCCGAGCAGTATCCGGCGTAGGTGATGCTGACGTCGGTCCAGAGCACATCGCCCTTCCTCAGCGCTCGCTCCGTGGTGAGCAGCGGCAGCGCGAGGTCGCCGTGGGTGGTCCAGACGCCGTCGGCTTTGGTGCCGGGCATCACCTGCCAGATCGCCTCGAGCATGTTGGTGGTGGCGCCGAGTTCGAAGGCGCGGCGCACGAACCTCGCCGAGAGGTCGATCTGCCGTACCCCCGGCACCAACTCCTTATGCACCTCGGCCGCCGCCTGCTCGGTGATGCGGCACGCGGTGCGAATACAAGCGATCTGGTCGACGGTCTTGACCAGCTTGGCTGCCCCCACCACCGACGCCGCGTCCGACGGCGCGCCGCCGGGAAAAAGCCTGCCGGCTGCGCGACGCATCGCACCGGTCAGCTCGTCGACCGCCATCGTCGCTTTCGGCGGGACGAGCTCGGCCAGCACCCGCGCCAAATGCTCGATACCCTCGTCGAATTCGAGGTAGAGCGGCGGGTGGAGGTGATCGGCCGGAACCTGCGACCCGAACGAGGCTCCTTCCCGGAACGGCATGAACAGGTGAGGATGCTCGTCGGCGGCCAGCACGATGGCGACCGGCCGTTCGACATGCGACAGACCGGCGTCCAGCAGCGGCCAGGCGGCCCCGGTCGCGTAGACGACGTTGCCGTTGCCGAGCAGAAGCAGCGCGTCGATACCGCTGTCGGCCATCGCCGACCGGAGCCGGGCGCCGGTTTCCCGGTACATCCGCGCGAAGTCCGGTTCGACCGGAATCTGCAAGCCAGACGACGCCGGGGAGACGGAGGTGGTCATGCGAGACCCAGGAACTCCTTGATGTTGCCGCTGCAGATTTGCGCGGCGTTCTGCGGCCCCACCGCCTCCACGACCGCGGCCAGCGACTTCTCCGAGTACCCGAACGTGCTCTCGTTGTGCGGATAGTCCGACGACCACATCACTTTGTTCACGCCGATCCTGTCGATCAACTGCAGTCCCAGCGGATCGACCATGAACGACGCGCTCATGTGGGTGTCCCAGTAGTACTGGATGTCATGCTCGAGTTTGTGGTTGAACATGTGCTGATATGAGGCCAGCAGATGTTCGGCATCCTGCAAAGCCCATGGCACCCAAGCGATCCCGCCCTCGAACCAGCCGATCCGCAGTTTGGGGTGCCGGTCGAGAATGCCGCTGAAGATGTACTTGGAGAACACCTCGCGGAAGCCGTCGACGTTGATCATCATGCCGACGACGACGCTGTTGAACTCGCACGGCGTCTTCGGCGGAGTCTCGCCGATGTGGTGCGATACCGGTAAGCCGGCTTCTTCGATCTCGTCCCATACCGGTGACATCGCGGTGCTGCCGTAGTCGATCACGTTGCCGTCGTCGTCCTTGCCGGGATTGACCGGCATCAGAAAAGTCTTGAGTCCCAAAGACTTCAGCTCGGCGAGCGTGCGGCGCGTGCCGTTGGCATCCCACCAGTTGATCAGTCCGACGCCGTAGAAGTGACCGTTGGACCGCTCCTGAAGATCGGCGATGTACTCGTTGTAGATGCGGAACACACGTTCCCGAATCTGCTTGTCGGGGAAGTGGAACAACGCGAGCACGGCGTTGGGGAACGCGAGCTCCTTGTCGACGCCGTCTTCGTGCAGTTCGCGGATTCGCGCCTGGATGTCCTTGGTGGCCGCGCCCGGCAGGTCGTCGTACTGCATGAGCACGCGGCTGAAGTCACCCGGCAAGAAGTTCTGGCCCTTGCGGCCGACCATGTAGGCGCCGTCCTCGTACCAGATCCGCGGCGCCTTGTCTTTGAGGTCGTCGGGGAAGCGCTCGTAGAAGATGTCGTCGGCCAGCGAGATGTGGTTGTCCGCCGAAAACACCTCGGTACCTTCGGGAAGACCGACGGACCCGACCGCGTGGCCCCGGCGGTCCTTGGGCGCGCCGAAACCGCCCGGTGGATACAACGTGGCGGTGGTTGAAGGGGACATCTGCTTGACCTCCGTTGTCGAAACCTCAGGAACGTCGCCGGATCACCAGACGACCGGCAGTTCGTAGACGCCGTATGCAAGCCGGTCGTGCTTGAACGGGATTTCGCCGATCGGCTTGGCCAGCCGCAGCGTCGGAACCCGCCGGAACAGCGTGGCGAAGACGATCTGCAGCTCCGCGCGGGCGAGCTGCTGGCCGACACACTGGTGCCGGCCGTATCCGAACCCCAATTGTGCGGCGTCGGACCGCCGCAGATCGAGCTTGTCGGATTCGGGAAAAGCCTTGGGATCCCAGTTCGCCGGCGCGAGGTCGATGATGATGCCCTCGCCCGCTTTGATGACTTCGCCGCCGATCTCGATGTCCTCGACGGCGACGCGCCGCTGCCCGTTCTGGATGATCGACAGGTAACGCATCAGCTCCTCGACCGCGGCCGCCACCACGCCTGCGTCGTCGGTGTCGCGGATGACCGCCAGCTGGTCCGGGTGTTCGAGCAGGGCCAGCACGCCCAACCCGATCATGTTCGCGGTGGTCTCATGGCCGGCGATCAGCAGGCCGGTGCCCAGCTGAGCAGCCTCCCGGACGCTCAGCTCGCCTGCCTTGACCCGCTCGGCCAGATCGGATACCGCGTCCTCGGCGGGGTTGTCGATCTTGGCTTGCACCAGATTGGCCAAGTACTTGGCAAGTCCCGCAGCGCCTTTCGCGGTGTCCTCGGCGGTGGCATAGCGGGCCAGCCCGATGTTGGCGTGCTGCTGGAAGAACCCGGCGTCTTCGTATGGCACCCCGAGCATCTCGCTGATCACCAGCGACGGGACGGGCAACGCGAGCGCCGTGACGATATCGGCCGGCTGCGGCCCGGCGAGCATTGCGTCGATGTGGTCATCGGTGATCTTCTGGATCGCCGGCCGCAGAACCTCGACGCGCTTGAACGTGAACGGTTTGGACAGCATGCGGCGAAAGCGGGTGTGCTCCTCGGCGTCGGACGTGAACACCGACCGCGGCCGCCTGTGGACGGTGGCGAGCATGCCTTCGTTCCAGTGCGGGAAGCCGGGGCGCCGGTCGTCGACGCTCACCCGCGAGTCGGCGAACAACGTGCGTGCCTCCTCGTAGCCGGTGATCAGCCACGGTGTGCTGCCGTCCCAGATCTTGACCCTGCTCAATCCTTTTCGGGCGGCGAGTTCGCGAACTCCTGGCGGCGGAGCGAACGGGCACGCCGGCGAGCGCTCCATCGGGTAGTCGGGAATCTCGGCGGTCGTGCCGGCGGCCGTCGCGGTCAGCGTGTCAGACATGGCACTGTTCTCATTCCTCGATGGCGATGGCCTGCGCCGGACACGCGGCGGCCGCCTTGCGGGCGTTCTCTTGCTGATCGGCAGGCGGGTGCTCGGTCAGCAGCACCACCACCCCGTCGTCATCTCGCTGGTCGAACACGGTGCTTGCGTTCAGCACGCACTGGCCTGATGACACGCACTTGTCATGATCGACAACAACTTTCATCGTCCCCGCCTCCCGGTGTTCGTCACCGGCGCCAGCCACAGGCCCACGATCGCGTCGATAAGACCGGATGCGGCCGCCTGCCAGCCCGGCCGCGCCAGCGGCGCGTTCTCCGCCATCGCGCGTTCCCGTTCAGCGCAGGTGTGCATCAACAGGTTTCGCGCCATCACGCTGCGTTCGGTGTGTACGTGTTTGGGAAGGTCGGGAAGGCAGCGGTTGATCCGGCCGATGACCTGCACCAGCGACGGCGAGCTGAGCGCGTCCTTGACGACGATCTTGTGGTAAGCAGGGTCGGCCATCACCTGTGCGGCGAACCGCGCATACCAACTCGGGTTGCCGAGCTCGGCGAGATGATCGGTGAGCGGGCACACCAGGCACGCCACCCAGTCGCGCAGCTCGGCGGAGTCGCCGGTCTCGGCGACCATCTGCTCGCGGAGCCGTTCGATGGGCACGCGGTGCCGGTGCTCGATCTCGCGCACCAGATCGGTCTTGGTGCCGAAGTGGTAGCCCACCGCGGCGTTGTTGCCCTGGCCCGCAGCCTCGCTGACCTGACGATTGGACACGGCATATACGCCGTGCTCGGCGAACAGCCGCTCCGCGGCAGTCAGAATCGCTTCGCGGGTGCCGTTGGCGCGATCACTGCGCAGCGCTCTGGCCGTGGTCATCGCGACGACGCCCGCGAGGCGGTACTCATGGCGCTCAGTCCAGCACGCCCGCCCAGTTAAGTCAAGCGACTGATTTAACGGGTGGGCAGCCGAGCTCTCGCGTGCTAAGCGGAGAGTAGAAACAGCCCGCATGGGCAGCCGACGCTGAGACACTGACGGCGGCTCCCGCCGCATGCGCCGAGATCGACGACATCGACGACGTCAACGCAAACCATCTGACCGGAGAGGGATATGCCTGATTACGACTACGAAGAGATGAAGCGCGAAGCCGCTCAATACATCAAGTTCGAGAAGGACGTCGAGAACAGGATCGCCTACATCACCTTCGACCGCCCGGAGGCGCAGAACTCCACCACGTTGGGCATGCGTCACAACTACGCCGACCTGATCCACAAGTGCAACGTCGACGACGAGGTGAAAGTCGTCGTCATCCGGGGCGAGGGCGATGATCTCGGCAGCGGCGGCGACCTACCCGAGCAGCGCGACATGCTGGAGAACCCGGGCATGCCGCTGTTGCACGAGCTCGCGATCAACGACGACAAAGTCAAATACCCGCCGGGCGGCTCGTACCGCTATCTGTCCACCGTCACCGACTTCTACGCGAAAGCCCGCGCAGGCAATCGGCCGCTTCAAGAGTTGCGCAAGATCAGCATCGTCGAAGCCAAGGGCTACTGCTACGGCTGGCACTTCTATCAGGCCGCCGACGCGGACCTGGTGGTCTCCTCCGACGACGCCCTGTTCGGTCACCCCGCATTCCGCTACGTCGGCTGGGGACCTCGGCTGTGGTGGTGGGCCGAGACCATGGGATTGCGCAAGTTCTCCGAAATGTTGTTCACCGGAAGGCCTTTCAGCGCCAAGGAGATGTACGACTGCGGCTTCGTCAACAGCGTGGTGCCGCGCGAGAAGCTCGAGGACGAGACACTCAAGTACGCGATGGCGTGCTCCCGTTCGCGCCCGACGGACACGGTTGCGGTGCAGAAGACGTTTCTGGAGCTGTACAAGCAGTACAAGGGCGAATACTTCGGCAGTCTGCTGACCGGCATGATCGAGGGAATGCTGCCGTTGATCGCCAATGATCAGGACGACGAAGTCGACCTCACCGAAGGGACATTCGGCAAGGGCCTCAACAACGTGGTCAAGGACAACGACCTCAACTTCCCGCCGGAGTGGCGGCTCAGCCGATCCGGGCGCAAGAAACCATAACCCGCTTGACAACGAATCACCCGAGGGCGCCGGACCTCATCGCCGCGACGACCCCGCCGTCGACGAGGAGGTCGGTCCCCGTGACGAACGACGATTCCGGGCCGAGGAGAAACGCCACCGCGTTCGCGATGTCGAACGGCGTACCGACCCTCGCCGTTCCGGACGCGTCGACCATCGCGCGCATGACTTGGCCGCTTTCTCCTTCGAGTTCGGCGCGTCCCATCGGCGTGGAAATCACCCCGGGACTGACGGAGTTCACCCGGGCGCCGCGCTTGCCCCATCGAACGCTTTCGGCCATGACACGCAGGCGGTTTGCGTACTTGGCGAGCGCATAGGCGTGTCCTGGCTGCGAGATGTGGTCGGATTGCAGGTAGGGAAGCGTCAGCAGCCGGTCCGGGGGTGCGGTGGCCAGCTCCTTCTGCTGGTCCGGCGGAAGTTCTCCCAGCATGTGGCCCGCCATGCTGGCGATCACCACCCCGGTCCCCTGCGGTGCGATCACGTCGCCGAAAGCCGCCAATACCGCCGCGACACCGTAGAGGTCCACGCGCAGAATGGCTTCCACGCTCGCCTGCACCGGAGACAGACCCGCGGTGTGGACGACCTGACTCACCGCTCCCTTGGACGCTGCGGTGTTCACGAGCGCGGCGACCGAGTCCGCGTCACCGACGTCGACCCGCTGGGCCACGACGTCGTACCCGTCACCCTCAAGGCTCGACGCCACAGCGTCCAGCGCAGTGGTGTCGAAGTCGGCGAGCAGCACGGTGCGGCCGGTCCCCTGCCGCCGGGCGATCGCGTCGCCCATGCCGCCCACGCCGATGACGACAACGACGGACGATGTCATCACCCATCTCCTTTCAGCCGGCGCCGAATCGGCGTGCCTGCGACGGTGCCGCCGTCGACCGGTAACACGGTGCCGGTGACGTAGGCCGAGCGGTCACTGGCGAAATAGAGTGCCGCCTCGGCCACGTCCTCCGGTGTGCCTTCGCGCTGCAGCGGCCGGTTGTCCCGCATCCTCTGTCGCGACGCCTTGACGAACGCCTCGCGTGCCTCTTCGCTGAACTGCTTGGCCGACGCCGCGAGAATGGGTGTCGGAATGCTGCCCGGCGCAAGGCAATTGACGCGAATTCCGTACGGGGCCAGTTCGATCGCCGCGCACTTGGTGAAGTACAACACCGCAGCCTTCGACGCTCGGTACGTCATCACCCCACCCCCGGCCTGGATGCCGCCGATCGATGACACGTTGACGATCGACCCGCCGCCGTGCTGCGACATGTGCTTGCCGGCTTCGCGGGTTCCGATCATGACACCCAGCAGGTTGACGGCCATCACTCGCTGGAAGTCCCCGAAATCGTCGTGCAGCAGGCTCTTGTGCATCCGGCTCGGGATTCCGGCGTTGTTCACCATGATGTCCAGACCGCCGAACGTGTCAACGGCGGTCGTCACCAATGCGCTCACCTGCTCGCCGTCGGACACGTCGACGCGCCGGAACACGGCTTGGTCGCCACATTTGTCTGCCAACGCCGCACCGTTGTCTTCGTCGAGGTCGGCGATCACCACTCGTGCCCCCTCCGTGATGAATTTCTCCACGGTGGCATACCCGAGTCCTGAGGCACCGCCGGTGACGATGGCCACCTTCCCCGCCAGGTCGCTACTCATCGCGCTGTCCCTTCGCGTCGGCCGGTACACCGAACTTGCTTGCCTCGCGGAAGAACTGCAGAAGAAGCGAGTTGACCACTTCGGGTTGCTCGATCTGCGGGCAGTGACCGGCGGCCTCGATCACCGCGGATCGGCCGTGCGGAATCTGATCGGCGATTTTCGCCGCCCAGCCCGGGGCAAGCAGCTTGTCGCATCCGCCTTCGACGACGAGCGTGGGCACCGCGATGCGCTCGTAGGCACGGGCACTCGACGGCGACGGCGGCGGCTCGAGCCCGGGACGCCGAAATCTGGCCGCCGCCAGCGCTTCCCATGCACCGGGCGCGATGCTCGACTCGTAGCGCCGCCGCACGTAGTCGTCGTCAGCGGGGAACGACGGGTCGAAGAACAGTGCCTCGACGATGCGGCGCATGCCCTCCAATGTCGCGTCGTACTCGTACAGCGCATCGACGTAGGAGTTGCGCTCGATGTCCCCGCCGCCGCAGATCGCGACGATGCTGCGGGCCGGCAGCACCGGTGCGTCGGACGTCGCGTCGACGAGCAGGTTGATGGCGCCCATCGAGTTCCCGACGAAATGTGCTGACGCGGCGCCCACTTCGGCGCAGAACCGGGCGATGTGCCTGATCCGCATGCCGCGCCCGTCGGTGAAGTCGACTACCTTCGCCGACTGCCCGAAACCCAGCATGTCCGGGGCCAGCACGCGGTAACGCTCGGCCAAGGCGCCTATGTTGCGCTCCCAGCCCAGTTCGGCGCTCGCCCCGAATTCGCCGCCGTGCAGCAGCACCACCGGATCGCCCTGTCCGGCTTCGAGATAACTGGTGGCAAGCCCACCGACGTCGACGGTTTTGCGCTGCGCCGGCACTGCTCAGCTCGCCCCGCCGGCGGACTGAGCGAAGGTCAGCACCTGGGTGGCCATCAATTCGAGCTGGCTCTTGATGGTCTCGTCGATCAACTCGCCGTTCTCGTCGAAAATCTTGTCCGCTGAGTTGATCGCGACGCCCAGCGGGGTAGGCCACGCGCGCAACGCGTGCCCGATGCTGCGCAGGTGGGTGAGCGTGCCGACGGCGGCCTGCCAGCCATAGGCGCATGTGATGCATCCCCACGGCGTGTTGTCCAGGTACACCCGCTCGTCTTCCCGCAGATCTTCGATGTAGTCCAACGCGTTCTTGATCAACCCCGACACGCTGCCGTGGTAGCCGGGCGAGGCCACCACTACCGCGTCCGCGTCACGCAGCGCGTTGACCAGCTCTGCGGCCTTCGGTGTGCGGGACAGTTCGTGCGGCGCGTACATCGGCAAATCGATGTCGCGCCCACAGAACAGCCTCGTGCGGCCGCCTTGCCGCTCCACCGCCTCCAGGCAGTACCGCAATGCCCGCTCGGTCGACGAGTTCGCCCGCAGGGTGCCACCGAGCCCCACGATGAGGGGCCTACGCCGGTCGTCGTCGAAGGTTCCGCTGGCGGTTGTTGAGCTTGCCGTCATGTCCACCTACTTGATCGCAATCGGATTGAGTGGAGACCCGACGCCTCCGGTAACACGCAACGGCGGTGCGACGAGCTGGAATTCGTAAACGCCGTCGGCAGCGCAGTCCTCGGCCAGCGCGGTGAGGTTCCAGTACTCGCCGAGCATCAGACCCATGTCGCGAAGGCACAGCATGTGCATGGGCAGGATCGCGCCGTCGACACCGGACACGGGATCCTCGACCATCAGGTTGTCGGCGGCCACCGCCGCGACGTCGTGGTCGTGCATCCACGACGCGCAGCGCCAATCCAGACCGGCTCCCGGCTCCGATCCGTCGCCGGTTTCGAGAAACCTTGCCCACCAACCGGTTCGGACCAGCACGATGTCGCCGCGTTGCACGGTGACGCCCTGAGTGCGAGCCGCTTGGTCGAGCTCTTCCGGTGTGATCGGATCGCCCAGTTCACAGAACGTCGCGACACCGCGCAGCCGCACGATGTCCAGCAGGACGCCGCGCGACGTGATGCCCTTGACGTCGACCTTGTCGATGCCGCAGTGAAACGCTCCCAGGCTGGTCACTGAACTGGCCGGGAAACCGTTGTAGAGCTGGTCGTCGTAATACACATGGGACAGCGCGTCCCACTGGGTGGCCGCTTGCAACGGCATGATGATCATGTCGTCGTTGAATCGCATCGGCCCGCTCTCGGCGTAGCCGCTCAACTGCACGGCCGTCGGGTTTCGCAACCATTTGGGCCCGTACTCCACCAGTGTGCGGGCGTCCCCGCCGTCGACGGTCATCACGTGCAGCGGGTTGGGCCGGTAGTGGAATGCGCCCTGCGGACCCGACGAGCCGAAGTCGACGCCGAGCGGGAACACCTTGCCGTGTTTGACCAGACTGGCGGCCTGCTGCACCTTCTCGGCGGTGATGAAGTTCAGCGTGCCCAGCTCGTCGTCGTCACCCCAGCGGCCCCAGTTGCGCACGTCGTCGGCGATGCGGCGGAAGTCGTTGAGAGTGGCCACTATTCGCGTCCTGCCAAGGTGGCGGCGATGCGGCTGGCGACGTTGCCGCCGTCAACCCACAGCACCTGACCGGTGATGTAGCTGGCGGCAGCGCTGTTCAGGAACACCAGCACCGCCGCCTGTTCGGACGGCCCCGACACCCGGCCCAACGGCTTGGCGATGGTGTCGAGGTACGCCTGCCCGTACGACGCGCGCAACTGGTCCAGGATCGGCGTCTCCGTCACCCCGGGCGCGGTGCAGTTGATGCGAATGCCCCGGGCGCCCAGCGGGGCGGCGTTGGTCATGCAGTACAAGATGATCGCTTCCTTCGACAACCGGTATCCCCCGTCGGCCAGTTCCTCCGGGTGGCGCCGGCACCAGTCCAGCCCGTCCTCGAACGATCTCGTCCGCACCAGCCCGGCGGTGGCCTGTCGGTGGTCCAGATAGTCAGCCGCGGCCAGCGACGAGACGCACACGACCGACGAGCCGGCGCGCATCGCGGGCAACAGCGCCTCGGTGAGATGGCGAGTCCCGAGGAAGTTGATCGTGGTGACCAGCAGCGGGTTGCCGATGCCCGACGACACGCCGGCGACGTTGAACAGCGAGTCGACGTGGGCGCCGACCGCCGACGCTGCACGGTCGATCGACACCGGTTCGGCGAGGTCGACTTCGTGGAACTCCTTGAGCTGCAGGGCCGGCCGATGCCGGTCGAGGCCGACGACCTCCGCCCCGAGCTGTGACAGCTGCCGCGCGACGTGCTCACCGATCCCAGAAGCACAGCCGCTGACGACGACCCGCTTGCCGTCGTAGCGCCACAGCTGCTCGATTTCTTCCATCGATCACGAGTTTTGCACTAGACCTGTTGTCCTTTGCGGGTCCGGGTATCGGCATCCGGGTTTCTGCTGGTCCAGCCCTCCCCTGACTTGAGCTTCTTGGCGGCCTCCTCGATGCCGGCGGTCATCTCGTCCATCGCCAACGACACCTCGTTGGCGGTATAGCTGTTGCGGCCGGTGGGCAGTCCTCCGAATGCATAACTCTCGTCGAACTCCGGAGCGGTGGCGGCAGGCCGGCGCGCTTCGAGCCTCTCGATGATCGGTTCCAGTCGCTTGACCTTCTCGGCCCTGGCCTTCTCGTCGCGCTCGATGAACTCCGGCAACACCTCCTTGCCCATCAGCTCGATCGATTCCATCGTCGCCTCGTGCGTGCGCGGTGTCAGCAGCAAGATGAGTTCGTCGACCCCGCTCTCCTCGTAGCCGCGCAGGAACTCACGCACCGTCGCGGGACTTCCGATTGCCCCGCGGCCCGGGCCGTACGCGACCGTCGGATCCTTCTCGATCTCCTCGAGGTACCGCTTCCAGACGCCGGTCCGACCGGGCGTGTGCATTCCGGTCATGTAGTAGTGCATGATTCCGAACGCGAAGAATCCGCCGCCTTTGCCTAGGCGTTGCACGGCCTGCTCGTCGGTCGGCGCAACCATCATCGACAGGTCGCCGCCGATGGCGAGGATGTTCGGGTTGACCTGCGGCGTGACAGGAACGCCGTTCTCCTCGAGCTCCTTGTAGTAGCCGTTGACGCGTTCGGCGAGAGGGCCGGGGCCGGTGTAGGCGAAACTCAGTGCGCCCAAGCCCTTTTGGGCGGCCATCTGCACCGACGCCGGCCGGGTGCACGCCACCCACACCGGCGGGTGAGGCTTCTGCAACGGCTTGGGGATCACGTTGCGGGGCGGCATTTCGACGTGCTGGCCTTTGAACCCGCTGAACGGCTCTTCGATCATGCAGCGAATCGCAACCTCGAGGGCTTCCTCCCACATGGCACGCTTGTCTGCCGGGTCGATCCCGAAACCACCGAGCTCGCCGACGGACGACGACTCACCGGTGCCGAATTCGACGCGGCCGTTGGACAGCAGATCGAGTGTGGCGATGCGCTCTGCCACCCTCGCCGGGTGGTTGACCGCCGGGGGAAGATGCATGATGCCGAAGCCCAGGCGGATGTTCTTGGTGCGCTGACTGGCGGCGGCCAGGAAGATCTCCGGCGCCGTCGAATGGCAATACTCCTCGAGAAAGTGGTGCTCGGTCAGCCACACCGTGGAGAAGCCGGCCTTGTCGGCCAGCTCCACTTCGTCGAGCCCGTCTTGAAACAGCTTGTGCTCGTCGTCCGGCGCCCACGGCCGCGGCAAGGGAAACTCGTAGAAAAGCGATATCTTCATGTGCTACCTCCGGTTGAGCGTCGATTCACTAGTCGCACTGGTGTTTTGGTGAGCCGGTAGGTGAGCCGCGATGTGCTTGGCTGCCACGTAGCCGAATGTCATGGCCGGACCGATGGTGGCACCGGCGCCGGCATAGCTGCGTCCCATGACGGCAGCCGAGGTGTTCCCGGTCGCATACAGTCCGGGAATCGCGGTGCCGTCGTCGCGCAGCACCCGGGCGAATTCGTCGGTGCGCAGCCCGCCCGACGTGCCGAGGTCGCCGAGGATGATCTGGAACGCGTAGTACGGCGGCTCGCCCAGCGGATACAGATTCGGATTCGGCAGTGTCGGATCGCCGTAGTAGTTGTCGTAGGCGCTGTCGCCGCGGTTGAAGTCGTCGTCGTGGCCGTTGCGCGCCAGCTCGTTGAATCGCTCGGCCGTCCGGCGCAGGTTATCGGGCGGCACTCCGATCTTGGCGGCCAGCTCCTCGAAGCTGTCGGCTTCCTTCACCACGCCCGAGTCCAGCCATGCCCGAGGCACGTTGCGGCCGGTGGGTACCGGCGCGAACGGCACCTTCGGTATCGGCAGGTGCCCGGCCACCACATAGCGGCGAAACGACCTGATGTCGGTGATCAGCCAGCACGGGATGTGCCTGACGCCCGACTTCTCGCCCTCGATCATCGCGTGCGCGAAATCCATGTACGGCGCGGCCTCGTTGACGAACCGCTCACCGTCGCCGTTGACCACGAACTGCGACGGCATCATCCGCTCGTTGAGCATGAACTGCAGCCGGCCATCGGGCCAGCAGATCGCCGGAAACCACCACGCCTCGTCGAGCAGATCCGTTGCGCCGCCGACCTTTTCACCGGCGCGGATGCCGTCGCCCAGCGCCAGCGGGTTGCCGAAGCTCCAGTCCACCTCGTCGCCGCTGACCTCGCGCACGCGGTCCAGCACCGGCAGGTGCTGCCTGCGCCAGGCCATGTCGTGGTCGAAACCACCGGTGGCAAGGATCACCCCGCCGCGGGCGCCGATCCGCAATGCCCGGCCGTTGTACTCAACGACCGCGCCCACCACCGCACCGTCAGGATCGGTGATGAGCTCCGTCATCGGCGCACCCAGCCACAGCGGAATGCCGCGGTCCTTCATCGCCAGACGCATCCGGGCCGCCAACGACTGGCCGATCGCGGCCATCCGCTCCCCGAACACGCGCGCCCGAAACATGCGCCAGATCAGCTTGACCAGAACGGCTTTGCCGCGCCACGACTGGCGCACCTGGTAGAACAGCCGCAGATCCTTGGGTCCCAGCCAGATGCCTCTGGGCGCCAACGCCAGTGGCTGCAGCAGGTTCTGTTCGTCGTCACCGAGCTTGCGCAGATCGATCGCCGGCACATTGATGGTGCTGCCCCGTTCGGAGCCGCCGGGAAGTTCGGGATAGTAGTCGGCGTAGCCGGGCTTCCAGACGAACTCGAACCACTGGCTGAGCTTCTCCAAGAATTCCATCATCTCTGGCGCGGCGTCGACGTACTGGCGCAGGCGGGCATCGCTGACGAGGCCGCCGGTGATCTGGCGCAGGTAGTCGAAGACTTCGTCCGGTGAGGGTCGATAGCCTTCTCGGCGCTGTGCCGGAGCGCCCGGAACCCAGATGCCGCCACCCGACAGGGCGGTGGATCCCCCGAAGCAGTGCGCTTTTTCGACCACCAGCGTGTCGAGCCCGAAGGCGTCGGCGGCCAGCGCCGCGGTCATTCCGCCGCCGCCGGAGCCGACGACGAGGACGTCGACGACGCGGTCGAAGTCCTCACTCATCGGCAGCCCTGCCGACTCCCGTCCGCACCGCGAAGCCCGCGATCAGGTCGGGTGCCGCACGGTAGTAGCGGACCTGCGTCTGGTACGGCCCCTGGCTGGCGAGTGCCGCGAAAGCCGCCAGCCATGTGCGGATCTCGTGGGCGGAGTTGCCGGCCTCGCGCGCGATCCAGTCGTTCGACCAGCTGTCGAGCTCGATCAGGTCACCGCGGTCGAAGATGTCCAGGAGGCGTTGATCCCATTGGGGATTCAGCGGGTGCATCGGGCCGCGGCCCGCAGCGAACTCTTGGGAAAGGCCGATCACCGCGGTCTGCCGCGCCTGGCGTTGTTCGGTCGTCATCGGCCGTCCGTGCAGGATGCGCTCCAACGCAGGGGCGGGCGCCGTTGCGAGCGTCGGGACCGGCGGATCATGCGACAGCCCACCGGATCCCACGATCAGCACACGCTTGCCCAGTGTGGCGGCGAACCGGCCGACGGCGGTACCCAGCGCGCGGGCGCGCTTGACCGGCCCGAGCGGCGTGGCGACTGAGTTGATGAAGATCGGCACCACCGGACGGCCCGTGGCATCGCCGAACAAGATCTGCAGCGGCTGCACGGTGCCGTGGTCCACGTCCATGCTCGCCGAGATCGCGACGTCCAAGCCCGCGTCGAGCACGGCTTGGGCGCAGTCCGTCGCGATGTCGTCGGGTACGTCGAGCGGACCGGCCTGGGTGCCGAAGTCGCCGACGCCGGTGGCCGCGGTTCCTATGCAGAACGGTGGCATCAGCTTGTAGAAGAAGCCGTTGTAGTGGTCCGGCGAGAAGATCACGACGAGCTCTGGATCGAACTGCCGCACGAACTCTCGCGCAGCCGACAGTGCGGTGTTGACGTCGTCAAGGAGATCCTGCGACGGTCCGGGAAGGTTCAGCAGCGGGCTGTGCGACATACAGCACAGCGCCAGAGTCGCCTTCATGGAATCCTTTGCCTCCTCTCTGCGTCAGACCGAGGACGTCGAACAGGGCGGTGCTGATCTCGGGTGCTCGCTGCGCAATGCACGCTCCGGCGATGCAGCGGTCCGGGCGCAAAAACAGCACGGATTCGATGTGCGCGTCGAACCACGCCTTCAGCGCGCCCGTACGGTCTCCGACGACCACGACGTCGGGGTGATCGTGCCCCGGCCAGTGCAGCTGGGTGAGCGGACGTCCTTCGACGAACCTGGTGCCCAGCGTTTTCCAGCGCTCGAACGCGTCGGCTCCGAGCAGCGCGCGGGGATCGTTGTTCCAGCACAGCACCGAGAATCGGGGCCCCAGCACGTCGTCGAGCAGCACATCCCGGCGGTCTCTGGTGTCCACCCGCGGCTGCACGAACAGGGTGCCCACCGGGGAAGCCGCTGAGCGCGGCTCCTCGTGGTACACCGCCCCCTGCTCGTAGCGCGGCATCGGCTTGAACCGCATCTCGAGGACGTAGCGCTTCAGCGTGGGCACCACCGAGGCGGCTCGAATCACGTTGTCGCGCACGCGCGCAACGCGGCGGTTGGTCGGCGAGATCACCCGGCCCACCATCGTCGACAAGTCGATCATGGCCCTGGCGTGCTTGCGGCGCTCGACGTCGTAGGTGTCCAGCAGCGCGTCCCCGGCTTGGCCATTGACCACCGCGGCGAGTTTCCAGCCCAGATTCGCCGCGTCGCGGATGCCGCTGTTGTAGCCCTGTCCTTGCCAGACCGGCATCAGATGGGCGGCGTCACCGGCCAGCAGGAGTCGTCCGCTGCGGAACGCGCCGGCGATGCGCGAGTGGTGGGTGTAGACCCGGTGGCGGATCACGTCGACCCGTTCGGGGTGCGGTACCAGCCGGGCCAGCATGCGTCTGATGAACGCGGGGTCCTCGGCGACGTCGTCGGATTCGTCGGCGTGGATCATGAACTCGAAGCGCCGGATGCCGTGGGCAATCGAAATCGACGCGTAGGGTCGCTCGGGGTCGGCGCCGACCTCGCTGTTGGGATGGCCGAGCGGGTCGTTGGCGATGTCGACCACCAGCCAGCGCGTCGACGACGTGGTGCCGTCGAAAGAGACACCCATCAGCCGGCGGGTGGCGCTGCGACCGCCGTCGCAGCCGATCACGTACTGCGCGTCGACGTTCGACGATCCGGCGCTCGACACGAGGCGGACCGTGACACCGTCAGGCGACTGTTCGCAGCCCTCCATGCGGTGCCCCCACTTCAGCTGCACGTGGTCGAATCTGTCCAATCCGGCGAGCAGTTCGGCATCGACCATCGGTTGCACGAAGCCGTTGCGCTTGGGCCAGCCGAACCGCGCGTCGGGTGGCGCCATCTCGGCGAGCAGCCGACGTTTGGCGTCGAAGAACCGAAGGATCTGGTTGGGCACGGTGTGCGGAAGAATCTCATCCACCAGGCCGATCGACTGGAACGTGCGCAGTGCTTCGTCGTCGAGGCCGACGCCGCGCGGATAGTCGATGAGCGTGTCGCGCTCCTCCACCACGAGGGTCCGAACCCCTTGCAGCCCAAGGATGTTCGCCAACGTCAGGCCGACCGGGCCGGCGCCGACGATCACGACATCCGGATTCATTGCCGCCCCAGCAAGAACTCGATGTGCAGCCTGTTGAACGTCTTGGCGTCCTCGTACTGCGGCCAGTGGCCGCAGCCCGACATGACCTCGAAGCGCGCCCCGGGAATCATCGACGCGATCCGGCGCCCCTCTGTCACGTCGGCGGTGGGGTCGTCACTGGTCCACAGCACAAGCGTCGGCGCGGTGATAGACCCGTACTCGTCGGGACCGAGGATGTTACGCGCGCGGATTCGCGGATCCTGCAACGCCATGATGTCGCGCATCGCGGCGACGAACCCGGGCTGGCGGTACACCCGCTGCCGGCTCGCGACGAGGTCGTCGTAATCCTTCGACTTGTCGGCCATCAGCCATTTGATCCGCGCCTGCACCGTCTCCCAGCTCGGGTTCTCGGCCGCCGCCATCGACAGCGTGATGATCCGGTGCATCACTGCGGGATCGGCTTGCGAGCCGCCTGCGGTGTTGAGGACCAATCGGTGCACACGCTCGGGATGGTCGATGGCGATGCGGGCGGCCACCCAGCCGCCCAGCGACTCCCCGGACACATGCGCACGGTCGGCACCGATCGTGTCGAGCACCGCGACCAGGTGGTCGACATAGTGGCGCACCTCCAATGGGTGGCCGGGCTTGTCGGTATAGCCGTGGCCGAGCATGTCGATCGCCCACGTCGAAAAGTGCTCCGCGTGCGCCTCCAAGTTGCGGACGTAGGCCTCGGCGTGGCCGCCGGAACCGTGCAGCAGCACTAGCGCCGGCTTGGCCCGGTCACCGGCGTGCAGGTAGCGCGTGCGTACGCCGCGCGCGTCGAGGTAGCCCTGTGAGAACGGGACGCCCTGGAGATCGCTCCAGATGCTCTCGTAATCCGCCACTTGCCACCTCGCCGTCGCCCCGCGCCCATCGCCGCGGAAATCTTGTTCTCGCGATGCGCGAACCGAATGTGCTAAAATCGCACATTGATGTGCACTATGCATAGAGCATCATCCTCATGACCAGGTCTGTCAAGCAGCCGGGCGACGAGCGAATGACCGCTGGATCGCAGACCCTGGCCCGCGGGCTCAGCGCCCTGCAGGCAGTCGTCACCGCCCCGTCGGGAGTCACGGTCCAGCAGGTCGCCGACTACGTCGGCGTGCACCGCACCATCGCCTATCGCCTGCTCGGCACGCTGACGCAATTCCGCTACGTCACCAAGGGGGAAGACGGCAGGTACCGGCCGGCGGCGGCGCTCGCGGTGCTGGGCGCCGCGTTCGACAACAACGTGCGTCAGCTCAGCCTGCCGACGCTGCGCGCGCTGGCGGACAATCTCGGCGCGACGGTGTCGCTGCTGGTCGCCGAGGGTGACCAGCAGGTCGCTATCGCGGTCATCGTCCCGACACACGTGATGTATCAGCTGTCGTTCCACGAGGGCAGCCGATACCCGCTGGACCGCGGCGCCGCCGGTATCGCGTTGCTGGCCAGCATGCCGCCGCGGCCCGGTGAGCGCGAGCTGGTGGCGCAGACCCGCAACGAAGGGTGGGTGGTGACCCACGGTGAGATCGAGCCCAACACCTACGGGCTCGCGGTTCCGGTGCGCCGCCGGCCGCCGTCGCCGCCCACGTGCATCAACCTGATCTCCCACCGGGAAGACGTCGTCATGGCCGGCCGCGACGCAGTCGTAAAGGCAGCGCAGGAACTGTCGGCGATCCTCAGCTGAGGACCGGCCCGCGAGAGGAGACTCCGATGAGCACGTGGGACCACGTGGTCGACGTCGTGGTGCTCGGCAGTGGAGGCGCCGGCCTCACGGCTGCCCTGACCGCCGCGGTCAACGGCGCCTCGGTCGAGGTGTACGAGAAGGCCCCGACGGTGGGCGGAACCACCGCGGTGTCCGGCGGCATCGTCTGGATACCGGCGCATCGCCGCGCGCCCGACGGTGAACTGACGGTCGACGACGCGATGAGATATCTGCGCGCGCAGTCTCTCGGCTATATGGACGACGATCTCGTCGAGACATTTGTGCGGACCGGCGCACCGATGCTCGATTTCGTCGAGGCGTACAGCGAGCTGCGGTTCGACATCGCCGATGGCTTTCCCGACTACAAGCCGGAGCTGCCGGGTGGGCGGCCAGGAGGCGGCCGGTCGCTGAACGCAAAGCCGTACGACTTATCGCAGCTCGGCGAATGGAGCGACCGCATCACGTCGTTCCCGGCCGACTTCAGCAACGTCGGGATCGACGCCGAGACACGCGCGAGGATTCACGCGTCGGTGGATGACGCGGCCGGCGATCTATGCGTCGCCGGCACGGCATTGATCGCCGGGCTGCTCGAGGCAGTGCTCGACCGGGACGTCACACCACGCACGAATGCCCGTGCGGTGGAACTGGTTTCGGACGGTAACGCCATCACCGGTGCCCGAATCAGCCTGCGCGGCAGCGAGGTCCGGGTCCGCGCCCGTCGCGGCGTGGTTCTGGCCACCGGCGGCTTCGAATGGGACGACCGGCTGGTCGAGGCCTACCTGCGCGGCCCGATGCACGGCGCGGTGTCGCCACCGAACAACACGGGCGACGGGCTGCGAATGGCCATGGCCCACGGCGCCGACCTGGCCAACATGGGTGAGGCGTGGTGGGTGCCGATCGTGCAGATTCCCGGCGACACCATCGGGGGCAAGCAACGCAGCCGAAGCGTGCGACTGGAACGCACACGACCCCGCAGCATTATCGTCAACCGCGCGGGCAGACGCTTCCTCAACGAGGCCGGCGAGTACAACTCGATGGCAGGCGCGTTCCAGTACCTCGATCCCAAGGACGGATACGTCAACGACCCGGCGTGGATCGTGTTCGACGCGCTCCATCTGAAGCGTTACGGATTCCTCGGCGTCACGCCGGGAGAGGCTGCGCCGGAATGGTTTTCGCCGTCGTCCGACATCGCCGAGCTCGGCGCCAAGACCGGAATCGACCCTGACGGGCTGGCGCGCACGCTCGAGGACTGGAACAAGAACGTCGCACAGGAGCGAGACCCGCAATTCGTTCGCGGCGCGAGCGCCTACGACGGCTACTGGGGCGACGACAAGGCCGCCACCCGGGCCGGCAGGACACTCGGGCCGATCGACACGCCGCCCTACTACGCGGTGCCGGTGAAGATCGGCGCGATGGGGACCAAAGGCGGGCCGCGCACCGACCGCGACGGCCGCGTCTTGCACGTCAGCGGGGCCGTCATCCCCGGGCTGTATGCAGCCGGCAATGCGATGGCCGGTGTGACCGGCAAGGCCTACGGCGGCGCAGGTGGAACGCTGGGCCCCGCAATGGTTTTCGGCTACCGCAGCGGCTATACCGCGGCCACCGGCCGATCGTTGAAGGTGTAACGGACCTCCGAGCGATCCCCCTCGCCGAGCGTGAGCTCAGTGTGACATTTCGGCCCATTTTTCGCAGTGCCCTCACGTTCGGCGCACATGGCGGCTCAGTACAGGTAGATCCCCAGGATCGCGCCGAAGAGCACGACGAGCCAGACGTCGGTGAACAGCCGTAGCCACCGTGGGGCGGTGCGCACCTCCATGAAGTGCTGAATGATCAATCGCACCTTGACCAAGGCCATCGCCAGGACGCCAATGGTGATCGACGCGCTCGCGTGTACGCTGCCGTGTACTCGTCCCGGCGCGAAGAACCACGACAGCACCGTGATGGCCGAAAGCGCCAGCCATACATAGGTGGTCCGGGCGGTGGCGGTGTTCATCGGTTCACCTCATCACGTACAGCAGCGCGAAGATGACGACCCACAGCAAGTCGACCATGTGCCAGTAGGTGGCCCCGGTTTCCGCGACGACGACGTGGCGGGCGTGCGGCCTTCGGAGCTCGCGCACCACGATGCCCAGAATCACCAGACCGAGCAGCACATGGCCCAGGTGCACACCGGTCAGCATGTAGTAGAACATGAAGAAGTCGTTGCTCGGAAATGTCAGCCCCGCAACCACTTTCGAAGTCCACTCGTAGGCCTTGACGGCCGCGAAAACCAGCCCGCAGACGCCGCCCAACACGGTCAACCGCACCGCGCGCGGACGGTTGCCGTCTCGGGTGGACTGCACACCGAGCGCGACGAACCATGAGCTGGTGATCAACAACAGCGTGTTGACCAGACCGATGGTCAGGTCCAGATGCTGTTGCGATTCCAGAAACAGCGCCCGCTCCTGGGTGCGGTGGACCATGAAGATGAGGAAGTACCCGGAGAAGATGACCAGGTCGCCGATGACGAAGACCCACATGCTGCTTTCGCCGGGCAGGTGTGGGGCAGGACCTGGTACGGCCTCGTCCCGGGCGGCCACGGCGTTGTCGGTGTTCGTCATGAAACTCAAAGTCCTTAATCTGCAAGCACTTCACCAGCCGGCTGGCGCGCGACTGCCCTGCGCAGCGTGACGATGATGCAGGTCTGCCAGAACGCGAAGATCGCCGTGCCCATCCAGAAGCTGATCGACCCGTTCCAGGACAGCGGTCCCGACCTGAAGACGAACACCGGTGCGGCAAGCACTTCGGTGACGATCTGCCAGACCGTCACGTACGCGAGCCATTTCGGGAAGATGCCGTTGCGGTCCAACAGGATCGCCAATGCGAACACCAGGTACGCGGCGGAGAAGCACCCCAGCGAGCCGACGAACGACAGCAGCGCGGTGTCATAGAGCAGAGCCTGAAGCTGCGGGTCGCGGTCCGGCCGAAACGCCGCAGCCAGAAAGCAAAACGCCGCGAACAGACAACCCGGCAGCGCGCCCACGTTCAGCGCACCGATATAGGCGTAGGCGAACGCCGGGCTCACCGACATCCGGCGCATCTGATACGCGACGATGCCGTTGGCCACACCGGCGAACCCGATCACGACCATCAACATCCCGAAACCGATCTGGATGGTCAGCGCGTGCGCGTGAAAGAACGCCACGATCTCCTCGGTGGTGCGGTCGGGTCTCGGCGGTGGCATCACCCGCGCCAGCGGAACGAAGATCACGCCGAACACCATGTAGAAGATCGGCACCACCCACCAGCAAATCCAGAGATCGCGCTTTGATCCCGGGCCGCTCTGATCCCCTTGGGCGACAACCGGTTCTGCGGGAGCCAGGCTCATGAGTGCGCCCGTTCCTCCGCGGCTTGGCGGTTGATCGCTGCGCGGACGACGAAGAACATGACCACGACGAAGACGGCGAAGGCGCCGATCCGCAGCCAGAAAGACACGGCGCCGTCCCACGCCAACGGTCCGGTCTTGACGACGGCTGCGCACGCGGCGGGTGTCATCGCGAGCGCGGTGAGCACGCTGAACGGCGCCACCCAGCGCGGAAAGATCGGCTCGGCGCTGCGGTCGAGATACACCGCCAGCGCAAGGCAGAGGTTCTGCACCACCAGCATGCCGACCGGCGCGACGAACGTGATCCACGCCAAATCGTTGAGCAGCATGGTCAATTCGGGATTGCGCTCGGGGCGAAACGCCGCGATGAGCCAGAAGAGATCGGCAAGAGCGAACAGCGTGGCGCCACTCACCAGCGCGGTCAGGTAGCTGTACGCAAGCACCTGGGTGGGCGTGCCCATGCGCTTCATCTGCGCGACGATCAGCGCGAAGAACGGAACCAGCATGATGCCGAAGAGGTTGTAGGTCACCATGCTGAATCGGATCATCGTCGTGTTCTCGGCATAGAACGACGCCACCTGCTGCGGCGTCAGCCGCGGCGACATCGGCGGGAAGAACCCGGGAAATGACACGAACGCGACGAGCAATACGGCGGCCGCAACCGGTGTGATCCAGAGGATGAGCGACTGTCCGTTGACGCGGGCGGACACCACGGCCTCCGCCTCGTTGTCGGCGACGCTGGTCATGTGAACTCCCGGATCGCGGTAACTAGCCGATTGGCTAGGCGCGAGGCTATCCGCCGGTTCGGGCACGGTCAATAGCCGATCGGCTACCCTCAGGGCATGGCCTCGTCGGCGCCGTCGATCACGTCGGGACTGGCCGATATGCGGCGCAGCGCCGCGCAGATCCGCATCTTGGATGCGGCGCTCGAGTTGATCGCCATGCACGGCGTCAGCGGAACGTCGTTGCAGATGATCGCCGACGCGGTCGGAGTCACCAAAGCCGCCGTGTACCACCAGTTCAAGACCAAAGACGAGATCGTCATCGCGCTGACAGAACGTGAACTCGGCCGGCTGGCGGCCGCGCTGGAGGCCGCCGAGGCCGAGGAGTGCAAACCGCGGGCGCGCGAGATGCTGCTCACCCGGGTGGTCGACCTGGCCATCGAACGGCGCGGGATGGTGAGCACGTTGCAGTTCGATCCCGTGGTGGTGCGGCTACTTGCCGAGCACCAGCCGTTCCAGCAGTTCATCGGCCGGCTTTACGCGGCGCTGCTGGGCGAGGATACGGGCGCCGAAGCCAGGATCGAGGCAGCGATGCTGTCAGGCGCGATCAGTGTTGCGGTGATGCATCCCTTGGTCGAAGACATCGGCGACGACGAGTTGCGCCGGCACCTGCTGCACTACATGCGGCGGCTGATCGACCTGCCCGGATAGCCGCCGAATCGGGCCGCGGACGTGCGTTTGCACGTTAGGGTCTGGCCAATGCCGAGACCCTGGGAGGCCCGATGAACACCTATCGAACCGTGGTGGTGGGAACTGACGGCTCGGAGTCGTCACTGCGTGCGGTCGACCGGGCGGGCGAGATCGCCGCTGAGAGCGACGCGACGCTCTACATCGCGACCGGCTACTTTCCTCAGCGAGAAGACTTGCGGGCCGCCGACATCCTCAAAGACGAGGGCTACAAGATGCACGGCAGGGCACCAATTTTCGCGATCTTGCGCGAGGCGCACAGCAGGGCAGCCGCCGCCGGGGCCAAGAACATCGAGGAGCGGCCGATCGAAGATGCGCCGGTCGACGCGCTCGTCGACCTCGCTGAACAGGTCAAAGCCGATTTGCTGGTGGTCGGCAACGTGGGCCTCAACGCGCGGTCGGCGATCCTCGGGCGGGTGTTCTCGATTCCGGGAAGCATCGCGAGCCGCGCCCAGATCGACGTGCTGATCGTCCACACCTCCGGCTGAGCGCGCTTACTGCGGTGCGGTGTCATTGCCGGCGGCTTTGACCTCGCGCTCGTCGGCGGCGCCGTCCTCTGCGGCTTCCTCGATGTCTTGGTCATCGAAGGTTTCGTCGTAGGGCACGTCGGGCTCGAACTCGTCGGGTTCCAGCGCGGCTTCGTGTGCTACGTGCGGATGTTCGGCGACGTCCTCGGCGCGCTGCGCCTCGATAGGAGGCTGCTCGGGGCGGCGACGTTCGGCCAGCCAGTCGCGCGCCAGCAGGACCAGGCCCACCGCGGCCAGCGCAATGGCGGCCAGCGCAATGATTGTGTTCTCGGTCAGCACCGCCGCGGCCAGCAGGGCGATGCCGACGACAGCCACTGCGAGTACGACGGTCAGCATCGATCGTCCCTTCCTGAGGGGCGGTTTTCGTAGGCGCCTCTTCTTGGTTACCCCGGTTACATCGCCGAATCGCAATTCGACGGGAAAGTCAGCGAATGCCTCAGATGACCCGGGACTCGTGCCCCTGCCAATACCGCTCGCGCAGAAGCCGCTTGTACAGCTTGCCGCTGGGGTCGCGCGGCAGTTCGTCGACGAAGTCGACGCTGCGCGGACACTTGTATGTCGCCAACTCGGACCGGCAGTAGGCGATCAATTCGGTTTCGAGGTCGTCGCCGGCGGCCGCCGGGTCGGTCGGCTGCACCACGGCCTTGACCGCCTCCCCCATCTCTTCGTCCGGCACGCCGAACACCGCGACGTCGGCGACGGCGGGATGAGCGGCCAGCACATTCTCGGCCTCCTGCGGGTAGATGTTCACGCCTCCCGAGATGACCATGTGGGCCTGACGATCAGTGAGGTAGAGGTATCCGTCCGCATCGAGGTAGCCGATGTCGCCGAGGGTTCGCCAGCCCTGCGCATTGGTCACCGACGCAGTCTTGTCCGGGTCGTTGTGGTACTCGAACGCGCGGCCGCCGCCGAAGTACACGACGCCGACCTCTCCGGCGGGCAGCTCCTTGCCGTCAGGGCCGACGATGTGGCATTCCTCGAACGGTCGGCCCACCGAGCCGGGATGGGCCAGCCACTCTTCGGCGGAGATGAACGTGGAGCCGATGTCCTCGGTGCCCGAGTAATACTCGTCGATGATCGGACCCCACCAGTCGATCATCTGCCGTTTGACCGCAACCGGGCACGGTGCCGCGGCGTGGGTGACGCGGCGCAGACTCGACAAGTCGTAGCGGCGGCGCTCGGCTTCGGGCAGCCGCAGCATGCGGATGAACATCGTCGGGACGAACTGTGCATGGGTGACGCGGTAGCGCTCGACCAGCTCGAGGCACTCCCGTGGATCGAACCGTTCCATCAGTACCACCGTGGCGCCCAGCCGCTGCCAGGACATCGAAAACACAAGGGGCGCAGAGTGATACAGCGGAGCCGGGCACAGGTACACCGAGTCGGCACCTGCGTCGCCGTTGGTGCCGAGCAGCCCCCGCGCGATCTGCACCGGTGCGCAACTCGGATCGCCCAGCGGGGTGGCGGCCAGTGGCTTACGCACACCCTTCGGTCGGCCGGTAGTGCCCGACGAGTAGAGCATTTCGCGGCCCTCGCACTCGTCGTCGAGGGGCGTCGCGGGCTCCGCGGCAACCACGTCGGCGTAGCGTTCGAATCCGCCGAGCCCCGCTCCGACCGCGATACGCACCGGTATCCGCGAGAGGTCCAAATCGGCGGCCACGTGCGCCATCGTGTCACTGGCCACCAGTGCCTTGGCGCCGCAGTCGTCGAGCACGTACTGCACTTCACCGGCGCGCAGATGCCAGTTGACTGCGGTGTAGTACAGCCCGGATCGCTGTGCGGCCCAAGCGATTTCGAGGAATTCCGGCCTGTTCTCCACCAGGAGCGCAATGTGGTCGCCAACGCGCAGCCCACGCGATCGCAGCGCTCGCGCCAGCCGGGTGGAGCGCTCCTCGAGTTCGCGGTAGGTCACCACGTCGCCGCGGGTCCCCATTACCACCGCGGGGCGGTCCGGGGTGCGGGCGGCATGGAAACCAGGCGTCATCTCGGCCGGGGCGGCCGCCGTGTCAGAACCGCTGAGCAGCTTGCCCGCGGCGGTGTAGGCGTCCTGGCGTCCGTCGGCGACGGCCGCGGCAAGGCGATCGAGGTTGTGGTGCGCGCGCAACATCGTCTGCGCCAGCGACAGGATCTGCGCGCGTGCCCGCGCGGCCCTGCGGGCCGGGGTGTCGTTGCGGAAGTGGGCGTCAATGGTCTCGACCAGTTCAGGCACGCCCTCACCTTGTGCCGCGACCAGCAACACGATGGGGGCATCGGTCTCGGCCCGCAGGTCGCGAACCGTCTGCTTTGCGCCTTCCCGGTCGGCCTTGTTGACCACGACGATGTCGGCGACTTCGAGCAGTCCCGCTTTGGCGGCTTGGACGGCGTCGCCAGCGCCGGGATTCAGGATGACAACGGTCGGATCGGCGACCGCGGCGATCTCGATCTCCGACTGGCCGACACCCACGGTCTCGAGCAACACCACGTCGTAACCCAATTCGGCGAGCACCCGAATCGCGGCCGGCACCGCCGCCGCGAGTCCGCCGAGGTGGCCGCGGCTGGCCACCGAGCGGATCAGGACGCCGGGATCGTTGATGTGGGCGGCCATCCGGATCCGGTCGCCCAGCAGCGCTCCGCCGCTGTACGGCGACGACGGGTCGACCGCGAGCACCGCGACGCGAAGTCCCTGCTGCCGGTAGGCGCCGACCAGCGCCGCGATCGTCGTCGATTTCCCCGCCCCCGGCGGTCCGGTGATCCCGATGACGCGCGCCGTCGAGCTGCCCAGCGCGGCCAGCACCTCGTCGCGGCGCGCGCTCTCGACGAGGGTGAGCAGCCGGCCGGCGGCCCGAGTGGAGCCACCTCGGGCGGCCGCAATGAGCTCCTGAATATCCCGCATCGAGAAGAACTTACGGCCGAATGCGTTTACGGCGCGGGAACTTCGATCACCGTCGCCGAACCCATACCGCCGCCGGCGCACATTGCCGCCACGCCGATGCCGCCGCCCCGGCGACGCAGTTCATGCACCAGCGTGACCAGCATCCGCCCGCCCGTCGCGGCGACCGGATGGCCCAGCGAGCAGCCGCTGCCGTTGGGATTGACTTTGTCCGGATCGATCTCGAGCAGCTTGGCGGTGGCCACGCACATCGACGCGAATGCTTCGTTGATTTCGAACAGGTCGACGGCGTCAAGCGAAAGGCCAGCGCGCTCAAGGGCTTTGGGAATCGCCTCCACCGGCGCCAGCCCGGTGATGGCCGGATCGACGCCCACCGACGCCCACGCCCGCACAGTTGCCAGTGCAGGAAGCCCGAGGGCATCGCTGGCGATCGCGAGCACCGCTGCGCCATCGTTGGCGCCGCACGCGTTGCCGGCGGTGATCGAGAACCCCTCGATCTCCGGGTGAAGCGGCTTGAGCGCGGCCAGTTTCTCCATCGTGGTGTCGCGGCGGGGATGCTCGTCGACGGCGAACAAGCCGTGCGGGGTCTCGATGGGGACGACCTCTTGCTTGAAGCGGCCCTCGTCGATCGCCTGCACCGCCTTGCGGTGCGAACCCAGCGCCCACGCATCCATCTCCTCGCGACTCACGCCGGCCTTGACCGCGGCGTTCCACCCGACGGTGATCGACATGTCCATGTTCGGAGCGTCGGGCCGGTCGGGATGGGTGGGCGGGAACCAGGCAGCAGGCTCGCCGCCGATAGCCCTGGTGAAGCGCGGGGACGTCGACGCGGAGTTGACCCCGCCGGCGATGACGAGTTCGTCCATGCCGGCTTTGATGCTGGCCGCGGCGCTCTGGACGGCGGCCTGACCCGCCGCGCAGTGACGGTTCTGGGCGAGGCCCGGCACATTGGTGAGCCCTGCGGTCAGCGCGGCGTGGCGGGCGATCACCCCGCCGCCGTAGAGTCCCTCGCCCAGAACGACGTCGTCGACGGGGTGGCCGTCGAGCTCGCCGGCGATTGCGCCTACGACGTGATTCGCCAGGTCGTACGCGTCGGTGTCGCGCAGCGTGCCCTTCATCGCGGTGCCGATGGGGGTGCGCAGCGCGGACACGATGACGGCTTCAGGCATGACTGGTCTCCAATGTGCTTCGGGTGAGAATGTTATTCTCTCAAGCTGAGAGTGCCAGTTGCAAGAAGGGGAATCACATGCAGATCAGCGGAAGCTCCGCGATCGTCGTCGGCGGCACCGGCGGGTTCGGTGAAGCCACGGTCCGCCGACTGCACGGAGCCGGCGCCAAGGTCGTGGTCGCCGATGTCGCCGATGACAAGGGCAAGGCGCTGGAAAGCGAGCTGGGAATCCGCTACGTCCGCACCGATGCGACCAGCCCCGAGGACGTGAACGCCGCGCTGGCAGAGGCGGAATCTCTCGGACCCCTCCGCATCTCGGTCGACTGCCACGGTGGGCCGGCCAGCGGCGGGCGTCTCGTCGGCAAGGACGGGTCACCCCTGGACCTCGACGGCTTCAAGACGACGATCGAGTACTACCTGACCGCCGTCTTCAACGTCATGCGGCTCTCGGCGGCAGCGATCGCCCGCCAGGAGCCGCTCGACAGCGGCGCGCGCGGGGTCATCGTCAACACCGCGTCGATCGCCGGTTACGAGGGCCAGATCGGCCAGATCCCCTACGCGGCGGCGAAGGGCGGCGTGATCAGCATGACGTTGGTCGCCGCACGTGATCTCTCTCCGCTCGGCATTCGAGTGGTCACCATTGCGCCCGGGATGTTCCTGACGCCCGCGTACCCGGTTCCGGCCGAGCAGCTCGAAGCGCACTGGGGCCCGCAGATCCCGTTCCCGAAGCGGATGGGTCAGCCGTCCGAGTACGCGGCGATGGTGGCGAGCATCGTCGAAAACGACTACCTCAACGGCGAAGTCATTCGCCTGGACGGGGCGCTGCGATTCGCCCCGAAGTGACCGGTTCGCTGGCCGGCAAGGTCGCGTTCGTCGCGGGGGCCAGCCGCGGCATCGGTGCGACGGTGGCGTGCGCGTTGGCGGCGCAGGGCGCTGCTGTTGCGGTGGCCGCTCGCTCTGAGTCCGAAGGGCGGATTCCCGGCACGATTCATTCGGTGGCTACCCGAATCGTTTCGGCGGGTGGTCGCGCGCATGCCGTGCGGTGTGATGTCACCGACGAGCAGTCGGTGAATTCCGCTGTGGCCGAGGTGGTTTCGGTGCTCGGCGGGATCGATGTGCTGATAGCCAACGCTGGTGTGCTGTGGCTCGGCCCGATCGAGTCGACGTCGCTCAAGCGCTGGCGGTTGTGCCTTGATGTGAACCTGACCGGAACGTTCTTGGTGACGCGCGCGGTGATCCCGCACGTTCGGGCGCGCGGCGGCGGCTCGCTGGTGGCGATTACGACGACGGGTGTGACGATGCCCGGCGCCAACGCGTACTGGGTGTCGAAGGCTGGCGTCGAGCGGCTGTACCTCGGGCTGGCCGCGGACCTCAAGCCGGACAACATCGCCGTCAACTGCCTGAGCCCGTCACGCGTGGTGCTCACCGAAGGATGGGCGGCGGCTGGCGACCACGACATCCCGCCGGAGATGGTGGAGCCGCCGGAGGCGATGGCCAAGGCCGCCGTGCTGCTGGCCCGCCAGGACGCCGGCGGTATCACCGGCACCGTCCAGCGCTCGGAATCCCTCGTGCCGCCGAGCTGATAGCTCCTCGCTCACCTTGTCGCGACCGTGCGTGTCGGTACGGCAACACGCCGGTGACCTGTGTACAAGGGTGCACGCTCACCGAAGGGCGGGTCAGCTCTTCGGGGCGTTGAGGCGCTCGACGATCCGGCGGAAGTCCTCGGTCTGAAAGGACTGGTCTTCCGCGGCGTTGGCGTAGTCGAGGGTGTTCAGCACCGCTCGCTCCACGTGCATGTTGAGCATGCGCTTGGTGCTCTCGACGGCTTGCCGCGGCAACTCCATGATCTTCTTGGCGCACGCGACCGCTTCTGAAAGCGGATCAGCGACAACATGGTTCGCCAAGCCGATCTCCACGGCGCGCTGCGCCGAGATCCGGGCTCCGGTCAACGCATACTCCTTGGCCTGCAGCACGCTGATCTGCAGCGGCCAGGTCAGCGGCCCCCCGTCGGCGGCGACCAAACCCACCTGCACATGCGGGTCCGCGAGGTACGCGGTCTCGGCCATGTAGACGATGTCGGACAGCGCAACCAGGCTGCAGCCCAGCCCCACGGCTGGGCCGTTCACGGCGGCCACCACAGGAATCCTGGTGCGCACCATGCCCAGTACGATTTCGCGCCCGTGCAGGATCGTCTTGGCGCGGAGGTCGGGATCCTGCCGAATCTCGTCGAGGTAGGCGAAGTCGCCGCCCGCGGAGAACGCCCGGCCGTTACCGGTGATCACCGCAGCCCGCGCGTCGCGGTCTTCGTTGAGCCGCGGCCAGAGTTCAGCCAATCCGACGTGCAACGCGTCGTTGACCGCGTTCAGCGCGTCGGGCCGGTTGAGCCGGATGATGCGCAGCGCACCGTCGGCTTCGACCTCGATTTCCGGTGGCATGTCGTACACGTCAGACTCCTAACCCGAGGATGCGCGAGGCGATGATGTTCTTCTGGATCTGCGACGTGCCGCCCATCACGCTTTGGGCCCGGCTGTAGAGATAGGCCGACAGCAGTTCGGGGTCTTCGGTCCCGCCCACCGCGAGCGCGGCATGGCCGACCG
Organism: Mycobacterium sp. NGS35; assembly: GCF_059812855.1. NCBI lineage: Bacteria > Bacillati > Actinomycetota > Actinomycetes > Mycobacteriales > Mycobacteriaceae > Mycobacterium > Mycobacterium sp. NGS35. The sequence goes on from NZ_JCALDL010000004.1 coordinate 194,140, forward strand.
ACTGCTCGGTCCAGGTCATCAGCAGTTTGTCCAGCGAGCCGCTGGGACCATGAGTGAGCCCGTCGAGCTGCTCCGACAGCCGGCGGCGCACATGCAGCCGCAGCATCTCCGATTCCACTGCGGCCCAAACCAATTCGTCGGGTATCTCACCGTCGATCCGCTTGGCCATCTGCCGAACCAGCTTGCCGTAGCGCGCCGAGTAGCCGAGCGTCGACGGCTCACGCTCGTGGCTGACTACTGTCATCGCCAGCGCCCAGCCGTGCCCCGGTGCACCGACCATCTGGTCGGCGGGAACGACCGCGCCGGCGAACTCGACCTGACCGAATTCCGTGGTGACGCCGTTGATCATCTTCAGCGGCCGCTGCGTGATGCCGGGTTGGTGCATGGAGATGATGAACGCCGAAATCCCCTTGTGCCGCGGTGCGTCGGGATCCGTGCGCGCAAGAAGCAGGCACCAGTCGGCGACATCGGAGTAGCTGGTCCAGATCTTGTGGCCGTCGATGACGTAGTTGTCGCCATCGCGAGTCGCCTTGGTGCGCAGCGAGGCGAGGTCCGAGCCGGCCCCGGGCTCCGAAAAGCCTTGGCACCAGCGCTCGGTGCCGTTGATCATGCCGGGCAGGAACCGCTGCTGAAGTTCTTCACTGCCATGTTCGCCGAGGCCGACGACGAGGTACCCGAGGCTGGGCCGCGGCGGCGCGCCCGCGCGCGCCAACTCTTCGTCGACGATGACGTCGTAGACCGGTGGCAGTTCGTGTCCACCGAACTTCTTCGGCCACGACAATCCGAAGAAGCCCGCCGAGTACAGCGCCTGATGCCACTCACCTTGGCGCGCCCAGTAGTCGTCACCTGATGCCGCAAACGCTCCGGCCTTATCGCTCAGCCATGCCCTGAGGCGCTCGCGGAACGCGGCCTCCTCCGGCGAATCACGAAAGTCCAAGATCGATCTCCTTCAGTCTCACTGGGAACAGTTCTGTCGACGTCAGGGCGCGGCGCAAGTAGACATGCGCCAGGCATTCCCAGGTGTTTCCGATGCCCCCGTGCACTTGAATCGCGGTCTCACACACCGTCCGCGCGGCCCGCGCGCAGTACACCTTTGCGATCGACGCGGCCCGCACCGCTTCGGCGGGCTCGAGTTCGTCGACGGCCCAGGCCGCGTGGCGCAGCACGCTGATCGAGCCTTCGATCAGCGCAAGCCCTTCGGCGAGCATGTGCGCGATGGCCTGATACGAGCCGATCGGCTTGCCGTACTGCTCACGCACTTTCGCGTAGTCGGTGGCCAGCGCGTGCGCACCCCTAGCCGTGCCGAGGATGTCGGCCGTGGTGGCGGCAATCGCCAGTGCCGTGAAGCGTTCGCGCTCTTCCCCGGGAAGGCGTCCGATCGCCTGCGGTCCCGGGGTCCCGGCCATCGCCTGGGTGAGATCGGCTGAGGCGACAGGCTGTTCGTCGTCACCGCCGTCTACGGTCACTCCCATCCGGCGCAGCTCGTCCGCCAGCACCGGCCCGACGAACGGGACATCGACCAGGCCGCGTCCGAACTCCTCGGCCACGATGGCCACTTCGACACCGGATGCGCCGTCGGAGCGCAGCGAGCGCCACCCGGTGGCGTCTACTACCTTTTCCAGACGCGCGACCCGGCCCTCGTCGGCCAGCTCGGCGACCGAACCGGGCCCCAGATCATCGGCCAATTTGGCTGCAGCGTCGCGCAATTGGCGCTGTTCACTGTTCAGACGGACATCCATAGCTCTCCTTCAGAACTCGGCGCAGCACCTTGCCAGAGGGTAGTCGCGGAATCTCCGGTACGAACACCACGGCGGCGGGCTGCTTGTAGGACGCCAGCCGCTCACCCACGACTGCGGTGAGCTCCTCGGCGGTGACCGGGCTGTGAGCGGCGACCGCTGCCACGATGGCTTCACCGTTCACCGGATCGGGCACGCCGAACACTGCGCAGTCGTGGACGGCGGGGTGGCCATGCAGGACCTTCTCGATCTCCGCCGGAGCGACCTGGAATCCGCGGACTTTGATCATCTCCTTGGAGCGGTCGGTGATCCGCAGGTAGCCGTCGTCGTCGAGAAATCCCACGTCGCCGGTGCAGTACCATCCGTCGCGGAACGCGCCGGCGGTGGCTTCGTCGGGAAGGTACCCGGCCATCAGCGATTCCGAGCGAGCTTGGATCTCACCGTGTTCACCGATACGGACGTCCACACCCGGAACCGGACGGCCCACGGTGTCGAGCCGGACATCGTCGAGCGGGTTACAGGCGATCACCGGCAATTCGGTTGTGCCGTAAGCAGTCAGCCACCGCGCGCGTGTCCGGCGGGTGACGGTCTCGGCGACACTCGGCGTCACCGGGGTGGCACACCACATGATGTAGCGCAGCGACGACAGATCGACGTGTTCCAGCCCTGGGTGAGCGGCGAGCGCCAATGCAATTGGCGCGACGGCCATTTCGATGGAGATGCGGTCCGCCTCGATGTGACGCAGCATCAGGTCGATGTCGAAGCGCTGATGCAGCCGAACCCACGCACCGGTGTCAAGAGCCGTCATGATGTTCAGCAGGCCGAGGATGTGCGATGCCGGCGTGACCACCTGCATCCGATCGTCGGACGTCATCTGCAGCGCGTCGCGCCAGTGCCGGACCGCAGCGTTGAACGATCGATGGGTGTGCCGAACGGCTTTGGGCATGCCGGTGGTTCCCGAACTGAACACCAGCAGCGCGTCGGCGTCCGGGCTCGGCGCTGGGAATGGGCCCCCCTGCGCGCTCCTGGGCTCGTCGAGATGCAGCATCGGCATAAGGCCGGCCAGCACAGGGTGGTCGCCGACAGCGTAGCCGGGCTCGGTGACCGCCAGAGCGTGCTCGACGTCGCCGGCCTTCCACGCCGGACTGAGCAGCACCACCGCGGCGCCCAGCCGCCAGATGGCCAGCACCGCCGCGACGAACTCGGGCCGGTTCGACGACATGAGCGCAACCCGCTGGCCGCTGCGCACACCGCGGTGACGCAGCGCGCCGGCCAGCCCGTCGGCACACGCGTCGAGCTCGGCGCGGCTGTACTGCCGCTCCCCGAACGCGAGCGCGGCGAGGCTGCGTGAGGGCATCAAGAGGATCCTAGCGTGATTGAGAACCTGATTCTCTTATTGATAGAATCTTAATACCAAAGGGAGGTGGCATGGCGATCACCCACGTGTTCCACCGAGCCACCGTGGCACGGATCATCAAGGAAACGCCTGACGCGAGCACCTTCGTGCTGGTCCCCAACGAGCCGTTCACCTATCGGGCCGGCCAGTACTGCACCTTCCGCGTCACCGTCGACGGCGAAGAGCTGTACCGCTCGTATTCGATGTCGAGCGCACCCGAGACCGACGCCGACCTGGCCACCACGATCAAACGGGTGCCCACCGGCAAGGTCTCGAACTGGATGCTCGACAACCTCGCCGAGGGCGACGAGGTCGTGCTCACCCGGCCCGCGGGCACGTTCTGCCTGGACTCCAGCGCGGCGCCGCTGCTGGGGTTCGCGGGGGGCAGCGGGGTGACGCCGATCTTGTCGCTGACGAAGAGCGCGTTGGCCACGACGAAGCGCAAGGTGCGGCTGCTGTGCGCGGACCGGGACCGGCAGTCGGTGATCTTCGACGGCGTGATGGCCGAACTGGTGGACCGCTACCCCGACCGCCTCGAGGTGGTGCGCCACATCGACGCCGAACGCGGCTTGCTCGACGTGGCGACGGTGCGCATGTTCGTCGGCCCAGATGTCGACGCCGACTGCTACGTGTGTGGCCCGGAGGGCTTCATGAACGTCGTGAAGTCGGCGCTGTCCGGGCCGGGACGGGTGTTCGTCGAGGACTTTGAAATCGAACCGAAGGTCGCCACCCCTCCCCCCGCGGAGTCATCGGCGAAGACGGGCGGCACCGTGACCATTCACCTGGACCGCAAAAAGGTGACTGTGCCGCGGATCGCCGGCGAGACGCTGCTGGAAAGCGCGCGCCGCGGTGGGCTGGCGCCGCCGTTCTCGTGCGAAGCGGGAAATTGCGGCACCTGCATTGCCAAGCTCACCGAGGGACAGGCGACCATGCGCAACAACGACGTGCTGGAGGAGGACGAGATCGCCGACGGCTACATCCTGACCTGCCAGGGTGTTCCCGACAGCGCGTCGGTGACCGTCGTCTACGAGTGAGACAGCACGTCGTTGTGCTCGCCGAGGTTCGGCGGCGGACGGTATTGCGGCATGTAGCCGACTATGCGGACCGGACACCCGACGAGCTTGAATTCGCCTGCGGTGACGATGATTCCGGGGTCGGCGTCCAACGCTTCCGGCAGTGTGCGCACCGCTGCGGCGGGAATGCCGAGCGGACGCAGCCGGGCCTCCCATCCCTTCGCGGTGTCGTGGGCCAGGGCCTGCGTGACCACGGCGAGCACGTCGTCACGTCGTGACACCCGCTCGGCCATCGTCTCGAACCCGGAGATGCCGGCTTCGGTCGCGAAGAGTTTCCAGAACGCGTCATGGGTGACGAAGAGCGCCAGATAGCCGTCGGCAGTAGGAAACAGTTGCGCCGGAACGTAATACGAGTGTGCGCCGAACGGATATCGGCGCGGCTGCACGCCGTCGTTGAGGTACGCCGACGCGCGGTAGTTCAGCTGCGACAGCATCACGTCTTGGAGGCACACGTCCACCTGGCCGCCCCGGCCCGAGACGATCTGCGCGAGCAGGCCCAGTGCGGCGGTCAAGCCGGTCGAGTTGTCGGCCGAGGAATACCCCGGCAGTGTCGGCGGCCCGTCGGGATCGCCGGTGAGAGCGGCGATTCCGGTGGCGGCTTGGACGACGTAGTCGAAGGCGGGTTCGTCGCCGCCGTCCAGGCCGAATCCGGTGAGCGCGACGCAGACGATCTTCTCGTTGTGCCGCTTGAGCGCGTCATACGTGAGGCCCAGCCGTCGTATCGCCGACGGCTTGAGGTTGACCAGCAGCGCGTGCGCGTCTTTGACGAGCTCGCCCAACTGCCGTTGTCCCGCTTCGGTATTGAGCTCCAGCACGACGCTGCGCTTGTTGCGGTTGAGGCTGGCGAAGTAGCTGTCGCCGACCTGCCGCGAAATCTCGCCGCCGGGCGGTTCGATCTTGATGACCTCGGCTCCGAGGTCGGCCAGCATCATCGTCGCGTACGGTCCGGCGAGCATGGTGCCGACCTCGAGGATGCGGATACCCGCGAGTGGACCTGGGATCATTGACGGACTTGCGTAGCGAGCTCGGCGATGACCTCGCGCGTGCGCTGCTTGGACGCGATCAGCTCGTCACGGTTCTCGCCGATGGGCAAGAGCCGCACAGAAAGATCCGTCACGCCCGCATCGGCGAACCTCTTGAATCGCGCCAGGATCGACTCTTCGTCCCCTGCCGCGCACAGGTCACCGACGTCGCGGGCATCGCCACGCTCCAGCAGCTTCTGGTAGTTGGGCGACGTCTCCGCCTCGGCCAGAATGCGATTCGCGCGCTCCTTAGCGGCGTCGATCTCGGAGTTCGCACACAAACACACGGGGATGCCGGCGACGATGCGCGGTGCCGGGCGGCCCGCGTCGGCCGCGGCCTTGGTGATCTTGGGGGCGATGTGGTGAGCGATTGCCTTCTCGTCGGCCATCCACAACACGGTCCCGTCGGCGAGTTCCCCCGCGATCTGCAGCATCACCGGCCCCAGCGCCGCGACCAGCACCGGCAATGGCGGGTCGGCGCCTAGCACGGTCGGGTTGTGCACCGTGAACGTGTCGTTCTCGACGTCCACCGGGCCCGGGCCGGCCAGCGCTGCATTGAGCACCTCGAGGTAGTCGCGCGTGTAGGCAGCCGGCTTCTCGTAGGGAATACCGAGCATGTCGCGCACGATCCAGTGGTGGGAGGGGCCGACACCGAGCACCGTGCGGCCCCCCGCGATCGCGTGCACCGAAAGTGCTTGCCGCGCAAGGGCAATTGGGTGCTGCGCTTGCAGCGGCACCACCGCGGTGCCCAGTTCGATGCGTGAGGTGTGTGCCGCCATCAGCGCCACCATGGCCAACGCGTCGAAGTCGTTGGGTACCTGGGGCATCCAGGCGGTGTCCAATCCGGCCGACTCCGCCCATTCGATGTCTGACACGAGTTTTGAGACCTTGCGCGACATGTCGCCGCGTTCGGCCCCGATCATCACGCCCAGTCTCACTTCACGCCTCACTTCTCGCGGCGCTGCCCGCCGAACGTGAACCCATTGCGAAAAATCGGCCGAAAATACGCACTGAGCTCACGCTCGGCGAACGCCAACTCATCTAGTCCGCCACCTTCTGCCCGGTCAGTGAACGCACCTCGCGTACAAGCACATCCAGCGGCGTGCCCGTCGGGAATACCGCCGCAGCGCCGGCGTCCAGAAGCTTCGCCACATCGCCCTGCGGGATCGTCCCGCCCACCACGACCGGGATGTCGGCGGCGTCGGCGGCTCGCAACGCCTCGATGGTCCGCCTGGTCAAGGCGACGTGCGCGCCGGACAGGATGGAAAGGCCCACCAGTGCGACGTCTTCCTGCAAGGCGATCGACACGATGTCCTCGATGCGCTGCCGAATGCCGGTGTAGATCACCTCGAAGCCGGCGTCGCGCAGCGTACGCGCGACGATCTTCGCGCCGCGATCGTGTCCGTCGAGACCCGGCTTTGCCACCAGCACACGAGCCGGCATCAGAACACCACCGGTTGCTGGAATTCGCCCCAAACCTTCTTCAACGCCGAAACCATCTCGCCCACAGTGCAATACGCATTGGCGCAGTCGATCAGGTAATGCATCAGGTTGTCGGTGCCCTCCGCGGCGCGTGACAGCGCGGCGAGTGCGTCGGCCGCGGCTACGCCGTCCCGTTCGGCCTTCACCTTGCTGAGGCGTTTCAGTTGCAGGTCGCGCCCTTCCGCGTCGAGTTCGTACATCGTCACGTCCGGCGGCGGCTCGTCGGAGACGAATTTGTTGACGCCCACCACCGGGCGCTTTCCCGACTCGATGTCCTGGTGCAGCCGGTACGCCTCGTCGGCGATCAACCCCTGCAGATAGCCGTCTTCGATGGCCCTGACCATGCCGCCATGGCTTTCCAGATCCGCCATGATCTCGACGATGCGTTCCTCGGTGGCGTCGGTGAGCGCCTCGACGAAGTACGAGCCGCCGAGCGGGTCGGCGACCCGAGTCACGCCGGTCTCGTAGGCAAGGATCTGCTGAGTGCGCAGCGCCAGCGTCGCGGACTCCTCGCTGGGCAGCGCAAACGGCTCGTCCCAGGCGGCGGTGAACATCGACTGCACGCCGCCGAGCACCGACGCCATCGCCTCGTAGGCCACCCGCACGAGGTTGTTGCGCGCTTGTGGCGCATACAAAGACGCCCCGCCGGACACGCAGCCGAACCGGAACATCGACGCCTTGTCGGTCTTTGCGCCGTAGCGTTCGCGCACGATCGTCGCCCAGCGGCGGCGGCCCGCCCGGTACTTGGCGATCTCCTCGAAAAAGTCGCCGTGGGTGTAGAAGAAGAACGAGATTTGCGGCGCGAACTCGTCGATGGTCATCCGGCCGCGCTCGACCACGGTGTCGCAGTACGTCACCCCGTCGGCGAGCGTGAACGCCATTTCCTGCACCGCGGTGGCGCCGGCGTCGCGGAAGTGTGCACCGGCCACCGAGATCGCGTTGAACTTGGGCACCTCGGCAGCACAGAACTCGATCGTGTCGGCGATCAGCCGCAGCGACGGCTGCGGCGGCCAGATCCACGTGCCGCGAGACGCGTATTCCTTCAAGATGTCGTTCTGGATGGTGCCGGTGAGCTTGGCGCGCGGCACACCTTTGCGTTCGGCGGCGGCGACGTAGAAAGCGAGCAGGATCGCCGCGGTGCCGTTGATCGTGAAGCTGGTGCTGATCTTGTCGAGCGGAATCTGGTCGAACAAGATCTCGGCGTCGGCGAGCGTGTCGACGGCGACCCCCACCCGCCCGACCTCTTCGGCCACCTCTGGGTCGTCGGAGTCGAAGCCGCACTGCGTCGGCAAGTCCAGCGCCACCGACAAACCCGTACCGCCCTGGTCCAGCAGATAGCGGTACCGGCGATTGGACTCCTCGGCGGTGCCGAAGCCGGAGTACTGGCGAAACGTCCAGAGGCGGCCTCGGTAACCGGACGAGAAGTTGCCCCGCGTGAACGGAAATTCCCCGGGGTCTGGCGGCTCGGTGATCCGGTCAGCCGGCCCGTACACCGGCTTAAGAGGAATCCCCGAAGAGGTCTGTACCTGCTCTTCCATCAATGAATACCGTACTTGCAAAAAATGAGAATGCCAATACCATTGCGTGATAACGACACGGGCCGAGACGTGTGGCGTGCCGCTGTGCGCGCGAATTCCCGCGGCGACAGAAGGAGACGGATGCCTGGTCAGTTGAACGCGCTCGCCGACCGTACCCTCGTGATCTCCGGCGCCAGCCGCGGCATCGGCCTGGCCATCGGGCTCTCGGCCGCGCGCCACGGAGCCAACGTCGTCTTGTTGGCCAAGACCGACCAGCCGCACCCCAAGCTGCCGGGCACCGTGCACACTGCCGCGGCCGAGATCGAGGCCGCGGGCGGCAAGGCGAAGGCCGTGGTGGGCGACGTGCGCAACGCCGACGACGTGCGCCGCGCCGTGGACATCGCGGTCGAGACGTTCGGCGGCGTGGACATCTGCGTGAACAACGCCAGCGCGATCGCCACCGAGCCCACCGAAGCGCTGCCGGTGAAGAAGTTCGACCTGATGTCCGACATCAACATCAAGGGCACCTTCTTGATGACGCAGGCGTGCGTTCCCCACTTGCGCGACTCCGTCAATCCGCACGTGCTGACGATCTCGCCGCCGCTGAACATGAACCCGCGCTGGCTCGGCGCGCACCCGGCTTACACGCTGTCGAAGTACGGGATGACGCTGCTCTCACTGGGTTGGGCGGCCGAATTCGCCGACGCCGGCATCGCTTTCAACTGCCTGTGGCCGCAGACCTACATCGGCACCTCGGCGGTGGCGAATCTGCCGGACGGGCAGAAGTTGCTGGAGGCGTCTCGCAGCCCGGAGATCATGGGCGACGCCGCTGCCGAGATCGTGTCGCGGCCCGCGCGGGAGACCACGGCGAACTGCTTCATCGACGAAGACGTGCTGGTGGCGGCGGGCGGCTACGACCTGTCCCGCTACGGCGGCGGACTGCAGCCCATCCCGGATCTGTTCATCGGCTAGCGGTCACAGAGAATCTGGCTATGACGCAAGACGCGACGGAACGCACGGTCGAACAGCGCGGCCTGTGGTACGAGGAATTCGAACTCGGCGTGCGGTATCTGCACCGGCCGGGCCGGACCATCACCGAGGCCGACAACGTGCTGTTCACGACGTTGACCATGAACACCCAAGCGCTGCATCTGGATGCCGCCTGGTCGGAAGCTCAACCCCCGTTTCACCAGCGGCTGGTCAACTCGATGTTCACGCTGTCAACGCTCGTCGGGCTGTCGGTGACCCAGCTGACCCAGGGCACGATCGTCGGCAACCTCGGCTTCAGTGAGATCGCCTTCCCCAAGCCGCTGTTTCACGGCGACACGCTGTATGCAGAATCGGTGGTGACCGACAAGCGGTTGTCGCGCAGCCGTCCCGGCGAGGGCATCGTGACCTTCAGCCACGTCGGCCGCAATCAGCACGGCGACATCGTCGCCACCGCGACCCGCAAGACCATGGTGAGGACGCAACCGGCATGACGCTGCAGCTCGGACCCGCATGGCTGTTTTGTCCGGCGGATCGCCCGGAGCGGTTCGCCAAAGCGGCCGCAGCAGCAGACGTCGTCATCCTCGACTTGGAGGACGGCGTTGCCGCCTCGGACCGTGACGCCGCACGAAAAGCGTTGGTGGACAACCCCTGTGACCCCGCCAAGACCGTCGTGCGGGTCAATGCCGCTGGGACGTCCGATTACTGCGCGGACCTCGAGGCGCTGGCGCGCACCTCCTACACCACCGTGATGCTGCCCAAATGCGAATCACCCGAACAGGTTGCGGCGCTGGCACCGTGCGAGGTGATCGTGTTGGTGGAGACACCGCTGGGGGCGGTCCGGGTCGCCGACAGCGTCCAGATGGACAACGCGGTCGGCGTGATGTGGGGTTCGGAGGACTTGTTCGCCGCATTGGGCGGCACCGCGAACCGCACCGCCGACGGCACACTGCGCGACGTCGCCCGCCATGTGCGGTCGGCGTCACTGCTTGCGGCGAAAGCGTTTTCGCGTTTTGCGCTGGATTCGGTCTACCTGGACATCAAGGACCTCGACGGGCTGAGGGCGGAGGCTGACGACGCGGTCGCGGTGGGGTTCGACGCGAAGGTTGCGATCCATCCGAGCCAGGTTCCGGTGATCCGGGCCGCCTACACCCCGGAACCGGAGCAGGTCGAGTGGGCGCGGCGCGTGGTGGCTGCGGCCCGCGACAACCGCGGCGTCTTTCAGTTGGACGGCAAGATGGTCGACATGCCGATCCTGCGACGCGCTCAGCACATCGTGAGGCTGAGCGAGCGATGACACGACCGCGGTGGCGCGAGTTCGCGGACTTCGCGGCGCAGCACCACGGCGCGCCGGCCGGCGAGTACGCGCAGTTGTGGCAGTGGTCGGTCGACCACCTGGCGCGGTTCTGGCGGGCGATCTGGGAGTTCTTCGACGTCCGCGGAACCGAGCCCGCCGACGGCGACGCCGGCATCCTGCCTGATACGTCGATGCCTGGGGCGCAATGGTTTCCGGGTGTCGAGCTCAACTACGTCGAGCAGCTTCTGCGGTACACCCACCAGGACGGGCCGGCGATCGTCGGCGTTGACGAGGCCGGCGCCCGCACCGAGATCGGCTGGTCTGAGCTGCCGGGGCAGGTCGGTGCGGTGGCAGCCGAGCTGCGCCGTCTCGGAGTGGGCCGCGGCGACACCGTCGCCGCCTATCTGCCCGACGTCGCCGAGGCGATGGTCGCGTTCTTGGCGACGGCGTCGCTGGGCGCCATCTGGTCGTCGTGCGGGCAGGACTACGCCCCCGAGGGAGCGGCGTCGCGGCTCTCGCAGCTGCGCCCGAAGGTGTTGTTCAGCGCGGACGGATACCAGCTCAACGGCCGGTGGATCGACAAGACCGCGCACACTGCGGAGTTGCTCGGCTTGCTCGACAACCCGGCGTTGGTGGTCATCGGCAGCGACGCATACCGCGAGCTCGTCGCCACCCCGTCTTCGCTTGATGTGACGGCGGTTCCGTTCGACCATCCGCTGTGGGTGCTGTTCAGCTCGGGCACCACCGGCCGGCCGAAGGGAATTGTGCACGGGCACGGCGGGATCGTGCTCGAGCACCTGAAAGCTGTTGGGCTGCAGGCCGATCTCCGTCCGCGTGACGTGTTCTTCTGGCAGACCGCATTGAGCTGGATGATGTGGAACTTCCGGCTGTCGGGGCTGCTATGCGGGTCGACCGTGGTGTGCTACAGCGGTCACCCGCTGTGCCCCGACGCCGACCGGCTGTGGCAGCTGGTGGCCGACGAACGGGTCACATACTTCGGCACCAGCCCCGGGCATGTGCTGGCCTCGCGCAAGGCCGGGCTGGATCCTGGCTCGTCGCATGATCTGAGCCGGCTGCGCACGGTCGGCAGCACCGGATCGCCGTTAGCCGCCGACCTTTTCGAGTGGATCGGCAACCACGTCGGGGACCAGGTCATGGTGTCATCGATCAGCGGCGGAACCGATGTGTGTACCGCGTTCGCCGGCGGCACGCCCGGTGTGCCGGTTCGAGCCGGCGAGCTGCCCGCCCGCTATCTCGGTGTGGCACTGGACTGTTGGTCGCCCAGGCGCGAACCCCTGGTCAACGAGGTTGGCGAACTGGTGATCACACAACCGATGCCGTCGATGCCGATCGGATTCTGGAACGACGCGGACGGGTCGAAGTACCGTGCCGCCTACTTCGATCACGAGTGGGAGGACGGCCCGGCGCCGAGCGTGTGGCGGCACGGCGACTGGGTGACGCTGACGGAGCGGGGCTCGCTGGTGATCCACGGCCGCAGCGACGCGACCCTGAATCGGCACGGCATCCGAATGGGCTCCGCCGACATCTACGAGGTGGTCGAGGGGATCGACGAGGTCAGTGAGGCCTTCGTCGTCGGGATCGACGGTCCAGACGGCAAGTACTGGATGCCGCTGTTCGTCGCAATGGCACCGGGCAAGCAGCTGGATGATCAGCTGAAGGCCAAGATTCGCAACGAGATTCGCGCGAAGCTGTCGCCGCGGCATGTGCCTGACGAGATCATCGAGGCGCCGGCGATACCGCACACGCGCACCGGCAAGAAGCTCGAGGTGCCGATCACCGGCATTCTGGCCGGGCGCACCGACGTCGCCGTCGACCCACGGGCGATTGACAACCCCGATCTACTGGAGTGGTACCGCGAGCAGGGCAAACGTCACGTGTGGTGACTGCGCCCAGCGCCGAGGTGGGTTCCGAAGAACGCGAGAATGCGCCGCCAGGCGTCTTCGGCTTCCGGCTCCGAATAGCCAAGGCCCGCAATCTTTTCGACAGGTTCAAGCAGCGACGGAGTGCCCCAGTCGTTCATGAAGCTGTGCCCCACATTGGGGTATTCCTTGACGTCGTGCGGGATGTCGGCGAGTAGCGTCTCGAGTTTGGCCGGGCGCCCGGCAGCAGGCGGTCCTTGACGCCGTAGCTGGCCACCGTCGGACACGACTTTCGCAGCGAATCAACGTCTTTCGGCCAGTTGCCGTAGTTCGGTGCCGCGGCGTCGAATTCGCCTCGCGGTGCCAGCAGCAGGCAGAAGCCACCGCCCATGCAGAAGCCGACGACGCCTACCTTGCCGGTGCATCGATCGTCGCCGACCAGATGGTCGCGCGCGGCAATCAAGTCGTCGACGGCGGTTCCGCTGCCGGTCTGCATCGCCCTCAACGTGCGGACCACGCACATGGGCTTCGCGCCGCGCCGGTACAGCGCCGGTGCCAGGGCCAGGTAGCCGTTGGCCGCGAAGCGGTCGGTGATGCGACGGATGTCGGCCGTCAAGCCCAACGCGTCGTGCACGACGACCACGCCCGGCCACGGCTTCGCCCATGACGGCACAGCGAGATAGCCAGGCAGGGGCCCGGCGGGACAGTCGTACTCGATGTCAGGCATGCGACGCTCCTTCGATCCCCCGCGAGCGTGCACGCTTGCACGTCTAGGGCGGCGTGTCGCTGAGCAGACACGCACGCTCGCCGAACGAGGCTAGAGCGTCAGGATAGTGGCCGCGGCAGTTCCGGGGGCGCCGTAAACCTGGGCGAATCCGACCCGCGGCTCGCCGGGCACCTGCCGGTCGCCGGCCTCGCCGCGCAGCTGGCGCACCAGCTCGTGCACCTGACGCAGACCCGACGCGCCGATCGGCTCGCCGTTGGCGATCAGCCCGCCGTCGGTGTTGACCGGCATCGGGCCGCCGATCTCGGTGGCGCCGTCGGCCAGCAGCTTCTCTTGGTCGCCGTCGGCGCAGAAGCCCGCCTCGGCCATGTGGATCACCTCGGCGCCAGCGTCGGTGTCCTGCAACTGGATCACGTCGACGTCCTCGGGCGCCACCCCGGCCGCCTCGAACGCCGCCTTCGATGCGTACACCGTCGGCGACGCGTCCTCGTCGAGCGGGGCCGACGTCGCGTGCACCTCGTAGGCGCCGTAGCGGCGCGTGCGAATCTCCGCCGCCCGCAGGTACACCGGCTTGGACGTGAACCGGTGAGCGATGTCCGCGCGGCACATGATCACTGCGGCCGCGCCTTCGTCGGGGGCGCAGAACATGTACTGGGTGAGCGGGTAGTTCAGCACCGCGGAGTTCAAGATCTCTTTCTCCGGAATTGGCTTGCGGCGGAACGCATTCGGGTTCAGCGCGCCGTTGCGGAAGTTCTTCGCGGCCACTTTGGCCAGCGTCGCCTGAGAGATGCCGTGGTCGTGGATGTAGCGGTTGGCCTTCATGCCGAAGAACTTGGTGGTGACGAATTGTCCGTTCTGCGCGTACCACTGCGGCAATGCCAACTTGGCCGGGTCGTCGGTGAACGCCCCGCGGGGATGCTTGTCCATGCCGATCGCGATGCCGATGTCGTACTTGCCCAGCCGGATGGTGTCCGCGCACACCTGGGTGGCGGTGGCCGCGGTGGCGCATGCGTTGAACACGTCGGTGAACGGGATGCCGGTGAGGCCGACGAGCCGAGTCACCGCGTCCGGGTTGGACACCTCATAGCTGCCGCCGACGCCGAACTGGACGTCTTTCCAGTCCATCCCGGCGTCGGCCAGTGCGGCCTGGATCGCCTCGGCGCCCATCTGCATCGCGGTCTTGTCGAAACGGCCGAATGGATGCAGGCCCACGCCGATTATCGCCACGTCGTTCATCGCAAACCTCCTCTAACTCACCGGCCGGAAGGCGAACGTCACCACTTCGTTGCCCTCTTCGTCGGTGGTGAACGGAACCATGGTCAGCTCGACGTCCATGCCGAACTCCAGCTTGCCCGGGTCGTTCTCGGTGAGCCGGCCCTCGACCCGGATCACGTCGTCGAGCTGCACCAGCCCCACCCCGAACGGGACGAAGTCCTTCCCGGTCGGTCCCGCATACGGCGGCCCGGGCGGAAAGCCCTGCGTGGTCCACGCGATCAGCGTGCCGCGGCGCGGAAGCAGCAACTCCGACATGTCAGCGGCACTGCAGCGCGGACAACGGTCCTGGCGCGGGAACGTGGCGGCAGCGCAGGCGCCGCATTTGCTCCCGATGAGCTGCGGGTTGTCATCAGGCCAGGTCGAGATCTCGGGAGCGAGCGCCTTCTGCATGCGGTGATCGTACAATGGCATTACCCAAAAGCGGAAACCATGTTCTCATTCGCCGCGGCCCAACACGTAGTGGCCGTCGTCGGGATGGTGGTACCAGCCCCCGGCCGCAGCCGTGCCGCCGTCGACATGAACCGTTTGACCGGTGACATACGAGCTCAGCTCCGATGCCAAAAACACTGCCGCGCCGGCCACTTCGTCGACGTGGCCAAGCCGGCCCATCGGGACCATCAGGCTGGTGCGCTCCCGAAAGCCCGGAGAGGCCATGGCCTCGATACCCTCGGTGACGGTGACGTCGGGAGCCAGCCCGTTCACCCGGATGCCGTGCGGCGCGAGTTCGAGCGCGGCCGTCTTGGTGAAGTTGACGACGCCGGCCTTGGCGGCCGCATACGCGGCGTAACCGGGCGCGGCACGGAATCCCTCGATCGAGGTGACGTTGACGACGCTTCCGCCCAGGCGCGCGTCGACCATGGCCCGCGCCACGCGCTGTGTACACAGCAGCACATGGCTGAGGTTCGACCGGATCAACGCGTCCCAGCCGCCGGGCGACGTGTCCAGCAGGCCGGACCAGAACACTCCTCCCGCGTTGTTCACCAAAATCGTTGGTACGCCGAGCGATTCGAGCGTGGCGGTCAGCGCCGCGTCCACCTGCCCGGCGTCTCGGACGTCGGTGACGCACGCCAGCCCACCGGTCTCGGCCGCCGCGGACTCCGCCGTGTCCGGATCCTTCTCCCAGATCGCGACGCGCGCACCGAACGCAGCGAAGCCCGCAGCAATGCCCCTGCCAATGCCCGCACCGCCGCCCGTGACCACCGCAACTCGGCCCTCGAGCGACACCGCGTCGCGGCTCAGTGCCATCAGGTTCTCTCGATCACCCGCTCGCGGAACACTTCGATCGCCTCCAGCGCGTGGGTCAGCCCGTCGCCGGGCAGCCCGACCTGCACCCAGGTCACGCCGATGGCCCCAAGCTTCTCGAGCCCGGACAGGTAGGCGTCGGCGTCGAAGCCTGCCTGCCCCGGGCTCCCCCCGGCGAAATTGGTGAAGCTGATGTCGATCGACGACCAGTCCTTACCGGCGGCGTCGAAGCGGCGCCGCAGATCGTCGACGGCCTGCGCGAGCCGGTCGATGGTGTCCATCGCCGACGTTCCGGCCGTGCTGGCCAGCCCCGCCGGCGCGGCGAATGGGCACCAGCCGTCGCCGTGGTCGACCACTCGCTGGCGCGCGGTGCCGGTGTTGCCGCCGATCCAGATCGGCGGATGCGGCGTAGTCCACGGCCGCGGGTGTGCGGTGATGCCGCGTGCGGTGAAATGCTTGCCCTCGACGGTGATGTCGTCCGCGGTCCAGATTGCCCTGATCACTTCGAGCGCCTCGTCGAACAGCTCGTTGCGTTCGTCGAAAGTCACTCCCAGCGCTGCGAATTCGCGTTTGAGGTAGCCTGCACCCACCGCAAGCGTGAACCGCCCCTCAGACAGCAGGTCCAGCGTGGCCCCAGCCTTGGCGACCAGGAACGGGTTGCGGTACGGCAGCACG
Organism: Mycobacterium sp. NGS35; assembly: GCF_059812855.1. Taxonomy (NCBI): domain Bacteria; kingdom Bacillati; phylum Actinomycetota; class Actinomycetes; order Mycobacteriales; family Mycobacteriaceae; genus Mycobacterium; species Mycobacterium sp. NGS35. The sequence continues at coordinate 210,446 of NZ_JCALDL010000004.1, forward strand.
ACGATGTTGGGGATCAGCCGCAGGGTCGTGGTGCGCGCGGCAGCGAAGCCCATCGCGACGAACGGGTCAAGTGCGTCGTGACCGCCCGCCTCGAGCCAGCGCTGCGTGGGCGCCGGATGATCGGTGAAGCCGTAACCATGGAAACCCGCGGCCTCGGCCGCGGCGGCAAGTTCGCCGACGCCGCGCCCGGACACCAACTCCGGACGGCAGGGGTGGCTGATGATCGGGTGCGTGATCGCGAAGCGCATCTGTCCGTGCCTGGGCAGAACTGGTGCTCGGACCCGCTAGCCGGCCGCCTTCTCCGGCGCGTAACCCATCGTGGACTTGATTTCGAGGTATTCGTGGAAGCCGAACTCGCCCCACTCGCGACCGTTCCCGCTGCGCTTGTAGCCGCCGAAGGCGGAATTCAAGTCGAACGCGTGGTTGATCGCGACGCTGCCGGCGCGAATCTTGCGCGCGACCTCGCGGGCCTTCTCGACGTCGGCGCCCGAAACATACCCTGCCAGACCATAATCCGTGTCGTTGGCGATTTCCACGGCCTGGTCGAGGTCGTCGTAGCCAATGATGCACAGCACCGGCCCGAAGATCTCCTCGCGGGCGATCGTCATGTCATTACTCACGTTCGCGAACACCGTCGGCTTGACGTAGTAGCCCTTGTCGAGTCCATCCGGGCGGCCCGGTCCCCCGGCGACCACCGTGGCCCCTTCTTCGATGCCCTTCTCGATCAAGCGCTGGATCTTGTCGAACTGAGCCCTCGACGCGACCGGGCCGATCGCGGTCTTCTCGCCGGGATCGCCCACCTTGATTTGTTCGGCGACCTGCTTGGCGATCGAAATGGCTTCGTCCATGCGGGCATTCGGCACCAGCATTCGCGACGGCGCATTACAGCTCTGCCCGGAGTTGGGCATCATCGCGGTCACGCCTTTGCGGACGCTTTCCTCGAAGCTTTCGTCGTCGAGCACGATGTTGGGGCTCTTGCCGCCGAGCTCTTGGGTTACCCGCTTGACCGTCGGCGCAGCGTTCTTCGCGACGTCGATGCCGGCGCGGGTGGACCCGGTGAACGACACCATGTCGACGTCGGGATGACTCGAAATCGCCGCTCCCACAGTCGGTCCCTCGCCGAACACCATGTTGTAGACACCCGCGGGCACGCCTGCGGCGTCCATGATCTCAGTGAAGATCTGCGCCGAATACGGCGCAACCTCGGACGGCTTGAGCACCATCGTGCAACCGGTCGCCAGCGCCGGGTACACCTTGCAGGCGATCTGGTTGATCGGCCAGTTCCACGGGGTGATCAGGCCGCACACACCGACGGGTTCTTTGACCACCAGCGTCGAGCCGTGCTGTTCTTCGAATTGGAAGTTCTTGAGCACGTCGATGGCCGTCATCAAATGTCCCATGCCGAGCGCGACCTGCGGACCCGATGCCAATGAGGGCGGGGCGCCGATCTCCTCGTTGACCGCGTCGGCGAGGTCACCCGAACGCTTCTGGTACTCGGCGAGGATGGCTTGCAGCAAGTCCAGCCGCTCTTCGCGGCTGCTCTGCGACCAGGTGGCGAACGCCTTGCGGGCCGCCTTCACGGCCCGGTCCACGTCGGCGGCCGATCCCACCGCGATCCGGCCGGACACCTCTTCGGTGGTCGGATTGTCGACGTCCAGAGTTTTCGGTTCGGCCGGGTCCACCCACTGGCCGTCGATGTAGAACTTCAGATATTCGCGCATCGTTGTCGCCCTTCGCCTATTGCGTGCCTTCTGCATACCACGTCCGGAACTCCCCGTAGTTAGGCATTTCCTCCGAATTGGCCTTCGGGTCGATACACACGTGCACCACCGCGGTCCGCCCGCTCGCGTACGCCCGCTTGATGGCCGGGCCGATTTCCTCTTCCTTGTCGACGTATTCGCCGTGGCAGTCCAGGCCCTCGGCGATTTTGTCGAAGCGCACGTTTTTGCTCCAGTGCACGCCGGGCTGCGGCGACGGCTGGGCGAACGTGCGTTTGTAGACACCGACCTCCAGACCCCACTGGTTGTCGACGCCCACCACGCACACCAGTGGCAGCTTGAGGCGGGCGGCGGTCTCCAGTTCGGCGATGTGGAACAGGAACGACGAGTCGCTGGTGAGCAGCATGACCGGCCGGTTGCCGCCGTCGGCCACCGATGCGCCGACCGCATACGGCAGCCCGGTGCCCAGATGGCCGAAGTTCTGGTTCCAGATCACGTCGTGGGGCTTGGCCTGCGAATAGGTCCACTGGAAGATCACGGTGGCGCCGCCGTCGCGCACCATGATGCCGTCGGCGGGGAACGCTTTGGTGGCTTCGACGACGAAACGCGCGGGATGTACGGGCGACCGGCCGCTGGGCGCGCCCTCGGCGAGTTCCGCCAGCTGGTCGGCATCCTGTTTGATCCAGCGGTCCAGATCGGCCGACGGCTGGCGCGGGGTGTCTTGGAGCGCGTCGACGAGTTGTGGCACCACCCCGCGAAGGTCGCCGACCAGCGGCACGTCGATGGGCCGGTTCACGCCGATCGCCGTCGGGTCCTGCTCGACGTAGATCCACTTGCGGTGCGCGTCGTTGTCTGCCCAGTGCCGGGTCTTGCCGTAGTGCACCGGCTCGCCCAGTTCGGTGCCGAGCGCGACGCACAAATCCGAGCCGACCACGGCCTCGACCGCGGCCGAGGAAAATCCGTACGGAAACGTGCGGTCCTCCAGGCCCGCAATGAACGACGTGCCACCGGAGGTCTGGATGACCGGGCATGCCATCACATCGGCGAGTCGCTTCACGGCGGCGCCCGTGCGCGAGGTGTGCACGCCGTGTCCGACGAGCAGGATCGGACTCTTGGCCTGCCGGATCAGCTCCGCTGCCTGCGCGACCTCACGAGCGCCTGCCGTCTGATCGACCAGCCGATACGCGCTGGGCGGCAACGGGTCTGCCACGTCGAGCTCTTCGAGGATCACGTGCGAGGGGTACTCGATATAGGCCGGTCCCGGTGTGCCGGACATGGCACGGCGGATCGCCTCGTGCACGATTTCGTCGGTCTGGTCGGCGTACTCGATCGACGCACTGTACTTGACGGACGGCGCGAAAAGCGCCTCCTGACGGACGAATTGGATGCGGCCGCGCCGCACCCGCCGTTCGGTGATCCGGGCGCGCTGCCCGCCGAGGAAGATCACCGGCGAGTTCTCCACCTTCGCGCACATCATCGCGCCGGCGATGTTCGCGACACCCGGGCCGAGCGTGCCGATGCACAGACCCGGCTTACCGGTCATGCGCGACACGGCTTCGGCCATGAAGCCCGCGCTCTCTTCATGGTGTGGCGCAACCACTTTCCAGCCGCGCGCCTCCGCCTCGGAGAACATGTGCACGAAGTTGGGATCGGGGATGCCGAACAGCGTGTTGACCCCCTCGGCCTCGAACAGGTCGAGGATTCTCTGGTAAACCGGCACAGCCATTTTCGATACTCCTGGTTATTGATACCGCTGGGCGAGGTGTTTTCGGTGGGCGGCGGGCGAGCCGAACAATGACCGGTTCAGCACGGCACGTTTGAGGTAAGTGTGGATTCCGCTCTCCCACGTGTAGCCGATACCGCCGTGCAGTTGCATTGCCTTACCGACGATGTCGACGGCGGCGGCGCACGTGTAGGCCTTGGCCATCGAGGCGGCGATGCCCGCGTCGGGCGCTTCTTCGGCCACCGCTCCTGCGGCCGCTTCTACGAGCCGGCGAGCCACGGTGGTGTGGACTGCCATGTCCGCGCACGCGTGTTTGACCGCCTGGAACGAACCGATCGGGCGGCCGAATTGGTGGCGGACCCCCGCGTAATTCACTGTGGCCGCCAGCATCGCTTCGGCGAGGCCGAGGCTGTCGCACGCGACGGCGACCGCGGCGCGCTCGTGCAAGCTGCGCACCCGCGCTGCTGCGTCACCGTCGAACCGCGCGAGCGTCGACTCGGCCACCGCGACGTTCGCCGCGGTGACCGTCGCGAGGCGTCGTGTCTCGTCGATGACCGGTTGTGCGGTGATCGTGAGACCGGGTGCATCACCAGGCATGTCGACGATCACCGGCTCGCCAGCCGGGTCGCGAGCGAGCAGCAGAAGCCGCTCGGCGTCTGCGGCATCCGGCGCGAACAGCGACCGGCCGTGAAGTGTCAGGCCGTCTGCGGTTCGAGTGATCTCGAACGGCGGTTCACCGACGAGGTTTTCGTGATCGCTCGAGAGCACGACCGCACTGCGGATTGCCCCCGACACCACGTCTTTGAGCAGAACATCGCGAAACCCGCTGGGCTGCAGCGACTTCAGCGTGGCAACGGTCAGCACGGCACCGCCGAGATAGCCACTGCGTGCCGCGGCTCGGCCGAGTTCTTCGGCCACGACCGCCACCTCGCAAAAGGTGGCCCCCGCTCCCCCGGCGTCGTCGGGCGCCTCGAGCCCCAGCCAGCCGGCCTGTGCCAGCAGCGCCGAATCCGGTTCGCGGTTCTTCGCCAGCAGCTCTCTGGCCACCGAGCGAAGCTCGTCGCGGACATCGTCGTGGACCCGGGGCATCAGATCGCCGCCGGTTCCCGCGGTAAACCCAACCCGCGTTCTGCGATGATGGTGCGCTGGATCTCGCTCGCCCCGCCGGGAATCGTCCACTCCCACGAGCCGATGAAGTCGAGCACCCAGTTGCCCGACTCCCAGCCGCTCGACAAAGGTTTGGCCAGCTGCGTATGGGCGGCCAGGCCGCCCACCTCGGCTCCGAAATCGGTGAGCCTTTGCAGCAGTTCGCTGTAGAACAGCTTGACCATCGAGGCGTCGGCCGGCCCGGCAGTACCTGCCTCGGTCCGCTCCACGAGATCTCGGCACAGCGCGCGCAGCCCGGTGATCTCGGTGTCGAAGTGCGCCAGGCGATCGGCGACCCGCCCGTCGTCGAGAAGTTCCGCCTTCTTGCACGCCTCGACCAGCCACCGGAACCCGGCGTGGCCGAGACGCTCGGCCAGTTCGAGCATCGTGAGCCCGCGTTCGGCGCCCAGCGTCGCCTGGGCCACCTGCCAGCCGGCGTTCTCGGCGCCCACCAGGTTGGTCGCCGGGATCACGACGTCGTTGAGGAAAATCTCGCAGAAATGGGCTTCCCCGGTGGCCTGCCGGATGGGTCGCACGTCGATGCCGGATGTGGACATGTCGAGCAGGAAGTACGAAATGCCATGCCGTTTAGGCGCATTGGAGTCGGTGCGGGCCAGCAGCAGGCACCAGTCGGCGTGCATCCCCCCGCTCGCCCAGAGTTTCTGTCCGTTGACGACGTAGGTGTCGCCGTCCTTGCGCGCGGACGTGCGCAGGCTCGCCAGATCCGAACCGGCTTCCGGCTCGGAAAAGCCCTGCACCCAGATCTCGCCGTCGAGGATCGCCGGCAGGTGCCGGCGCCGCTGCTCGTCGGTGCCCGCTGCGAGCAGGGTGGCTGCGGCGTGGTGGATGCCGACGAACGCGAGCACCAGCCGCGGGGCGTCATGGGCCGCCAGCTCCTGGTACAGGACGATCTGCTGGTCCACCGGCATCCCGCCGCCCCATTCGCTGGGCCAGTGCGGCACCGCGAAACCGGCGCTGCGCAGCTCTTGAAACCACCACTTCTGGAAGCTGACGAATTCGTGGTCGCTGACTTCTGTCTGGGAGCGCCGCCAGTCCGCGGGTATGTGGTCGCGGCACCAGGCGCGAACGCCGGCGCGGAAGTCGTCGAGGCCGGGGTTCACGAGAACAGGCCCGTCAGCCCGTGCCGGCCCAGCCGCCCGGTCAGCAGGTCGCGAGTTGCGGAGAGCCCGAAGGGAAGTCGGCGCAGCGGCTGGCTGTACCGCGACAGCCACGACAGCGTGGTCTCGTCGCAGAATCCGACTGCGCCGTGCAGCTGGTGGCAAACCCGGAACACCACGTCTGCCGCCTCGATTGCGGCAACGCGCAGCGCAAGCGCGTCGTCGAGCGCGTCGACATGGCCCCGGCCGGTGCTGAACAGTGTGTACTTGGCGAGCATCTCGAGCCCGCTGCGTTCGACTTCGGCGTCGGTCAGCTGGAATTGCACCCCTTGAAACGACGAGAGCGGCTGGCCGAACTGCTTGCGCATCTTGACGTGTGCGACAGTCAGTTCCATTGCCCGGTCCAGCATTCCCAGCAACGTCCAGCACGGCAGCACCAGCGCGAGCACGACGTCGCCGGGGCTGGCGTCATCGATGGATGTCAGCTCGAGCTGTGCGACGAACGCTTGGCCGCTGCGCCGTGCGCCACTCACCAGACTGCGATTTCCTGTCAAAGTGGTTACAGCCCAACGGTTTCCAAGACCGGCGACGGCACCAGCCGGATCGTCGTCGGCCACCACGATCAACCCGTCCACGTCGAGGTCTGCCGGTTTGGCCAGTCGTTCTGCGACCGGATACGGCACCGCCCAGTAGCCCGCGCTGCGGCACAGCGCCGCGGCCGCTTCGCATGCGTCGAAATCGCTGCGCGGGTCGAGTTCCCACGCCCCCAGCTCGGCGAGCACCGGAGCGACCAGCGCCTCGCGCGTCTCGGGCTTGGCCTCCGCCTGTTGCACCAACTGGTCACCGCCTGCGGCATCGAACGCTCGACGTGCTTGCCGGCCGTACTCTTTGGCGTCGTCGCCCAAATCGAGGATCATGACGCCGCCAACAGGCTGCGCGCCAACAGGATTCGCTGCATCTCGATGCTGCCCGATGCCACGGTGGCGGCTTGCGAATACCGCCAGTGGTCCTCGACTTCGCTGCGGAAATAGCGCGCGTCGGCGTCGTCACGCGGCACGGCCGCAATGATCTCCATGAGCACCTCGGCGCTGTCCTGGTCCAATCGTGTGACAGCGATCCGGTAGCCCGCGGTGTCAACGGGCTGAACCTGTCCGGCGCTCTGCAGCGACACCACGCGGTAGGCCAGCAATCGGGCCCGGCGGCAGTGGATCAGCATGCGTGCCCAACGGCCCCGCAGTTCAGCGGGCAGAGTCTCCCACCGGTCGCCGAGCACGTCGGGCGCTGCCTGCAGCAGCCGTTCGCAGCGGGCGTAGCGGGCGATACCGACCCGCTCGAATGACAGCACGTCATGCACGATCGACCAGCCGCCGCCCACCTGGCCCAGAACGTCGGCCTCGGTCACCCGCAGCTCGTCGAAGAACACCTCGTTGAGATGGTGCGGGCCGAGCATGGTGCGGATGGGCCTGACCTGTATCGCGGGATCGTCCATCGGCACCAGGAAGATGGTGAGGCCCTGCTGCTTCTTTTCACCTCGGGACGTCCGGGCGAGCAGAAAGCACCACTGCGCCATCGTGGCGTAGGACGTCCAGATCTTCTGGCCGCTGACCCGCCAGCCGTCACCGTCGCGGCGTGCCGCGGTGCGCAGCGACGCGAGGTCGGAACCGGCCTCCGGTTCGGAAAAGCCTTGGCACCAAATCACTTCGCCGCGCGCGATCGGCGGCAGATGCTTGGCCTGCTGCTCGGGTGTGCCGTGCCGCATGATCGCCGGGCCGACCCAGTTCACACCCATGTACTGGGCGCCGCGCGGTTCGTGATGCGCCCACATCTCCTCGCGCACCACAGTCTGCTCCCACACCGACGCGCCGCCGCCGCCGAACTCTTCCGGCCAAGACAGGCACAGCAAGCCCCGCTCGGCGAGCAGCCGGCAGAACCGCTGCGCCACTTCGAGATCTGCTGGATCGTCGGTGAATGCGCCCAGAAAATCCGACGGCACATGGGTTTTGACGAGCTCGCGCAGCTCCGCGCGAAGTTGTGTGGCTTGCGGTCCCATCTCGAAGTCCACGGCCGCTCCTACCCTGACCCCAACACAGGTTCGGCGTCGGCCCCGATACCGAGTTCGTCGAGAACCTCGGCGGTGTCGGCACCCAACTCGGGAGCGGGGCCGGCCACCCGGCCCGGGGTGCGGGAAAACCACGTCGGCACACCGGGAAACCGCACGGGGCCCTGCGATGTCTGCACCGTCTCGAACAAGCCGACCGCGTTCAAGTGCGGATGGTCGAACAAGGAGTCCGGCGTGTGGATAGGCGCGGCCGGGATTTCCAGTTCGGCGAACAGCGCAAGCCATTCGTCGGTGGTCCGTTGCGTCATGGTCTCGGCCACCAGCGCGTACACCGTGTCGATCTGGCGTGCGCGCCGCTCGAGCGTGGCGTACAGGTCGCCGGCCCACGGCGGCTTCACCGCGTCCACGAACGCGTTCCAGTGCTTGTCGTTGTAGATCAGCGCGGCGATGTAGCCGTCGCTGGTGCGGTACGGCTTGCGGTTGGGCGCCACGGTGCGTGGATAGACGGCAGGCCCCAGCGGCGGGTCGAACATCGCGCCGTTGGCATGCTCGACGAGGATGAACGAGGCCATGGTTTCGAACATCGCGACCTCGACCTCCTGGCCCTCGCCGGTGCGCTCGCGGTGAAAAAGCGCCATCATCGTCGCGTAGAGCGCGGTGAGCCCAGCAACCTTGTCCGCCATGATCGTTCCGACGTAGTTCGCTTCTCCGGTCAGCTGCTGTTGTACGGCCGGCAGCCCGCATTCGGCCTGGATGGTGTCGTCGTAGGCGGGACGGTCACGGTCCGGACCGCGGCGGCCGTAGCCATAGCAGTTGGTGTAGACGACGGCCGGATTGATCGCGGCGACGTCTGGATAGCTGAAACCGAGCTTGGCGATGGCCTTGGCGCGCATCGAGTGGATGAACACGTCGGCGGTCTCGATCAGCTTGCGCAACGCGCGTTTTCCGTCGTCGGTGCGCAGGTCCAGCACTACGCTGCGCTTGCCGCGGTTGACGTTGACGAACACCCCGCTCATGGCCGGAGCGGGCCCCACCGAGATGTAGCGGGTGTTGTCCCCTTCTGGCGGTTCGACTTTGATCACGTCGGCGCCCATGTCGGCCATGATCTGCGTGCAGTACGGGCCCATCACCATCGCGGTGAGGTCGATGACGCGCACCCCGGCCAGCGGGCCCGTCGACCCGGGACTAGCCATGGTGGGCTTCCTGCCGGCCGGCCATCGCGAAGCTGTAACGGACGTGGTCGCCATGGCCGTCGGGCACGACGGGAAAAATCACCGGGTCGGTTGCGTCGCGGATGACGTCGATGTATTCGGCGACGTCTTCCACCGTCCACGACGGCCGGTATACCCCCGGCGTCTCGACGATCATCGCTCGGGCCACTCGGCCGGCGAGCGCGACGAGCATTTCGCCGGTGAGCGAGCATGTTTCGTGTGCCAACCAGCCCACGACCGGCGCCACCAGGTCCGGGCCCATCGGCGGATAGGCCGACGTGTCGATGCCCTCGGCCATTCTCGTCACCGCTGCCGGAACAATCACATTCGACGTCACGCCGTGCGGTGCTCCCTCCAGCGCCGCGACGTTCGACAATCCGATCAGCCCGGCCTTGGCTACGGCGTAGTTGGCCACCGCGTGGTTCCCGTACAGGCCACCGATCGACGACGTGAGCACGATGCGCCCGTAACCGGACCCGCACATCACCGGAAACGCCGGCCGCACAACATGAAACGCGCCTTTGAGGTGGACGTCGACGACCGCGTCGAAATCTTCGTACGTCATTTCGCACAGCGAGGCGCGCCGGACGATGCCCGCATTGTGGATCACGACGTCGATGCGGCCGAAGTGGTCGAGGGCGGTCTGGATGATCGCCTTACCGCCCTCCGGTGAGGCGACCGAATCGGTGCTTGCAACGGCTCGACCGCCGGCCGCTTCGATTTCGGATACCACCCCGGCGGCGGGTCCGTCGTCGATCCCGTTGCCGGACAAGCTGACTCCGGGGTCGTTGACCACCACCTTCGCGCCGCGCGCGGCCAGCAGCAGCGCGTACGCCCGGCCCAGCCCCCGGCCGGCGCCGGTGACGACGGCGACGCGATCGTCGAATCTGTGTTCTGGCATCTAGTTTCCGAGAACCAGGCCGTCGAGATCGCCCATGTCGCGCCAGGCCTTCAGCAGGTCGCCGAAAGCATAGAAGCCGGGCGAATACGGCTCACCGATGGCAGACCGGATGCCTTCTCCGCCGCCGCCTCCTTCGTTGTTGTAGTAGCCGGGCGTACAGGACACCGCAAACTCCGACATGTCCACCGTGAGTTCACGAATCGTCGTGACCCAATCGTCCTGAGCCTCCTGGCTGGGCTCGACCGTTGTCACGCCGCGGGCAATTGCTTCGGAGATGATGTAGGCGATGTGCTCGGCCTGCTGCTCGAACATCGCGGTGGTGTTGCCTGACACGCCACCCTGGATGAAACCGGTGAAGAACTGATTCGGGAAGCCCACACTCGTCATCCCGTGCAGCGACTTGTAGCCGTCGCGCCAGTGGTCGAACAATGACAGGCCGTTGCGGCCCTCGATCGCGTCAATGGCGTAGCGCCGGCTGATCTCGGTGGTGATCTCGAAGCCGCTGGCCCAGATGATGCAGTCGACCTCGTACTCGATCCCGTTGGCCACGAGCCCTTTCTGGGTCACCCGTTCGACCCCTTTGCAATCCGAGACGTCGACCAGCGTCACGTTCGGTCGGTTGAAGGTGGCCAGATACTCGTCGCTGCTGCACGGCCGCTTACACATGAAGCGGTAGTACGGCTTGAGCGCCTCGGCGGTCACCGGGTCGTCGACGACGTCCTCGACGTGGCGCCGCAGGCGCTCCATGACCTTGTAGTCCTCTTCCTCCCGGATGGCCATGATCTGCTCGACCGTCAGCGACGTGGGGTCCTCGAAAGCAGCGATGCGCGCGGTCAGGTTGCGCCCCAACTCAGTCCAGAAGTCGCAGACCAGATCCGGCTCGTCGAACACCGCGCCCTCGCCCAACGGGGACCAGCGGTGGAAGTTGCGCTTGCGTTCCTCCTGCCAGCCCGGTTGCAGGGAGGCCGCCCACTGCGGATCGGTCGGCGTGTTGGCTCGCACGTCCACCGATGACGGCGTGCGCTGAAACACGTAGAGGTGCTGAGCATCCCGGCCCAGATGCGGAACCAGCTGCACACCGGTGGCCCCGGTGCCGACCAGCGCGACCCGCTTGTCGTTCAGTTTGTGCAGTCCGCCGTTGGCGTCGCCGCCGGTGTATTCGTAATCCCAACGAGCCGAGTGGAACTGGTGCCCCTCGAAATCCGTGATGCCGGGAACGCCGGGCAGCTTCGGACGGTTGAACGATCCCTGCGTCATGACGACAAAGCGTGCCCGGATGTCGTCACCGCGGTTGGTACTCAGCCGCCAGCGGTTCGCCGAGTCATGCCAACGCATCTGGCAGACCTGCGTCGAGAAGATCGCTCCGTCGTACAGTCCGAAGTGTTTGCCGATGTTGCGGCAGTGCTGGAAGATCTCTGCGCCGTCCGCGAACTTCTTCGACGGCATGAAGCCGAGCTCCTCGAGCATCGGGATGTAGCAATACGCGTCGTTGTCGCATTGGATACCGGGGAAGCGGTTCCAATACCAGACACCGCCGAAGTCGCCGCCCATCTCGATGATGTGCACATCGTCCACGCCGGCCTTCTTCAGGTAAGCGCCCGCGAGCAAGCCGGCGATCCCGCCGCCGAGCACCGCGACCTCGATGTCCGCGTTGATCGGGTCGCGGGGCGTCACCGGCGTGTACGGGTCGACTTCGTAGAAGTCGGCGAACTCGCCCTTCAGCTCCAGGTATTGCTTGCTGCCTTCCGGCCGTAACCGCTTGTCGCGCTCGTAAAGGTATTTCTGCCGCAGCGCCTCGATGTCGATGTCGTCGGGCGTCTCGGTGGGCCCGCAGGTGTCGAACATTGTCATGTGTGAGCTTCTCCTTCGCCGTCCGCTTTCCACGCAAGCGGCTCCTGAGCGAGTTCGCGTGGTGCGCCGGTCCCCATGTATTTGGACAGCTGATAGTGCAGATTCACGGTGCTGCGTTCGCGATACGGATTGGGCATGGTGCCCGGGAAGCCAAGGGATTTCATCCCTTGTTGCACCGCAGCCATGTTCGAGAAGTCCTGCGGCAGCACCGAGCGCCAGCGCGGATCGCCCACCGGGGTGTACTCCCATTCCGTCTGCGGCTCTTGCCCTTTGGGGTACAGCTCGAACACCGACACTTCGAAGATGCACTTGTTGGGGTCGTAGCTGGGATGCGGTCGGGCGCTGTAGCACAGCGCACTGGTCAGGCCCTGGCCGATCTGGAAGTTCGGGAAGATCTGCCAGGCTGTCCCGCTCTGGCCCAGCACATCCGGCGGGATCGTCGGCCAGAACACCCCCCGGGCCTCGTCGTCGCGGCGGGCAGAATCCAGCCAATGCGCCAGCACCTTGTCGGCCGGGGTGCCCTCCGGAAGCTCGTCGACCAGCCGCAGCGCGGCGTTCACCAGCGTCTGCGTGGTGGTGGCGTTGGTCTCTTCCATTGTGTAGACCTGCATTTCGGCGGTCGACACCCGCGGATCCTTACCGGTGCCCAACCGGATCTTGGACTTGGTCTCCTCGAGATCCTCAGGCGCGTCGTAGCCGATGTTGCTGTGCTTGCCTTGCGCTTTGGCCCAGCCCTTGAATTCGCCGAACCTGTTGAATTCCGGATGGGTGGTGTAGACGTGGTAGGTCTCGTTGAAGGCCTCCAGTGCGACCTTCCAGTTGCAGTCGAAGTACAACCACTTGCGCCACTTGTAGCGCATGTTCTCCAAGCCGAACGGGTCGAGGATCTTCGCGGCCGGGAACAGGTAATCCATCAGCGGCTCGCACTCGGGATCCATGTTGATCCACAGCCATCCGCCCCACGTGTCTACCCGGACCGTTGCAAGGTGCGTGTTCTGCGGTGTGAGCGCGCCTTTCCAGTCGTCGCGCTCGCGGATGTACGTGCAGGCACCGTCGAGCCCGTAAGTCCAGCCGTGGAACCCGCAGACAAAGGACTTGCGGGTGCGGCCGACCGCATTCTTGGCGCCGTCAGGAGTGTCGATTAGCCGCCGGCCCCGGTGCATGCAGACGTTGTGGTGTGCCGCGAATTCGTCGGGCCCGACTCGCACGACGATGATCGAATCGTCGAGGATGTCGTAGGTCAGATAGCTGCCCACGTCGGGAAGTTCTTCGACACGGCCGACTTGCAGCCAGACCTTGCGCCAGAGCTTGTCACGTTCGGCCCGGGCATAGTCCTCTGAGATGTAAGCCTCCACGCCGATGGTCATCGGCTCTGACAGTTCTTCTGCCGCTTGACCATTGGGTTCTGCCATCACAGCCTCCTTTCAGGGTCGACTGATTGCGCTGCGGAACGACTCGTCCTTCAAGAAGAGCGAGGTGTTGTCGGCGCCGAGGTGGCTCCAGCGCAGGCTCAGACCGCCGTCGACGAGAAAGGTCTGCCCCGTGATGTAGCTCGACAAATCCGACAGTAAGAACAAGATGACGCCGGCCTGCTCCTCCGGCCGGCCACGCCGACCCATCGCGATCGCGCGACGGTCCCGTTCCGGATCGTCGTCGACATAGGTGCGTGACGCCGCCGTCTCGGTCACCCCGGGCGCCACGGCGTTGACCCGGATGCCGTCCAGGGCGAGTTCGACCGCCATGGTGCGCGTCATCGCCGCGACCGCCGCCTTGGCTGTTCCGTACGCGATGTGAAACGGCGCGGTGTTCATGCCGCTGATCGACGAGAGCGACACGATGGATCCGCCAAGCCGATTCGCCCGCAATTCGGCGGCCACGGCTCGACTCATGAAGAACGCAGTCTCGAGGTTGGCGGTGAACAGTTGCCGCCAGTCCTCGCGAGTGACCCTGGTCGACGGCATCCATGTCTGCGGCGCAGCGCCGCCGGCCACATTCACCAGTCCGTAAAGAATGCCCTCGGCCCGGCATGCATGCTCGAGTACTGCGTTGATGCCGTCGTCGGTCGACACGTCGGCGCACACCGGGAGCACCGCGAGTCCTTGACGCGCCAGCGGGACGACGTGCTCGTCGAGATTGTCTTTCGACCGACTCACCGCGATCACGGTCGCGCCTGCCTGGGCGGCCATCCGCGTGATGGTCGTCCCGATGCCACCGCCGCCGGCGCCGGCCACCACCACGATGCGGCCGGCGAGGCTCAGCAGCTCAGCCATCGACCAATTTGTCCGGACAACATATCGTGCTCTGCATATTGCAGAACACTATTCCGCAGCGGCAACGATGGCGTCAAGGTCGTCTGACATGCTTACTGCGCCTATTGTCTGGACTAGAAGCAATTGATAGCGTCAGATGCCATGTCGCTGAATGGCAACCGCTACCCCGTCGCCGTGACGCCGGATGTGGCGCCGGGCTGGCGACTGGAGCGGGTGACCGGGCCGAGCCGGCTGTTCGGTGCCAACGGCCTGCGCACCGGCCGCGACGGCCGGGTCTACGTCGCCCAGGTGACGGGAAGCCAGATCAGCGCGCTGGACCTCGAGACCGGAGCGCTGGATACGGTGACCGCGACGGGTGGCGACATCATCGCCCCCGACGACGTCGCGTTCGATTCGCGCGGGAATCTGTACGCCACCGAGGTGATGGACGGCCGGGTGAGCATGCTGGACACGCGCGGCCGCGCCAAGGTCCTCCGCGACGACTTGCCGTCGGCCAACGGCATCACCGTGTACCGGGACCGGCTGTTCATCGGAGAATGCCGTGAGGGCGGGCGGCTGCTCGAGCTCGATCTGGACGGCGGCCAGCCGCGTGTGCTGGTCGAGAACATGCCGCTGCTCAACGCCATGGAGGTGGGGCCCGACGGCCTGCTGTACTTCCCCGTGATGGGCGCGAATGAGATCTGGCGTATCGACCCGGACGGTGGTGCGCCACAACGGGTCACCGCAGACCTTGGCGTCCCCGACTCGGTGAAGTTCGACTCCGAGGGCTACATCGTGTCCACCCAAGTGGCCAGCGGCCAGGTGCTGCGCATCGACCCGCGCACGGGTGAAAAGTCGCTGCTCGCCCAGCTCGATCCCGGGCTGGACAACTGCACCTTCGTGGACGGCCGGCTGCTGGTGTCCAACATCGGCGGCGAGATCACCGAGGTTCTCCCGGGTGGCGAAGCGCGCACGCTGCTGCCGGGCGGCTTCAACTGGCCGCTGGACCTCGCGGTCGCTGACGACGGCCGACTGTACGTGGCCGACGGCACCTACTTCTACGTCGTCGGCTCCGACGCAAGCCTGCAGACCGTCGGCATGTTGTTCTCGCCGGGTTATCCCGGCTTCGTGCGGGGCGTGGCAGCTGTGGGCGCCGGTGAGTTCGTCGTGACGACGTCAGGTGGCCAGGTATCGCGCTACCGGCCGGCGATGAGCGAAACCGACGTTCTGGCAGACGGATTCGACCAGCTGTACGGCGTGGCCATCGGACCGGGCGGCATCGTGGTCGCCGAGTTGGGGACCGGACGCGTGTTGTCGGTCGACGCGGGCAATGTCGACGTGCTCGCGTCGGGCCTGCACGACCCTGTGGGCGTGGCGATCGCCCCTGACGGCGGCGTGCTGGTCGCCGAGTCGGGCGCCGGGCGCGTCGTGCGGTTGAGCGGTTCGGGCGTAGAGACCGTCGTCGACGAATTACACACTCCCCAAGGCATTCTCGTGGCCGGACAGCGGCTCTACGTCGTCGACGCCGGCGCCAAGACCGTCGAAGAATTCGACCTCGCGGCGCCATTTCGCCAGACGATAGCGGCCGGGTTGCCGATCGGCCCGCCGCCCGGTGTGGTGCCCAAGCCACTCAAGGGCTTGCCGCCGTTCTCCGGACCCCAGGGTCCGTTCGCGGGAATCGCCGTCGGACATGACGGCACACTTTTCGTTTCTGCCGACGGGGACGGCAGCGTGCTGGCGTTGCGCCGGGCCGAAAGATGACGCTGTCGCCGACCGAGCACCGCTACCTCCAGGTGGCGCGCACCCTGCGGAAGGAGATCGTCGACGGCGTTTACCCGGTGGGTTCGCAGCTGCCCACCGAACACGAGCTGTGCGAGCGATTCGCAGTCAGCCGCTACACCGTTCGGGAGGCGCTGCGGCGGCTGCGCGAAGACAACCTCGTGGCCTCGCGGCCGCGAGCAGGCACCTTGGTGGTGCCCCGCCCGGCGTCGAATTCCTATGCGCAAGACGTGATGTCGATAGACGACTTGATCGCGTTCGCGGCCGGCACCCAGTTCACCATCGAGTCGAACGCACCGGTGACCGTCGACGACGAACTGGCTGCCCGCACCGGACTCGCAGCCGGCACCGAGTGGCTGGCCGTGGCCGGCTACCGGCAAGGCGACGGCGCCTCTGCACCGATCTGCCGCACCGAGTACTTCATCAACCGCGCGTTCGCGGCGGTGGGCCGGCTGCTGCAACGCCACACCGGCCCGATCTTTCCGCTGATCGAAGATCTTTTCGGAGTGAGCGTCGTCGAAGTGCATCAACAGATCTCGGCGGTGGTGATCTCCCCCGAGCTTGCCGAAGGCCTGAAGGTCAGCACGGGCAGCGCGGCACTGGAGATGCGCCGCACCTATACCACCTCCGACGGCGAGGTGGCTCAGGTGACCATCAATACCCACCCGGCGTCACGGTTCCGGCACTCGATGACCATGCGCCGGGTGAAGGGCTAGCCCGGCGTGGCCGCGGCCGACATCCACGCCCGAGGTGGGGCGGTGCGCACCACGCTCGCCGACTCACTGCGCGAGGCCGCTTGCATCACGCCGCGCCGGATTGCCCTGATCGACAATGACATTCGCATCGACTGTGCGAGCCTGGAACGTCAGGCCAGCGCGTTGGCACAGACCATGCTGACGCGCTTACCACCGGCGAGTGTGGTCTCGTTCATACTGCCGAACTGGCACGAGGCGGCGGTGGTCTACCTCGCGGCGACCGTGGCCGGGATGGTCGTAAATCCGATTTTGCCGTCGCTGCGCGACCATGAGCTGCGGTTCATCCTCACGGATTCCCAGAGCCGGATGGTCTTCATCCCAGCGCACTTCGGCGGTTACGACTACGCGGCGATGCTGACTCGGGTCAGCGCGCACCTGCCGTCCGCGCCGGAGGTCGTCGTGGTGCGCGGGGAGCCGTCGGGACACACACCGTACCCGTCGCTGTTGCGCGGCGCCGACGCGCAGCTGCCGGCTCTGGATCCCGATGCGGTGCAGATGATCCTCTACACGTCCGGAACCACCGGGCGCCCGAAAGGGGTTCTGCACAGCCATAACTCGATCCATGCGCTGATCTGCCAAATACGGGACTATTGGATGGTGAGCCCGGGAGACCGGTTCCTGGTGCCGTCCCCGATCGCTCACATCGGCGGGTCGATCTATGCATTCGAATGCCCGCTGCTGCTGGGCACCACCGCGGTGCTGATGGATCGATGGAATCCGGATGTCGCGGTGACGCTGATGCAGCGGGAGCGCTGCACGCACATGGCGGGAGCCACTCCGTTTTTGGATCGCTTGCTCGCCGCGGCCGGCCGCGCACGCACCCGACTTCCAGATCTCAAGGTGTTCATCTGTGGCGGCGCAGCTGTCTCGCCTGAGTTGATTCGAAGGGCCGCTTCGTATTTCGACCGGGCTGTGGTCACCCGTGTCTACGGTTCGACGGAGGTGCCGGTGACGACGGTCGGCTCGCCAGAGCCCGGCGACATCGACCATGCGGCGGACACCGACGGGCGCCCCGGCATCGCCGACGTCAAGCTGGTCGACCACGACGCTGCCCCCGCCGGCTGCGGGGAAATCTGTGTCCGCGGCCCGCAGATGCTGGTCGGTTATCTGCATCCAGAAGACAACGCCGACGCGTTCGACGCCGAGGGATATTTCCGCACCGGCGATCTGGGCTGCTGGGTCGACGGCGACTACCTGGTGGTGACGGGGCGGGCGAAGGACATCATCATCCGCAATGGAGAGAACATCTCCCCGAAAGAAGTCGAGGACATCTTGGCCCGCTATCCGGGCATCGCCGAGGTGGCGGTGGTCGGGCTGCCCGACGAGCGCACCGGCGAGCGAGCCTGCGCGGTGGTGGTGCCGGCGGGAGGCGCCGTCATGCCCGGCGTCGCGGAATTGGGCAGCTTTTTGGCCGATCATGGGGTGGCTCGGTTCAAAGCGCCCGAGCAAGTGGTGATGTGGGAATCACTGCCGAAGAACGACGCGGGAAAGGTGCTCAAGCACCAGATCCGGGCGGCGCTCATCGAGACATCGCGATGAGCGCTTGCGCAAAGAGCAGAAGGGGCCGGCTGTGCAGGTAGCGATCGTCACCGGGGCAAGCAGCGGGATCGGATTCGGTTGCGCGGTCAAGCTGGCCGAAATGGGGATGGCGGTGCTCGGTGTCGGTCGTGACCAGAGCAGGCTTGCTGACTTGGAGAACGCAATCGACGGCCCCGGACGTGTCGCGACGCTGGCCGTCGACGTCACCGGCGACGACGCGCCGCGCCGGATTGTCGAAGACGCCGTCGAACGGTGGGGGCGCATCGACTTCTTGGTCAACAACGCAGGCCTCGGCAGTCCCAAGCCACTGCACGAGACCGACGACGCGACACTCGACTCCTTCCTGGACGTGATGCTTCGCGCACCGTTCCGGCTGGCGCGAGATGTGTTGCCGCACATGCAATCCGGGTCGGCGATCGTCAACGTGACGTCGACGTTCGCGGTGGTGGGCGGGCTTCGCGGTGGCGCCTATTCGGCGGCCAAGGGCGGGCTGACGGCACTGACCTTGCACATCGCATGCCAGTACGGCCCGCAAGGCATCCGCTGCAACGCCGTGGCACCGGGGGTGACGCTGACGCCGATGGTGGCGCACCGGCTGCAGGACGAGCGGTTCCGCAAGATCAATGTCGAGATGACGCCGTATCCGCGGCTCGGCCGCGTGGACGACATTGCGAGCACCGTGGCGTTCTTGTGTTCGGAGGGTGGCAGTTTCATCAACGGGCAGACAATCGTCGTCGACGGCGGCTGGAGTTCCACGAAGTACCTGTCGGACTTTGCGCTGAACTCGGAGTGGACGCAACGGTGAATCTCTTTGCGCTGCTGGACCAGGCGGCGTCACGGTTCGGCGACCGGGGCGCGGTCTACCACGGTGATCACTGCCTGAGCACCTGGAGCGAGTTGCGCGACCGCGCATTGCGCCTGGCCGCGTCGATCGCCGCGGTGGCGGGTCCGGGGGCACGCGTGGCGATCGCCAGCGAGAACCGTCCGGAGATCGTCGAGCTGATGTTCGGTATCTGGGCGGCCGAATGTGTGGTGGTTCCGGTCAACTACAAGCTTCATCCGCGCGAGATGGTGCAGATTCTCGAAGATGCCGGTGCCGTGCAGGTGTTCGCGTCGGCGAAGATTGCCGCCGAATTGTCGTCCGTCAGTGCCGTTCCGGTCGAAGTCGTTGGTAGCGAGGGGTATTCGCGGTGGCTGTCTGCAGACCATGCTGCGCCGCCGGTGACGGATCCGTCGGCGCTGGCGTGGCTGTTCTACACCAGCGGAACCACCGGCCGGTCCAAAGGCGCGATGCTGTCCCACCGCAACCTGATGGCGATGACGGTTGCCCATCTCGCGGATTTCGATTCACCCGACGAGAACTGCAGCTTGGTGCACGGCGCGCCGATGTCGCACGGCTCCGGGCTCTACATCCCTCCGTACGTGTTACGCGCGGCGCGCCAGGTGATTCCGCAATCGGGTGCATTCGACCCCGACGAGTTCCTCGATCTGTGCGAGCACCATCCCGGCTGCAGCGCGTTCCTCGCGCCGACGATGGTGCACCGTCTGGTGCAGACAGGACGACCCCGCCCACGCAATCTGCGGACGGTGGTCTACGGCGGCGGCCCCATGTATGTCGACAGCCTGAAGAAGGCGATGTCGGCGTTCGGACCGATCTTCACCCAGCTGTATGGGCAGGGTGAAGCGCCGATGACGATCACCGGCCTGCGCCGAGCCGACCACCTGAATGCTGACGACGCCGTCCTGGGGTCGGTCGGATATCCCCGGTCCGGTGTCCAAGTCGCGGTCCTCCGAGACGACGGCACGCCGGCTGACATCGGCGAGATCGGCGAAATCGTCTGCCGCGGAGACGTCGTGATGTCGGGCTATTGGAACAACCCGGCCGCCACCGCCGCCACGCTGCAGAACGGTTGGCTACGCACCGGCGACATGGGTTCGTTCGATGCCCGGGGTTATCTGACGCTGCGCGACCGCTCCAAAGACGTGGTGATCAGCGGTGGCAGCAACATCTACCCGCGCGAGGTCGAGGAGGTGCTGGTGGCGCATCCCGGTGTCGCCGAGGCAGCCGTGGTGGGTGCACCTGACGAGGAGTGGGGTGAGGTGGTGGTGGCGTTCGTGGTGGGCGATGTCGACCCGGCGGAACTGGACGCCCACCTGCTCGAGCGCATCGCCCGGTTCAAGCGGCCCAAGCGCTACGTGTTCGTCGACGAGCTGCCGAAGAACAGCTACGGCAAGGTGCTCAAGCGCGAACTGCGCGCGATTTCGGCGCGCTGAACGATACTCAGCGTCGGAAAGCGCGCCGAAATCACCGCGGGCTAGAGGCGCGCTTGCTCTTTGATCGCGGTGTCGGTGGTGCGCAGCGGACGGATCATCGCGTCCTGCGTGAACGACGCAATCAGCTCCCCCTCCTCGGTGTGCACGGTGCCCCTCACATAGGACATGCCCGCGCCCACCTGTGTGCTCTCGTGGCTGTAGAGCAGCCATCCGTCCCAGCGCACCGGCTCGTGGAAGCTGACGGTGATCGTCATCGGCGCCGTCGACACCGTGAGGTGAGCCTGGCTGGTCCCGATGCCCTCATGCGCCCGCATCGTGGTCGAAATACCAAGGTGGCCGGTGAAATACGCGATCAACGCCTTGGCCAGATCATCGCGGGCGGGAATCGGGTCGTAGTGCAGCCACGCGTACAACTCGGGCGGCCCCACTTCGTCGGGACTGTTGACGTCGACCACGTCGACGAGGCGCAGCTGCCGTCCGATCATCGGCATCTCGGAGTGGTTCGCCTCGGTCGGCGCCGCGACCTGGGGCCGCGGCAGATGGTGGCGGATCACGTCGTCCGACGGCACGTCGGCGAACACCGTGAACGTCATGCAGCGCTTGCCATTCTGCTGCGCCGACACGACAGCGGTGGCGGTGGACCGGCCCTCGTGCACAACGTCGACGATCAACTCGACCGGAGTACCGACCAGCACGGCACGACTGAAAACCCCGTGCACCGAGCGCACCGACTTGTCCGAAAAGCGTTTTGCCACAGCAACAATCGACTGCGACAGCACCTGGGACCCTTCGACCACCTGGCGTTGGTCGTCACCGGCGATGCCCGTCGGGGCGGTGAAGCGATTCTCGCCGCTCGGCTGCACGTCGAACAACTCGAGCAGGCCGGTGACCGACCATTGCGTCTGCCCTGAATCCGTCGTCATGTCTTCCTCACTCGTCGACCCATTGCGCACCGGAGCAACACAGTACCTAGAGCGTGGACGAAGCGGTAACGTCATTCTCATACCTGTAGTGCTGACGTGAAGGGTGAGCCGATGGCGAAGCCGACCGGTCAACCGACGGAGACCGGAGCCGGTCGGTCCGCGACACCTGATACCGAGTCGCGCGCGAGCCGGTTCATGAAGTCCGCGTTGGCCATTCTGGGCGAAACCGGGCGCACGGATTTCACCGTGCTCGAGGTCGTGGAGCGGTCGAAGACCTCACTGCGGTCGTTCTATCAGCACTTCTCGTCCAAGGACGAGCTACTGCTGGCGCTGATCGACAAGATCATGGCCGAGTCCACCGGCAGGTGGCGCGAGGAGACGGCGAACCTGGAAAGCATTGCCGCGCTGCGTCTGCTCGTCGACCGGATCTGCGCGCCCGCCGCGTCGCACACCCAGGACAGCATCAACCGGGGCCTGACCTTCTACAACGACCATCTGGCCGAGACCCGCCCGGGCGAATACGCGCGCGTGCTGCTGCCGCTGCACCAGTTGATCCAGGACATCCTGCGCCGAGGCATCGCCGAAGGCAGCATCCGCGCTGAGCTCGACGTGGAGACGACGGCCGCGCTGATCATGCAGACCGTGTTGGGCGCGATGCGACTGCGGGTGCTCGGCGCGGAACTCAACGGCGTCCCGATCGACTCCGACCACATCTTCGAGTTCTGCGTGCACGGCATCGGCCGCGGCGCGGACCGCAGCTGACTGGCTGGTCCATGCGTGGTAATGTCATTACCACTTTCGACTAACGAGATTTTCAGGAGACGGTCATGGCAGCCCGGCAGCTTCCCTTCCCGGTGTTCGACGCCGACAACCACTTCTACGAACCGAAAGAGGCGCTGACCAAGTTCTTGCCCGACCATCGCAAGAACGTCATTGACTACATCGAGGTGCGGGGCCGCACCAAGATCATGGTGCGTAACCAGGTCAGCGACTACATTCCGAACCCGACCTTCGAGGTCGTCGCCCGCCCGGGCGCCCAAGAGGAGTACTTCCGCCACGGCAGCGGCGGCAAGAGCTTCCGCGAGGTGATGGGCAAGCCGATGAAGGCGATCCCGGCGTTCCGTGAACCCGCGGCCCGGCTGGAGGTCATGGATTCACTGGGACTCGACTACTCGCTGATGTTCCCGACCCTGGCGAGCCTGGTCGAGGAGCGGATGAAGGACGATCCCGAGCTCATCGCCGACGTCATCCACGCGCTCAACGTATGGATGTACGAGACGTGGCAGTTCAACTACCAAGACCGGATCTTCTCTACGCCGGTCATCAACCTCGGCATCATGGACCGCGCACTCGAGGAACTCGAGTGGTGTCTGGAGCGTGGCGCCAAGACGGTGCTGGTGCGGCCTGCCCCGGTGCCCGGCCTCAAGGGCACTCGGTCGTTCGGGCTTCCCGAATTCGACCCGTTCTGGGACGCGTGCGTGAAGGCAGGCATTCCGGTGTCCATGCACGCGTCGGACTCCGGTTACGCCGAGTACCTCAACGACTGGGAGCCCGCCGACGAGTACCTGCCGTTCAAACCGACCGCGTTCCGGATGGTGTCGATGGGTAAGCGGCCGATCGAGGACTCGATGGCGGCGCTGGTCTGCCACGGTGCACTGACCCGCAATCCCGATCTGCGCGTGCTGTCGATCGAGAACGGCGCGGACTGGGTGCCGTACCTGTTCAAGCAGTTCGACGGCACCTACAAGAAGATGCCGCAGGAGTTCCCGGAGAACCCGATCGAGGCGTTCAAGCGCTGTGTGTATGTGGCGCCGTTCTGGGAGGACGACTTCAAGCAGATGGCCGACCTCATCGGCGTCGATCGGGTGATCTTCGGTTCCGACTGGCCGCATCCCGAAGGCCTCGCCGAGCCGACCAAACTCATCGACGATCTGGCCGGCCTCGATGAAGAGGGTCAGCGGAAAGTCATGGGCGGCAACATGATCGAGCTGTTCAAAGTGCCCAACGAGATCGTCCACAACCCGGACGTGCCGCCGCTGGTCATTCCCGCATGAGCGATGTCGCCAACCCGGAGCTGCTGCTCTTCGCATCGACGGCCCAGTCTTTCCTGGAGAAGGAGGCATCTCTTAGCCGAGTTCGCGAGCTGCACACTGCCGGCGCTTCATTCGAGCCCGAATGGTGGCGGCGCGCAGCGGAATTGGGCTGGGCGAGCCTGCTGGTGCCCGAGGAGCTGGGCGGGGGAAGCGTGTCCGGAAACGGTGTCGAGGACCTGGCCGTCGTCGCGGAGCTGATCGGTAAGACCGTCGCACCAGGGCCGTTGCATCCGGTGAGCACAGTACTGGCCGGCCTCGTCGAGGCGAGCGAAAACGCCCGTCACGCAACGACGATCGAGGCGCTGATGTCCGGGGAGGCACTTGCGTCGTGGGCGGTGTACGAACCGGGCAGACCGTGGGCGCCGCTGCAGGCGACGGTGACGGCCACCCCGACGTCGTCGGGATTCCGTATCGATGGCGTCAAGGATCGCGTCGAGGCAGGCGCGGAGAGTTCGCTGTTTCTCGTCGTCGCGTTGTGCGACGGAGCCGTCCGCCAGTTCCTGGTTCCCGCCGATGCGCCGGGTGTGCGAGTCGAGCCGCAGCGCTCCGTTGACCTGGTGAAGCGTTATGCCCGAGTCGAATTCGACGGCGTGCAGGTTGACGAATCGGCGGCGGTCGGCACACCGGCGCAGACCGCTGCGCTCATCGAGCGGCAGGCCCAGATCGCGCAGGTACTGCAGTGCGCGGAGGTGGTCGGCATCCTTGACACCGTGGTCGGCTTCACTATTCAGTGGGCATTCGACCGGTATTCGTTCGGCCGCCCACTGGCGTCCTACCAGGCGCTCAAGCATCGTTTCGCCGATCTGAAGATCGGGCTGGAGGCCTGCCGTGCCGCCACGCGTGCGGCTGTCCGCGAGGTGTCGCGGCGGTCGGCGGGGGCCGAGATGGCGGTCAGTGTCGCGAAATCGTATGTGGGTGAACGGGCACCGGCGATGGTGCAGGACTGCGTCCAGCTGCACGGCGGCATCGGCGTGACCTGGGAGCATGATCTGCACCTGTTTTTGCGGCGCGTCACCTTGTACCGCTCGATGTTCGGCACCCCGGAGGATCACAATCTGCGTGTGTACGCGCTGACGCGACAATTGGAGTCGGCATGACCGAGACGGCATCGGCACCGCCACCGGTCAGGGAGACGGTAGACGAATTCGCCGCCCGGGCGCGGGCGTGGCTGGCGGAAAACATGCCGCGGATCGATCCCGACAAGCCGCCCGGCGTCGAACGCGGCGAAGAAGTGCCATGGCTGCGGGCGCGAGAACTTCAGAAGCGGCTGTACGAAGGTGGATTCGCGGGCATTTGCTTCCCGCGGCAATACGGCGGACTCGGTTTGCCGATCGAGTACCAGAAGGCATTCGACGCGGAAACCCGCTCCTACGAAATGCCGATCATCCTCAACACGCCCACGTTCACAATCTGCTGTGCCACGATTCTCGACACCGGCAGCGAAGAGCAGAAGCGTCAGCACATTTCGGCTGCGATCCGTGGCGAGGAAGTGCTGGTACAGCTGTTGTCCGAACCCAGCGGCGGCTCCGATCTCGCCGGCGTGATCACCCGGGCTGACCGTGTGGGCGACAAGTGGGTTATCAACGGCGCCAAGACATGGAGCACCAGTGCGTTCGCCGCAGACTACGGACTGCTGCTGGCGCGCACGGACTGGGACGTGCCCAAGCACGAGGGCCTAACGATGTTCTTGGTGCCCATCAAGAGTCCCGGAATCACATTGCGCCGCATCAAGCAGGTCAACGGCTCACAGGAGTTCTGCGAAGAGTTCTTCGACGGACTGGAAGTCGGGGACGACGCGGTCGTCGGCGAAGTGAACAACGGCTGGAGCGTCGCATCGCGGCAGCTGTACCATGAGCGCAGGGCTGTCGGAGGCGGGTCCGAATTCGCAAGCGGGATCGGCGCGGAGGGCACGACGGACGTACCGGTGGACTTCGCGGCACTCCTGGAAGCGTTGGGACAAACCGACAATGAGCGACTGCAGGAGATAGCGGGCCGCGCACTGGTTCACCGCGCCGTGCAGGAGCAGCTGATCGACCACATCTATCACGCCGTGAACGACGGCTCCCTGCCGCCGGCGGCCGGCTCGATCATCCGGATCACCCACGCCGAGACGCATCAGCTCGAGATCGACACCGCGATGGCGATCGCCGCAAGTGGCGGCGTGGTGGATTGCGGCGACGGCTTGATCCGCTTCGGCGAGCGTTTCCTGTCGCGGCAGACCGCCTCACTGGGCGGCGGCACCACCGAGGTGGCCCGCAATGTGATCGGCGAACGCGTCTTGGGATTTCCGCGCGAATATGCGGCCGATCGCGGTGTGCCGTTCAAAGAGGTTCGGCGCAACCGCAGCTGAGCGCCCGCCACCCTCGGCCTTCAGCAGGTCGCGACGATCTTGAACGTGGCGGTCGCCGGCTCGCTGGGCTTGGACGTGTTGAAACCTTGGGCTGTGCCGCTGATGGTGAAGGTCTCGGAGCCGAAGCTGGCGCTGGCGTCACCGCCGTCGCCTTTGGAGTACGTGCCGGTGAAGCCACCCAAGTTCACGATGTGCACCGACTCGGCAGTCAACTTGTCACCGGTCCGGTTGACCATCGCCTTCACCCCGGAGACGCTCTGGTCGCCGATCGAGATGGTCCAATACCATTGCTGCTGAATGCAATTCACGGCCTGTCTACTGGCGACCGTATTGCCGTTGACGGTCACCGACGCCTGGCTGGGGTGATTCGGCTGCTTGTCCGACGAGCAGCCGGAAAGACCGGCGACGACGAGCACCGCCGCGGTCGCCGCCAAGGCGATCCGATTCTGCACTCGGGCAGAATACATTTCTGATCTTCCGTGCGCACCGGTCTTCAGCGGGCTTCGACGATCTCGCCGCCGACGACCGTGGCCGCCACCATGTCCGAGGAGAGCGTCCCCAAAGCGTCCTGCGGCGCGGCGGCCAGGATGCATAGGTCGCCGGGCTGCCCGGGCTCGACGC
Source organism: Mycobacterium sp. NGS35 (assembly GCF_059812855.1). NCBI lineage: Bacteria > Bacillati > Actinomycetota > Actinomycetes > Mycobacteriales > Mycobacteriaceae > Mycobacterium > Mycobacterium sp. NGS35. Next base: position 236,756 of record NZ_JCALDL010000004.1, read on the forward strand.
GTCGCGGCTCGGACGGACTATCCGGTGAGCCGAGGAACATCCGCAGCGCCCGCAGCGCACCGACGCGTTCATGCGGTCCGAGCACCTGACCTGCCGGCGTGGCACGAGCCACCGCGGCGCGCATCGCCGCCCAAGGGTCCAGCGCGCCGAACGGCGCGTCGGTGCTGCCGGCGACCCGGATGCCGGCCCCCATCAGCGAGGCCACACGCCACAGTTGGCAGTGCTCGTCGACCGGGATGTCGGTTCGATACTCGTCGCCTCGTTCACCGATGAAGTTCGGCTGGGTCACCACCGTCACACCAAGACTCGCGAGTTCGGCGAGGCATGCGTCGGGCACCATCGCGGCGTGTTCGATGCGGTCGCGGGCATGTGCGCCGGCGGCGCGCAGCGCGGCCATGGCGACCACGAGCTGGGCTGCGGTGACGCAGTGGATGGCGACCGGCACCCCGGCATCATGACAGCCGGCGATCCACGCGGTCAGCCCGTCGACGTCGAGGTCGTCGTCGTGCAGAATCTTCTTGCCCGGAGCCAGAAACCGTACACGCTGCCTGAGAGCTGTTGTCAGGCTGGCCATATCGCCGGGCTCGAGGTCAGGGGTGGCGTCGGTGACGCCGGTGACGCCGTAGTGTGCCAGCTGTCGACTCAGCGCCTCGAGATTGTGGGTGCGGCGCGGCACGGCGTCGAGACCAGGATCGGTGCTCGGAATGCGGCCGTCTGGATGGTCCGGGTAGCCGATGCCTTGCAGCGCAGCAGTGTTCAGTATCCACAGGGCGCCGCTGCGATGTTGGACGCGAAGCGGAACGTCTGGGCGCAGGGTGTCGAGCATCGCTCGAGTCAACGAGCCCGCCATTGATTCGTGGTAGCCGACCACGCGGATCCAGCCGTCACGATGCGGTGTCGCCGCCGCGATGGTGTCGGCGAATCCCCTTCCGGCGACGACCGAGTCGAGCACGGCGGCAGCGGCCCGCAGGTGCAGGTGGTGATCATGCAGCCCTGGCAGCACAGCGCCCGCTCGGGCGTCGACGACGGTCTCGCCGGGTCGGGCGGGCAGAGTTGGTGCGACGTCGGTGATCTCATGGTCGACGCGGACGTCGACGACCCGACCGTCGAACAGAGCCGCCCGCCGTATCAGCATGCGACGAGCCGCGTCTCGACCAGTTCGCACACGAGGGCATTGTCGGCTCCCAACTCGTGGGCGGGTTCTGTTGACAGCGCCGGACTCTCGGGTGCGACGGCCTCGACCGGCCCGCCCGGGACAGGGGCGTACGTCGCCGCAACCGTTGCCATCGCAACGTCGGCGACCACGCCACCGCCGTGTGCCAGCGCCTCGAGCACCGTCGCGGTGGCGGTCAGCCCGGTCAGCGGATCGGCGATCGCGTCGCCGCAGAAGACGGGGCCGTCTGCGCCGGTGTTGACCAGTCCCCCGGCGACGGCGGCGTCGTCACCGAATGCCGTCCGGTCCGGATGCGCGGCGCCATATCCGCTGATGCGCAACCAAATCCGGCCGGCCCGCGATGGGACAGCCTCAGCGGACAGCCCGTGGCGTGCGAGGGCCGACGGCCTGGACCCTTCGATCACCACATCGGCGGCCCGAAGCAGCCGGGCAAGATCAGGTGAACCGAAATACGTTGAGTAACAAAGCTTCTCGCTGTTCATCCAGGCGAAGAAGCGCGGGTCGCCGCGGCGGGTGCCGTCCGGACGCGCGGAGGATTCGACCTTGACGACGATGGCACCTGCAGCGGCAAGCAGCCGGCCGCAGAGCGGGCCGGCCCACATCGAAGACAGGTCGACCACCAACAGCTCGGTGATCGAACGCGTCGACGCGGTGTCGTGGGGTACCACAGTCGGTGCGCTCGCGCGGACTTCACCGAGCACGGCGACAGGCAGGTCGAGCAGCCTGGCGCGGGCCGCGAACTCGGCGGCCTCGGAGGCGGCGACGGCGGCGGTCAGCGCAGGCCACGGATCGGCGCCCACGTCGGGCGACTCGAGCAACGCGGGCACCACGTCGAGGTCGTCGGGGCGGCTGAGCGTCAATGCACACCAGCCGTCGCGGGCTTTGAGCAGTCGGCTTGCGCCACCGGACGAAATGCGTGTCGGCGGTCCTAGACCCAGCAACGCCGCGCGTCCGGTGATGATCTCGTCGGCGTCGAGCTGCACCGGGCGCCCGCCCAGTGCCGTCACGCGCTCGGCCACAGTGGCGGCGATCTGCCGCGCCTGCGACACCAGCGACACCGGCAGCGTGAACGAGCTCATGGCTTCATTGTGTAACCGCGTCAACCAGTCCCCATTCGAGTGCCGTTGCGGCCGTCAGCACGTGACCCGACAACACGAGGTATGCCGTCCGCCAGCGGCCGATCCGCCGGGTGATGCTGACCATGCCGCCCGCGCCCGGAATCAGTCCGATGGCCAACTCCGGCAGGCCTATTCGCGATTCGCGGTGCGCCTCGACCCGGCCGCAGAACGCAGCCATCTCCAGGCCGCTGCCCAGCACCTGCCCGTGGACGCGGGCGACCAGGCGCTTTCCTAGTCGGGTGGCGAGATCGTCGAGGGCGCGCGCCGGACTGTGGCGGGTCCTGGCGAGGTGTGCGGTGGCGGGATCGTCGAACGATCCGAATTCGGCGAGGTCACCGCCGCTGCAGAACGACGGCCCCTGCCCCGCCAGCACCACCTCCCGCACCGCCTCGTCGACACGTGCGACGGCCAGCGCATCGAGAAGCGCGGCGCGCATGTCAGTGGAGAACGCGTTGTGCCGCTGTGGCCGGTTCAGCCAGATGACCAGCGAGTCGCCATGGCGTTCAACGAGAACCGGTTCGGCAGTGGTAGGCATCGCGGCGGGACCCCGGGCTTGCAGCCACTCGGCGAACTCGCGCCCGGACTGCAGCGTCGAGTAGGCCAGCGACTCGGTGACCAGTCCGCTCCACAGCGGCGCGCCGGGATCGATCGCCCGCACCACGTCGTCACATACCGCGGCGGCCTGAGGCCACCGCTCGATGCGCTGCTCGAGCTCCGCAACGGCGGCCTGGACCGAGTGCACGGTGATCACCCGGCGATCCGCCACCTCGTCGTCGGTGAGGGTGAACGTCGCGTTCTGCACCCACGCTGGCCGAGCCGCTATGTCAGCTGCCGACCCGACCGCGATCACCGGACCAGACGGCTCAGCGACGTCGTTACCGGCCGTGGAGCCCAACTCGACGACCCTCAACCTCAGTGAGGAGGCGTTGTCCGGATCAAGGTTCATCGCCCGCGAACATACGGTGTCGCGCTTGCAGATGTGGCCGGATCCCTAGCTCCAGGCCAAGCCCCGCATCGTGGCTGACAGCGGGATGTCGTCGATGCCGATCAATCCCCTGGGGCCGCAGCACACCCACTCGATCGCGTTGACCACGCGAGCCGCAGTGGCCATGCAGCCGGCGTCGGTCGCGTCGAGGAACGGATGCGAAACATGGGTGTTGATCTCCACCCGCGGTTCGCCGTCCACGACGACGCGGTGCACGCCGGTATGTCCGTCCGGTGGAAAGGCCCAGTCCGGCGCGGCGGCCGGCGTCAGCCTGGTGACGTGTTCGGCCGTGATGATCGGTTCGCCGGCACGCATGCCTTCGGTGGCGAACCGAACGGCGGCCATGTGTCCGGGCTGCACCGTCATCATCCTGCAGTCGATGCGCTCTGGCGTGAACCAGCGCTCGGCCCGTTGACGCACCTCGTCGAGTGTGACGCCGAGATTGTCCGCCAGGCTGCGCACTTGGCCGCCCCACATCGACACGATGACACCGGGCAAGAACAGCAGCGGCGGATCATCGTCGGGACTCGATCCGAAACCCATTGCCGCACCTGTGAATTCAGCGTCATCGTAATTGCCGTAGTCGAAGATCTCCTGCACTGCGATCGAGACGACGCGTGTCGTCAGCGACAGCGCCGCGTGCACCATGGTGTCGCATGAGTAGCCCGGGTCTATGCCGTTGACGTACAGCGAGGAATTGCCGGCCTCGCATGCCCGCTCCAACGGCTCTCGCAGCCATTCCTCGGCGTGGCGTGGAGCGACCAGCCACACCATCGAGGTACCGACGACGTTCGTGCCGGCCGCCAGGAACCTGGCCATCTGGTCGATCGCCTCCATCGGCCGTGTCTCGCCGCGGGAGGTGTAGACGACGCAGTCCGCGCCCAGCGCCACCAACGCGTCGACGTCGTCGGTGGCCACGACGCCGGTCGGTTGGTCGAGCCCGCACAACTCTGCCGCGTCACGACCGACCTTCTCAGGGCTGACGGCATGGACTCCGACGAGTTCCAGATCCGGGCGGCCGATGACGGCTCGCAACGAATGCCGGCCCACGTTGCCCGTGGAGAACTGAACGACCCTGCGCATACCCGCCCCTAGTAGTCCGGTATGGGCAGTGGCGAATTGTTCGAGTCGATGCCGCCGTCCACGTGGAAGATCGCGTTGGTGGCGTAGCAGTCGCGGGTCGCCAGATACACGGTGAGCCGCCCCAAGTCCTCGACGTCGCCGAGGCGGTGCAGCGGTGTGGCTTCCAACATCTTCTCCAGCGACCCCGGCATCAGATCCAGACTTCCCTGCAGTCCCGCCGTAGCGAACGATCCGAGCGCGATTGCATTGACGCGGATCTTCGGCGCGAGTTCCTGTGCCATCGCTCGGGTGAGCGCTTCCAGAGCGCCCTTGGCGACGCAATACGCGGTCAGGGCGCGAATGCCGAATCGGGCAGCACCGGAGGAGATGTTGACGATCGAGCCGTGACCGGCGGCCAGCATGTGCGGTGCGACGAGCTGGCTCATGACGAATGCGGAGGTCACGCACCAGTCGAAGGTGTGCCTGAAATCGTCGTCGGTGATGTCCAGAAACCGCGCGTACGTCGAGCCGCCGACATTGTTGACCAGGATGTCGATGCGTCCGAACTGTTCCATCGCGGAGTTCACCACGCGTTCGCTGTCCGCGCGACTCATCGCGTCGGCGACAACCGCAAGCCCGGTTCCACCTGCATTCTCGATGTCGGCGATTGTTGCCGTGATGTCCGACTCCGTGCGCGCCGTGCCCACAACGGCCGCGCCGGCCTCCGCCAGGACTCGTGCGATGCCCTCACCGACGCCCTTGCCGGCACCGGTGACGATCGCGACCTGCCCCGCCAAGTCGAATTGCTCAAGCGCCATGCAAGCTCCTCGGAAGACAACGCGACGACGGGACCTGCTCATCTAAAGTAGAAAACTGACTCAAGTCAATATTGAGCGACCGACCGCAGCTGAGGACGTCGGCGGAGGCGATACGGTCGTGGCAGTTACGGAAGAAGGGCGAGAAGATTGGCAACGCTCGACCGGCCCTCGGCACGGGAAGCCAAGCGCCTGCAAACCAGGGAACGTCTGATGGGTGCAGCCGTCGCTGAATTCAAACGCTCCGGCATCGCCGACGCCGACGTCAGCGCAATCGTCACCGCCGCCGGTGTCGCCCACGGCACCTTCTTCTTCCACTTCCCCACCAAGGAACACGTCCTTTTAGAGCTGGAGCGCCGCGAGGAAGACCGAATTGCCAAGCAGATCAAGCGGTTCCTGGAGTCAGCGCCAGATCTGGCCTCCACGTTGCAAGAGGCGGTCCGGTTGGTGGTGGGCCTCGAGCGCCGACTCGGCGACGCACTGTTCAAGGATTTCTTGGCGTTGCATTTCTCGCCGACGCGGCCGCCGTCCGAGAACGAGAAGGACCACCCCTTGATCGTCGCCGTGGCTCAGGAGATCGAGCGTGCGCAGCGGCGTGGTGAGGTCGACCCCGAAGTGACACCCATGAACAGCGCGGTGTTCTTCCTTCTCGGGCTCTATGCGCTGTTGACCACCACCAGCGCGTGGCCGACGCGCGAGGCGATGCTCGACGACTACGTCACAAGAACGCTGCGCAGCATCGAGATTCGTCAGGGCCGACGCTGAAAAATGGGATACTGATTGACTTAAGTCAGTATCTGTCCGAAGGTAGATGCCGTGAATCTGCCGTTGTCGACCCGACGCCGCAAAGCGGGGGCTGTGTCCGCCCGGCCCGACGGACTCGGCTTCGACGAGCACATGGAGCAGTCGCGGCTCGCGCAGCGGCAGGCCGACAAGTGGTTGATCGCGGGCAGCATGCTCATCGGCACCGCCGCGCTCGGCATCTTCGGGCTTCCCTTGTTTCTTCGTGGAGTGTGGCTGCTGCGCCGCGCCCACCGCGCCGGGCTGTCCGTGCGTCCGATGCTCGTCACCTTGCTCGGGTACCTGGTGATCATCGACGCCGCCATCAACACCGTCGGTTGGGCGCTCGACATGGTGGCTAACCACACCCTGCTGGCCCGGGTGCTTCTCACCGGCTGGGGCAACATGTTCGACGCCGGTTACTTCTGGCATTTCAACGAGCTATGGATCGGCGGGGCGGCCGGTCCCGGCGAAAAGGGCTGGGAGATCGGCCTCATCCTGACCGTCTTCACGATGCGGATCGCAGCCGCTATCGGGTTTTTGCAGATGAAGCGGTGGGGCCACCAGTGGATGGTGATCACCTGCTGGATGGGCGCGGTGATCTGGATCGGCTACGTGTTCAACATGACCATGTACGCCGACGTGCGCTACGCCGGCGTCGTCTTCCCCGTCATCGGCTGGTGGCTCTACGACATCTTCTACATCACCCCCTTCCTCGCAATCCCCTACCTGCACACCGTCAACCGCGAAATCTTCTCCGACTGACTCCACTCACCGACCAGCGTCAGCCATCTGACAGTTAGGAGGTCCTGATCATGACCTGGATATGGGAGATTCTTCGATACGTCGCCGCCTGGGGCGGCACCTGTCTCATCATCGCGTTCTGGTACTGGATGTTCTCCAGCATCGGCACCTTCTGAACCGTGCCCGACGTCGCTGCAGCTGATCCGCTGGCGCTCGAGCGCAGCTGTTCGTTGACCGCGGTCGCCCTGAGTGGTCGGCGTCGCGAGGGGGCGCGCCTGGTGACCGGCGAGCATCGCAGCTTCGGGTTGAACCCGGCATCGACCGTCGTGCATGTCCCCTATCCACCGGCGCGGGACTGGACACGACGGACGTTGACGTGCGGAGTCGCGCTGCAGTGCTCGCCGTCGAAAGATCTTGTCGCCCAACACCGATTGAGCGACCTGTCGGCGCGTGAACGTCACGCACTGAGCCTCGTCGAGGGTAGCGTCGCGCTGGGTTGGGTGGCGGCGCGTTGGCCCGGACTGCTAACCGAGATGCGCCGTCAGCTGCCCGATCTCGAGATCGCCGACCGCGACACCGATGCCATCACGATGTTCGACCGCGCGATCGAACTGGCACACACCAAAGACGAGCTGCCGGAGTATCCCCTCCTGGGCACGTTGCCGTCGGCGTCCGTCACCCCTCATGGGCTACCAAATGCCATTCGCCGTTTTGGCAGGATGCCCTGGACCAGCGCTCAAAAGCGCCGTCCCCGACCGTATTCCGTACCGGTCGGGGGTGATGGCGGCGTCCGCAATCCCAACCTTCCCCCACCCAGCAGGCCTCGAGAAGACGACCTCGAAGCCACACCGAGCCGCAGGCAAGGCGTGCCCTACCCCGAATGGAACATGTGGACGCGCAGCTTCTTGCCGGACCATGTCGCCGTCATCGAACGCACACGCTGGACCGACCGGACAGAGCCGACGACGGTGTTCGCCGACCTACGGAAGTGGTTCGAAGAGCACACACTTCGCGCGATGACCAACCGTCTCGAAGACGGGTCGGACCTCGACGTCGACTCCTACGTGAGCCACTTCGTCGACTTGATGAGCGGTGAAGCCAGAGAGCCGCTCATATTTCGCGAGTTGCTGCCCAGCGGCCGAGACGTCACGACCGCGCTATTGCTCGACGCGAGTTCGTCGTTGGGCGTCCACGGCGGCCGAATATTCCGTCTGGAGTTGGCGTGCGCCGACGCGTTGTCCCGAGCGATGAATCGCGCGCGGGAGCGACACGGCATCTTCGCATTCACCGGCAACACGCGACATCGCGTCGAAGTGCACTGCCTCAAGGACTTTCACGACGCACGATTCGTGGCGCCCAGCGGCCTGGGGTTGAGGACCGGCGGCTACACCAGGCTGGGCGCCCCGGTGCGGCACCTGACGAGCAGGCTGTTGGCCCAGCCGTCGCAACGGCGACTGCTCATCGTGATCGGTGACGGGCTGATGTCCGACGAGGGCTACGAGGGCCGCTATGCGTGGGCCGACGTAGCCCACGCCGTGGAAGAAGCCAACGATGCGGGCGTGTCCGTCTACTACGTCGGCGTGGGTCCCGCGCGAGTCGATCCGCTGCCGGAGGTGTTCGGACCCCGGCGCTCACAACGGATTCGGCGGGTCGAAGACCTGCCTCGCGTCTTGGCACATGTGCACCGGGAACTGGTCGCCGCATGAGCGTCGAAACCCGAGGGGACAGATGACAACCGATCTCTACCTGACCAACGGCAACGAAGTCCAGCTGTTCGAGCGGGCCTACCGCCAGCGCATACCTGTGATGCTCACCGGACCGACGGGTTGTGGGAAGACGCGGCTGGTCGAGCACATGGGTCTGCTGCTCGAACGGCCTGTGGTCACCATCAGCTGCCACGACGACCTCACCAGCTCCGACCTCGTCGGCCGATTCATGGTGGCGGGCGGCGACGTGGTGTGGACCGACGGGCCGCTGACCAAGGCGGTCAAGGCCGGGGCGATCTGCTACCTCGACGAAGTGGTCGAGGCGCGCCACGACTCCCTGGCAATTTTGCATTCGCTGACCGACCATCGGCGCTGCCTGTACCTGGACCGAGCGGGCGAGGTCGTCGAAGCACCGGATTCGTTCATGCTCGTGTGCTCGTACAACCCGGCGTACCGGAGCTCGCTGAAGGAACTGAAACCGTCGTTTCGGCAACGGTTCGCCACACTGCCCATGAATTACCTGCCGCCCGAACGAGAGGCGGAGGTGGTGGTCGCGGAGTCGGGGGTGGAGCTGTCGACGGCCAGGCGACTTGTCCAGTGCGCCAACGCGATCCGCACTGCGGATCAAGTCTTCCACTTCGAGCCGCCGTCGACTCGTGCATTGGTGACCGCGGCCCAGCTGATCGCCGCCGGCGCGCGCGAAATGGAGGCGGCAGAAGCATGCATCCTCGCGCCGCTGACTACTGACGGAGCCATCCACGACGGGCTGCGGGAGATCGCCGCCGCGAGCTTGCTCACCAACCACTAGAAAGGGGCGCCGACGATGGACCAGCAGGAACGCAAGCGCAAGAGAGCGCTCATCGTCTTTCAGTTATTCATCTACGGCTATCTGCTGGTGATGTTTCTCATCCAGCTCTATATGTCGTTCGCCCGGGGTTGGTGGGAGCTGTGAATGTGCCCCTGCTGCATCGTCGTTCGGGCGCTGTGGGCCTCGACGAGCATGAGGACGCGTCCCGCCACGCCCAGCGCCGAGCCGACAAGTGGATGATCGCCGGTGCGGCGTTGATGGGAATGTGGGCGCCGGGGATTGTCGGATTTCCGATCTTCATGCGCGGAGTGTGGTTGCAGCGTGAGGCTCTTCGCGCCGGGCTGTCGGTTCGGCCGATGATCGTCACGCTGATCGGTTACTTGGTGTTGATCGACGGCGCGCTCAACAGCCTCGGCTGGGCGCTTGACCTCGTCGCGAACCACACGTTGATCAACCGGGTGCTGATGGTCGGCTGGGGCGCGATGTTCGACGGCGGCTACTTCTGGCACTACAACGAGCTGTGGGTGGGCGGGGCGGCCGGCCCCGGCGAAAAAGCTTGGGTCGCTGGGCTCATCCTCACCGTTTTCTCGATGAGGTGCGCTGCCGCTATCGGGTTTCTGCAGATGAAGCGGTGGGGCCACCAGTGGATGGTGATTACCTGCTGGATGGGCGCGGTGATCTGGATCGGCTACGTGTTCAACATGACCATGTACGCCGACGTGCGCTACGCCGGCGTCGTCTTCCCGGTCATCGGCTGGTGGCTCTACGACATCTTCTACATCACCCCCTTCCTCGCAATCCCCTACCTGCACACCGTCAACCGCGAAATCTTCTCGGACTGAAGGCTTCTCGAAGGAGCACCGCATGACAACGTCGTCCCCCACCGCTGCACAAGACAAGGCCGCCGAGCTCCCGCCGGGCACCACCCCGTACTACGCCCGCATGCACAAGTGGATCAAGCGGGCGGTCCTGGTGTGCCTCGTTGCGCTCGTCATCGAAGGCGCGTTCACGCTCCCCTTCATGGCGATCTACTACGGCTATCCGACGTTGAGCCTGACCGAGATCTGCAGCGAGTTGCTGAAGGTGCGGTACTCCGACGACACGCTGGAGTGCAAGTACCCGTATCCGGTGCTGGGGCCGCCGGAGGGCGCTGAAGGGAAGGACACCGCGCAGGACCAGTGGGGCATCCAGCCGGTGCCCAAATACCACCGGCTGGGGTTCCGGGAACTGGTCCGGATTCACAACGACCGGCTCGCGCGACAGGCCGCTCAGCAGCAGTCGGCTCAGCCGTGACGCAATTTCCGACGACACCAGTGGGGTAGTCGACTACGCACGCCACCGCCGCTGACCGCACATAGCTTCGACGTCATCGAACGCCGACACGAAAGGTCAGTCCGATGACGCTCGCAGGTATCGAATTGCCACATTGGCGTACGCGCACGCCGCGGACGAAGACCCCCAAACGCCACTACCCGCCGCGGGCCAGCTACTTCGAGGCCTCCGTCTTGGACCGCGGAGTGCGGCGCACTTGACCATCGCGACTGTCGCTTCTCAGTGGGCACAACCGTCGGCTAGCTCTTCTCCCAGCCGATGCCATCGTGGTCGCGGTCGAGCCACGGCCAGTAGTAACGGCTTTCCGACGGGATGAGAAGGCTATCGAGCTGAGAGTGCGGGCGGAGGGACTCGAACCCTCACGCTCTTGCGAGCACGGGGACCTAAACCCCGCGTGTATGCCAATTTCACCACGCCCGCGGCTTCGCGATCGTACCGCTTTGCAGCAGACGGCCCGACTTCGCGAATGTGAACTGGTTGCGGTCCGCCCCGGCGTGTCGGCGCAACCAGTTCACGTTCGCGCAGGCGAGGACGAAGTCGTCGGGCCGAAGAGCGCAGCGGTACCGTCAAGATATGCCCACTACACGGCGTCGAAGGCCGGCGCTGATCCTGCTGGTGATCGTCGCCGCCGCGGCCTGCCTCGCGCTCGGGTGGTGGCAATGGCAACGCTATGAGTCCGCTTCCGGCACCGGCCAGAACCTGGGCTACGCCCTGCAGTGGCCGGTGTTCGCAGCGTTCGTCGTCTACGCCTACCGCAAGTTCGTCCGCTACGAGGAAGAGCCGCCGCAGCTGCACAAGCCCGACACGGTGACAGAGATCCCGCCACATCTTCTACCCCAGCGCCCAAAACCGACGCGCGAAGAACCGCAGGACCCCACACTCGCCGAATACAACGCCTACCTAGCCGAACTCGCCGAAGCCGACAAGAGACACGACAGGACCATTCGATGACCGCTGAAAGCAGCACGGAGACAAGCAAGATCCGCACGGCCCTCAACGCTTACCGGGTGATGGCGTGGGCGACGGGCATCTGGCTCATCGCCTTGTGCTACGAGATCGTCGTCAAGTACCTCGTACAGGTGGACAACCCGCCGTCGTGGATCGGTGTCGTGCACGGCTGGGTCTATTTCGTCTACCTGCTCGCAACGCTCAATCTCGCCGTCAAGGTCCGCTGGCCGCTGTGGACCACTGTCGGCACCCTGCTCGCCGGAACGATCCCGCTGCTCGGCATCATCGTCGAGCACGTCCGCACTCGAGAGGTCAAAGACAAGTTCACGGTGTAGCCCGGAGCTAGGAGTGGGCGAGCGCCCGCAACGCCGGCACGAGAGCCGCCAGCGCCCGGCCGCGATGCGACCGAGCATCCTTCTCGGACGGACTGAGTTCGGCCGCACTGCACTCGAGTCCGTCGGGAATGAAGATCGGGTCATAGCCGAAGCCGCCGTCACCGCGAGGCGCGCTCGCGATCCGTCCCGGCCACCGCCCGCGCACCACCACCTCACCGGTGGCGTGCACCAAGGCACATGCCGAGATGAACGCGGCGCCCCGCCGCTCAAGCGGAACGTCGCGCATTTGAGCCAGCAACAACGCATTGTTCGCAACATCGTCACCGTGAGAGCCCGACCAGCGCGCCGACAGCACGCCCGGCATTCCGTTCAACGCGTCCACCTCGAGCCCGGAGTCGTCGGCCACCGACGGCAACCCCGTCGCGGCGAACGCGTCGCGCGCCTTGGCCAACGCATTCTCCTCGAACGTCGCACCGATTTCGGGTGCCTCGTCGAACGCCGGCACGTCGGACAGCGACAGCAGGGTGAACGCCAACCCCGCCGCATCCAGCACCCGCCGCAGTTCCGCCAACTTCTTGGCGTTGCGGCTCGCCACGAGCAGCCGGGTCACCTCAGCTGCCGAACGCCTTCTTCGGCGGCGGGCGCTCCGGCAGCACGCCGGGATACGGCAATTCCAACGCCGCCCGCTGGATGTCGAACAACTTCTCCGTGGCACCCAGCGCCGCGTCCAACAGCTTGTCCAGCGTCGAGCGCGGGAACGTCGCACCCTCGCCGGTGCCCTGGACTTCCACGAGTGTTCCGGTGTCGGTGGCGACGACGTTCATGTCGACTTCGGCGCGCGCGTCCTCCTCGTACGGCAGATCCACGCGAATCCGCCCGTCGACCACCCCCACGCTCACGGCGGCGATCATGCACGACAGCGGTCTGGGGTCCGACAACTTGCCGGCCGCCGACAGATAGGTGACCGCGTCGGCCAGCGCGACGTACGCGCCGGTGATCGCCGCGGTGCGGGTGCCGCCGTCGGCCTGCAACACGTCGCAGTCGAGCGCGATGGTGTTCTCACCCAATGCGGCCAAGTCGATGCACGCCCGCAGCGACCGGCCGATCAACCGGCTGATCTCCTGGGTCCGCCCGCCGAGACGGCCCTTCACCGACTCCCGGTCCGAGCGGGTGTGCGTAGCCGCCGGCAGCATCGCGTACTCCGCGGTCAGCCAGCCGGCGCCGGTTCCCTTGCGCCACCGCGGAACCCCGTCGATGACGCTGGCTGTGCACATCACTCTGGTCTCGCCGAACTCGACGAGCACCGAGCCCGCAGGGTGAGACGTGAAGCCCCGCGTGATGGTGACGGGCCGCAGCTCGTCGTCGAGGCGGCCATCCTCTCGGCTCGACATCTACCGGCTGACCTCGAACGTCTCCTGGCACACGACGGCCCGCACCGGACCGTCGAATTCCGCTTTGGCCTCCGTGATGATGTCCTCCCGCGACGTCCACGGCGGGATGTGAGTGAGCAGCAACTCCCCCACCCCGGCCAGCGTCGCGATCTGGCCCGCCTCGGTGCCGGACAGATGCAGATGCTCGGGGCGCTTTCCCGGCGCATGCGTCCACGACGCCTCGCATAGGAACACGTCGGCACCCCGCGCCAGATCCACGATCGCGTCGCACATGCCGGTGTCGCCGCTGAACGTGAACACCGCTCCCGAGTCGTCCGTGAACCGCAGCCCGTACGCCTCGGTGGGATGAGCGACTGCCCGCGGCAGCACTCTCACTGATCCGAACTCCACTTCTTCGCCGTCATTCCAGTGCCGCACGTCGAAGATGTCGGAGAAGTCGTCGACCTCGCCTCCGAACGGAGACGAGGCCTGAGCCAGCCGCGACCAGGTGTCGCTCGGTCCGTACATCAACGCCTTGCCGACCGCGGGCACCGGGTGGTAGCGCCGCCACACGAACAACGCCGGCAGGTCGATGCAGTGGTCGGCGTGCAGATGAGACAGAAGCACATGCACCGCGTTGGGATCGGCGTGGCGCTGCAGCGCGCCCAGCACCCCATTGCCGAAGTCGATGACCAACGGAGGAGCGCCCGGTGCCGTCAGCAGATAGCCCGACGCCGGCGAATCAGGTCCGGTGACGCTGCCGGAGCAGCCGAGCACGGTGATTCGCACAGCCACTAGCTTGCCACGCCGCAACTGCTGTTGACGAAGACATCGCAGCAAAACGCTCGGACCAAGTGGGCAGTCTCAGGTCCGCGAGCCAACGTGATGCCTGACCGGGCGCACACCATCCAACGCCGGGCCCAAGAACCGTGCCGCAAGCTTTGTGAACGCGTCGGGCTCACCGGTCGCTTCGAACACCCGTGCCGCCGGCGGCGCGTCGTGCGGACGCAACAGATCCAGCTCGGTGAGCACACGCACGACGTCCTTCGCGGTCTCTTCGGCGCTCGACACCAACGTGACCGCATCGCCCATCACGAGTTGGATCAAGCCGGACAGCAACGGGTAGTGGGTGCAGCCCAGAACCAGGGTGTCGACGCCGGCGCGCTGCAGCGGCTCCAGATACCCCTCGGCCAGGCCGAGCACCTGCCGCCCGCTGGTGACTCCCCGCTCGACGAAGTCGACGAAGCGCGGGCAGGCCACGCCCGTGACGACGGTGTCGCGGGCCGCGGCGAACGCGTCCTGATAGGCGCCGGAGCCGATCGTCGCCTCGGTGCCGATAACGCCGATGCGTCCATTGCGCGTCGTGGCGACGGCCCGGCGAACGGCAGGCAGGATCACCTCGACCACCGGCACGTCGTAGCGTTCGCGGGCGTCGCGCAGGCACGCCGCCGACGCGGTGTTGCACGCGATCACCAGAATTTTCACGCCGCGGGCCACCAGGTCGTCGCCGATGGCCAGCGCGTGCGACCGCACCTGAGGAATGGTCAGCGGGCCGTACGGCCCGTTCGCAGTGTCACCGATGTAGATGACGTCCTCGTCGGGCAACTGGTCGATGATGGCGCGGGCGACCGTCAGACCGCCCACCCCGGAATCGAAGATGCCGATGGGCGCGAATCGCGATGTCACGACGTCAGGTATGGCGTCGCCTGCCGACGGCGTTGTTCGCGCGCCTTGCGCTCAGGGCCGGATAGCACGTAGGCGGCAAACACTCCCGCGATCGCTCCGCATAAATGGCCCTGCCAGGAGACCCCGAAGGTGCCTGGCAGCACGCCGAGCAGCACGGTGCCGTACGCGAACAGCACCAGCACCCCGATCATGATTTCCCAGATCCGCCTGGTGAACCAACCGAACACGACCAGGAACGCAAGCCAGCCGAAGATCAGACCGGAGGCGCCGATGTGGTTGGTCTCCGGCACGTACGCCGGTTTTCCCACGTTGCCGATCAGCCAGGTGCCGAATCCCCCGACGACCCAGACGATGGCGGTCGCGTAGACGAACCGCGCCAACCCGGCGAGTGTCATCAAGAACCCGAGCACCAGAGCCGGCCCGGTATTGGCGATCAAGTGGTCCCAGTTGGCATGCAACAGCGGGGCCCAGATTATGCCCCAGAGTCCGTCGGTTTCCAGGGGCCGGATGCCGTTGTCGTCCAAGTCGTGGCGGTTGAGCGTGTCGATCAACTCGACGACGTAAAGCAATGCGACGAACGTGACGATGGTGACGCCGCCTGTCAGCGTCACGGACCGCTTCTTCGTCTGCCGCACCGGTGCCGGCGAGGTGCCACCTCCCGGTCCGATCATGCCCATAGCTGCCCTTCCAGCGCGTCCTCGGCTTCGTCCAGGCTACCGGCGTAGGCACCGGTCGACAGATACTTCCACCCGGCGTCGGCCACCACGAACGCGATGTCGGCACGCTGCCCCGCCTTGACGGCCTTGCCCGCCATGCCCAGCGCGGCGTGCAGCACCGCTCCGGTGGAGATGCCCGCAAAAATGCCTTCGGTGTCGACCAATTCGCGGGTGCGCCGCACCGCGTCAGCGGAACCGACCGAGTACCGGGTGGTGAGTACCTCGGGGTCGTACAACTCGGGGATGAAACCCTCGTCGATGTTGCGCAGCGCGTAAACGCCCTCGCCGTAGCGAGGTTCCGCGGCGACGATCTGGACGCCGGGCACATTTTCGCGCAGGAACCGGCCCGTGCCCATCAGCGTTCCGGTGGTGCCCAGGCCCGCGACGAAGTGTGTGATCTCCGGCAGGTCGGCGAGCAGCTCCGGCCCGGTGCCCTCGTAGTGCGACGCGCTGTTGGCGGGGTTGCCGTACTGGTACAGCAACACCCACGTCGGATTCTGCGCAGCCAATTCCTTGGCCCGCGCCACGGCAGTGTTGGAGCCGCCCTCGGCCGGCGAGAAGATGATGCGCGCGCCGTACAGCTCCAACAACTGGCGGCGCTCGATCGACGTGTTCTCCGGCATCACGCAGATCAGCTGGTAGCCCTTGAGCCGTGCCGCCATCGCCAGCGAGATCCCGGTATTGCCACTGGTGGGCTCGAGGATCGTCGACCCCGGCGACAGCACTCCTTGGCGTTCAGCCTCTTCGATCATCCGCAATGCGGGCCGGTCCTTGATCGAGCCGGTGGGATTGCGGTCCTCGAGCTTGGCCCACAGCCGCACGTGGTCAGGGTCGTCCCACTTCGGCGACAGCCGCGGCAGCCCGACCAGCGGCGTGTTGCCGAGTGCCTGCAGCAGCGAGTTGTAACGGGTCATCCGCCAGCGACTGCCGGCAGGATCGTCACCGTATCGCCGTCGTTGATCTCGGTGTCCAGGCCGCCGGAGAAGCGCACGTCCTCGTCGTTGACGTAGATATTGACGAAGCGGTGCAGCTTGCCGTTGTCGACAAGCCGTTCGGAGATGCCGGAGTAGTTGGACTCCAAATCCGAAATCACCGCCTGGAGGGTGTTGCCCTGAGCGGTGACGCGCTTCTCCCCGCCGGTGTGGTTCCTCAGAATCGTCGGGATCGAGACGCTCACGGTCATTGTGGTGCTCCTTCAGCGATGCTTTCGTAGGAGTCGACGACGGTCACCGGCTCCTCGGTCACGACGCCGTCGACGATGCGATAACTGCGAAGCTCGTGGCGGTCCGGGTCGCGCGTCGAGATCAGCACGTAATGTGCGTCCGGTTCGGCGGCGAGCTTGACGTCGGTGCGGCTGGGGTAAGCCTCGGTGGCGGTGTGACTGTGGTAGATGACGACGGGCACCTCGTCGGCCTCGTCCATTTGGCGCCACACCTTGAGCTGCTCACCCGAGTCGAAGCGGTAGAACGTCGGCGAGCGCTCGGCATTGGTCATCGGGATGTGGCGCTCGGGCCGGTCGGAGGTCTGCGGCCCGGCGATCACACCGCACGCCTCGTCCGGATGGTCGGCGCGGGCATGCGCGACCATCGCGTCGACGAGATCGGCACGAATCACCAGCACTGTCTTGCTCCTCGCGTCCGCACCCCTGCGGTCCTTTTCACGTGAACGCCCCCGGCAACACGTCACGATAGGTGGGTATTCCGGCGACCGCGCTGGCGGAGGTCACCGCCCGCACCACAGCGACGGCCATGCAGTCGGCTGCGGCGGCCCCGACCGCTCCTGTCAGCTCCGCCTCGTCCGACATCGACGCGGGCAGCTTGCCGGTGGCCGGCACGTCGACCGCGCCGGTCGCCAAGGCGAATACGGCGTCGCCGTCCAACGGCGAATGCGACGGTCGGATCGCGCGCGCAAGCCCGTCGGCCGCCATGATCGCGACGCGTCGGCACGATGCCGTCGACAGCGCGGCGTCAGTGGCCACCACGCCGATCGTGCTGTTGAACGCCTTGGCGTACCGGTCGTGTTCGGCGACCAGCGCGCCGAACCCGGCCACCTGGTCCTTTGGCGGGGCCGACAGCCCCAGCTCGGCGGTCACGAAATTGGTCCACGGCAGTCCCGTCGCCGGATCGATCACATCACCGACGGAGTTGACCACGACCAGTGCGCCGACCGTGACACCCCCGTCCAGCGTGGTCGATGCTGTGCCGATCCCGCCCTTGAGCACCCCGGCGCGTGCCCCGGCACCAGCGCCCACCGAACCGACGGCCGTTTCCGCCACCGCGGCTTGTGCCGCGTAGTAGCCGAATTCGGCGGTGGGCCGGTACCGCCAATCGCCGACGACGAGGTCGTAGATCACCGCGGCCGGCACGATCGGCACCACCACGTGATCGTCGTCGTCTGCGTTCATCACGATGCCGCGGCCATGCTCCTCCAGCCAGCGCATCACCCCGTCGGCGGCAGTCAACCCGTAGGCGCTGCCCCCGGTCAGCACCACCGCGTCCACGTAGCGCACGGTGTTCGCGGGGTCGAGCAGATCGGTTTCTCGGGTGCCCGGCGCTCCGCCGCGGACCTCCACCGCGGCGACCGTGCCCGCCGGCGGCAGCACCACGGTGGTGCCGGTGGCCCAGCCGGCGCCCATCGAAGCGGCGTCGTCGATCCGGTGGTAGTGGCCGACCAGAACGCCGCCTACATCGGTGAGCGACCCCGCGCCGGTCGCGTCGGGTGCCACTCAGCGCCGCCCCATCAACGCCAGCACCAGGTATTCCTGCATCACCGTCAGCCACTGGTAGACCTCGAAATGTCCGGCCAGCGGGTGATCGTCAGGCAGCCGCTCCGGGCCGTCGGGACCGATGCCCAGCATGGTGCCCAATGCCAGCCGGATGTCGTTGACCGCGGCCACCCACGCGTTGGCGTCGTCGCGGCTCAACTCGAAGCGACCACCGTCGGCCGGCACCGTGGCCAGCATCCGCTCACCGGCCTCGCGCTTGGCCGCGATGATCGCCGGCTCGTGCAGGCTGCGCAGCGCCGCGTTCAAGCTTTCCACCGCGGCCGAGCCGGCCGGATGGTTGCTTTCCGCGCGGTAGAAATCCGGAAGCAGCCGACGCATCGTGGCGTCCTGCGGGCGCTGCGGGTTACCGGCCTTGATTCCGGTGATCTGCTCGAGTTCGTCTGCAGGAGCCGACGATTCACGCTCGTCGAGCATGTCGAGCATCGATCGCACCAAGCTGTGCAACATCGATGCCTCGTGCACGGCCAAGGCGGACCGAAAGCGTGGGCCATCGGCGGTGTCGACCCGCTTCCATTTGCGCACCGTCGGTCCGTCGCCCTGTGCCGGTCAGCGATCTCGCTGCAGGGTGGCCCACAGCCCGGCGGCGTGAAGCTTCGACACGTCGGCTTCCATCGCCTCCCTGCTGCCCGACGACACCACCGCCTTGCCTTCGTTGTGGACCTGCAGCATCAGCTTGGTGGCGTGCGGTTCGCTGTACCCGAACAGCTTCTGGAACACATAGGTCACGTAGGTCATCAGGTTGACGGGGTCGTCCCACACGATGGTGATCCACGGCGTGTCGGCGGAGTCGACGGACTCGGCACCGACGTCCTCGCGAGTTCCCGGACGGGTCCGCGCTGGCGTAACCATGCGTCAAGAATACCGACGCACACCGACAGATAATCTGTCCGGCTCAGCACCCTCGAGCCGATACGGTTACCGCATGAGCACTCCGCCGGAGCCGACCGCGCTGCTGACCGACAAGTACGAGCTGACCATGCTTTCGGCGGCGCTGCGCGACGGCACCGCGCACCGGCAGACGACGTTCGAGCTGTTCGCCCGACGGCTGCCGGAAGGCCGCCGCTACGGAGTGGTCGGCGGCACCGGCCGATTGTTGGAAGCGTTGGCCTCGTTGCGTTTTGACGACGCCGCCCTGAGCGCGGTGCAGTCGTTTCTCGACCCCGAAACCCTCGACTACCTGGCCGGCTACCGGTTCGGCGGTGACGTCGACGGTTATCGCGAAGGCGAACTCTACTTTCCTGGATCGCCCGTGCTGACCGTCCGCGGCACCTTTGCCGAATGCGTGGTGCTGGAAACGCTTGCGTTGTCGATCCTCAACCACGACACCGCAATAGCTTCTGCGGCGGCACGAATGGTGAGCGCCGCCGAAGGCCGCCCGATCATCGAGATGGGTTCCCGGCGAACGCACGAGCAAGCGGCGGTCGCCGCCGCGCGGGCAGCATACATCGCCGGTTTCGCCGGATCGTCGAATCTGGCTGCTCAACACCGCTACGGCGTGCCTGCACTGGGGACCAGCGCGCACGCGTTCACCTTGCTGCACAGCACCGCAGCCGGACCCGACGAGCGAGCGGCCTTTCGCGCTCAGGTCGACGCGCTCGGCGTCGACACCACGCTGCTCGTCGACACGTACGACATCACCGGCGGGGTGGCCAATGCGGTAGAGGTCGCCGGCACGTCGTTGGGCGGCGTTCGGATCGACTCGGGTGACCTCGGTGTGCTGGCCCGCCAAGTCCGTCGTCAGCTCGACGACCTGGGGGCCCGGCATACCCGCATCGTGGTCTCCGGAGATCTCGACGAGTTCGCGATCGCCGCGTTGCGCGCCGAGCCCGTCGACAGCTACGGCGTGGGCACGTCGTTGGTCACCGGCTCAGGAGCGCCCACCGCCCAGATGGTGTACAAGCTCGTAGAAGTCGACGGTATACCCGTCGAAAAGCGCAGCACTGCCAAGCAATCCCACGGCGGGCACAAGGAGGCGATGCGGATGGCGCGGCCCAGCGGAACCGTCGTCGAGGAAGTCGTGTATCCGGCAGGCCGGCCTCCACCGACCACCGAGCCGTGCCGGGCTGTGACGGCGCCGCTGGTTCGCAGCGGCCGACCCGTAGTCGACGACGACCTCGGTGCCGCCCGCGCGCGTGTAGCGGACGGGTTGACCAGCCTGCCGTGGGACGGTTTGAAGCTCTCCCGCGGCGAGCCGGCCATTCCCACCAGAGTTGTGATCGCCGCCGATTCGATGCGGGAGGAATCACGTCGGCTCCGGTGACAAAGCTGCTTGCCGCCGCAGTCGACGCCCTCGGCGGCAGTGAGCGGGCTGGCCAGGTCGCGATGGCTCAAGCGGTGGAGCGGGCGTTCGACACCGGGGAGCATCTTGTCGTGCAGGCCGGAACCGGCACCGGCAAGTCACTGGCGTACTTGGTGCCGGCCATCGCTCGCGCTGTCGAAACAGATTGTCCTGTCGTGGTTTCCACCGCCACTATCGCCCTGCAGCGTCAACTTGTCGAGCGCGACCTGCCCCGACTCGCCGATTCGCTGGAGGGCCTGCTTCCCCGTCGCCCGAGCTTCGCGATTCTGAAGGGACGGGGGAATTACCTGTGCCTGAACAAGATTCACAACGGCGCGGCCGAAAGCGGTGCTAACGGCGAGGACGACGCGCTGTTCACGACGACGGCCACCACGGCAATGGGCCGCGACGTACAGCGACTGACCACATGGGCATCGAGCACCGAGACGGGTGACCGCGACGAATTGAAACCCGGTGTGTCCGACCGGTCGTGGGGCCAGGTGAGCGTGTCGGCGCGAGAATGTCTGGGCGCGGCGCGCTGCCCATTCGGTACCGAATGCTTCGCCGAGAAGGCGCGGGCGGTGGCGGGGAAGGCCGATGTCGTGGTCACCAACCACGCGTTGCTTGCGATCAATGCGATCTCGGAGGCGCCGGTGCTTCCAGAACACGACGCGCTCGTCGTCGACGAGGCGCATGAACTCGTCGACAAGATGACAGCGATTGCCACCCAGGAGCTTTCGGCCACGCCGCTGACCGTTGCCGGTCGCAGGATCGCCCGGCTGGTGCCGACCGAACTCACCGAACGGTTCGACATGGCCGCGACCGCGTTGACCTCGGCGGTCCGGGACAGCGCGGCGGGGCGCATCGATCACCTCGACACCGGGCTCGCCGCGGATCTGGCCGCATTGCGCGACGCGGCCGCCGCAGCGCGTCGTGCGGTCCCGACCTCTGCCAGCGATCCGCGCGCCGCGAGCGCTCGCGCGGAGGCCATCGCCGCCCTCGACGACATCGCCGACACCTGCACCCGGATCCTGGTTTCGTTCCAGGTTCCCATTGCCGAGCGCAGCGACGTCGTCTGGCTGGCTCGCGACGACACCCGCGGGCAGGTGCAGCTGCGGGTGGCTCCGCTGTCGGTGGCGAGCCTGCTGCGCGGCGGCGTGTTCAGCGGGGCCACCACTGTGCTCACGTCGGCGACGCTGACGGCGGGCGGGTCGTTCGACGCGATCGCTGCGGACTGGGGTTTGACCGATGCCGACGTCCGCTGGCGCGGCATCGACGTGGGATCGCCTTTCCCGCATGCGCGTTCGGGCATCTTGTACGTCGCCCGCCACCTGCCGCCGCCTGGCCGGGACGGCACCGGTTCCGCAGAGCAACTGGCCGAGATCGCGGCACTGATCTCGGCCGCAGGCGGCCGCACGCTCGGACTGTTCTCGTCGATGCGCGCGGCGGCAGCGGCGGCCGAGGAGATGCGTGAGCGACTCGCCACGCCGGTGCTGTGCCAGGGTGACGACGCCACCGCAGCGCTTGTCGAGCAGTTCGCCGCCGATCCCCAAACATCCCTGTTCGGAACGCTTTCGTTATGGCAGGGCGTCGACGTACCGGGACCGTCGCTGTCCTTGGTGATCATCGACCGGATTCCGTTCCCCCGTCCCGACGACCCGTTGCTCACAGCGCGCCAGCGAGCCGTCACCGCTCGGGGCGGAAACGGGTTCATGGCCGTGGCGGCCAGTCACGCCGCGCTCCTGCTGGCACAAGGAGCGGGCCGGCTGCTGCGCCGGATCGACGACAGGGGCGTGATCGCTGTCCTCGACTCCAGGATGGCCACCGCTCGCTACGGCACCTTCCTGCGAAAGTCGTTGCCGCCGTTCTGGTTTACCACCGACCGCGATACCGCCCTGGGTGCACTGCGCCGGCTCACCGCCGAAACGCCGACGGAACGGATGTCATGACCACGTGGCTCGATGGGCGCCGGGAGCGCCGACTGGCGGCGTCGCCCGATCCGCGGCGTGTCCCTCTATCCTGACAGCTGACCAAGTCGCGACGCGACGAGCCGGAAAGGTAGCCATGAGACGACTGTCGCTCGTCGCCGCCGTTGCGGCCAGCGCCGCCCTGGCACTCGGCGGTTGTACGAACCTGCTCACCGGCAAACCGGTCTCGATCTTCGCCGACCCGTTCCGCGTCGCTGGTCTGCCCGCTACAGACGGACCATCCGGTCTGCGGCCCGACGCCGCCGCGCCCACCCGCCAGGTGGACGGCGGCAACGGCGACAGAGACGACCAATTGGCCGTGCAGGCGGTCAGCGACGTCGAACAGTTCTGGGACGGCGCATACCGTAAGCCGCTGGACGGCGTGTTTCAGCCAGCCAGCGCCGTGATTTCCTGGGATGCAACGGAATACAGCACTCGCCGGTTCTGTGGTCACGACACCTACGACTTCGTCAACGCGGTGTACTGCTGGGACGACAACACCATCGGCTGGGACCGCGGTCTGCTGCTGCCGATTCTTCGCAGGACCTTCGGTGACATTTCCGTTCCGCTGGTGCTGGGCCACGAGTACGGCCATGCGGTGCAGCGCCGGGCGCTGCTGGCCGGCCCGGCCACACCGTCGTTGGTCGCCGAACAACAGGCCGACTGTTTCGCCGGCGTGTACATGCGCTGGGTGGCGGAGGACAAATCGCCGCGGTTCACCATGAGCACCGGTGAAGGGCTCAACAGCGTTCTGGCAGCGGTGATTTCGTTGCGTGACCCGCTGCAGTCGACAAGTGCACCAGGTTCGGGCGCCGACGAGCACGGCTCGGCCTTCGAACGCATTTCGGCCTTCCAGTTCGGTTTCACCGACGGCATCGACGCATGCGCGCACATCGACAAGGACGAGGTCAAGCATCGCCGGGGCGATCTGCCGGTGGCGCTGACCCAAGACAGCACCGGCGAGTGGCCGGTCAGCGAGGATTCCGTGCACGCGATCGTCGACGCGATGACGCAGGCCTTCAACCCTGCCAGCCCGCCCACGCTGAGCTTCGACCCGTCGGACACGTGCCCCGATGCTCGGCCCAGCCCACCCGCGTCGTACTGCCCGGCGACCAACACGATCGCCGTCGATCTGCCACGGCTCGAAAAACTAGGCGCGCCAAGCGAAGAACGGGGCGGCTTCGGCTTGCCGCTGGGTGACAACACCGCATATTCGGTGGTGGTGTCGCGCTACATGGTCGCGATCCAAAAGCAGCGCGGCGTGGTTCTGGACAACGCGGCGGCCGCGTTGCGCACCGCATGCCTGACGGGCGTCGCCACCACCAAGATGTCCGAGCAGATCAACGTCGACGGGCACACCGTCCAATTGGCGGCCGGAGACCTCGACGAGGCGGTGTCCGGCATGCTCACCAACGGCCTGGCGGCCGGCGATGTCAACGGCGAGTCGGTGCCGTCGGGCTTCTCGCGGATCGACGCATTCCGCACCGGTGTGCTCGGCGACGAGAACCGCTGCTTCAAGCGGTACCCGTGACAGCCCGTCGATGCGTGGGACTGCGGCCACTCACGCCAGCGTGACCAAACCCAGCTCATTGTCCCCGGTCAACAATGCGTGGTGCGGCAGCACTCGAACGGTGTAGCCGACCGAACCTGCGACCGGCAGGGGCGTCGTGGTCGCGAAAGTGTGCTCGCCGGTGTCGGCGATGCCCGCGTGCTGCATCGGCACGCAGACCGGCTCGAGCAGCGAGTCGTCGGCGTCCACGTGGCCCAGCACCGCCTGCACGGTGACCTCGTCGGGCGACAACCCGGCCAACTCGACCGTCGCGGTCAACGTCATCTCGGACCCCAGCACCGGCGTGTCGGGCAGGCCGCTGCTGTCCACCTCGATGATCCGCACCTTCGGCCAAGCGTCGGACACCTTGCGCCGGTACTCGGCCAATCCCCGGGCGCAGGCGAACTTCTCGCCGTTCACCGGCTCGATGGTGCGATGCAGAGATTGCGCCGAGGGCGCGTAGTACTTCTCGGTGTAGTCGCGCACCATCCTCGACGCGAGCACTTTGGGACCCAGCACCTGCAGGGTGTGTCGCACCATCTCCACCCAGCGCCGAGGTATTCCCGACTCGTCGCGTTCGTAGAACTTCGGCGCCACAGTCGATTCCAGCAGGTTGTAGAGCGCGGCGGCTTCCAGGTCGTCACGGCGCTCGTCGGAGACTCCGTCGGCAGTTGGGATTTCCCAACCGTTCTCGCCGTCGTACCACTCGTCCCACCAGCCGTCGCGGATCGACAGGTTCAGCCCACCGTTCAGCGCGCTCTTCATCCCCGACGTGCCACACGCCTCGAGCGGCCGCAACGGGTTGTTCAGCCACACGTCGCAACCCCAATACAGCAGGCGCGCCATCGACATGTCGTAGTCCGGCAGGAAGGCGATCCGGTGGCGTACCGCCGGCCGGTCGGCGAATCGTACGACCTGCTGGATCAGCGCCTTGCCGCCGTCGTCCGCGGGATGCGACTTGCCTGCCACGATCAGCTGGATCGGCCGCTCCTGGTCGAGCAGAAGGCGCTCCAGGCGCTCCGGGTCACGCAGCATGAGGGTCAGCCTCTTGTAGGTGGGCACCCGACGAGCGAATCCGATCGTCAACACATTGGGATCGAAAGCCGTTGCAGTCCAGCGCAATTCGGCTTCCGGAGCTCCTCGCTCCAGCCACGACAGCCGCACCCGGCGACGGACATCGGCGACCAGGCGCTCTCGCAGCAAGCAGCGGATCGCCCAGATGCGTTCCGCGTCGAGCTGCTGCACCCGCTCGAACACCTCCGGGTCGGTCGGGCGGTCAGTGCCGATCAGTTCGCTACCGAGCTCGATACACTCGGGCGCGGCCCAGCTGTACGCGTGCACACCGTTGGTAACCGATCCGATCGGCACTTCGTCGGGGTCGAATCCGGGCCACAGCTCGTTGAACATCTGCCGGCTCACCCGGCCGTGCAGCAGTGAAACGCCGTTGGCGCGCTGCGCCAGCCGCAGCCCCATGTGCGCCATGTTGAATTTCGTCGGGTCGTCCTCGGCCCCCAGCGCGAGGATTCGGTCCAGCGGCACACCTGGCAGCAGTGCGGACTCGTTGGTGCCGTTGCCGCTGCCGAAATAGTGCTCCACCATCTCGACCGGGAAGCGATCGATGCCCGCGGGCACCGGCGTGTGCGTGGTGAACACGGTGCTGGATCGCACCACGGTCAGGGCGGTGTCGAAATCGAGCTTCTCGTCGGTCATCAACTCCCGGATCCGCTCCGCACCGAGGAATCCGGCGTGGCCTTCGTTCATGTGGAAGACCTCGGGCGCCGCGATGCCTTCGGCTGCGCTGAACGCCCGAATCGCACGCACGCCACCGACGCCGGCGAGGATCTCCTGCTTGATGCGGTGGTCCTGGTCGCCGCCATAGAGGCGATCGGTGACGCTGCGAAGATCGTGCTCGTTGTCTGGAACGTCAGAGTCCAACAGCAGCAACGGGATTCGGCCGACCTGCGCGATCCACACCCGCGCCCGCAGCTCGCGGCCGTCGGGCAGCGCCAGCGCGATGAGCACAGGCTCGCCGGATTCGGCGGTCAGCAGCCGCAAGGGCAGCCCCTGAGGATCCAGCGACGGATACGTCTCGTGCTGCCAACCGTCGGCCGTCAGCGACTGACGGAAGTACCCCGACCGGTAGTAGAGGCCCACGGCGATCAACGGCAGACCGAGATCCGACGCGGCCTTGAGGTGGTCCCCCGCGAGGATGCCCAGCCCGCCCGAGTAGTTGGGCAGCACCTCCGACACCCCGAACTCCATCGAGAAGTAGGCGATCCCCGAGGGCAGCACCGCACCGGCCGCACTTTGTTCCTGGTACCACCGGGGCCGGGTCAGATAGTCGCGCAGATCGTCGGCCAGACTGTCGAGCTGCTCGAGGAAGTGCTGGTCGACGGCGAGTTCGTCGAGCCGTTGCGGCGTCACCGCGCCCAGCAACGCCAGCGGGTCTTTTCGGCACCGTTCCCACAACGTCGGGTCGATGGCTGCGAAAAGATCCTGGGTCGGCTTGTCCCACGACCATCGCAGGTTCACCGACAGCTGCTCGAGTGCGGCCAGCCGATCGGGAAGGTGAGCACGGACTGTGAATCGACGCAGTGCCTTCACGCGGCAATACCTTACTGAGAATTCGCGGCGACGCAGTCCGTCGCACACGTCACATCACCCGACGGCGGCGTTTGGGACCGACACTACGGTGGGAACGGGACAACAAAGAAGCGACAGCCGAACCACCACCGCGGCATGCGCGTGCCGCGCCATCGAAGGAGTCTCGGGTGCCCGGTCGGATCGAAATCGATGATGTTCGGCCCGTCGTCTCGTGCGGAAGATATCCGGCCAAGGCCGTCGTCGGAGAGATCATGCCGGTCCGGGCGACCGTGTGGCGGGAGGGCCACGAGGCAGTGGCTGCCACGCTGGTGGTGCGCTATCTGGGCCGTGGCTACCCGCGGCTGGCCAAGACGGCCGACCGCAGGACGGCCGTACCCGGCGCGCATTCCGCCGGCGTGCAACGGGTCAAGCCGATCCTGCTTCCGATGTCACAGGGCAGCGAACCCGACGTCTTTCACGGTCAGTTCACGCCCGACACTGTCGGGCTGTGGACGTTCCGGGTGGACGGCTGGGGCGATCCGATCACGTCGTGGCGCCGGGCGGTCACGGCCAAACTCGACGCCGGTCAGGGCGAACCCGAGCTGTCCAACGACTTGCTGGTCGGCGCGAAGTTGTTCGAGCGGGCCGCGATGGGATTGCCGCGCAAGTTGCGCGACCCGCTGCTGGAGGCCGCGATGGCATTGCGCGCCCCCGGTGATCCGCTGACCCGGGTCGCCGCTGCGACCACCGACGAGGTCAGCGAACTGTTGGCGCAGTATCCGCTGCGCGAGTTGGTCACCCGCGGCGAGCAGTACGGAATCTGGGTCGACCGCCCGCTGGCGCGGTTCGGCTCGTGGTACGAGATGTTCCCGCGCTCCACGGGCGGCTGGGGCGCCGACGGCAAGCCGGTGCACGGCACGTTCGCCACCGCCGCGCGGGCGCTGCCGCGGATCGCGAAGATGGGTTTCGACGTGGTCTACCTGCCGCCGATCCATCCCATCGGGAAGGTGCACCGCAAGGGCCGCAACAACTCGGTCACCGCTGCACCCGGTGACGTCGGCTCGCCGTGGGCGATCGGCAGCGACGAGGGCGGCCACGATGCCGTCCACCCCGACCTCGGCACCATTGACGATTTCGACGCATTCGTCGCCGCCGCCCGCGACAACGGCCTGGAGGTGGCGCTGGATCTGGCGCTGCAGTGCGCACCGGATCACCCGTGGGCGCGCGACCACCGCGAGTGGTTCACGGTGCTGCCCGACGGCACCATCGCGTACGCCGAGAATCCGCCGAAGAAGTACCAGGACATCTATCCGCTGAATTTCGACAACGACCCCGAGGGGCTTTACCACGAGGTGCTGCGGGTGGTACGGCACTGGATTGACCACGGCGTCAAGGTCTTTCGCGTCGACAACCCCCACACCAAGCCGCCGAACTTTTGGGAATGGCTGATCGAGGAGGTCAAAAGCGTCGACCCGGACGTGCTGTTCTTGT
This sequence comes from Mycobacterium sp. NGS35, assembly GCF_059812855.1. Classification (NCBI taxonomy): domain Bacteria; kingdom Bacillati; phylum Actinomycetota; class Actinomycetes; order Mycobacteriales; family Mycobacteriaceae; genus Mycobacterium; species Mycobacterium sp. NGS35. Next base: position 264,988 of record NZ_JCALDL010000004.1, read on the forward strand.
CCGAGGCCTTCACCCGGCCGGCGCGTCTGTACGGCCTGGCCAAACTCGGCTTCACGCAGTCCTACACGTACTTCACCTGGCGCACGGCGAAGTGGGAGTTGACGGAGTTCGGCGAGGAGATTGCCCAGCACGCCGACTATGCCCGGCCCAACCTGTTCGTCAACACGCCCGACATCCTCCACGAGAGCCTGCAGCACGGCGGCCCGGGCATGTTCGCCATTCGCGCGGCGCTGGCCGCCACGATGGGCCCCACCTGGGGCGTCTACTCCGGCTATGAACTGTTCGAGCATCGACCGGTCCGCGAGGGCAGCGAAGAGTACCTCGACTCCGAGAAATACCAGCTGCGTCCGCGTGACTTCGAGGGTGCGCTGGAACGCGGCGAGTCCCTCGAACCGTTCATCACCCGCCTCAACGAGATCCGCCGCCTGCATCCCGCGCTTCACCAGCTGCGCACCATCCACTTTCACCACGTCGACAACGACGCGCTGCTGGCCTACAGCAAGTTCGACCCGTCGACCGGCGACGCGGTACTGGTGGTGGTGACGCTGAACCCGTTCGGGCCCGAAGAGGCCACGCTGTGGTTAGACCTGCCGGCGTTGGGTATGGAGTGGTACGACCGCTTCTGGGTTCGTGACGAGATCACCGGCGAGGAATACCACTGGGGCCAGGCAAATTACGTCCGTCTCGATCCGGTGAGAGCCGTCGCCCACATCTTGCACCTGCCACGGGTGCCGGAGGAGGCCCGGCTGTCGCTACTGCAGAGGAAGTGACCGTATGCCGATGAGCGCTTGCGCGAAGAGGACACGATGACGCAATCCAAGCAGCACACCGCCCATCTGGCGCCGGACAGGTCGGATTTCGACCGGATCCTCGCCGGTGAGCATCACGACCCGCATTCGGTGCTGGGCGCGCACGAGTACGGCGACCACACGGTGATCCGGGCGTACCGCCCCCATGCGGCCGAAGTCGTCGCAATCGTGGGGTCGCAGCGCTATCCGCTGCGTCACCTCGAGGGCGGACTGTTCGCGGTCGCGCTGCCGTTCGTGAACCTGATCGACTACCGGCTCGAGATCAGTTACCCCGGAGCCGACGGCCGCCTCGACGTGCACACCGTCGCGGACGGGTACCGCTTCTTGCCGACGCTCGGCGAGATCGACCTGCATCTGTTCAACGAGGGCCGCCACGAACGCCTGTGGGAGATCCTCGGCGCTCATCCCCGTACGTTCACCACCCCCGACGGCGAGGTGACGGGCGTGTCGTTCGCGGTCTGGGCGCCGAACGCCAAGGGCGTCAGCCTGATCGGCGACTTCAATCACTGGGACGGCAACGAGGCCCAGCTGCGAGTACTCGGCTCCTCGGGCGTGTGGGAATTGTTCTGGCCCGGTTTCGAAGTGGGCGGCTTGTACAAGTTCCGAGTGCACGGCGCCGACGGCGCGGTCACAGACCGGGCCGATCCGTTCGCGTTCGCCACCGAAGTGCCCCCGCACACGGCCTCAAAGGTGACCACGAGCAGCTACGAATGGCAGGACGAGGAGTGGATGGCCCGCCGCGCGGCTACCAATCCGGTGTTCGAGCCGATGAGTACATACGAGGTGCACCTGGCGTCGTGGCGCCCCGGGCTGAGCTACCGTCAGCTCGCCACTGAACTCACCGAATACGTTGTCGCTCAGGGTTTCACACACGTCGAATTGCTGCCGGTCGCCGAGCACCCGTTCGGCGGTTCCTGGGGATACCAGGTCACCTCGTATTACGCGCCGACGTCACGGCTCGGCACGCCCGACGACTTCCGGGCGCTGGTCGACGCACTGCACCAAGCCGGAATCGGCGTGATCGTGGACTGGGTGCCCGCTCACTTCCCGAAGGACGCCTGGGCGCTCGGCCGCTTCGACGGAACCCCGCTCTACGAGCATTCCGACCCACGCCGCGGCGAGCAACTCGACTGGGGCACTTACGTTTTCGACTTCGGCCGACCGGAGGTGCGTAACTTCCTGGTCGCCAATGCGCTGTACTGGCTGCAGGAGTTCCACGTCGACGGGCTGCGCGTGGACGCGGTGGCGTCGATGCTGTACCTGGACTACTCCCGTCCTGAAGGTGGTTGGACACCCAACATCTACGGCGGCCGCGAGAACCTGGAAGCCGTGCAGTTCCTCCAGGAGATGAACGCCACGGTGCACAAGCTCGCGCCGGGCATCGTCACCGTCGCGGAGGAGTCCACCTCCTGGCCAGGTGTCACGCGTCCGACAAACCTTGGTGGCCTTGGCTTTTCGATGAAGTGGAACATGGGGTGGATGAACGACACGCTCGGCTACATCAGCCGAGATCCCATCCACCGCAGCTACCACCACCATGAGATGACGTTCTCGCTGCTGTACGCGTTCAGCGAGAACTTCGTGCTGCCGATCAGCCACGACGAAGTGGTCCACGGAAAGGGCACGCTGTGGGGCCGCATGCCCGGCGACGACCACATGAAGGCCGCCGGACTCCGCAGTCTGCTGGCATACCAGTGGGCCCACCCCGGCAAGCAGTTGTTGTTCATGGGTCAGGAATTCGGCCAACGCGCAGAGTGGTCCGAAGAGCGCGGTGTGGACTGGTACCAGCTCGACGAGAACAGCTACTCCAACGGCATCCTGCGGCTGGTGCATGACATCAACACGATCTATCGCAGCCATCCGGCGCTGTGGTCACGGGACAGCAGCCCGGAGGGCTACTCGTGGATCGACGCGAACGACTCCGCCAACAACGTGCTGAGCTTTCTGCGGTTCGGCAGCGACGGCTCGATGCTGGCGTGCGTCTTCAACTTTGCGGGCACCGAGCACACCCGCTACCGGCTCGGCCTGCCGCGCGCCGGGCGGTGGCGTGAAGTGCTCAACACCGACGCGACGATCTACAACGGCGCCGGCATCGGCAACTTCGGCGCGGTCGAGGCCGACGACGAACCATGGCATGGCCGTCCCGCATCCGCGGTGATGGTGTTGCCGCCGCTGTCGGCGCTGTGGTTCGAACCCGAGTAGCTGGCGGATCGCGAAATCTGAGGATTCAGTACAGGGCGTTGGCCAGGTTGCGCCGAGCGGTGATGACCGCCGGGTCGGCAGGGTCGAACAAGTCGAAGAGCTCGACGAGCCTGGTGCGGACTTTCGCACGGTCGTCGCCCGACGTGCGCTTGACCAAGTCGATGAGCCGGTTGAACGCCGCATCGACCAACTGGTTGAGGATCTCGACGTCAGCGGCGGCGAAGGCGGCCTCGATATCGTCAGGGTTGGCGTCAGCCACCCGCGTGGCGTCGGGCCCCTGCTTGGTGGCGCGCGTCAAGAACGAGATCTGCCGGACCGCACCCTTGGCCTCCGGGTGGCCGGGATCTTTGTCGAGGATGGACTGGTAGGCGGCGAGTGCCGCGTCGAAGTTGCCCTCCTCCAGTAGCTCGCGCGCCCTGGCCAACTCCGGATCCACCTGCTCGGGCTCCGAATCGGTTGTGCCGCTGAGTTTTCCGGCCGTGGCAGCGACGAGCGAGTCGACCCACCTGCGCAACTGTTCGGGTGGCTGGCTGCCCTGGAAGCTGGAGATGGGCTGGCCGGCGGCCACTGCGACGACCGTGGGCACCGCCTGCACGCCGAAGATCTGCGCGACGCGCGGTGTGGCGTCCACGTTGACGGTGGCCAACGCCCACTTGCCGGCGTCGGAGGACGCCAGACCCGCCAACGTATCGGCGAGTTGTGCGGAGGCGTCGCTGCGCGGAGACCACAGGACCACCACGACCGGCACCTGGTTGGACCGAACCAGCACCTCTGATTCGAAGTTGGCTTCGGTGACCTCTGTCCCGGCTTGGGCGCCGGGAGCCCGGCCGGTATCGCTCTGGGTGGCTCGCTGTTTGAGGGCCGAAAGGTCAACGGCGCCCGCCATCGCGGGCGCAATGGGTGGACGGGGACGACTCACGTCGTCAAGTTTGTCACGCCGCGAGCAGCACGGTGGCGGCCGGTGGACCGGCCACACGGTCCGGTATGACGCAATTCACATGACCCGCTTTGCGGTGGCCGTGACGTCCGCGCCAGCAACGTTGGCGTCACCTCGCGCGAAGAATCAGCGCGTCACCCTGGCCGCCGGCGCCACAGAGTCCGGCGACGGCATAACCGGAGCCGCGCCGCGACAGCTCCAGCGCGGCATGCAGGGTGATCCGGGCACCTGACATCCCGATCGGGTGACCGACGGCGATCGCGCCGCCGTTGACGTTCACCTTCTCGGGATCCACCCCCAGTTCGCGGATGGAGGCCAACGCAACAGCGGCGAACGCCTCGTTGATCTCGATGACGTCGAGCTGGTCCACCGAGATGCCTTCGCGCGCGACCGCCTTCTTGATCGCATTGGCCGGCTGGGACTGCAACGTCGAGTCCGGTCCCGCGACGACTCCGTGCGCGCCAATCTCCGCCAGCCAATTGAGCCCGAGTTCCTCGGCCTTGCGCTTGTTCATCACCACGACAGCCGCGGCGCCGTCGGAGATCTGCGACGCCGAGCCGGCAGTGATGGTGCCGTCCTTGCGAAACGCCGGCTTGAGCCCGGCCAGCGATTCCGCCGTGGTGTTGGCGCGGATGCCCTCGTCCTCGGTGAACTCGATCGGATCGCCCTTACGCTGCGGAATCTTGACCGGCACCACCTCCTCGGCGAACACCCCGTCCTTCCACGCGGCCGCGGCCTTCTGGTGTGACCGGGCGGCGTACTCGTCCTGCTCGGCGCGGGTGAACCGATCGACTTCGTTGCGCTGCTCGGTGAGCGCACCCATCGGTTGATCGGTGAAGACGTCGTGCAGCCCGTCGTAAGCCATGTGATCCAGCACGGTCACGTCGCCGTACTTGTAGCCGGCGCGGCTGCCGATCAACAGGTGGGGGGCCGCGGTCATCGACTCCTGACCGCCCGCGACCACCACGTCGAACTCACCGGCCCGGATCAACTGGTCGGCCAACGCGATCGCGTCGATCCCGGACAGACACATCTTGTTGATGGTCAGCGCCGGCACGTCCCACCCGATGCCGGCCGCCACAGCCGCCTGGCGCGCAGGCATCTGCCCGGCGCCGGCAGTGAGCACCTGCCCCATGATCACGTATTCGACGAGCGACGCCGACACATTGGCCTTCTCGAGTGCGCCCTTGATCGCGATGGCGCCCAGGTCGCTTCCCGAAAAATCCTTCAGCGAACCCATCAACTTGCCGATCGGGGTGCGAGCTCCAGCAACGATGACCGACGTCGTCATAAATACCTCCAGAACTGGTGTCCGCATCCGGAAAACGGGGTAAGTATGGGCCCAAGAAGCGGAATCTATGTCGTTAGGTTACCTTGACGTTATGACCACCGAGCAGGTTGACGCCCGACCCGTCCTGGCAAGTGCGCTGGTCACAGCGATAGACCACGTCGGTATCGCCGTGGCCGATCTCGATGCCGCCATCGCCTGGTACCACGACCACCTCGGCATGATCGTCGTGCACGAAGAGGTCAACGAGGGCCAGGGAGTGCGTGAGGCGATGCTGTCCGTGCGCGCCGCCCCTGCAGGTAGCGCACAGGTGCAGCTCATGGCCCCGATCGACGACTCCTCGCCGATCGCGAAATTCCTCGACAAGCGTGGCCCGGGCCTGCAGCAGCTGGCTTACCGGGTCAGCAACCTCGATGAGCTCACCCGGCGCCTCGAAGACCAGGGCGTGCGGTTGCTGTACGACGTCCCGCGGCGCGGCACCGCCAACTCGCGGATCAACTTCATCCACCCCAAGGATGCCGGCGGCGTACTGATCGAACTCGTCGAGCCGGCCGTCTGATTCGCTAAGACCACTTGCGCGTCGGCCCGCGGGTAGCCCGGTGGGTCCAGCACGCGGTGTGCCAGTGCCGTCGATCCTCGACCCCGCCGTGGGCGTCGACCGGCCAGACCACGAGATGTGCTGTGGCCGTGAGGATTTCGTGATCACAGCCGGGACAGCGATAGACCTTTGTGGCGCGTGAGGCGGCCACGGGCCGCACCTCGTAGTCGTAGCCGTCGGGCCCGGCTTCGATCCGGCGGGCGATGGGCGGCAGCGGCCGCTTGGCTGGTGTCCGGCGCTTGGCCATCAGAACAGCCGGTATTCGTCGCTGCCCAAGCCCCGCATCTCGTCGTAATCCAATGTCACGCAACGGATTCCGCGGTCGACGGCCAAGGTTCGCGCTTGCGGCTTGATCTGCTGAGCGGCGAACACGCCGCTGACCGGGGCCAGCAGGCTGTCGCGGTTGAGTAGTTCGAGGTAGCGGGTCAGCTGTTCCACCCCGTCGATCTCGCCGCGCCGCTTGATCTCCACGGCAACCGACCGACCCTGGTCGTCGCGGCAGAGCAGGTCGACCGGACCGATGGGGGTCATGTACTCGCGGCGCACCAAGGTGTATCCCGAGCCCAGAAGCTCGATGTGCTCGGCGAGCAACTCCTGCAGGTGCGCCTCGACGCCGTCTTTCACCAGGCCGGGGTCGACGCCCAGTTCGTGTGACGAGTCGTGCTCGATGTCCTCCACCGTGATCCGCAACTGCTCACCAGCCTTGTTCTGCACCACCCAGACGGTTTCGGATCCGTCGGAGGTTTCCGTCAGCCAACACGGCGGGCTCATCCAGTTCAGCGGTTTGTAAGCGCGGTCGTCGGCGTGCACGCTGACCGATCCGTCAGCCTTGATCAGCAGCAGGCGCCGCGCGGACGGCAGATGTGCGGTGAGCCGTCCGAGGTAGTCGACAGTGCAGCGGGCGATCACGAGACGCACGCGTTCACTCTATGGCCCCGGCCCCGCCACTAGGCTGACGCCACGATGGTTGCCAAGTTGTCGGTAGGTCAGCGGCTCGGCCGGTTGGCGGAGCGCGTGACACGGCAAAGCGGCCGACTGCCGGATACCCCCGACTTCGGGACCTGGATATTAGGCCGAGCCGAAGAGAGCCCCAGACGCCGACGGGTGCGGATCCAGACCATTCTCACCGTGTTCGTGCTCAGCGCGAACCTCATCGGTATCGGCGTCGCATTACTGGTCGTCACCGTGGCGATTCCGGTGCCCAGCATCTTCACCGACGCGCCGCTGTGGCTGACCTTCGGCATCAGCCCCGCCTACATCGGGGCTGCGCTGTTCGTGGGCGTGGTATGGATGACGCGGCGCATCGTCAAGTCGCTGCGCTGGTCGATCGAGGACCGCGCACCCACACGCGAGGATCAGCGCAACGCCTTCATGGCGCCGTGGCGGCTCGCAGGCATCCATCTGGTGCTGTGGGGCATCGGAACGGCCCTGCTGACGACGCTGTACGGGCTCGTCAACACCGCTTTCATCCCCCGGTATCTGTTCGCGGTGAGTTTCAGCGGAATCGTCGTCACCGCTATCTGCTACATGTTCACCGAATTCGCGCTGCGGCCCGTCGCCGCCCAGGCGCTGGAGGCCGGCCCGCCCCCGCGCCGATTCGCTCCGCGCGTCATGGGACGGATCATGACGGGCTGGGCGCTCGGCTCCGGCGTCATCGTGCTCGGCATCGTGCTGCTGGCTGTGTTCTCCCTGTCACTGCAGAACTTGACCCAGACGCAGTTCGCCGTTGCCGTGCTGATCCTGGGCATCGTGGCGCTGCTCTTCGGCGCGCTGCTGATGTGGCTGGTCGCCTGGCTCATCGTGACGCCGGTGCGGGTGGTGCGCACAGCGCTCAAGAAGGTCGAAGAGGGCAACCTCGACTGCAACCTGGTGGTGTTCGACGGCACCGAGCTGGGCGAGTTGCAGCGCGGCTTCAACGCGATGGTGCATGGGCTGCGGGAACGGGAACGGCTGCGCGACCTGTTCGGTCGCCACGTCGGCAGGGAAGTCGCTGCCGCCGCCGAACAGCAAGAGCTCGAACTGGGCGGTGAAGTGCGCCACGTCGCAGTACTTTTCGTCGACATCATCGGGTCGACGCAGCTGGTGAGCAGCAAGCCGCCGATCGAGGTGGTGGATTTGCTCAACCGGTTCTTTGCCGTGGTGGTCGAGGAAGTCGACCGCCATCACGGTCTGCTCAACAAGTTCGAGGGCGACGCGTCGCTGGCGATTTTCGGCGCGCCTGTGCGGCTGCCCCGGCCGGAGGACGAGGCGCTCGCCACGGCCCGCGCGATTATCCGACGGTTGCGTCACGACGTACCGGAATGCCCTGCCGGTGTCGGCGTGGCGGCCGGTAAGGCGGTGGCCGGAAACGTCGGGGCCTACGAGCGCTTCGAGTACACCGTGATCGGCGATCCGGTGAACGAGGCTGCGCGGTTGTGCGAACTGGCCAAGTCGTATCCGCAGCGGCTGCTGGCGTCGGCGGTCACTGTCGAAGCGGCCAGCCACGACGAACGGCGCTGTTGGTCGGTCGACGGTGAAGTGGTGCTACGCGGGCGCGACAAGCCGACGAGGTTGGCCATCCCCGAGCCCGGACAGTGATGTCGGATTTCCGCCAGTGCTGTCGCTTGGTGCGTGTCATTGTCGATGTATGCACGACGACTTCGACCGCTGCTACCGCGCGATCCAATCCAAGGACGCTCGGTTCGACGGTTGGTTCGTCACTGCCGTTCTGACCACCAAGATCTACTGCCGGCCGAGCTGCCCGGCGCGCTCGCCGTTTGCGCGCAACGTGCGGTTCTATCCGACCGCCGCGGCCGCGCAGCGGGCCGGCTTCCGACCGTGTAAGCGCTGCCGCCCGGACGCTTCCCCGGGATCGCCGGAGTGGAATGTTCGCGGCGACGCAGTGGCAAGGGCGATGCGACTGATTGCCGACGGCACGGTGGACCGCGAGGGCGTCGCCGGATTGGCGGCCAAAGTCGGCTACACCCCCCGTCAGCTCGAGCGCGTGCTTCAAGCGGAGGTAGGCGCCGGTCCGCTGGCACTGGCCCGCGCGCAGCGCACCCAGACGGCACGGGTGCTGATCGAGACCACTGATCTGCCGTTCAGCGACGTCGCTTTCGCCGCCGGCTTCTCCAGCATCCGGCAGTTCAACGACACCATCCGCGAGGTCTGCGCTGCCACGCCCACCGATCTGCGCCGGAAGGCCGCCCGCCGGGCGGATTCCGACGCCACGGCGCATGGGGCCGGGACGGTGTCACTGCGGTTGCCGACGCGCACGCCGTTCGGGTTCGAGGGTGTGTTCGGCCACTTGGCGGCCACTGCGGTACCCGGCTGCGAGGAGGTCCGCGACGGCAGCTACCGGCGAACGTTGCGGCTGCCGTGGGGCGAGGGCATCGTCAGCCTCACCCCTGCGCCCGACCACGTTCGATGCGTATTGCGGCTGTATGACTTTCGGGATCTGGCCACGGCCATCGCGCGCTGCCGGCGGCTGCTGGACCTAGACGCCGATCCGGAGGCGGTGGTCGACTTCCTCGGTGCCGACGCCGACCTCGCCGCGCTCGTGGCCAAGCACCCCGGCCAGCGCATACCCCGCACCGTCGACGAACACGAACTCGCGGTGCGCGCGGTGATCGGCCAGCAAGTGTCCACCAAGGCAGCGCGAACGCATTGCGCGCGAATTGCGGCAAAGTACGGCACCCCGATCACCGACCCCGACGGCGCACTGACCCATACGTTCCCGTCGGTCGAACGACTGACCGCACTGCATCCGTCCGAGCTTGCGCTACCAAAGGCGCGTTCCGACAGCATCATTCGTCTGGTGCATGCGCTGGCCGCAGGTGAGGTGACGCTCGGGCCGGGTTGCGACTGGCAGCGGGCGCGACGGCAACTCCTCGAGCTGCCCGGTATCGGGCCGTGGACCACCGAAGTCGTGGCGATGCGCGCGTTGGGCGATCCCGACGCATTCCCTGTCGGCGATGGTGGAATGCGCACGGCTGCAAGACAACTCGGGCTGCCAACAGAGCCACGCGTGTTGAGCGACTACAGCAAGAGATGGCGGCCCTGGCGGTCGTATGCGGCCCAGCACATGTGGGTCACCCTCGACCACCCCGTGAACCACTGGCCACCGAAGGAGAAGACATGAGCGGCATACGTTTTCGGATCGTCGAGAGCCCAATAGGTCCGCTTACGTTGGCAGGCCGCGGCAATGCCCTGGCGCACTTGCGAATGCAGGATCAGACTCACGAGCCCAGCCGAGTCGGCTGGGAACGCGATGACGACGCCTTCCCGCAAGCCGTTGAGCAACTTGGCGCATATTTCGCCGGCGAGCTGACAGAGTTCGATCTCGAGCTGGACTTGGCGGGAACCGAATTTCAGCGTCGGGTATGGGGTGCACTGCAGACGATTCCCTACGGGCAGACTCGGTCCTACGGTGAGATTGCGCTACAGATCGGCGCACCCGGCGCGTCCCGCGCGGTAGGACTTGCCAACGGCCGCAACCCGATTGGGATCATCGTTCCGTGCCATCGGGTGATCGGTGCCAGCGGTTGCCTCACCGGCTACGGCGGCGGGCTGGACCGCAAGCGACACCTTCTGCAATTGGAGCGCAGTAGATAAGCCGCAGCCCTGACACTGTTCGACTGACGCGACGCTTGTCTGCGATCGGCGCGAGCAGACGCAAATGGTCCACGAATGCCTGTGCCCCCCAACGTAATTGGGGGGCACAGGGCTTGTGTTGGTGTTCGGCGGTGTCCTACTTTTCCACCCGGGGTGGGTAGTATCATTGGCGCTGGCAGGCTTAGCTTCCGGGTTCGGGATGGGTCCGGGCGTTTCCCTGCCGCTGTGGCCGCCGTAACTTTATTGGGTTGTGTTTTGGTGGTGGGGTGTTCCACGGCCTTT